>CANNIZ010000139.1 GCA_947505245.1 Pseudomonadota bacterium | reverse complement strand
TACGTTGACGGTGCCGGATTTTCACCTTCGCGTGGATGCCTTTCGTGAACTTGCCGACAGCTTCGAAGGGGGTTTGGAGGACCTTCCTGAGGTGCGCTACTACCACGCGATGGCGAGCCTGCGCCTGATCGATGTCCTTCATGAATCCGCGTTCGCGTCGATCGACGGCAAGCCGGAGGATCGTGCCGCGTATGTCGCGTCCCTGGAGGGGGTGGCCTTTACGGTGTACGTTCCGCGCGAACGAGAGGCGCTCGGTGAGCTTGCAGGTATCGAGCGCGGGGCGCCAGGCACGCCATGGGCGGCGCTCGCCGCGACGGAGCGCGCGAACCATCGCGACCTTGTGCCGATGAGGGCGGCGGGTCCGATGACGATCGATGAGCTCCGGTCGGGATTCGCGTCGATGCCCGCGTACGTTCCGTCGGGTGACCTCGGAAGTGACGCCATTCGTCTTGCGGAGCGGCGCGCTCGCGTTTTGGCGTTCCGTCGCGATTCCGTCTGGTTTGACGGCACCCCCAGCGAGGTGGTCGAGGCGAAATTCCTCGGTGCGGTGGCGTTGCTCGGGATCTCCGAAGACGTGCGCAGCCTGCGAACCGAGGGTCACAGCGTGGACGCGGAAAATTTGGCGACTTTTCAGCATGTGTTCGACGAAGGCGTCGGTTCCTGGGCCGACGATTTTGAACGGGCCGCCTTGACGGAGCTGCAGGCGCTGGCCTCGCACTACCCCGAGGAGGTCTTTGGCCAGAAAGCGGGTGCCGTGCTCGCGGCCCGCCCGTGACAGCGGGTGCTCGTCGGGGTGTCCGAAGCCACCTGACTCGAGCGTCTCCCAGGCAACTCGGAGCTGTTCATGGGACCCCGCTACCTTCGCATCGTCGTCACCCGTCGTTGCCCCATGGCCTGTTCCTACTGCCACCATGAGGGCGTCAAGTCGGCGGAGCGCGCTCTCGACACGACGTCCATGATCGCGCTGGTCGCGGCAGGGATCGACAACGGGGTGCGGAAGATCAAGCTGCTCGGTGGCGAGCCGTTGGTGCGCGCCGACCTGCCCGCGCTCGTGCGCGGGATTCGAGCGGTGTCCGCGTCCGTCGACATCTCGATCATCACGTCGGGCGCGGCGCCGACGCATCGGATCGACGAACTGTTCGACGCGGGGCTCGACCGCGCCAACATGAGCATCCACGGCTGGTCGCCGGAGGCCTTCCTCGCGCGCGGCGGGAAGCCGGGTCTCCTCGGACTTCGGGATGCGATGCTTGCGCGCCTGGTCGAGCGCGGCCGTCCGCTCAAGCTGAATTTCGTGTACCGGGGCCCAGAGGACGAGACCGACCTCGACGGCCTGCTGACGTGGGCCGCAGGACGACCGCTCGTCGTGAACGTGCTCGACGACCTCGGCAACCTTTCGCTCGGCGCGCCCGATCTGGTGCGCGCGGTCACGCGCCTTCGCGGCCCGGCGGCGTCGTCGCGAATCGCGCCCGACCCCGACAGCCTGTCGACGACGCACCTCGCGTGGAAGGATGGGCTCGTCGTCGAGGTGAAGCACCAGCGCCTCGGCGCGCTGGCTCCGTGGAGCGCGTGTGCCGGGTGCCCGGTTCGTGAGCGATGTCGCGAGGGCATCCATGCGGTGCGCCTCACGGAGGACGGCGTGTTGCGGCCCTGCATGGACCGAACGGACCTCGGCGTGTCGCTTGTGCCGGCGTTGCTGGCTGGAGGCCGAGACGCGGCGGCGGCGGCCTGGGCGGACTGGATCGCGTTGGCCGAAGTGCGGAGGGCCGCATGAGACCGGACCTCGTCCTGCTCGGGGCGCACGCGGCCGGCAAGAGCACCGCGGGCGAGTCGCTCGCTCGACTCGCGGCCGTGCCGTTCGACGACGAGATCGGCAAGCGGCTTGCATTCGACCCGGCCTGGGCTCTCGGCAGCGAGGCTGACGAACGTGACGCGGACTTCGATCGCGAGGTTTTCGCACGAGAGATCGCGCGCGACGCCATGGCGCGCGGACCGCGCATCGTGGAGTCGTGGCACCCCGCGAACCTGGCCTACGCCGAGGCGCGGAACGAGTCGCTCGTGGCGCCCTTGTTCACGCAGGCGCGGAGGTCGGCCGCGAGCCGATTCGCGGTGGCCGTATTCCTGCGCGCGGATGATGCGACGCGGCGTCAGCGCGCGACGGAGGCTGGTGACCCCGCGTTCTTCGCGCGCGTGGCTCGCCGTTCCCTCCTTTGGTGCGACCGGCTCGGAATCCCCGTCGTCGGAACCATCGATACGTCGAACACGTGTCCGATCACCGTGGCGCGAAGCGTCCTCGAGCTGTGGGAGGCGCGATGCGCGATGTTTACCTGACCCCGGCGGGCCGCAAGCGCCTGGCCGATCGAATTCATGCGACGCGGGCGGCGTACCTCGCGCGCAGCGCCGAGAACCCGGACGCGCTGCAGTCCGGCGACAGCTCCGGCTGGCACGACAACTTCGCGTTCGAGGAGAACATGCGGCAGATGCACCAGCTGGCGCGTCAGGTCCGCGACCTCGAGGACCTGCTGCTGCGAGTGATCGTCGTGCGGCCTCCGAAGGACGCCGATCGTGTTGTGCTTGGCGCGCGCGTCACCTGGTCGATCGACGAGCAGGAGCCCGCCACGGTGGTGGTCGCCGGCCATGACGACGGGGACCCGAGCCTGGGCCGGGTCGCGTACGACACGCCGTTCTTGAGCCAACTCGTCGGCGCCTGTGTGGGTGACGTGCGGGTCGTGAAGGTAGGCGGCCGCGAGCGAACGGTCGAAATCCTCGCCATCGAGGCCGCAAAGGAGGAACGATGCGAGGCCGCCTGATCGTTTTCGAAGGCATCGATGGCGTTGGCAAGACCACCCTGTCGCGGCTGGTGGCGAGCGCGCTCGGAGCTGTGTGGATGACCACGCCGGACGTCGATGACCGAGTCGTCCGCGAGCGCGTCGACCGCGCCTGGTACGAGCCCGAGGCGCGGCAGCTGTACTACGCGGGGAGCGTGGTTCACGCATCGGGCGCCATCCGACGCCACCTCGAGGAGGGGCGTGACGTGGTCGTCGATCGCTACTGGCTCAGCACCGTGGCTTACAGCGAGATCGGCGGGTCGACGCTCGATCTGGCGGTCGTCGAGCATGCCCTGGTGGCGGCCGATGCGACCGTGTTCGTCGTGCTCCCGGAGATCGAGCGGCTGGCGCGACT
>CANNIZ010000138.1 GCA_947505245.1 Pseudomonadota bacterium | reverse complement strand
CGACCAGCAGCCTCGTGCTCGCGTGGCCCGTCCTCGCGCTGGTTCGCGACGGCCGACACCCGCTCGCGCTCGCCACCGTCGCCATCGCTGCGTGTGGCGTCGGCGCGGCGGCCACAGGCACGCGTCTGTTCGAACATCGCGCACGCGATCGCGCACCCGTCGCGGCCGCGTTCGGCGCGGTGGCGCTTCTGTTCGTGGTCGCGTCCGCGCCGGCCCGGCTCGTGGTCGCGCGGCACGGAACGAGCGAGCCACGACCGTCCGTCCTCGTCGTCACGATCGACACGCTCCGGCGCGACGCCGTCGGCGCGTACGGCGGCGGCGGGACACCCAACCTCGACAAGCTCGCCGCGCGCGGGGTGTTGTTCCTCGACGCCGTCACCCCGATGCCCGAGACCGCGCCGGCCCACGCGTCGATGTTCACCGGCCTGCACCCGCTGCGTCATCGCGTCGTGTCCAACGGCCACCACCTCGCGTCCGGGTTCTCCACGGTCGCCGAGGCGCTCGCCGCCAACGGCTACTCAACGGCGGCGTTCACGTCGAGCTACGCGGTGGACGCCCGAACGGGCCTCGACGCGGGCTTCGCCGTGTACGATGACGACCTTCCACCGGGACCGGGGCTGTCACGGCTCGGGATCGCGAGACTTTTCACCTGGGTGTGGATGGCGCGCGGCGCCCCCGCGTCCACCCCATGGCTCGTCGAGCGGCGTGGCGAGGACACCGTGGACGCCTTTGAAACCTGGCTCGATCAACACCACGACGGGCCGTTCTTCGCGTGGGTCCACGTATTCGAACCGCACGCGCCGTACGAAGCGAATCAGCCCGGCGATCCCACGTTCCTACACCGGGATCACCTCGGTCCTGACGCCACGTTCACCGACGCCGAGCGCGGCGACCTGCGGCGGTTATATGCGAGCGAGGTGACGGAGGCCGATCGGCAGGTCGGCCGCATCCTCGATCAGATCAGCGCCGCAGGGGTGTCCGATCGAACGCTGGTGGTCGTCGCCGGGGATCACGGCGAGATGCTCGGCGAGCACGGGATCGACTTCACCCACGTCGGGTTGTACGAGGAGGTCATCCGGGTCCCGCTGATCGTCGCCGCGCCGGGACAGGGCGGCGCGGTGAAGCAGGTGACCGCTCAGGTCCGCCTCACCGACGTGGCCGCGACGCTGCTCGCGTGGACGGGCGTGCTGCCCCTCGCAGAGACCGAGGGGGTCTCCCTGCTCGACTACGCGTCGGGTAAGCGCACCAAATCGCTCGGCACTGCGCTGGTCGGCCGCAAGGCGCGCGCGTTCTCGGACGGCGCCCTGATCGGCGCCCGAAACAACGGCACCAAATACGTGCGGGACCTCGTGTCCGGCGACGAGACGTTGTTCCTCGTGTCGGACGACCCCACCGAAGCCCGCGACCTGAAGGCCTCCTCCCCCGATGACCTCGCGCGGGCGCGCAGCCTCGTCGACCCGGAAGCCGAGACGCTCCGAAAGCTGGTGGACGCGCCGCCACCCCTCCAAGGCGCGATGCTCGAAGCCCTGGGCTACCAGCAATGAGCGAGGCCTCCGTTCAGCGCGACGGCTGGGCGCACGCGCTGTTCGCAACCTGGGCGGCGCTGTGGTGCGGCGACGCGATGTGGGCGCGCTCGACGTGGTTCTTCCACGACCTTCGCCACCACCACCTCCCGTGGCGGGCGTGGGCGATGCGGGAGTGGCTGCACGGCCAACCGCCGCTGTGGGCGCCGATCGGTCATGGCTACCCCCTGCTGGCAGACGGGCAGGCCGGCGTCCTCTACCCGCCGAACCTGGTCGCGTGGCGCCTCGCTACGTGGCTGTTCACGAACCCGCACGTCGCTGACGTCGCTGCGCTGAATTGGACCGTGGGCGTACATCACGCCCTCGCGGCATCAGGCGCCTTCTGGCTGGCCCGCATTCAGCGCCGGAGCGTCGCTGCGTCGGTGGTCGCGGGCTTCGGCTACGGCTTCTCTGGCTTCCTCGTTTCCCACCTCGTCTACCTCGGCATGTTCGAGGTCATGGCGTGGATCCCCTGGTTGCTCGGAGCGACCGCGCTCGCCGTACAGCTCGGAGGCCCGTGGGTGTGGCGGGCCGGGCTCGTGTTGGCGATGGCGTGGCTCGCAGGCCACCCGCAGATGGCGCTGTTCGCGACCTACGCGATGCTGTTCGTCGGGCTTGGGTCGGCCGTCAGCCTGCCGGAAGTCGGAGGCGGCCTCCGCAAGCTCGCGCTCGCGCTCACCCTGGGGGGCGTGCTCGCGTCACCCCAACTCGCAGCGACCGCCGAGCTCGTCGACTTCGGAGACCGCGCCGAGGGCGTGGACGCGGCCTTTGCCTCCACCGGTTCGCTGCCGCCCGAGGAGCTCGTCAACGCGATCCTGCCCGATCTCTTCGGCGTGGATCGGCCCGCGGACGTGCAGACGACCTACCACCACCGCGCCGGTGGGTACGCGGGCCGCGGCGTGTCGTACTGGGAGGACTGCTTCTACCTCGGCATCCCCGTCGCGATCTTCGCGTTGTTCGGCGCTCGGTCGCGTGGCGCACGTCCGTGGCTGGTCCTGGGCTTCGTGGCCCTGATCGTGATGCTCGGCTCCCACCTGCCGGTGTATGCGCTCGTGCGGATGCTCCCCGGCATGGGCTACCTTCGGTTTCCCGTTCGCGCGGGCATCTTCCTCGTCCTCGCCGCCGGCCAGATCGCCGCGTTCGGCGTGGACGACCTGACCTCGCTCGCCGCCACCGACCCGAAGCGCCTTCGCCGCATCGCAGGCGCCATAGCGCTCGCCGCCGTCGCCACGTTCGTGTGTATCAGCGGCGCGAATGAAGCCCTCGTCCACGGCCGAGACCCGATCATCGGCGCCCTCGCGAACCTCGTGCATGCCGATCCACTCGACCCCGTCGACGAGACCCCGGTCTCGCGCGCGACCGCCTTCGTCGATGCGCTCACGCACGGCACGGCGCCGCTCTCGGGTCCCGTCGCCTGGCCGCTCGCCGTCGCGGTCGCCCTCGCATTTGGTCTCGCGCGCGCGGTCACCGGGCGCGGTGATCCCGCCAGCGCCGCGCGACTCGCGGGCGGGCTCACGGCGATCGATCTGCTCTGGTTCGGATACGGCTACAACCCGACCACTCCCGTCGACGAGGTCGTGAAACGGCCCGCAGTTGCACTCGAAGTCCTCGGCCACGGCTGGGGCCGCGCAACGACCGTCGATCGGCGAGG
>CANNIZ010000137.1 GCA_947505245.1 Pseudomonadota bacterium | reverse complement strand
GCCAGCGTCCGCCAACGGACCGAGGGGGATTTTGGACCTTCGGGGTGCGTAGCGCGCTTCGCAGTTGTCCGATCGGGCGCGCAGAACGTTTCGCGCTGCGGTAGCGGTCGGGGAGGGTGGAGAACGGGGTGGGCGGGTTACGGTCGGCCGTTCGGAGGGATCCATGGTCGAAGAGTTCGATGGACTCGTGCCAAGAGTGCACCCCGAAGCGTGGGTACACGCGGGCGCCTACGTGATTGGCGACGTGGAGATCGGTGCGAACGCGTCCCTGTGGCCCGCGGCCGTCATGCGCGGCGACATGGGACTGCTGCGCCTTGGCGCGAATTCGAACCTGCAGGACGGCGCGGTGTGCCACAACACGGGCGGCGTCAGCGTCACGCTCGTCGGTGATCGCGTGACTGTCGGGCATCGCGCGATCCTCCATGGCTGCACGGTAGAAGACGACTGCTTGATCGGCATGGGGGCCATCGTGATGGACAACGCCGTGATCGGCAGCGGGAGCATCGTCGCGGCCGGCGCCCTCGTGCTCGCGCGCACGATCATCCCGCCCGGCTCGATGGTGATGGGTTCGCCCGCGAAGGTGACGCGGCCGACCAATGAGAAGGACTTGAAGTGGATCGCCTACTCGTGGGGGACCTACGTTGAGCGCGCGGCGATCTGGAGGCGAAAGAACGCCTGAACATGCGGATCCGCTCGCTCGACATCCACGGCTTCAAGTCGTTTCCGGACAAGACCCGGCTCGTGTTCGGGTCGGGCATCGGCTGTGTCGTGGGACCGAACGGCTGCGGAAAGTCGAACCTCGTCGACGCGATCAAGTGGTGTGTCGGCGAGCAGTCGGCGAAGTCGCTTCGCGGCGAAGACATGGCCGACGTGATCTTCGGGGGCAGCACGGATCGCTCTGCGGTTGGCTTCGCCGAGGTCACGCTCACGTTTTCCGCCGAAGGCGGCGATCCGTTCCCGGGCGTGTACGCACGACTGGTCGAAATGGCCGTTACACGGCGCCTGTTCCGTGATGGCCGCAGTGAGTACCTGCTAAACGGCGAGCGCGTAAGGCGACGCGACGTGATCGACCTGTTCCTCGACACCGGCGTCGGCTCGAACCTGTACAGCTTCATCGAGCAGGGCCGCATCGGCGAGATCATCCACGCGAGCCCCGAGAAGCGCCGCCTGTTGGTGGACGAGGCTGCTGGGATCTCGCGGTACAAGGCGCGTCGCGACGAGACGCAGCACGAGCTCGAATCGACGGCGGCCCAGCTCGATCGCGTCGCGGACGTGTCGGAGGAGATGGCGGGGCGCCTGCGGATTCTTGAGGGACAGGTCGCCCGCGCTGCGCGTTTTCGGCGCCTTCGTACGGCGATCCGGCAGGACGAGACGCTGCTCGGGCTGGTGAAGTACGCGGACCTCGCCTATGAACGGAAGGAGGCGCGTGTGCGGGCGATGGCGGCCCAGCAGGAGGCGGCCGTTGCGGAGCGCGAGCTCGCGCGAAAGACCGCTGACGTCGAGGCGCGCCGCGCGGTCGTCGAGCAGGTCGAGGCGGACGCAAACGCCGCGCGTGACGTTCTCGCAGGGGTCGAAGCGGAGCTTCTCGCGTCGGAGCGCGAGCGCGATGCGCTGTTGCGGCGCGTCGAAGACCTTTCGCGTGAGGTCGCGCGCGCGGAGCACGACTGCGCCGAGGCGGGGATCGCCGTAGTTCGTGGGCGTGACGAGGTCGGCGCGGCGGACGCTGAGCGCGTGTTTGCCGCCGCAAACGTGGTGACCGCGGAGGATGCGGTCGCGAATCGACGAGCCGCCCATGCGGCCATGCGGAAGAACCGCGATGAGCGTCGGTCGGACGCCCTCGAGACCGATGGCCTCGCGGCGCGCTCGGAAGCCGTGTGGGCCGCCGAACGCGTCCGGGTCGAGGAATCCGAGCGTCGCGTCCTCGCTGTCCCGGCGGAGCGCGAGCGCCTCGCGGTGTTGTTGTTGGCTGCGCGAAGGGAGCTTGAAAGCCTGCTCGACCGCCGCAAGAAGCTTCGCCGTGAAGCCGAGCTTCGAAAGGCGGAGCTCGAACGCGCGCAGTCCGCCGTGGCGTCGGCGCAGGAGACTGCGACCGCCGCGCGCGCCGAGGCGGAGACGGATCGCTCGCGGTTCGCGGAGGTCGAGGCCGAAGTCGGTGCGGTTCGGCGGGCTACGGAAGAGGCTGAGCGCGGAGCGGCGGCGGTGCTCACCAGCGCGGAACGAGCGGGCGTCGAAGCGATCTCGCGCGCCGAGCGTGAGGTCGCGCTCGCGTTGGCCGCGGCGGACTCCGATGCCGCGCGGGTCGTAACGGCTGCGCGCGACGCGGCCTCGGAGTCGTCGGTGAGCGTCGAGGCTCGCCTGCGGCAGTGGCTCGAGGCCATGCAGGGGGCCGCGACTGTTGCAGAGCGCGCGCGCGACCTTCGGCATCGCGAGGCCCTCGCGAGCGCGGACGCGGAAGACGTCAGGGGGGCTCGGGCGCTCGAGGAGGCGGTCCGAAAGGACGCCGCCGCAGCGACGGAGGTGGTGGTCGCGGAGCACGCGCTCCTCGTGGGCAAGGCGTCGCAGGCGCTTGAGGCTGCATCAAAGGCCGAGCAACAAGCCGCGGTGGAGGCCGCCGCCGCCGACGCCGCGCGCGCAAAGGCTTTTCGCGCCCAGGAGGCGGCTGTCGCTCGCAGAGAAGCGCTCGCAGCGGCCGTCGGCGTCGATGAAGCCGCCGACCGGGGAACAGCCGCGGTCCGGGAGGCCCTCGGCACGACGACGGTCGCGGACGTCCTCGAGGTTGCAGCGCACGACGAGGGGTGGGTGTCCGCCGCCCTCGGTGATCGCCTGCTGGCGCCTGTGATCGGCGAGATCGCCCAGCTGCGAAAGGCGGCTGGCATCGCGACGGCCAATGGCCGGGCAACGGTCGTGTTCGGCCCCCCGCACACGTTGGAGCGGCTGCTCGACGCCGCGATCGTGGACGACCTCGAAGCTGCCTTGCGCCACCACCAGGCGACGGGGGGCGCGGCGGTCGTGCGCGGAACGGGCGCCGTCATCGAGCGCGGCGGGACAATTCGGCTCGGGCCACCATCCGGTGATGTCCTGGCGCGCCGCCGGGCGCTTGGACCGGCGGCGGTCGACGTCGAGGTCGCGAGCGCAAACAAGGTCGCGACTGAGGCCTCCGCACGCGACGCCGTCGCGTCGCACGTCGCTGCAAAACGAGCCGCCGAAGCGGCGCTCGCGACG
>CANNIZ010000136.1 GCA_947505245.1 Pseudomonadota bacterium | reverse complement strand
GTTGGTACCTCGGGATGACGTCGCGGTGGGCCCGCGTCGGTGACGACGAACGCAAGCGGGACTTCCAGATCTGGTGCGGGCCCGCGATGGGTGCGTTCAACGACTGGGCGTCGGGCACCTCGCTCGGCCCGGTCGAAGGTCGCGATGTTGCGCGAATCGCCGCTGCGTTGATGTACGGCGCGGCTGCACACGCGCGCATCGCGGTCGCTCGGGTCCAGGGACTGCCGTTGCCGCCCGGAATTGACGGCGTCAGCGTCGTGGATCCGTCCAGATCCCCCACGCAGCCGTAAACTCCCACGCGGGCGCGTAGGGAAACAGCGCGATGGCTCGGATATCTAGCCCCTGTTTGCGCCCGTGGGCGTCCTCGAAGCCGGTCCACGCGACGCGCCCGCCGAGACCCGCCGTCCAGATCCCGACCTGTCCGATCGGGCCGAAGCGGAGGTCTCCACGCTCGAACATGGGGCCGAACGTGTGCGACCCCATGTGGTGGACGCGATCGTGGGTGGGCGGTAGCAGCCAGCCATATGCCGGGGCCGTCTCGAACCCGAGCACGAAGCCATCGGCCTCACAGGCGACGCCAGCGAACGGAGAGACTGCTGGCGCCCACGGCTGGTCAGCCCCGACGTACTGCCACGAGCCGTCCGTGCTCGAGAATCCGCCTGCCGCGCCGAGGAGGAACGCCAGGGAAGTGCATAGCGGCCTTCCGGGCTGCTCCAGGACGCGACGTTGGTTGCGGCCGGCAGAGCGCCACACCCACAGCAGATCGGTCTCACCTGCGCCGCCGGCAAACGCGAGGATTCGCGCCTCGAGTCCCATCCGCCCGTCGCCGTTGTGGACCTGCAACGGCGTGAACGATGCTCGAAAGCCGATGCCGGCGTCGAACAGCCCGAGGGCCGCGATCGGGCCGAACTGCAGGTCACGCCCACCGAGCGCGACGCCGTAGGTGGTGTTGAGCAGGTGGAGGGTGCCGGTGTCGCCGATCCAGACGAGGAATCCGGACGAATCGACGCCGAACAGGCCGCGGATGCGAGGGCCGCCCCAGACCGTCTCGAACGTGAGGGCTGGGAACACAGGGACGAACGGCCACACGCCGGGCAGTCCGCTCGCGATCGCGGCTCCGACGCCCACGTACCGATCCGACCAGTGGAGCGGCTCGGGATCGGTCGGATCGGGCCCGAGCGAGGGCGGGATGTGGAGGCCGAACACCGGCGCAAGCTCGGTGGGCGGCGGTTCCGGCGGCGGCTCGGGGTGCGCTTGAACCGCCTCGATGGACGGTTCCGTCGCGGTCCGGGGGCACGTCGGCCCCGGGATCACGTGGATCGTGGAGTCGAACCAGGCGATGAACTCGTCGCAGCCATCACCGTCGAGATCGGCGGCGGCGACCGACTCCAACGGACCAGCGAAGATGACGGCCGCGCCTGAGTTCACGTCCCGCAGGGCGCCGTCTCCGCCGAGCGCGAACAGGTCCTGACCCCGCGCACCCTGCGCGGTGATCAGCGCCGTTGGCGTGGGCCCGGCGGGGAGGTCGTGGAACAGTGCGTCGGTGACACGGTCGTCGAGCAGCCACACGGGTCCCGTCGGCGTGTAGGCGACGTCGGTCGGAGGCCGTCCGGTGGCGATGGTGCTGTTGCCGTCGGGGGCGCTCGTCGTGACCGTGGTCGAGCCCGACGAGCCGAGCGCGAACCCCGTCGCCGACGTCGCGAGCAGGGGCTCACCTTCGAGCCACGGACCCCAAGCTCCACGATCCGCGAGGCCGGGGACGGCGTACAGGTGCGCGCTGGTGTTTACGACGACGAGCGTGTCGCCGACCCGGCCGATCTTCCGGCAGGGCGTGGGGTCGAGCACGATCGGATCGCGCGCGCGCTCCCAACCGCTGATCAAGACGCCGCTCGCCCCGCACAGCAGCACCTCGAGCGAACCGTCCGCGTCGACGTCCGCGGTGACCGCGTCGCGCGCCGGCGGAAGGTCGGGCAGGGGCGCGCCCTTGGCGTCGAAAATGCGGGTTGTCGTCGACTCGAGCACGACGATGCGAGGCCCCTGCTCGTGGGGCAGTACAACGATCAACGGGCTCACTTGGGCTTCTTCGACTTCTCGGCGGCGAGCGCCTTTCGGAGGTCATCCCAGCGATTGTCTTCGACGGCGACGAAGCCGGTGATTCGCTCGGCGTCACCGACGCGGTCGACCCCGAGATCGCGCTTGGGGTCGAAACTCAACAGCGCGTCCTGCATCTGCTTCACGATCGCCGGGTCGGCCGAGGGACCCGAGCAGAACGCGTCATGCGGCGTGCGTCCGGTGATCGCGAGGACGCGGAACCGCGCCGGCGAAATTCCGGCTTCTTCGGCGGCGAGCCAGGCGCCGCTGTACGTTCCGGCCGCGTCGCAAAGCCCCTGCTCGAGATCGCGAATCGACTGGAAGTGGTTCCCGGTGATGCGCACCGTGATGGACGTCTCCGGATCCACCCCGTTCTGCCGCAGCCAGGCGCGCGGCAGCAGGTACCCGGTGGACGACTCGGGATCGGCCATGCAGACGGTCTTTCCGGACAGATCCTTCGCTCCGGAGGCGCCGGAGTCGTCGCGCACGAGCATGACGCCGTCGGTGCCCGTACTACCGTCGAACAGCTTCATCGCGATCGGCGTGACGCCCGGCGTACGCGTCGCCTCGATGTACACGTACGGAGGGAGCACGGCGAGGCTCACGCGCCCGTCGAGCAGCCATTTTCCGGTCTCGCCGTATGTGGCCGCCGGGAGCATGCGCACGGGATGGCCGGTCTTCTTCTCGAGCCAGACGCGCAGGGGCTCGTAGTCCACCAACATCACGTTCGCGTCGTTCACGGGCGCGAGGGCGACGGTGATCGTGGGCCCCAGGAGCGGCGTGTCGGGGACGCGGGTCGTCTCGGCCTGAGCGCCGTCGTGGCTGTACCACCACGCCGTGGTCATGCCGACGGTGATCAGCGCGACGCCAGCCGCAGCGGCAGCCGCCAACAGGCCCATCGCGCCGATCCATGGCGCAGCAGCCTGGCCGAGCGTGACGGAGGGTTCCGACGGGCTCGTCCCTGGGTCCATCGTGACGAGCGGCGACGCGCGCCCTTCGAGGGAGCCTTCGATCGTGCGCCGCCGCGACGCGAGGCGCGCGCCGACGATCTGCTCGACGAACGATGCGACCTCGTCTTCGGACGGCGCGACGCCGCCCTGCAACGCTGCATCGATCAGGGCGCGCCGCATCAGATCGCCGTTGGGCCAGCGATCTTCGGGGCGGACGCGGAGCGCCCTCTCCATCACCTCGATGATCGGCTCGGGCACGTCCGGGCGCACCAGGCGGAT
>CANNIZ010000135.1 GCA_947505245.1 Pseudomonadota bacterium | reverse complement strand
GCTCGGCCGTCGCGAGGCTCGCGGGGAGGTTCCAGTCGACGGTGGCGCGCACCTTGGCCTCGGTGACCTGCCCGCCCTGCACGTACAGCCACGCGAACACCGCGACCGCGAGCGAACCGGCCTTGGTCAGCGGGTTCTCTGTCGCGGCGTCGATCAGGCGGCGCGGCCATGGGCGGAGCTCAGCCATTGGCGACCTCCGCCTGGGCCGTGGCGCGGCGGATCGCAGCCTTGCGCGCGTCGCCCAGACGCTCCTGGAGCTTGGCGCGGAGGTCGTCTGCGTCCGCGATCGGGACGACCTGGCCGTTCTCGACGACCGTGACCGTGCCGCGCTCCTCGGACACGACCACGGCGATGCAGTCCGTCTCTTCGGTGATCCCGATCGCTGCGCGGTGCCGCGTCCCGTAGCTTCGGCTCACCTCCTTCGACAGGGAGATGGGCAGGAACACGCCGGCAGCCACGATGCGGCCCTGCGATACGACGACGGCGCCATCATGGAGCGGGCTCGCGGGGTGAAAGATCGATTGGAGCAGCTCGGTGGTGACGATCGCGTCCATCGGGTGGGCCCCGTCGGTGTACGGTTCGAGCGAGGCCTCGCGTTGGATGGCGACGAGGCCGCCGATCTTTCGTCGGGCGAGCTCGAACGCCACCTGGACGATCTCTTCGAGGATTGGTGCGTCCGCGTAGGCCGACTGGCCGCGGAACACCGTGCCACCCGCGCGGGCGAGGGCGCGGCGGATGTCTTCCTGGAACAGGATCAGCATGGCGAGTACGACGTAGACGAACAGGTTGTCGAGCACGAAGTGCAGGGTGGTGAGCCCGGCCGCGTCGCTCGCGAGGTAGAGCAGGCCGAGCAGGCCGAGTCCGAGGAGGCTCTGCATCGCTCGGGTGCCGCGGATCAGCACGAGGACGCGGTAGAGCACCCACGCGAACGCGAGCACGTCGACCGCGTCGATCCAGGAGGCCGTGGAGAAGGCGCTGCCTTTCCACTGTTCGGCGACCCAGACCATCACGCGCGCTCAGCTGCGCAGAACACGTCGAGCGCCTGGCGGGTGGCAGCGACGTCATGGACGCGCAGCGCGCTGGCGCCGTGGCGCGTGGCGGCGAGGGCCGCGCCGATCGAGCCGTACACGCGATCCGCGGCGTGCTCGACGCCTGACGCCTTACCCACGAAGGACTTGCGCGATGCCCCGATCAATACGGGAAAACCCAGCGCCGCGAGCTTGGGAATGGCGCGGATCAAGCGGAAATTTGCCTCCGGCGTCTTTCCAAAACCGAGGCCAGGATCCACGAGGAGCCGCTCCGGGCGGATGCCGGCGGCGATCGCTCGCTGCGCTCGATCTGCAAGGAAGGCCACAACCTCACCCTCAAGGTCCGCGTACTGGGTGTCCAGCTGCATGCTACGCGGATTCCCGCGCATGTGCATCAGCGCGACGAAGCAACCTGCGGCTGCGCACGCAGAGGCCATTTGCGGGTCCTGCAGCGCTGTGACGTCGTTCACGATGGTGGCGCCCGCGGACAGCGCCGCTCGCGCGACCTCGGCCTTCGACGTGTCGATCGAGATCCTCGCGCCGGGTGCGCGGCGCGCGATCGCTGCGATCACGGGCGCCGTACGCACGATTTCGTCCGCGGCTGCCACCGGTGCGGCTCCGGGACGGGTGCTCTCGCCCCCCACGTCGACGACCTCTGCGCCCTCGTCCAGCAATCGGAGCGCGTGATCGGCGGCTGCGAGCGAGTCTGCGAACGAGCCGCCGTCCGAGAAGGAGTCCGGCGTCACGTTCACAATGCCCCACAGGGCGGGACGCACGTTCAGGCCAGTTCCAGGTCCGGCTCGAGGGAGACCGCGAGCGGACCCGCAGCCTTGACGAGATCTGCGAACTCGCGACCGTCCAGCGTCTCCTGCTCGACCAGCGTCTGGGCGACGCGATGCAGGACGTGGATGTTGACCGACAGGATGCGCTTGGCGAGGTCGTTCCCGTTCTGCACGATGCGCCGCACCTCAGCGTCGATCTTGCGGGCGGTCTCTTCGGAGTAGGTCTGCAGGCGCGTTGACCGACCGAGGAACGCGTCGTCTGACCGCTCGCCCCACGCGAGGGGCCCGAGCTCTTCGGACATGCCGAGGTCGCACACCATCATGCGGGCCATCTTGGTCGCCCGCTCGATGTCGTTCTGCGCGCCCCCGGTGGACGTGTTCAGCGCGACCTCTTCGGCAGCGCGCCCGCCCATCAGCATCGCGATCTGGTGCAGCAGCGCCTGCTTCGTGTAGTTGAGGCGGTCTTCGTCGGGCAGCGTCCAGGTGAGGCCGAGCGCGCGTCCGTGCGGGATGATCGTGATCTTGTGCACCGGATCGTGCCCGGGCAGCAGGTGCGCGACGATCGCGTGCCCCGCCTCGTGGTAGGCGGTGTTGCGGCGCTCGTGTTCGGGCATGACCATGGACTTCCGCTCGGGGCCCATGAAGATCTTCTCGCGCGCCTTCTCGAAGTCTGCCATTTCGACCTGCTTCTTGTCGTACCGGGCGGCGAGCAGGGCGGCCTCGTTGCACAGGTTCTCGAGGTCTGCGCCGGAGAAGCCCGGCGTGACCTTGGCGAGCGTCTCGAGGTCTACCGTGGCGCCGAGCGGCGTCTTGCGGGTGTGGATCTCGAGGATCTTCTTGCGGCCGCGCACGTCGGGTGACGGCACCACGACGCGACGATCGAAGCGTCCGGGGCGCAGCAGCGCGGAGTCGAGCACGTCCGGACGGTTGGTGGCCGCCATTACGATGACACCTTCGGTGCCCTCGAACCCGTCCATCTCGACGAGGAGCTGGTTCAGCGTCTGCTCGCGCTCGTCGTGCCCGCCGCCCATACCGTTTCCGCGGTGCCGACCGACGGCATCGATCTCGTCGATGAAGATGATGCACGGGGCGCTCTTCTTTGCCTGGTCGAACAGGTCGCGCACGCGCGAGGCGCCCACGCCGACGAACATCTCGACGAAGTCAGAGCCGCTGATCGAATAGAACGGCACGCCTGCTTCACCGGCGACGGCGCGCCCGAGCAGCGTTTTGCCGGTGCCAGGCGCGCCCATGAGCAGTACGCCGCGCGGAATTCGGCCACCGAGCTTGCGAAACTTGGACGGGTCCTTCAGGAACTCGATGATCTCTTCGAGCTCTTCCTTGGACTCGTCGATGCCCGCGACGTCTTCAAAGGTGACGCGGTTGTTGGCTTCCGAGTGGAGCTTGGCCTTTGACTTCCCGAAGCTCATTGCGCGGCCGTTGCCCGCCTGGAGGCTGCGCATGAACCAGACGCCGAGGCCGACCATGGCGAGGGTGGGCAGGGCGAACGCGAGGACCGAGAGGAGCAGGCTGCT
>CANNIZ010000134.1 GCA_947505245.1 Pseudomonadota bacterium | reverse complement strand
GCTTGCCGACGCGCGTAAGGCGCTCGCGGGGACAGGGCTCGAAGCCAACGACACCGAGGCCGCCATCGCGATCCTCCAGACCCTCGGCGGAGGCGGCGAAGGACACTCCGCCGACGACCTCGCCGAGCTGGCCGGGCTCGTCGGCGATCCTGCCGGAACCCCTTACGAAGCAGGTCTGCGGGTCATCGACCTCCTCGAACGCATGGTCCAGGCGGGCGTCCTCACCGAGGGCACGCAGCTCGGCGCTCGCCTCGCGATCGGGGTCGCGAACGCCTCGCGCCAGCGACTCTCCGCGCTGAAGGCTCTCGAGGCGTCGTTGCTCGCGCTTGGGCGGGAGCACGCTCCCGACGTCGAGGGCGAGGTCGACCTCGTCCTCGACGTGCGGCTGCTGTGCGCCGGACTCCGGGACCAGGGCACCGAGACCACCCCTCCCGTCGTCCGTCGATTGCTGTTGGCGTGGTGCGATGATCGCGGCGACACCGGTGACCGCGCAGCGATCGACCTCGTCCACGTCGGCGGGTCGCGGTTCAGGGCCGCGTTCCGCGCCGATTGGAGCGTCATTGTCGACCGGTCGAGGCGTCGACACCTGGCGGCCGAGCTCGGCCTCGACGCGATCCTGGCGCGACGTCCTGTGGGGTCTCACGGAAAGGACGTCGCCGTCGACTTCGCGCTCTCGGATGTCGTCGACGCGCTCAAGGCCCACCTCCCTGCTCCGTTCGGTGCGAGCGAGGCCGTGCCCGCTGCCGATCGCGCCCTGCTCTGGCTGCACGACCTCAAGGTTCTCGAGCTCGTGAACGGCCTCGCCGTGTTCCGAACGGTCATGCGAATCCAGCTCAACCGCGAGGCGCGCCAGCGGCGTTTCTCGAAGGACGACTACGCACCGCTCGCGCGCCACTACCAGAGCCGCGTGACGCAGATTCACGCGATGGACCAGTACGCACGCGCCGGTCGAGAGAGCCCCAGCCGCGCACGGCGGGTGGCGAGCGACTGGTTCAGTCTGAAGGCAACGGCGTTCCGAAAGCGCTGGCTCCCCGACCTGGACCCCAAGCTCGCCACGACCACCGCGGTCGTCGACCGTCTGCACAAGCCGCTCGACGACGATCAGCGCGCCATCATGATGTCCGAGCCCGACACGAACCTCGTCGTGGTTGCCGGACCCGGCTCGGGCAAGACGACGACCCTCGTGCATCGCGTCGCGTGGCTCGTTCGCGTGCATGCTGTCGCGCCCGACGGCATCCTGGTCCTCTGCTACAACCGTTCGACCGCCTTCGACCTGCGCAAGCGGTTCGAAGTCGCCCTCGGTCCAGACGCGCGCGCCCTGACCGTGCTGACGCTCCACGCGCTCGCGATGCGCCTGACCGGGCGTGGAGTCTCCGGTAACGGCGACGACAAGGCATTCTCCGCCATCCTCACCGAAGCGGCCGCGCTGCTCACATCCACCGAGGATCGCCCGGGCGTCGCCGGAGATGAACTCCGCGATCGCCTCCTTGGGCGGTTCTCCCACCTGTTCGTCGACGAGTACCAGGACGTCGACGCTGAACAGGCGGCGCTGATCGACGCCCTGGTGCGACGCTCGTCGACCGACGAGCTCGGAAAACGACTCGTCGTCTACGCGGTCGGCGACGACGACCAGAACATCTACGCATGGCGCAAGGCATCGTCGGACCACCTGCGCGCGTTCCAGGCCACCTACACCGCCCATCGCCGCGACCTGCTGCAGAACTACCGAAGCACCGGCGCCATCGTCGCGGCCGCCAACGCGCTCATCGCCCGCCTGCCCGGTCGGCTGAAGACCGCACCCGGGTGTGTCGACGCCAAGCGGGGGGCAGAGCCCCTCGGCGGCCGCCTCCTCGCTGGCGACACGCACGAGGGCGCCGTCGTACGGTTCACCGCGAGGAGCGAAGCCTGCGCTGCCGAGGCCATCCGTGCGGAGATCACGCGCCTGCGCTCGACGTACCCGACGCTCGCGCCGCCGGCTTCGTACGCTATCCTCGCGCGTCACCGCCGCGCGTTGTGGCCGCTGCACGACTTCCTCGTCGCCAGCGGGCTCCCATGCCGCGTCCCGATGCCCGGGCGTCACCCCCTCCATCGCGTTCGCGAGATCGCCTCCGTCCTGGATCGCCTCGAAGGCGGTCACGACGTGCTCCACGCCGAGGCGCTCCGCGCCATGATCACCGACGTCCGCGCAGACGCGCCCGCCAATCCCTGGTGGACGTGGATCGACGAGTCCGCCGCCACATGGCTCGCCGAGGTCGGTGATGAGCCCTTCCTCGGCCGGTCCGTCGCCGCATCGCTGCGCGAGCGCATCGCCGACGAACGGGGTGCGGCCGACTTCGGGACGGGCGTCCACCTCGGTACCCAACACGGCGCCAAGGGACTGCAGTGGGACGTCGTGTTCGTCCTCGGCGACGTCTCCGGACACGACGTTCAGGACGATGTGGATGGTGAGCTCCGCCTCGCCTACGTCGCCGTGACGCGCGCACGGAAGGCGCTGTACCTCGTGGATTGGCCGCGGTCTGCGGCACCATGGAAGGCACTCGCTGACGACGTCGTTACCTCCGTCGCGGCGAACGCGGCTGCAGCCAGCTGGCAGCCCTTGCGCCGCGAGGTCCTGGGCTTGGGCGAGCTCTGGATCGACTACGCGGGCCGCCAACCGTCCGGGTCTCGCGTACACCGTGCCCTCGAACGCCTCGCGTGGAACGACGCGCTCGCATTCGACGACCGACCCGACGGGCTCGCATTGGTCAACGGGGATGGCGTCCGCGTCGCCATTGTCTCGAAGAAGGTGGCGCACGGATTGCTCGCTCGGCTCGACCGCGTGCGATCCGTTCGTGTCCTCGCTGTCGTCCGGCGCACGACCGACGACGTCGACGACCCCGACTACAGGAACGGGCTGCGCGTACCCGAGTGGTGGCTGCCCCTCGTCGTCGTCGACTTCGACTGACCACGCGTCTCGGCGTCGCCAAGCCAACGGAGACCCAGTCGAACCTCGAGAACGCGCCGAACCGCCTCTGCATGATCCGCCAGACGGCTCGCCTCCCGACGCAGGTGGTCACCGATCTTTCGCGCCTCCTCTTCGATGTGAGCCTGATCCGTTTTGGTGCACGGTTTGATCTCGGTCCGCAGTAGTAGTCTCTCACGGACTGTGCTCGGGTTGATCGGCTTCGATCGCAGTGGATAGTCGAGGGGGGTCTGGGGGGAGACTGGCGGCCTGGGCGCGATAGCCACGCGTAGAACCCCGACGACGACACGAGCAACACGCGACACATCGCTCGGACCGGCCACGAGGCCTTCTCCGCGTGGATGAGCGCGAATCTCACGTGCTCTCCCTCGCGAAGAAGGCCGCCGCTTTTTTAATATATCTCGCTCCATCTTCAGCTTTCGGTTCTCAGCTCGCAGCCGCGCGCGTTCGTCGCGCTCGCTGCTCGTGACGGCCCCAGGCGGGCCCTTGCCCG
>CANNIZ010000133.1 GCA_947505245.1 Pseudomonadota bacterium | reverse complement strand
TGCCGCCAACTCTGTTGCCCAAGCCCTTTCGGTGTCGTCCAGGTCATCAGCGGCGACCGCCAGTCGTGTCGCTTGAACGATGGCACCGATCTTTCGGGCCCCGGCGTCCAGTCGGGCTTGCCAGGCGCTCCGCAAGCCGCCTTGGCATGTCTCCTTGGCCAACGGCGAACGGTCCATGAGGTCGAGGACCAGGTGCAGATCGAGCCGTTCCAGAGCCCCGTCGATGGCCGCCAACGCGTCCCAACGGCCGGCCGCTATGGCGACCGAACGCGCGAGGAGGCGAAGCGCCGCCTCGTCTGCATCGTGCGCCCCCCAGGAGGCTCCTGCCCAAAGGTCTGGGTCGGGAGCCAACGCCTCCACAACATCGGCAATGGGCAGGCCGATGAGCGGAGAAGGGGACACGTGGACGGGGTCTTCTACCTTTGCCGGTACCGTGGTCCCCTGTTCTGCACCATGGCGCGCATACACGGAACGAACGCCACGCGTGGAGAGGGCCCAGAGATTCCGGGCCTCGGCTAGCAGCAGGTTCTGTTCGTTGTTTTGAACGGCAAGGGATGAAGAAAGGTCGTCGGCATCACGATCCTCTTGAAAAGTAGCAAGGTCGACGAGCCGATTGAGTTGGTGCTGGATGTACCGTCGCATCGCCGCTCGCCCGGTGTCTCTCACATCGAGGTGCAGGTCGTTTCCAACTTCCGACACCCACCGGTCGGGCTTGACGAGTGCGATGGTTTCCCGGGCAAGACGCGCTCCGGCACGTCCTTTGCAGATTTCGTCGAACAGTTCCTGAAGCCGTTGATTGAATCCAGGCTGGAAGTCTGCGGCGGGCTGCCACGCGCCGTAGCAAGAGGGCTTCTTCAGGTCCTGGCGGAATTGTTCGAGGGCCGCACGTGCCGCCATTAATGCTGGGACGTCGTCCGCTTGCGACGTATTTTGGCTCCGCTCACCGGCGAAGTCGAGAAGCCGCTGAACGAGGACTGGGTGGGCAGCTACTGCGGCTTCCATCTCGCGATGGTGCTCGTAACGAGCCTGTTCCACGAGATCGCCGAGCGCCGCCCGCGCGCAAATGTCGAGGTAAAGCACCGTGGATGTAGTGGACTCCAACACCCACGCCGGATCGGCGAAGGCCATCCTTACGAGCCCAACGTAGCGATCCCCAGATGCGGTGAGCACTTCCGAGATGGCTTCGGTGAGGACGTGTGCGATGTGCGTGTGTTTGGAGTCGACACAACGCCCTGCCAGTTCGGTAATGAGAGCAGCCTCGCGGCCTCGTCCGTCCTCCTGTAGGGCGTTGCATAGGTGGCGGATCGCCTTCGATTGGTAGATGGCGCCGATGGCGCCCGCCGCCGTGCTCTGCGCCCGCCACAGCCAATCCGCCGCCCAGCGGATCCGTGTTGCCGGATTGCGCCCATTGAGGACCCAAGTCTCGAACAATGGCCAGGCGTCTGGGTCGGGACACAACGCGTCGAACATCGCGTTGACTTCGTGATCGTCAAGGTTGGGCGCGGTGACCTGTACGAGCGCCGCGACCCAAGGCGCGCGCCCATGGCCCAGGCGAGCCCAGAGGGGGGCCAGTCCGTTGGACGATTCACGTAGTTGCTGGAGGAGTATTTCGATCGATTCGGGCGTCGGGGCTACGACGTCGAAGGCATGGCGAATTGCACTTTCACGCTGCGACGGCCGGTGCGACGCGATCTCAAGGAGGAGGCGTTCCCTAAGTGGATCCACAGAGCGCTCGGCGCACCGGAAAGCGCGGTCAAGACTCGGTCCATCGACGGCGAGGGTAGCGGTCGGCGCCTTGCCGGTCCGGAGTTCGGCGAGTGCCCGCCGTATGAGCGCTTCGTCGTCACATGCGGCTTCCAGCGAAGTAAGTTCGCTATCGGTCAGGTGGTCGAAGTTTGAAGGGACCGGGAGCGCCAGCAGGGCGAGCGATGTCCGCAGCTTCCCGACGCGCTCACTTCGGCGGCGCTGTCGCTGCGCGAACTCTCTTGCGACCCTGGCCAGAATGCGGTCCACGGCGTCCCGCAGTTCGCTGTCCGACAGGTCGGAGCGAACATCGTCGAGTACCTCGGGCTGGAGATCAAGTTCGAGTACTCTTGGCCGGAGCAGGGTGTTCAGAGCGAGGCATATGTCATCCTTCGCCTTCCAAAGGTGCTGACGCCGTGCTCGGTCATTTGGCGGTAGGTGAGCTTCGTCGATGCTCAGCTGCTCGAATCTACCGACAAGCGTGGCGACCGGGGCGTCCTGCTCGAAGGGACGGACGATGGGTTCCGACGCCAGCGGGTCCAGTTGGGTGGATACGGACGGTGCGGGCATCGACGGCGCAGGAAGCACGCTCTGCGTGACTTCCGACGTGAGCATCGGGTGCGGGCTACCCTCGGCGAAAGGCATTGCATCGGGCACCTGCAGAAGCAGCATGGCCCGGTACACTGCCGAACCGGCGCTGCCTGCTCGGATGGCGTGCAGGGCCGCCACCTGCGTGATGAGCTCATATTCAGTGGCCTCCCAAGACCGGCCGGAGAGCCATGCCTTCAGCGCCTTTGGGTCGTCGAGGTCGGCGGGAGAAAGTGGGGCGTCTCTTCGTCGGAGCCGAAGCGAGGAAGCGAGTATATCGCCAAGAAGCTCCCGAAGAGGTTCCTGGGTCGGCTGGCGTCCCAGCGATTTCGCGAGCGCAGCGCGCCCGCCGCGGGACGACAAAGCTTGCACGAGCCCCTCGGCAAACTCCGTGGACTCGACGGTCAGGCTGCGTCGTCGCAACCTGTCTCTGACGCTGTCGGACATCGCCTTGAGTAGTGGCTTAAGAGCGAGAGGAAGGCGCTGAACGCCCCGTAGCCAAAGCTCGGGGTGGTTCAGGGCGGGTGCCAGCTGATCGTTGTCGTCCCACGGCCAAGCCAAGTCACCGCCCTCCGCTTATGAAACGCATGATGCCACGGTTGCCGCGCAACATGGACCTCACGGCACCTGAAACCACGCGTCGCCGCCCGTTGCGCTGGGGCTCGTCGCCCACATTTCGTCACTCCACGGCCCGGTGCGCGCGTCGACCGGCACCCCGTCGACCACGAGAAGCCCCTTCCAACCGATAAACTCTCCCGAGTTGTACGCCATCCACTCGGTCCCAGCGCCGTAGCCGCCGTCGAACCACCCGTTGATCTTGACGGTCTGGCCGGACTCGGCGGGGATGCTCGCGCACATCCAGGCGTCGCCGTTCGCCGCGACGTCCGCCGGATTGTTCGCCCAGCGGCTGGCCAAGGGCGCGTCGATGAACAGAGCACCATCGGCGATCGCCCAGCCCGCCGACCAGCAGACCTGGACGTTTCGAACGCCGGGTGCGGCGTCTCCGTAGCGGCAGTCGTCGTCAACCCCGTTCCCGGGCACCTCCGGCAGGCCCGGAGCGACGTCCGCATCGCGAGGTGCGCAGTCGTCTGCATCAGCGGAGCCGTCGCCATCGGTGTCGAGTCGCCCAGGGCCGGAGGGCATGACGAACCAGGCGTCCGCACCAGTAC
>CANNIZ010000132.1 GCA_947505245.1 Pseudomonadota bacterium | reverse complement strand
CGCGCTCTCGGTCAAAGGCTCGCGCAGCGCCACGCGGCGCGCCCAGCGCGGGGAGGTCACGCTCACCGCCGATCTCGCCAACCTCAAGGCGGGTGAACACGAGATCGACACCGCATCTTTCGAGCTCCGCGGCATGCCGCCCGGCATCGCCGTGACGGGCTTCCTGCCGCCGAGCGTCCGGGTCGTGCTGGACGAGGAGACGGTCCGCAAGGTGCGCGTGAAGCCCGTCACCGTCGGCGACCCCGCCGAAGGCTTCACCGTCGAGAAGACCTCGATCGAGCCAACCGTGGTCGAAGTCCGCGGGCCGCGCGTCGTGCTGTCCGACCTGTTCGAGGTCCCGACGCGGCCGATCGACGTGTCTCGCCTCACCGCCGACCTCGAAGAGCCCGTCGAACTCGACCTCCCCTATGCGGTCGAGCGCGCCAGCGGTCCCGAGGTGCGCGCCCGCGTCGACATCGAGCCGGTGGTGGAGCGGCGGTCGTTCGACGACGTGTCGATCATCGTGGAGAACCCTGGCTACCGAACCACGGTGGCGGTCGTCGACCTCGTGCTGCAGGGGCCAGCCGCTGCTGTACGGTCCATCGACGCCGAACAGGTCGCCGCGCTCGTGGTCCTGCCGCAAGACGCGAAAGCGCAGAAGTTCGAGGTCGGGTACGGCCCCAAAGAAGGCCCCCGGATCAACATCGTGTACCCGTCCATGGACGAGGTGCGCGTCCTCTCCGTTAAGCCCCCAATCATCGAGGTCGCTCGCCAATGACGGTTGAATTCGGGACGGACGGCATTCGCGGACACGCCGGCGAATCCCCTTGCACCGCGGAAGTCGGGCGCGCGCTCGGCGCCGCGATCGTACGCGTCCTCGGCGCCTCGCGCGTGCTGATCGCGCGAGACCCACGTCCGAGCGGGCCGGTGCTCGCCCGCGCCGTCGCGGACGGCGTCCGTTTCGCAGGCGGCGAGCCGTTCGACGGCGGCATGGTGCCCACGTCCGGGCTGGCGGCCGCGCTCGAGGCCGGATTCGCAGACGCTGGCGTGATGATCACCGCTTCGCACAACCCGGTCGACGACAACGGGTTCAAGGTGCTGGACGGGCGCGGACGCAAGCTCACCGACGCTCAGAACAGCGCGATTGAAGCGGCACTCCAGGTCGGCGGCGTGCAACCGAGCCCGATCGAGCCCGAGTCGCTCGAACGCCTCGTCCACTTCAACTACGAGCGCGCCCTTTCGCAGGCGGTCGGCCGGGTTCCGAGCCTCGAAGACAAGCGGATCGCCGTCGACCTCGCGAACGGGGCCTCGAGCGCGGTGCTTCAGTGGATCGGCTCGCTCGGGTTCGAAATCGTGCGTGTCGACGGCGGTGGCGCCGTGAACGACGGCGTGGGGAGCGAGCACCCCGAGCGCGCGTGTGAGGTGGTGGTCGCAGCCTCCTGCCACGCGGGGCTCCTCGTCGACGGCGACGGCGACCGGTGCAGGCTGATCGACGAGCGCGGCGCCGTGGTCGATGGAGACGCGCTCGCGTGGCTGCTCGCGACCGCCACGGGCGCCAAGACGATGGCGGTCACGATCATGAGCACGACCGGCCTCGAAGCCGCCCTTCCTGACGTCCGCATCACCCGCACGCCCGTCGGCGACCGACACCTCTCCGAGGTGATCGCGCGCGGGGACGCTGAATTTGGCGTCGAAGAGTCCGGCCATGCCGTGTTCGCAAACGCGCTCCCGACCGGAGACGGCCTCGTGACGGGGCTTCGAGCGCTCGCTCTCGCGTTCAGCCGCGCAGACACGCTCTCAGAAGCGATCCCGTTCAGCCCGTTTCCGCGCCGGCTCACGAAGGTGCGCGTGGGTCGACGCCCTCCGGTGGACGAGGTCGCAGCGCTCGTCCTCGGCAAGCAGGTCGGCGAAGAGGCGCTCGGCGCTTACGGTCGCGTGTTCCTCCGGTACTCCGGGACCGAGCCCGTGCTGCGAATCCTCGTCGAGGGTCAGGACGCCGGCATCGTAAACGCCGTCTCTGAGCGCATGACGGAGCTCGCGACCGAAGCCCTGCAATGATCCCGGTCGCGACCGCCGCCCAGGTCCGCGAGCTCGACCGACGGGTGATCGAGGACCTCGGCCTGCCCGGGGTCGCGCTGATGGAGGTGGCCGCCCGCGGCGTCGCGAAGGCGATCGTCCGCCACCACGCCGAGGACGCGCGTCGGGGAACCGTCGTCGTGTGCGGTGGCGGCAACAACGGAGGTGACGGGTACGCGGTCGCCCGCTGGCTTGATCAGCTCGGATTTCCCGTGTCGATCTGGTCGCTGGACGACCAGTCCAAAGGCGACGCCGCGATCATGCGCGAAGCCGCGCGCCGGCTGCAGATCCCCGAGGTCGAAAAGCTCGGAGAGGCCTGGCTGATCGTCGACGCGCTGTTCGGCACCGGGCTCGATCGACCGGTCACCGGCCACAAGGCCGCGGCGATCGTCGCGATGAACGAACACCCCGCGCCGGTCGTGGCCGTCGACGTCCCGAGCGGGCTGCACTCGGACACGGGGGCGGTGCTCGGGGTCGCCGTCGAGGCTGCGCACACCGTGGTCCTCGGGCGCCACAAGGCGGGCCTGTTCTGCGGCGCCGGACCGGACCTCACCGGGCATCTCACGCTGGTCGACATCGGCCTCGACGCGCTCGCCACCTACGCGGACGCCTCCGCCGAGCTGCCCGAGGCCGTCGACCTCGCGCCCCTGTGGCCCGTGCGCGCGCGCGGCGACCACAAGAACCGCTCCGGCCACCTGCTCGTGGTAGCGGGCTCCGCGAACATGGCCGGGGCCGCGATCCTCACCTGCCGGGGCGCTCTCGGGGCCGGCGTCGGGCTCGTCACGCTCGTCGTCCCGAGAAACGCAACGCCACGCCTCCAGGGGCTCGCTCCGGAGGTGATGCTGCTCGTCCACGGGGACGGAGACGTCCTTCCCGACGTGCCCGCCGACGCGCTGCGCGGTCGCACCGCGGTCGCCGCGGGCCCTGGCCTTGGAGGAGGTGCGCCGCTGACGGCTTCGCTCGCGACGAGCCTGCGCGCACTGTGGGCGGGCCCGCTCCCCGCCGTGTTCGACGCGGACGCGCTGGTCGCGGCGACCGGCCCGAGCACGGCCCCGCGCGTGATCACGCCCCACCCCGGCGAGGCCTCGCGCCTGTTGTCCATCGAAACGGACGCCGTCCAAGCCGACCGGTTCGCTGCCGTCGCGCGTCTCGCAGGCGACCACACCGCCCTGCTCAAAGGCCGCTACACGCTGGTCGCGTCGGCCAGCCGGCGCGTGTCGATCAACCCGCGGAACTCGCCCGTTCTCGGCTCGGGCGGGAGCGGCGACGTGCTGACGGGCGTGATCGGCGCTCTGCTGGCGCGAGGTGTCGCCGCCCACGACGCCGCGCGGCTCGGTTCGTGGGTCCACGGGCGCGCGGGCGAGCGCCTGGAGGCGAGGCGGTCGGGCGGCTGGACCGCGGCCGACGTCGCGCACGAGCTCCCCGACGCGATCGCCGAGCTCGCGCCGTGAGGGAGGACTTCGGGCACCGATCGGAAAGTGACCCTTTCGGCGTACAGTCCGAACAAATGCGCGCAGCGATTCGCACCGCTCGCGGAGCGGGGGGCCAGTGTGTGAGGCGTG
>CANNIZ010000131.1 GCA_947505245.1 Pseudomonadota bacterium | reverse complement strand
TGGCCTGCGGCGAGAACCCGAAGCGGGTGTACGGGGACCAGCACCGCGCGCCGTCGACGCGGATGGGCAACCTTCGCGGCCAACGCGAGGCGTTCCTCGCGGCCCAGCAGTACCGTCAGACCTGGGCCGAGTTCGCGCGCAAGAAGGTCGCGTTCGACGAGAAGACGGCCGCCTGGGACGCCTGGAAGGCCACCGGAAAGAAGAAGGGCGAGCCCGAGAAGCCCGGCGACCCGCCCCTGGAGCCCGCGCGCGATCTCGACATGGAGACGCTGGTCGGCGTGCTCGAGGGCCGCATCCTTCCCGAGGTGCACTGCTACACGGCGTCCGACATGCTGTCGATGCTGCAGGTGGCGGACGAATTCGGTTTCCGCGTGCGGTCGTTCCATCACGCGCTCGAGGCGTACAAGATCCGCGACGTGCTCGCCTCGAAGGAGGTGGCGGTGTCCACGTGGGCCGACTGGTGGGGCTTCAAGGTGGAGGCGTTCGACGGGATCCCCGAGAACCTCGCGCTCGTGACGGAGGCGGGCGCACGCGCGGTGGTGCACTCGGACTCGCCGATCGGCATCCAGCGGCTCAACCAGGAAGCCGGGAAGGCCCTCGCGGCGGGGCGCGCGGCCGGCATCAAACTGTCCGATGACGACGCGATCAAGTGGCTCACCGCGAACCCCGCGTGGGCGATCGGCGTCCAGGACCAGGTCGGCAGCCTCGAGGTTGGAAAGCGCGCGGACGTCGTGGTGTGGAGCGCCTCGCCGTTCTCGGTGTACGCGAAGGCCGACCTCGTCTACGTGGACGGCCTGCTGCGGTGGGACGACGCGAGGCCCTCGGTCTGGTCGGATCTCGAGCTTGGCAAGGAGGTGACGCGATGATCGCCCTGTGGTTGACCGCGGCCGCCTTCGCGGATTGCACGGTGATCGCGAACGGGACGGCGCATCTTCCGGATCGCGTGCTGCAGAACGCCGTCGTCGTGATCGACGGACCGACGATCGCGTACGCCGGAGGAGCGACCGCAGACGTCGCGGTGTCGGTCGGGAAAGCGACCTACAAGGGGAGGACCTGCGCGCTGGTCGACGCCCGCGACCGCGAGGTCACGGCGGGCCTGGTCGAGGCGTCGTCGCAAATTGGCCTCGTCGAGATCAGTCAGGAAAGCGCGACCACCAACGATGATCCAGGCGGCGGGGATGCCGTCCGCGCGGCCCTGCGGGTGTCCGACGCGTACGATCCGCGATCGGTCGTGATCCCTGTCACGCGCACCGGAGGCATCACGTCGACGGTGGTGTCCCCCACGGGTGGCCTGGTGAGCGGCCAGGCGGCGTGGGTCGATCTTCGCGGAGCCTCGCAGTCCGAGGCGATCGCGCGCCCGTTCGTGGCGATGGTGGCGGGCCTCGGCTCGACGTCGTCGAAGGCCGAGGACCTGTTGCGGCTGCGCGAATTGCTCGAGCGCGCGCGCCTGTATGCGAAGAACGGTGCGGCCTGGACGAACGATCTGAAGGAGATCGACCAGACGAGCCTGCTCGATCTCGCCGCGATGGGCGCGGTCGTGCGCGGCGAGGTGCCGCTCGTGGTGTACGCGGACCGCGCGAGCGACATCGAGGCCACGCTGCGGCTGGCCGACGAGGAGCGGATCCGCGTGGTGATCCGCGGAGGAGCAGAAGCGTGGGTGGTGGCGGACCTGCTCGCGAAGGCGCGCGTGCCCGTGTTGATCGATCCACTCGTGTACGGGCAGGGCTCGTTCGACCAGCGCTACGGGCGGGAAGACAACGGCGCGCTGCTGGCGAAGGCTGGTGTTTCGGTGGTGATCTCGACCGGGCAGACCCACAACGCGCGCACGTTGCGGCAGAGCGCGGGCAACGCCGTGCGCGGAGGCATGGACCACGAGGACGCGCTGCGCTCGATTACGCGCACACCTGCGCTCGCGTTCGGGATGACGGACCGCGGCGCGCTCGTCGGGGGCGGAATGGCCGACGTGGTGGTGTGGACGGGAGACCCGCTCGAGCTTTCCACGCGCGCCGAGGCGGTGTGGATTCAGGGCGAGCAACAGTCGCTTGAGACGCGCCAGACGGCGCTGCTAAAGAAGTACCGCACGCTGCCTGGAACACCGGTCCCGCCGCTGCGCTAGGATGCGCGGCATGTCGGTCGCACATCACCTTGATTCTCTCGCTGCGTACGGCGCCCAGGCCGTCCGCGTCACTCCGTTGGACGGCGAACCCGAGGACCTGCTGCTCGAAGGCGGCGGTCTCGGAGATTCCTACGAACGCCTCGGACAGGCGCCGATCGTCGGGGTTCTTCGCGACGCGCGCATCTCGGCCGTCACGCTCGGCGACGGAGACCTCGTCATCGAGGCCGTGCGCACCAACCGCGGGGCTCGGTTTCGCGTGTCGTGGGGCGATCGCGTCGTGATCGACGAAGTGATCGAGGTCCCGGAAGCGAGCGCGGTGGACACCGGGCCGTTCTTCCGGCCGGATCCTTCGAGTCGGGTCGCGGATGTGAAGGCGGCGTTTCATGACCCGGAGCTCCCGCTCGTCGCGGTCGGTGATGTTGGCGGTCAGGTGGCGTTCTTCACGCGCGGGCTGCACGGTCGAGGTGCCGGGGAAGCCGCGCTCGTCGGCACCGTGCCGGCGTTCGACCCGGCGTCGTTCGGTTCGGCGGCGTTTCGCAAGGCTCACGGCCTGCGCTGGTCCTACGTCGTGGGGGAGATGGCCGGCGGCATCTCGTCGCCGGAGCTCGTGATCGCAGCGGCGCGAGCTGGCCTGCTCGGGTTTTACGGGGCTGGCGGCGTCCCGCTCGAAGAGGTGGAGCGGGCGCTCGCGCGTATCGCCGCCGAACGACCGACGGACGCAGCGTTTGGCGCGAACCTGTTGCACAACCCGGCCGAGCCCGGTGTCGAGGAGCGGACCGTCGATCTGTTCCTGAAACACGGGGTTCGTCGCGTCAGCGCGTCGGCATTCCTCGACCTCACGCCGGCGGTGGTGCGGTTTCGTGCGATGGGTCTTCGTGCGCTTCCTGACGGGACGATCGAGGCAAAGAACCATGTGTTCGCCAAGGTGTCGCGCCCGGAGATCGGGGAGCGTTTCCTTCGCCCCCCACCGGAGCAGGCGCTGAAAGAGCTGGTTGAACGGCGCGCGATCACGGAAGAGCAGGCGCGCCTCGCGCGGCGGTTGCCGGTGGCGAGCGACGTGACGGTGGAGGCCGACAGCGGCGGGCACACCGATCACCGGCCGTTTATCGTGTTGATCCCGCTGATGTTGCGGCTCCGTGACCGGATCGCCGCCGAGGAGGGCTTCGACGTCCGGGGCGTCGCGCCGCGGATCGGCGCGGCTGGCGGCCTCGGTACGCCCGCGGCGGTGTGGGCTGCGTTCGCGATGGGTGCGGACTACGTCCTGACCGGGTCCGTGAACCAGGCGGCGCCGGAGGCGGGAACGTCCGCGGTCGTGAAGGGGATGCTCGCCGAGGCAAGCTTCACGGACGTCACGTCGGGTCCCGCCCCGGACATGTTCGAGATGGGCGCTCACGTGCAGGTCCTCGGGCGCGGAACGATGTACGCGCAGCGGGCCGAGCGCCTGCGTGAATTGTGGCAGCAGTACCCGTCGATCGAGGCGTTGCCAGCGGCGGATCGCCAGAAGATCGAGAAGCAGATCATCCGGCGAAACCTCGACGACGTGTGGACGGACACGCGCGCGTATTGGCAGCAGCGCGATCCGCGCGAGG
>CANNIZ010000130.1 GCA_947505245.1 Pseudomonadota bacterium | reverse complement strand
TTAGCTCCGTTGCTATATTTCCGCTTCCACCCTGAAGTTGCAAGCAACCCCAAAGCTTCGGCGGTACGTAATCCGCTCGAATTTCTGCCTGAATTTCAAGGACCGGTGAACTTTCGTTCGGCGCCAAACGCATCTCGTTCAGCCCCACCGCATTATCGGCCCCCCCCAGGAGCGTCAAGGAAACATGATGGCGATCTGCAGTACGGGTCTTTTCAAGCCGAATATTTTTTGAAAGAAAGTTTGGAGGTGGTGTGCCAAGCCAGAGGTCGCGGGGCGATCGCGCGAAACCCCTGGATGACGGCGAGGAGTGCACTCCGCGCATGGCCTGCGGACCCGCTTGGGAAGCCGGTTCGCAGGGCAGCGCGTCGCACGATTCAGGGCATGAGCCGCCGAACATGACGTGGACCTTCGACGCCTGGCCATTCACCGGCATCGCGAAGCGTTCGTCTGCTCAGGTCAGGAGCCTCATCACGACGATCTTGTAGATCCAGCCCGCGGTCATGGCGACCAGGAACAGCGAAGCGAGCTGCGTTTCGTAGGGTGCGATCCGATCGGCGAGTCGAGCCCAACGATCGCGCGGCTGGACGAATTCGGCGATCGAGAGCGCGAACGCTCCCACGGTCATCAGGAACAACATGGAGCCAAACGGCTGGGTCATCAGGCCCCGCAGCGGGGACAGGTGCGCCCACAGGGCGAACGTCGTCGTACAGCCGCACATCGGGCAGGGGAAGCCCGTGAGCTGCAGAAACGTGCACGTCCCGAAGCCGAGCTGGAGGTGCGTCGAGTACCCCAGCGGGGACGGCTGGAGGTACATCGCGACGCCAAGCACGCCGCCCGAGGTGAGGCCGAGTCCAAGCGAGAAGATGCGGGAGACACCCTGGCCCGTGATCATGACGCTTCCTCGCTGGCGGGGTCGGGGGTAAACGTGTCGAGCAGCACAGAGGTTGACGCGAGCTCCCGGTCCAGCCCTGCCAACTCCGCGTCGACCTGGGCGCGAAAACGCTCGAATTCCGAGGCGATATTCAGGCAGGCGAGCATCGCGACCGTGTACTCGTCCAAGGAACCCCGGCCCGCGACCTCGGTCATCTTCGCGTCGACATACTTCGCGATCGCCTGAAGATCGACGTCTTCATCGCTCTTTACCGTGTAGCGGCGCCCACGGACGTTGATCTGGACCTTCATGCGAGCGCCTCCACGAATGCGGCGGGGTCGAACGGCCGCAAATCTTCGATCTTTTCGCCGATTCCAACGAGCTTCACCGGAAGCCCGAGCTCGCTCGCGAGCGCCAGGACCATGCCGCCTTTCGCGGTCCCGTCGAGCTTGGTGACGACGATGCCCGTCAGCGGCGTCGCTTCATGGAACAGGCGCGCCTGGGACATCGCGTTCTGGCCCGTCGTGCCGTCGATCACGAGCAGCGTCTCGTGGGGGCCGCCCGGCACGATCTTGTCCACCACACGGCGCAGCTTCCCGAGCTGGTCCATCAACGGCTTCTTGGTCTGCAGGCGCCCGGCCGTGTCGACAATCACGACGTCATAGCCCTTTGCGACCGCTTTCTGCAGCGCGTCGAACACGACAGCACCGGGATCCCCGCCTTCCTGGGTGGCGACGATGTCGCACGTCGCGCGTTCTGCCCACACCGTGAGTTGCTCGATGGCAGCCGCGCGAAAGGTGTCGCCGGCGGCGAGCAAGACCTTCTTCCCGTCCCGCTGGAGTTGGGCTGCGAGCTTGCCGATCGTCGTGGTCTTGCCGCTGCCGTTGACACCGACGACGAGGATGACCCAGGGACGCGCATCTCCAACGATGAAGCGGTGATCGCCGACCTTCAGGACGGCCGAGAGCTCGGTGCGGAGCACGCCCCGCAGGCGTCCGGCGTCGCGTTCGCCCGACTTGACGGCCCCCCGCAGGCGGTCGATCATCTTTGCGGTCGTGGGCACACCGACGTCAGCGCTGAGCAACGTCATCTCGAGCTCGTCGAGGAGCGTTTCGTCGACGGGCCGCGTGAACAGCTGGTCGAACCGATCGCGCATCGACGCGCGGGTTCGGCCAAGGGCAGCGGTAAATACGTTCGGAACAGCGTCTGCGCTGCCGCCACCGGCGTTCGCCTTGCGGCGCCGCCAGATCGCGGCCGACACACCCGCCACGACCAGCAATACGAGCACGACACCGACGCCTGCGGCCACGTCAGGCTGCAGGAGCCCGGGCGAGACGAGATCGGCGAGCACCACCATCGTTGGCATTCTAAGCACCCAGCCGCACGGCGACCAGTCGGGACACCCCGGGAGTGGGCATCGTGATGCCGTACAGGACGTCCGCGGCCTCCATTGTCTTGCGGTTGTGTGAGATGACAATGAACTGCGTGGTGCCGGACATCTCGCGAAGCATGTCGTTGAACCGCCGACCGTTGGCCTCGTCCAGCGGGGCGTCGACTTCGTCGAGCAGGCAGAACGGGGACGGCCGAACCTGGAACAACGCGATCAACAAGGAGATCGCAGCCATCGCCTTCTCACCGCCCGAGAGGAGCGCGAGGTTCTGAAGGCGCTTCCCGGGGGGCTGCACGAAGATGTCCACGCCCGCCTCGAGGAGATCCTCTTCGTCGGTGAGGGACAGGCGCGCGGACCCTCCACCGACGAGCCGCGGGTAGGTGACCTGAAAGTTCGCGTTGACGCGATCGAACGCCTCGCGAAACCGCTCGCGACACGTCGTGTTCAGGCGTGCGATCGCCTCGCGGATTGTGGCGACCGAGGCCTCGAGGTCGGCCCGCTGGGCGGAGAGCTCCGCGTGGCGCTGCGCGACCTCGCGGTACTCGTCGAAGGCCCCGAGGTTCACCTCGCCCAGGTCGCGGAGCATGGCGCGGGAATCTTCGATCGCGGCCACCCGTTCGCGGACGAGCTCGACATCATCGAGCATGGCGGGGGTGACCACGAGGCCGCCCACAGGTTCGATCCGCTCGCCCGCGACCTCGATCGGGCCCGTGTCGTCGCCCGCGATCAACACGCGCCCCTGCGCATCCACGCGATCGAGCAACCCTGGCAGCGAGACCTGATACCGCTCGTCGAGTCGCGCGCAAAGCGCCTCGATCTCCCGCTGGAACTCGGCTGCCTTGCCGCTTTGTTCCGCGGCATCGCGCGTGGTCGAGTCGCGCCGCAGGGTGGCGGTCGCGATCGCGGCTTCGGCTTCGCGGACGGCCCGACGCGCAGTGGTCACGACCTGCTTCGCCACGTCGTGCGCCTGGGCGTCGACGACGCGGCGCGCGCGAATCGCTTCGACCGCTGCATCGCGTTGTTGCCGGAGCTCGGCCTCCCGTACGCGCTCCTCCGTGATCGCGCGTGCGCGCTCCACCGCGCGATCGTTCCGTTCCGCGAGGTCTGTCACCACGCGACGCGCCGTCTCGACACGCACCAGGGCGGCCGTCGCAGCCGCAACGCACCCCGCGTGGGCTACCTCGGCCGTCGACACCAACGAGGCTGCGGCCTCATCTTGGGCTTCTGCCTCGAGCGCAGCGACGCGGTGCTGGGCGGCGACCGCGCGGGCGCGATCGCGATCCGAGGTCACCAGCCCCAACGCCTCGCGCGCGGTGGCGGCGTCCGCGCTCGCCTGTTCAGCCGCCCGCTCGTGGGCTTCCACGGTGACCTGCAGCTCGACGATTCGCGCGCGCAGCCGCTCCTCGGCCGCCTCGCTGCCCTGCAGGTCGCCGGCGGCCCGCGCCATCGCGACCTCCGCCGTGAACTGCGTGGCCCTCGCTGCCTGGACAGCCGCTTCAAGTTCGGCCGCAGACCGCGAAGATCGCGCGGACT
>CANNIZ010000129.1 GCA_947505245.1 Pseudomonadota bacterium | reverse complement strand
TGCTGTCGATCGCGTCGCAAGACTCTGGGGCGCCCGTGTAGATCGTGATGCTCGCGTCGTTGCAGTCCGACGTGTCCGGATCGCCGTCGTTGTCATCGTCCGCGTCGGTGCAGTTGGGCTGAGCGTCGCCGTCGAAATTCGGGAACGTGTCGACGAGGCTGCCGTTGCAGTTGCTGTCGATCGCGTCGCACGCTTCGGTGGCGCCCGTGTAGATGACGGCGCTCGCGTCGTTGCAGTCCGAGGTGTCCGGATCGCCGTCGTTGTCGTCGTCCGTGTCGGTGCAGTCGGGCTGCGCGTCCCCATCGAAGTTCGCGAACGTGTCGACGAGGCTGCCGTTGCAGTTGCTGTCGATCGCGTCGCAGGACTCTGTGGCGCCGGTGTAGATCACGGCGCTCGCGTCGTTGCAGTCCGACGTGTCCGGATCGCCGTCGTTGTCATCGTCCGTGTCGACGCAGTTGGGCTGCGCGTCGCCGTCGAAATTCGGGAACGTGTCGACGATGCTGCCGTTGCAGTTGCTGTCGATCGCGTCGCACGCTTCGGTGGCGCCCGTGTAGATCGTGCTGCTCCCGTCGTTGCAATCCGACGTGTCCGGATCGCCGTCGTTGTCGTCGTCTGCGTCGGTGCAATCGGGCTGTGCGTCCCCGTCGAAGTTCGCGAACGTGTCGACGAGGCTGCCGTCACAGTCGCTGTCGATCGTGTCGCACGCCTCGGTCGCGCCCGTGAAGGTTGCGTCGTTTACGTCGTCGCAGTCCGTCGCGTCCGGATCACCGTCGTTGTCGTCGTCGGTGTCCACACAGTCGGGATCGGCATCGCCGTCGAAGTTCGCGAACGTATCGACCAGACTGCCATCGCAGTCGCTGTCGATCGTGTCGCACGCCTCGGTCGCGCCCGTGAAGGTTGCGTCGTTTACGTCGTCGCAGTCCGTCGCGTCAGGATCGCCGTCGTTGTCGTCGTCGGTGTCGACACAGTCGGGCTCCGTGTCCCCGTCGAAGTTCGCGAAGGCATCCACCAGGCTGCCGTCGCAGTTGCTATCGATCGCGTCGCACAGCTCCGCCGCCCCGGCGTAGATCGCCGCGTTCGTATCGTCGCAGTCGGTGGTGTCCGGGTCGCCGTCGTCGTCGTCGTCCGTGTCGACGCAGTCAGGGATATCGTCCGTATCGAGGTCTGCGAACGTGTCGACGATGCTCCCATTGCAGTCCGAATCGACGGCGTCGCACGACTCGGGGGCGCCGGTAAAGATGGTGTCGTCGGTTGGGCCGCAATCCCCGTCGAATTCGACGTAGTAATCGGGCGCCTCACAGGCCTGGACGCTGTCATTTCGGTCGCCGTCGCCGTCGCCGTCGCCGTCGGCGAACCAGGTCGGTGCGCCGTCTGCGAAGTCGTCGGCGACGTCGTTGCAATCGTCGTCTACGTTGTTGCAGATCTCCTTGGCGTCAGGGTTGACGTCCGCATCGGCGTCGTCGCAGTCGGTCGCGTCTGCAACGTAGCCCACGGGTGCTTCACAAGCGGCGACCGTGGCCGCGGCATCACCGAACAGGTCCTCGTCGACGTCGGCGTAGAACGTCTCCTCGCCTGACGCGCCAGCTTCGTCGGTGTCCCCATCGCAGTTGTTGTCCGCGCCGTCGCAGACCTCGGTCGCGTCGGGGTTGATGGCCGCCGCCGTGTCGTCGCAGTCTTCGCACGCGATGAATTTATCGCCGTCAGCGTCTGATCCGCCTACGCTGCCGTCGCAGTTATAGTCCTTCGGATCGGAACAGTCCGTCTCCGTGGCGCCCGGATGGACGGTCGCGTCGGCGTCGTCGCAGTCTCCTGCGGCGGCTGTGTACCCGTTGGGTGCGTCACACGCGACCAGCGAGCTCTTGTCCTCGCCGACACCGTCGCCGTCCTTGTCGGCGTAGTAGGTGGTGCCGTCCACGGCCTCGTCGTCCACCACGTCATTGCAGTTGTTGTCGAGGCCGTCGCAGACCTCGGGCGTGCTCGGGGACACCGCTGCATCGGAGTCATCGCAGTCCTCGGAGGCTGGCACGCCATCGCCGTCCTCGTCGAGGAGCCCGGCTGTGTCTTCGACCTCGGCCTTCCGGCACGACAGCAACATGAGGAGCGAAAGTCCGACCGCACGCTTGACGCTGCTCATATGGCCTCCGAATCAGTCCGACAGGATGAAGCGACCTGGCGACTTTGAAGAGTACACGAATTGTCACGCCCTGCCAAGCGGGAAGGTAGATCCGTGGGTACGGTGGGCACCTTACGGCGAACCTGTGCCGCCGACCGTCGGTTGGCGGTCGCGGGACTGCTGCAGCCTCGGCGGTTGACAACCGCCAGCCGCAGCCGCCAGAGTCTGCGTCGCCCGGCACGCCGCGACCGTTCGTTCGCGCCACGCCGCGGCTCCGAGGGTTGCCCGTGAAGATGACGTCCCAAGAGGCCATGGTCGAGACCCTTCGTGTGCATGGGGTCAAGACGGCGTTCGGCATCGTCGGCTCGGCGTTCATGCCCACCCTCGACGTGTTCGCCCGAGCCGGGATCCGGTTCGTAGACGTCGCGCACGAGCAGGGTGCGGCGCACATGGCGGACGGGTATACGCGAGCGTCGGGCGAAATGGTCGTGTGCATCGCGCAGAACGGGCCGGGCATCACCAACTTCGTCACCGCCGTGGCAGCGGCGTACTGGAACCACACCCCGATGGTGGTGATTACCCCCGAGACCGGGTCGAACACCCAGGGTCTCGGTGGCTTTCAGGAGACGCGGCAGCTGCCGTACTTCGAGGAGATCACCTGCCACCAGGAGACGCTCACCCACCCGGCGCGTATCGCCGAGGCGTTGAGCCGGTGCTTTCAGCGCGCCCGCCAGCACTCGGGGCCGGTGCAGTTCAACATCCCGCGCGACATGTTCAGCCAGGTGATCGACTGCGAGATCCCGACGCCGCTCCTCCCGGGGCGGCAGCCCGGTGATCAGCAGCTCGTCGACGCCGCGGCGGCCCTGCTCGCGTCGGCGCGCTGCCCGGTGATCATCGCTGGCGCCGGGGTGGTGTTGAGCGGCGCTCGCGACGCCTGCGGCGCCCTGGCCGAGCGCCTCGCCTCGGCGGTGGCCAACAGCTACCTCCACAACGACAGCTTCCCGATGACCCACCCGCTGGCCGTCGGTCCCCTCGGCTATCAAGGCTGGGAGTCGGCGATGCGCGCCGTGGAGGAGGCCGACGTCATCCTCGCCCTCGGCACCCGGCTGAACCCGTTCAGCACGCTGCCCCAGCACGACATCCGGTACTGGAAGGGGACGGCGAAGGTCATCCAGGTGGACGCGAACCCGGACATGCTCGGGCTCGCCAAGGCGGTGGACATAGCGATCTGCGGTGACGCTCGCGCCGTCGGCGAGCAGCTGCTGAGGGCCCTCGCGGGTCACGACGCAGGCGCTGCGGGCGAGGCGCGCAAGGCAAGGAACGCCGAGCGCAAGGCCGCGTGGCTCGACAAGCTCGGTCGGTGGGAGCACGAGGCGGACGACGCGGGCAGCACCTGGAACGCGCGCGCCCGCGCCAGCGCGCCCGACAAGATCGGTCCCCGCCAGGTGTTGCGCGCGATTCGGGCCGGCCTGCCCACCGACGCGATGGTGTCCACCGACGTCGGGAACGTGTGCGCGATGGCCAACAGCTACCTGTCGTTCGAGCAGCCGCGCAGCTTCTTCGCGCCGGGCATGTTCGGCAACTGCGGCTACGCGTTCCCCACGATCATCGGAGCCAAGCTCGCCCGTCCGGATCGCCCGGCGGTGGCGCTGGTGGGGGACGGCGCGTTCGGGATCAGCCTGAACGAGCTCCCCACCTGCCGTCGCATGGCGATCCCGGTCACCGTGGTGGTGTTCCGCAATTGCCAGTGGGGCGCCGAGAAGAAGAACGACATCCTGTGGTTCGACGAGCGCTTCGTCGGCACCGAGCTCGGCGATGACTTCTCCTACGCCGCAGTCGCCCAGGCGTTCGGGCTG
>CANNIZ010000128.1 GCA_947505245.1 Pseudomonadota bacterium | reverse complement strand
GCTGCGCAAGGACGGTACGCTCCACGGGCGCATCAAGATCACGAACGGCGACGAGAGCACATTTACGGCCGTGAAGACGTCCGAGCCCGCCGAGCCAATCCCCGCGCCTCCCAGCTACCGCGACAAGTGGGGATCACGGCGCCGGTGACCGGAACGAGGCGATCGTTCCGGCCACGGCGGGCTACGCCGCCTCCATCCCGATCTCGCCCCACCGCCCAAACGGGATGCTCTTCCGCATCCCGGACCGGAGCGTCACGGCGAACTCGGCGGCAATGCCACCGCCGGGCGCCTCGACGAACCGCGGCCCCGCGGCCTGCCCTGCGGCAATCTCGTCGCTCAGCCTCTCGCGGGTGATCTCGGCGAGCGCCGCCGGCAGCACGAGGATGAGCACGCCATGATGATTCCGGAAGCCGATCTCCCCCATGAGGCGCACCGGGATCGACATCCCCTCGCCGTGCGGGAGCGCGAGCGGGTAAACGTCGACCACCCCGCCGTTGTCACCGGGACGCTGGAACATCGGCCCGACCATCATCGGCTCGAGCACATCGGCGAGCGGCGCGCCGATCAGCGCGGACAGCCCGTCGAACGCGAGCGGCCCGACACGGATCACCGTCGTCGGCACCGTCAGGTTCACCCGGAGCGCACCCGGGTCTGCGCGCAGCGCGGCGTTCACCGCGCCTCCTCGGGCCACTCGTCGGGGCCGAGCGGCGCGCGGCGCGGCTTCTCCTCGGGGACGATGACCTCGGGCACGACGGGCGTGGGCGCGTCGGGCTCGACCTGGAGCACGTCGTCGGGGATCTCGTCGACGATTTCGGCCTCCTCGGGCTCGCCGAGGTCGTCCTCCATCAGGTCGAGGAGATCGGCCTGACCGTCGGTGAGGTCCTGGAGCGCCTTGCGGATGGGCGCCAGATGCTTGAGCGCGTCGACCTTCGCTTCGAGGCCAACGAGCGCGGTCTCGATGCGACCGAGCGTCGCGTGGACGTCCTCGAGCGCCTGCACCTGGCGGAAGGTCAGGTGCGCCTGGTGGAAGGCCTGCTCGGCTGGCGACAGCTCGACGAAGTCCTGCATCGCTTCCACGAACGCCTTCTTCGACCGGATGTCGAAGCTGTCGGCGTAGAACGTACGGGTTGCGCGGGCCCAGATCGGGCCGGTATCGGGGTTTGCACGGGGCAGACGGGTAGCACGGGTCTCCGACATGGAGCCTCCTTTGGTTGTCAGCGTTGTCTCGTCACTCAGGCGGCGGACTTCTCCGCCGTCGGGTTCGTGTTCGCGGCGGTCGGCGTGCGGGCAGCCATCAGCAGCAGCTCAGCAAGCTCCTTCCGCGTCTTCTCGTCCTTGAGGAGCTTGCGCACCTCGGGGCTCTTCATCGCGTCCATCAGCTCGGGGCTGGCGTTCACGATCTCGGCGAGCTCGACCAGCTCGGGCGCCATGCCGAACTTTGCGGCCGCGACGACGCGACCGAACGTGCCGATCTCGGAGATGAACTGCTTGCCCAGCTCCTCGCGAACCTTGCTCTCGCCGTCCTGCTCCTGGCGGCGGTGATCGACGTTCGCGAGGCCGACGCGCATCTTGGTGACCTCGCCCATCAGCTCTTCGAGCACGCGCTGGAGGCGGAGGATCTGCTCGTTCTGGTTCGAGACGGTCGTGTTCTGGAGCGTCGCGAGGTGCGCGTAGCTCTGCTGCAGCAAGCCGATCATCGACGTGTAGCCCTCGCCGAGAGCCCGCCAGGCCTTTCCCTCGGGCATCATCTCGGAGAGCGCGGAGGGCAGGACGGGCGCCACGACGGTCGGCGCGGGCACGACGATCGGCCGGACCGGAGGCTCCTTTACGGAATGGTCGCGGCACACGAAGCGCGCACTGTGGAACTGGCCCTCGCCCTTCGGGCGCCACAGGCTCGCCTTGAACCTGCCCTCGACGCGGCCGACCATGTTCGACTTCACGACATGCCGCATCCACCGGCACGCAGCGCGTGCCAGGGCCTCGGTGGACGGGCCGGAGTCGTCGAGGCTGCCGAGGTCCGCCTCGGTCAGGATCTCGCGTTCCTCGCGATCCTCGGGCTCGTCGTCGAGCAGGAACGGCGCGAGGTCGACCGCGTTGAAGTAGGTGCGTCCCAGCTGCTCGTAGCTCTGTCGGTCGAGGACCTCGTGGATGGTGATGTACCCGATGTCTTCCTTGTGCGCGTGGATGCGCTTGTCGGTCTCTTCCAGGCCCTCGTACTGCAGGTCGTCGCGCATCGGTGCGTCCCCGGCGAGCGGCGGGGTGATGTCCCCGCGGCATGTCGGTACTGTAGCGTCGCCATCCGAAAAGTGTACGTTCTTAGGTGTTTACTTCGCCAACCGCACCGCCGACCGCGGGACCAACCGCCCCCGCAGGTTCGCCTACCGCACCCCAACCGCGGATCCGGAACCGCCAACCGCCCGTCAACCGCCGATCCCGAGACGCCATCCGCGGAGGTGGCGTCGTCGACCGCAGACCGCTTTCTCGCGAGCCGTCGTCAACCGCACCTGAACTCGGCTGCATGCGGCTGCTGCGCTGGCACAGGCCCCGACGGCGCGAACGCTGATCCTCACTCGAGCTGCCTGATGAATCACCCGCCTACCTGGCCTCGCGTTCGGCGGCGCTCATCGGTTCCGGCGACCTCGGGGGAGCGAACCCCGAGGCGAGGCGCCGCCAGGGCACTACTGTGGCGACCAGGACGAGCACAAGGAGAGTCTGCGCAGCGGCCGTCTCCCAGGTCGGGAACACCCCGACGAGGTCGAATCGTGGGCCATCGAACGGGTGGATCGCCACGGACCCCGCCTCCTGGAGCGCGCGGACGCCCTTCCCGACGAACACGACCGACATCAGGCACAGCAGGAGGCCTGCTCCCGTCAGCAGCGGCGCCGGCTTCAAGCGACGACCGAGTCGCAGGGCGACGGCGACGAACACGACGAGCAAGGCTAGCGCCGCCGCCGTGCCCGCGAGAATCGGTCCGAGCCGGTTCCCCGCGTCCAACGCGATGGCCTTCAGGAACAGGACGACTTCGAAAGCCTCGCGGTAGACGGCCGTGAAACTTACGAGCGCGAGTGTCCCCGAACCGACCGGCCCCGCCCCAAACCGCGCGATCACGGCGTCCACCCGTCGCTTGGAATCGGCACGCGCGAGCATCCAGTGGCTCGCCGTCACCATCGCGACGGCAGCCACCAGAGCGACGACGCCCTCCATCCACTCGCGGCTCGCACCGGTGAGTTGGAGGGCGCGATCGGACAGCCACCAAGTCACCCCGCCGGCGAGCAGCGCAGCGACCCAACCGCTGTGGACCGCCGCAGCGCGGGAGGCGCCGTTGCCCTTCCGATCGAGCCCCAGGATCATCAGGATCAGCAATGCCGCCTCGACGCCCTCGCGGAGGACCACCAGGGCCGCGCCGATGAAGGCGGCGGCAGCACTTGAGCCCCCGGCGAGAGATTCTTCGGCCCGGTCCAGCAGCGCTTGCAGGCGCGCTGCCTCGCCCTCGGCAGCCCCCCCGACGCCGACCTCGTTTCGCAATGCCAGGAACGACGTTTCGATCTCGGCAACGAGCGCGGCGTCCTTCGTCCGAAGGGCTGCCTCGTGTGGTTCGAACCCGGAGAGGTAGGCTTCGCCAATGGTCTGTCGCGCCACTTCGAAGTCGCCCGCTCGCCAAGCGTCCATGCCCGCGGCGAGGCCGCTTCGCGCGAGATCGAGGGTCACGCCGGTCGTCTCGTAGGGGGCATTCCGTCGAAGCCAGGCCCGCGTTGCACCCCGCTCCTTGTCGGCGACGGCGACGACGAACTCCCGCTCGTTGCTGTCCGCCAGGTTCGCGATGGTGATGTCGAGCAGCTCGGGAGGCCGCGCGGAAGCGGCGTCCTCGGCATCGAAGCGGAGCGTGAACACGTAGAACGCCAGGTCCCAGCGCTGCGACGGCGAGAGCTGCGGAAACGACGGCATCGCGGTGCCGGCGACCCCGTCCGTCAGGGCGTTGAAGGCGCGGGTCGGCGTCAACTGCGTCATCACCGCGTCGTCGAGGAAGTTCCTCGGCGAGGGCTGGAGCGTTCGCGCGATGGCCGTATCGGCCCCGCCGCCCGTGCCGTGACACGACGCGCAATTGTCGGCGTATAGCGACTGACCCGGCGCGTAACGTGGCGCCGAAGTCGGCG
>CANNIZ010000127.1 GCA_947505245.1 Pseudomonadota bacterium | reverse complement strand
GGCGAGGGTCACAGCCACAGCGTCGCCTCGGCCCCTTCGCCTTCGACGGTCTCCCGGCCGTTCCAGACGATGAGCCACGCTGAGACCGCGTGGTTGTCGCGGTCGTGGAACAGGTCGTAGTGAGCGACCGCGGGAACGGCAGGGTCGGTGACCCACAGGTCGAAGCCGGTCATGAACAGGTCGAGGTCGAAGGCGACGGTGAGCGCGACGAGCTCCGGACGACCGGTGTCGTCGATTCCCGCGAACGCCTCGTCGAGCGCGACGAGCCGGGGACACGTCTTCCGGGCGCTGTTGAAGTGGGCGTGGGCCGCGGCAAACAACGGCATGTGCAGCGACGCTGACTTCTCGCCGCCGGACAGCTGCGCGTAACGCTGCGCAGTCAACCGCCCCTTCCGCCCGTCGGGCTCCACCACTGTCAAATCGAAGCGGAACCAGCGCCGATAGTCGAGGGCCGTCGCAAGGATCTGTTGGTAGGGCTTCTCCAGTCCGACCGACCGCGCTCCCTTCACGAGCTCGGCGAAGTGCCTCCGCAGCTTTGCCCGATCGGCGTCGCCGAGGTGCACGGCGGCTCGTTCGAGCAGGTTCAACACGTCCGCGTCTGCGCCGGCGGCCTCCGGGTCGCGCGCCCAGGACACGCCGACCGAGTGCCCGCTCGACATCCGTCGCCCGTGCATCACCGCGTCCATGTGTTTTACGAGCGTGCGTGCCGCGGCGATCCTCTCGCGAAGCTGATCCGCGAGGCTACCCAGCAATTGATCCTCGAACAGCGCCTGCTCGCGGGCGGTGAGCAGCGCGCGCTGCTCCTCGAGCTGTCGCTTGATGACCCGACCGAACTCGCCGATCGGACGCTTTCCGGCGCCGTCCTCGACCTCGATGGTCAGCACGTCGTCATCGGTGTTCCACGCCGGGTGGTAGTCGACGCCGAGGTCGTTGTCCAAGGTCTGGAGGAGGCGATCGACCCGCGTTCGCGACGACTTTCGCTGGGCCTCGGACCCCGACCATCCGCCCACTGCCGCGACCAGCCGAGCCGCGAAGTCGGCAGGTCCGGCCGCAACCCCGAGGATTCCTGCAAGATCGGCATTCGCGAACACCGCCAGGCGCTCGGTGGAGCGCTCAAATTCCACCTGGGCGAGCTTCGCCTTTTCGCGCGACGCCAACTCGGCCGCCTCGGCGCCGCCAGACACCTCGACCGCGCGCTCGTGCGCCTTCCCCGCCGCCCTGGTCTCCAAATCGAGCGCGGCGAGCTGGTCATCGACGGACTTCAGCTCCCGCAGCACGTCCTGGGCTCCCTGACCCGAGAGCGACTCGGCCGCTACAAGCTCAGCGGCCGCCGACTCCGCTGAGGCCGTCGCCTCTGCGAGCTGCCGTTCTCCCTGGTCAAGGGCACCCTTGGCGTCGCGAGCTCGATCGACGGCCTCCTCGGCTCGCCGAGCCGCCGCGACGATCTCGGTCGCACCGCGCCGAACGCGGTCGATTCCCGCCAGCAGCGACTCGAGCGCTCCGCGCAGCCTCTCCAAGGCCACCCGCTCGGCCGGCGTTCCGTGCTGTTGAGCCGCGCTGCGGAGCGCCTGGTAGCGCTGTCCGGTGTCGCGTTGGGCCTTGCCGAGCCGTTCCTGCCGGCCGACCCAGGCGTCGCGGAGGAGGCGCCAGGCGTGGGCCGCTTCCGCCGAAGCCTTGCAGGCCTTGTTCCACACCAGGAGCCTCGGCACCGAGACGAGCGCCGCCTCGAGCGCAGCCGCCTGGGCGCGAAGGTCCTCCCGTCGCGCGGCCGCCGCCGCCAGGTCCTCGCTCGCGCGACCTCGTTCCTCGCCCAGCTCGGCGATCCGCCGGGCGCGGTGCTGAGCTCGGGCAGTGGCCCCGATGTAGCGCGGCGCGGTCGGGGTCCAGGCGCCCCGCACGGGCCCGAGGTCGAAGCCGCCGTCTCTCCGCACCATCGAAGCGCTCACCGACCGCAGCCATGCGGCGATCTTGGCCTCTGGAACACCTGCTGCGGGCTCCGGCACGAGCCAGTCGGCGAGCGAAGGCCCGTCGACGGGGGGCCTTGCGACGAGGAACGCGTCCTGGGTGTACGGCTCGCCCGCCGACTCCTCCGGCTCGAGCCAGGCGTCCAGCAGTCCGGCCGCCTCGAGCGCGCCCTCGAGACCGACTTGCTCGTCATGCCCGAGGTGATCGGCGAACCGGACGAGCCGCCACAGCGGGGCGCCGGGCCGATCGGTGCGCGAGGCCGGCCGGAACGGGAACGGCACGGGCGCGTCGTCGCTCTCGGCGCCGATGCGGGCGATCTGCGCGTCCAACGCGGTGACGCGGGAGCGGTGGAGCACCTCGTCCTGTTCGGCGGACTGCTCCGCGCGCCCCAAGGCCGTCAAGCGACCAGCGAAGCGTTCGCGAGCGATCTGCTGAAGCGTCCGCTCGTCTTCCTCCGCCGCGAGCCGAGCGAGGAGGGCTTGCCGATCGTCGTCACCCGCGACGCCCGGCGCCCATGCGCCGATCTCCGTAGCGAGCCGACCCCTCGCCTCGTCCGCAGCGGTCGCCCGCTGCTCCATGACGACCTCGGCGTCGCGGGCCTTTCGGGCGGCGTCTTCGACCTCCACCTCCTCGCGTTGCTCCTCTTTCTTGGCCGCCTCCCAGACCTTGAGCTGGCGAAACACCTCCTCGACCTCGGTCAACCGCGCCCGCGGCTCGGCGGCCCAGTTCGCCATCTCCGTGTCGAGCCCCAGGGTGACGCCCGCCTGCTCAGCCAGCGCCCGCGTGCCCGAGATCTCGCGCTGCAATCGCTCAGCGATCCCGCGATGCTCGTCCTGCGCGGACTTCGACGCCGCGGCAGCGCGCGCGTGGACCTTCCGGTCGTCCTTGACCCGGTCGTCGAACCGCCGCCGCGCAGACGCCTCCGAGGCGGCTCGGTCGCGGAGCGACGCGATGCGCCCGAGCTCCCGATAGGCTTCGCTGTTGAGCAGCACCTTCTGGCGAGCCTCCGAGGCCGCACGCGTGTCTCCGAGCGTTCGAACCAGGGCCTCTGCTGCGAGGCGCGTCGCCCGAGCCCCTTCGAGCTCCAGCGCCCGCACCTCCACCTCGTAGCGGGCGTTCGCAGCGAGGCCCTCGCGCGCCGTCCAGACCTCGGCGCGCGAGGCAGCGTGGCTTCCGAGGTAGGTCCGGTAGGCGGTCGTCAGCTCGTCGAGCGTGTGATCCGCCCGTGCGAGCTTGTCGAGATCGCGCTGGACCTTCTCGAGGTCCTCGAAGGCCTGAGCCGCGTCGCGGATCAGCTGGTCGTCCAGCGGTCGAAGGCCCTCGGAGAGCGTACGGGAGAGGCTCTCGAGCTTGAGCGCCTTCGCAAGCTGCGGTCGCCGCAGGGTCAACACGAGGTCGAGCATCGCCTCGTACCGCTCGACCCCGAGACCGAACAGGCGCGCGTCGATGGCGGCGCGGTAATCGACGGCGCGCTCGAAGACCGCGTCCGCGCCGAGCACCTCGGTGAGTCCCTGACGGGAAAGCGGCCGCTGCTCGGCGTCGAGCAGCGAGAACGCGTCGGGCATTTGCAGGTCGGTGACGAAGAACCAGGAGCGGACAGAGCCCTCCTCGCGCGCCTGCATCCCGACGCCGACCGTGACGCGCTCCTGGCCATGCGCGAACTCCATCCACGCGTAGCCGTAGCCGGCCTTCTCGCCATGAAACAGAAGGTTCTTCTTCATCGATCGCTCCTCGCCCGAGAACGGGTCGAGGCGGTGCGGGTCCATACGGCCGTCGAGGACGAAGGGAAACAGCACCTCCAGCGCCTTGGTCTTTCCGGAGCCGTTGGCGCCGCGCAGAACGAGGCGGCCGTCGGCGAAGAAGAACTCCTGGGCCTCGTAGTCCCAGAGGCCGATGATGCCCGCGCGACGCGGCTTGAAGCGGTTCATGGGGCCTCTGGAGTAGCGAACAATGGCCCGGCGGCGGCCCGCACGGTGACCTCTCGATAGCGAGCGAGCGCGGGCAACACCGCGACGCCGCCCGGGACGCGGCGAATGAGATCAAACCGCGCGAGCACCTCGGTCCCATCGGCGATGAGCGCGTCGGGAGAGGCCTGGTAGCGCTTGTTCAGCCCGTCGCCATGGGCGTCGACGACCGACTGGGCGGCGCGGGACAGCTCCGAAGCGCTCACGAACGGGACGCTCTCGCCGGAGTCGGCCACGATGGGCGCGAGGTTGGCCTCCCCGGCGACCCCGTCGGGCATCACCGCGTCGATCGCGTCATCCCAGGCTGGACGCGCGGGCCAGGGGATGCGCTCGGTCCCGCTTCGAGCGGCCT
>CANNIZ010000126.1 GCA_947505245.1 Pseudomonadota bacterium | reverse complement strand
GGGCGGCCTCGGTCTCGCCGACCGCGACGAACGCGAGGGTGGCGTCGAGCATCGTTCGCGCGTGACGCAGCGCGAGCAACGCCGGTGGACGCACCGAGACCCACGACGCGAGGTCGCGCGCCATGGACGGGACGTCCCCAGCGACGATGCGTGCGCGCAGCGCCGCCACCTGGGCGGCCGGATCGTCCACCGCCTGACCCGACAGCTCCTCGGGTGCCGGCAACGCCGCGAGCGCCTCTGCAGCGTGCCCCGCGGCGAGCAACACCCGCGACGAGCGGATGCGCGCGTCACCGTCGGGCGAGATCTTCGCCGCCAGGATCGCGCGGCGCGCCGCATCGACGGCCGCCTCGGTTTCGCCAACAGCGAGCCGCGCCTCGGCGCACAGCGCCCACGCCTCCGGAAGGCGCTCCGAGAGCTCGGGATTCTGTAGCAGATCGAGCAACGACTCGGCGCGGCGCAGGGCGCTGCCAAGGCGACCTGCGGCGGTGTCCAACTCGATGCTGCGCGCAAGCAGACCCGAGCGAACGCGGGCGTCGCCTTCCGCGCCGAGCAGCTCCTCAGCTGAGTCGAGCAACCTGGAAGCGTCGTCCAGTCGCCCCTGAACCACCCGCACGTTCGCGAGTCCGCGGCGCGCGCGCGCCTCGCCATCGCGGCTGCCGATCTGCTCCGCGAGCTTGTGCGCCTGCTCCCACATCCGCTCGGCGCCCGGCACGTCGCCGCTGCGCAGCAGGATGTCGGCCAACGCGCGCGTCGCCCCGGCGCGCTCGGGGGCCCCCGGATCGAAGTCCTCGAGCGACTCCTCGAGCACCGGTCTCGCCCGTTCGAACCGGCCGAGTCGGTAGTGGGCCCGCCCGAGCGACGCCAGGGCGCGCCCGAGCGACGCGCGATCGGTGTCGACGCGGGCCGCCGCCACCGCGCGTTCGAGTGGATCGATCGCAAGCGACCACTCCCCGCGCGCGAGCCGCGCCTCACCTTCCAGCAGGAACAGCCAGCGACGCTGCCGCACGGACTCGGCCTGCTCGATCGAGCGCTCAGCTTCCGCCTGCAGCGCGCGGGCCTCCTCCACGATCGCGAGCACGTCGTTGATCCGCCCGGCGCGGGACGCCGCCCGGCCCGCTTGGATGAACGCCGGGTACGCGGCGAGCACGTCGCCGCCTTCGCGCAGATGCCGTGCGAGCTCGACGCTCGCCTCGCGGCGCTTCTTTCGCGCGATCTGACGCGCGACCGCCAGGTGATGGCTGCGCAGCCGCTCAGGCTCACACCGATCGCGTACGATCGTGGCGGTGGCGGGATGGGCGAGGCGCACGACGTCCTGGTCCTCGACGCGCTCCCGCACGAGCAGCCCGCCGTGCGCGAGGGCCAGCGCGATATCCGGGTCCAAGGCGCCCGCCGCCGCGGCGACGAACTCGGGAGGCGCGCCTCGCTCGAGCACGGCGAGGACCTCGATAAAAGCGCGACCCTCGGCGTCGAGTTGCGCGAGCTGCGCTTCGATCGCGTGCCGAACGCTCGGTGGCACCGGCAGGGGCAGGTCGCGGAGGTCTTCGAGCGGGCGCTTCGAACGCACGAGATCGCCGACCCGCTCGAGCCACCCTGTCGTGATCATAGCCTCGAGCTGGTCCACGAGCGGCCCGGGGCGACCGTGGTGATCGTCCGTCAGGCGCTTGGTGAGCGCGGCGAGCGCTGCGCCTTGGACGCCTCGATCGCGCAGCAGCTGCCCCACGGCCTTGCGGTCGAGCGGCTCGATGCGGAACACCTCGGCGGGCAGCCCGCCGGAGCCGCCGTCGATCAGCGACTCGGCGGGCCCCGACTCGGACGTGGCCGCCAGCACCAACAGGATCGGCTCCCCCTCGTTCGCGACGAGCTGGCGCACGACGCGGGCGAGCGCCGCGATCACGTTCGGCTGCGCGCGGTCGGCGTCGTCCACCACCAGCACGCGTGTTCCCGCGCCCCTCAGCCCGCGGATGAGCCGGTTTCCGATGTCGTCGTGCGGACCCGGGATGGTGATGTCCGTGCCGACCAGCAGCGCGCCGAGCGGGTCCCGCGTGCCCTCGCCGTGGACGACGAACAGCCCCGAGCCACGCGCGTTGTCCACGAAGTGGCGGAGCAGGTGCGTGCGTCCCCAGCCCGCGTCTCCGATCAGCGCGACTACGCCGCCAGCGCCCGCCCGCAGCGCCTCGAGGCGCTTCGCCCACTCGGCCATCAGCTCTTCGCGACCGCGCAGCGGCAGCAGCCCGCCGTCGTCGGGGCGATCCAGCGCCTCGAGCACCGCCTGCGCCGTCGGATACCGCTGACTCGGGTCCTTCAGCAGGAGCCGCTGACAGATGCGCTCCAGGCGCGCTGGGACGCGGCCGTCATACTCGGACGGCGCCTTCGGGACCTCGGTGAGGTGGCGCGCGAGGTAGCCCGCGACGCTGCTCGCCTCGATCGGCCGGTGAAAGCACAACATCACGTACAGCACGGCGCCGAGCGCGTACAGGTCGCACCGCTGGTCGAGCTGTTCGCCGGTGATCTGCTCCGGCGCCATGAACGCGACGGTGCCCACCAGGCGGCCCACCATCGTGAGGCTCGTGCCCTGGGCGTGCGGGTCCTTCACCACGCCGAAGTCGGTGAGCTTCGCCACGCCGTCGGGGCCGACGAGCACGTTCGACGGCTTCAGATCGCGATGGATCAGCCCGAAGCTGTGCACATACGACAGGCCGAAACACAGGCCCCGAAAGATGGCCTCCACCTGCTCGAACCGGTCGGCCGGCGGGTCGGCCTGCCAGCGCTCGATCAGCGCGCCGAGGTCCGTACCCTCGACGAGCTCCATCGCGAGCCAGGGAAACCCCTCGTCCACGCCGGCGCCGAACACCTTGACGACGTTCGGGTGGGTCATGCGCGACAGCGCTTCGTATTCGCGCGTGAACCGCTTCTTGTCTTCGTCCACCACCCGCGACGGGTGAAGCACCTTCAGCGCGACGACCTGCCCCTTGGCGTCGTGGGCGCGGTACACCGAGGCGACGCCGCCGGAGCCGAGCGAAGCGTCGATCGTGAACGGACCGATGTGATTCCCGGGGCCAGGGCTGGCACCGAGCCGAGCCCGTTCCGAATCCGATCGCTCCTCACCCATCGCCCCGCAGTGTACCCCACTCCCCATTTCGATGGGCAAGGTGCGGCAATCCCGCCGCATACCCCCGGACCGATCCGCTTGGGACGCCAATTCACGTGTTGGCCTGACAGTTGCTTTACACCTCTGCGTGAACGCGTCTCTACGCGGGAACACCGTCCCTCTGGACTCCCGAGGTTGTGCATGCCCTCCTACCGCACCCCTTCTGTTTCTCCCGCAGCCCCCTCGATGGCGCCCACGAGCAGCGCGCCCGCCAACGCCGCGCCGACCGCGTCGGAAGGCACCCCCGAGTGGATGAGCTCGTACAACCTCTCCGCGGGCAACGCCGCCACCCTGTCGCTGATCACCGGCGCCTCGACGGACGAAGGCACCGCGAACGGCCTGCTCGACGGCACGGCCGACCTCGACTCCGCGGGCCCCGCGACCGCCGCGCCGACCACCGAGGCGCCGACCACCGAGGCGCCCGCCGCGGACGTGTCGACGGAGGGCGCGCCCAAGGCCACGGTCGTCCCTGAGGCCACCCAGTCGCACAAGCCCGCTGGCGACATGGGCCGCGTGTACGCGAAGCACGACAAGCAGACCGACGCGATGAAGCTCACGCTCACGGCTTCGCAGAAGAACGAGCTCGCCGTGTTCCGCGCGAACTGGGACAAGAACCACGCGCGCTACGAGACGGTCGCCGCCCAGACCGGCGTTCCCGCCAAGCTCATCGCGGCCATCCACTACCGCGAAGCCTCGATGCGCTGGGACACGTACCTCCACCAGGGGGACCCCCTGGGCCGCAAGGCCGTCCACCATCCGTCAAACATCCCCATCTTCTACAAGTGGGAAGACGCCGCGGTGCACGCGCTGAACATGAAGAAGGGCCTGAAGGACTCGATGGGCATGGACGAGACGACCACGGACAAGGAGTCGATCGCCACCTACGCGGAGTCCTACAACGGCCTCGGCTACGACTACAAGGGCAAGGCGTCGCCGTACGTCTACGCCGGCACGGATCAGTACAAGGGCGGCCGCTACGTCGCGGACGGCGTGTACGACGCGCGCTCGGTCGACCAGCGCGTCGGCGTGATGGCGCTCATCGGCGGCCTCGACGGCGCGGACCTCGGCTCGGCGCCCCGCGCGCAGGGCCAGAGCGAGGCCGACGGCTGGGCGCTCGTCGTCGAAGGCAAGGAGTTCCTGTCGGTCGGCTCGTCCGGCGCGGCCGTCAAGGCCCTCCAGCAGAAGCTCACCGCCGCCGGCTTCAAGTGCGCGGCCGACGGCAGCTACGGCGCCGGCACGGCGACCGCGGTGCGCGCGTTCCAGCAGAGCAAGGGCCAGCCCGCGGACGGCAAGGTCGGCAAGGTTACGGCTGCGCTCCTCGACGGCAAGCAGGCTCCCGCCGCCGCG
>CANNIZ010000125.1 GCA_947505245.1 Pseudomonadota bacterium | reverse complement strand
GTGTCGCGGTCCTGCGAGCGCAGGAGCTGCGTCATCCACGCGCGCTTGCCCTGGATCAGGTTGAAGCGGAGGCCGTCCTGGCTGCGCTTCGCGAAGTAGTAGTAGATCGCGATGGCGGAAAGCGTGTTTCCCTGCCGCACCCCGCGGCCGTTGCGCTGCTGGAGCGTCGCCGGCTCCCATGGCAGGTCCAGGTGATGGATCGCGCAGGTACGGGTTTGGAGGTCGATCCCCTCGTAGGCGATGGCGTTCGCGATGACGACGTCGAACTTCGGCGCGATGCCGGCGTCCGGGTCGCCGTTGAACTCGCGCGCGATGCGCTGGCGATCGGCGGCGGCCTGGGCGACCTCGGCGTTGAGGATGCCGATGCGCTCGGCCACGATGCCGCGGCGGATGAGCACCGCGCGGACCCACGCGTGGGCCGCGATGTTGTCGACAAACACGATGTGCCCGCAGGTCCGATTGACCAGGACGCGCGCGGCGAGCGCCTCGAACTTCGGTGACGACGGGCTCGCCACCTGATCCGCGTTCTTCCAGCCGAAGCCCTCGTCCAGCTCGGAGTGGATGGCGACGAGTGCCATGCGCGCCAACAAGCCGAGGATCTTCGCCTTGTCAGCGGGGTTCGTCGATTTGAGCGCTGCCTCGATCTCGCGGACGTACCGGTCGTACTTCGCGTCCTGGGCGGGGTCCATGTCGACCTCGACCATCTCGACCTTCGGCTCGGGGAGCTTCAAGCCGACGTCTTCGGCGGTCTTGAACTCGCCGTAGCGGAAGATCACGTCGCGCAGCTCGTGGAGGTTCTGGAACCCGACGACGGCGCCGCGCTCCTCGACGTTCATCTGCGGCGTGATGACCGACTTCAGCTCGATGCGGAGGTACCGATCGATGAACTGCTCGGGATCGCGGATGCCCATCCGCGACCACGCCTCGGGATCGACGTACTGGACGAGGTTGTAGAACTCCAGCGGGCTGTTCTTGGCAGGCGTCGCCGACAACAGGACGATGCCGGCCCCGCCGGTCTTGCGGCGAACGGCCGCGCACCGGAAGTCGAGTTGCCAGGCGCGCTTGCTGCCGTCGCCGGGGTTGCCCATGAACCGCGGCACGCCGCCCTCGCGGTCCTCGGGCAGATAGAGATTTTTGAAATTTTGAGCTTCATCCACGATCAGCAGGTCGACGCCGATGTCGTCCCAGGCGATGCCCGGGTCGTAGTCCCAGCCGTCGGCGAGCTCCATCTGCTGCGCGACCCACCCGGCGACGCCCTCGCGGAGGATGGCCTCCTCGCGCTCGGACAGCTTCTTCCGCTTCTGCGCGTTGCGGCGACGCAGGGCCACCTCGCGCTGGATCGCCTCGGTCTGCTCGGCGTACCCGCGCACGGCGGCCTCGTTCATCCGCGTGCGGCCGAGCGCCGTGTAGGTCAGCAACACGACGTCGTACTCGCCGGCCTGGAACCGCGTCCATTTGGCGGCGCGCTCCTCGGGCGTGTCGGTGTCGCTGGTATGGAGGCCCTTCCGCTCGCCGCGGGCGATGACCTTCTGCTTCGAGCCGATCACGCCGATGCGGTAGTCGGGCAGCACACGCAGGATGTCGGCGTACCACTTCCACACGATGCTGTTCGGCACGAGCACGACGGGCCGCTTGACCCAACCCTCCTGCCGGGCGCGCGCCAGTAGCGCGATGCCGGTGTACGTCTTGCCGACGCCCACGTCGAACGCGACCAGCCCGCCGCGGTTCGCGAGGACCCGCCGCGCGCCGGCGACCTGGTGCGGATGCAGCCGGGGGCCGTCCTTCCGCCACCGCGCGACCGGCAGCGACTCGGCGGTGTACGACGGCGCGAGGTAGCCGCGGAACTGCCGGTTGTAGGCGCGCTCGATCTTCGCACGGCGCTCCGGATTGGCACCCGCGTAGCCCTTGAACGACGCGTCCCACTCCTCGGCCTTCCGCATCCGACGCCGATCGATGTCCTTCTCGGTCTCGTCGTCGCTCTGCTTCGGCGGCGAGAACAGCGTCTTGTCGTGGTTCATCCAGCCGACGAGCTGGAGGACCTCGGGGTGGAGGCTCTTCTCCTTGCGCGACAGGTCCTCGTAGTCCCAGCCCGCGGGCGCGACGAGGCCCTTCTGGCGCACCAATTCGACCTCGTCGAAGCCTCCGGTTCGGCTCCAGGTGTCGTTGATCCACGCGACGACGAGGTCGAGCGGAACCCAACCCTGGCGCGCGCTGACGCCGTCGATGTCGTCGAACACCGCCGGAGCGATGGTCTCGATCAGGCGGCGGGCCTGCTTCGCGAGGTGCTCGTCTGTCGACGCCTTGACCCGCTCGTACTTCGGCCACAGCAGGCCGGTGTAGTAGACGTCCGCGGGCACGAGCGTGTCGTGCGCGTCGCCGTCGAGGCACCAGCCGCCGTCGAGGACCGCCGCGCGGACCTGCGAGGCGTCCATCGTCCCGCCGAGGCTCGCGTGGAACACGGCGAGATCGGCGAGGGGCAGCACGCGGCGGGAGCGGAACAGCAGCTCGGCCTGGGCGACGACGTCGTCGACGCGACCGGCGAACTTCGGTTCGGGACGGGGAGGTGCCGCGCGGAGCCCCTCGATCAGCGCACCGGACTTGTCGAACGACGCGAGGAACCGCTCGGCGCCGGTGTTGCCGCGCTTCGCGAGGCCGTGCAGGTCGACGTGACCGTGAGGGTTGCCGTACGTATTTGCCCATGCGCCGAGCGCGTCGTGCAGCTCGGGCCACAACATCGCCGGCTCGTCGCTCGCGTCGGTGGCGAGCACGGCGAGGTAGCGATCGACGCGCAACCCGAGGGACACCGCTCCGGCGAGGTCGTCCGGCAGGCCCTCGGTGGGGTCAGCGACCGCGCGGGTCACACCCACGCGCCCGCCACCGGCCGCCGCACGCCCCATCGGGAAGGCGAGCACGTTACAGGCTCCGCAGATCGGCCGCTCGACGAGGTCCGGTAGTCCCGAGAACTCGCCTTGGACCTGATAGCTGTAGCGGGGCTTCGCGGTCTGGTCGTCGTCGCCGGCGTCCTTGCCCAGCTCGCGGCCGAGGATGTGGGCGGGGAACTCCTCGAAGTAGCGACCGGCGACGACGCCGGCGTCGGCGACGTCCACGGCGTCGAGCTCACCACCGCGGGCGCGGAAGAACAGCAGGTCGGTGACGAGCATCGCGCCGGGGAACAGCGCCTCGCGGCCGTTCGGGCGAACGCTCGGCAGGCGGAACGCGGCGGCGAGGTGGTGCCGCTTGAGCACCTTCTCGCGCAGCGATTGGAACGCCGCGGTGCGTCCGGTCAGGAACCCGGCAGGGACGAGGTACACGCCGAGGCCGTTCGGCGCGAGCAGATCGAGGCCGCGACGCAGAAAGTACGGGTACGCCATCTTCTCGCGGTAGGCGCGGTCGGGGTCCTCGGCGATCGAGGCGCCGCGCGCGCCGTAGGGCGGGTTCGCCACGACGAGCGAGAGGCGACCCGTCCAGCGGGGACCCTGCTCACGGACCCAGCGCTCGAACGGGCCGACGTGGAGGTCGACCGTCGGGAAGCGTGCCGCGAGCAGGCGTCCCGACAGTTCCGACCACTCGCAGACATGCCAGGTGACCGCGTCGATCCCTGCGAACGCGTGGAGGAACCGGCCGATGCCGGCCGACGGCTCGAGCGCGTTCACGACGCCGTCGACGGCGAGGCCGGCGAGCAGCGGACGAACGACCCGCGCGACCTCGCGCGTCACGCGGGTCGGCGTGTAGTACTCGTGGATGAGGCCGCGCTCTTCGGGGACTGGGAAGCCCGCCGGGAACTGGTCGGCGACGTTGCGGATCGAGAGCCCGCCCCAGCCCGAGTAGCCGGACAGCACGCGCCGATCGGCGTCGGTGAGCGAGGTCGCAGGCTTCTCGGCGAGCAGACGCATCGCGACGAGATTGGCCGCGGTGCGCTTCGCGACCGTCCAAAGCTCGGGGAGGTCGTCCATCGGCGCGTTCGCGGGCTGGAGGCGCGCGAGGACATCGCCCATGTGCTCGTCGATCAGCGCGACGAGGCTCGCGCCGTTCCGGAGGAGGAACGCGTCGAGGTAGGCGGAGTCGACGCCTGCGGGCAGGCGCGTCCGCACGATCGGGACGACGGCGTCGAGGAGGCGCTCGGCGGCGGCACTCACGCAGCCTCCTTCATCTGCTTCGCGGCGGCCTGGACCGCGGCGGCGAACGCGTTGACGAGGGCGGCGTCCTTGGCGGCGTCGACCTCGATCTCGCCGGCCGGGGGCTCGCCTTCGTGCTCGGCCTTTGGCTTTCGGCCCGGCTTCGCCTTCGCCTTGGGTGCCTCGGCGGTCGGCGCAGGTGTGACGACCTTGCGGCGCCGCTGACGCGGCGGAGCTTCGGTCGGCGTCGTCGGGGCGGGCGAACCGCCGCACGACTTGCCCGCGCGAGCGGCGGCGAGGCCGATGCGCTCGGCGACGCGGCGGAGCGCGGTCACCAGGTCGGGCGTCTCCCCGCGGACGATCGCGTCGCGCGCGGCGTTGTAGGCCTCGGCGGCGCGCTTCAGCTCCTCCCACGCCGCC
>CANNIZ010000124.1 GCA_947505245.1 Pseudomonadota bacterium | reverse complement strand
GTCACCGCGTTCCGCCACGCGAAGTCGAGCATCGACATGCCGCTGCGACGCGCGAACGTGACGGACTCGGCATCCCAGCAGCCGCCCTGGAACCACTCGCCGAACATGAACAGGTCGGGGCGATGCACCGTCATGTCGCCCGTGAATTCCTGCCAGAACCACAGCGGCATGTGCTTGACGGTGTCGACCCGGAAGGCGTCGACGCCTTTGTCGAGCCAGAGCTTCATCGCGGACTTGATGTACTGGCGGTACTCCCACGACTCCTCGTCAAAGTCGGCGAGCCCGGCGAGATCGCCCGTCTGCACCTCCTCGAGGTCGTTCCAGTCGAGCACGGGCTTCGCGCGCCGGTACCAGCGCCCCTGGTCGTAGCTCGCGACCAGCTTCCCATCGTCGTAAAGGCCACCACGGCCCCCCACCTGGGCCGGGCTGCTGTGGTTGCACACGATGTCGAGCACGAGCTTCATCCCGCGGCGGTGCATCTCGGCGACCAATTCGTCGAACACCGTGTTCGCCTTGTGAAACAGCCGGACATCGTCGGGCTCGTCTACCAGGTGCTCGTCGATGCGCTTGAAGTCCTTCGCCCAATAGCCGTGGTACGGCGCCATCCGCTCGCCGCCGATGTCCGCGGTGCCGTCCATCTGATCGAACAACGGCGTGAGCCAGAGCGAGGTGACCCCGAGCGACTGCAGGTAGTCGAGCTTCGAGAGCACCCCTCGCAGGTCGCCACCCCACCACTTCCACCAGTTCGTGTGCGTGGGGTCGTAGTCTTCGTCCTTGCCGAGGTTGTTGCCGACGTTGCCGTCGCAGAACCGGTCGACGACGATGAAGTAGATCGTCTCCGCGCGGAAATCCGACATGCGCCCTCCGACCCGACTCTACTCCTCGTTATGGTCGAAGCGAGGATTTCCACCATGGGTTGGCTCGGACACGAAGATATCCGCGCGAAAGACGGCACACGGCTCGCGCTGTTCAAGGCGAAGGACCCCGAGTCTCCCAAGGGTGACATCATTCTGGTGCATGGCTTCGCCGACCACATGGGGCGCTATTCGCACGTCGCAGACGCGTTCGTCGCCGCCGGGTGGCGGGTTCGCGGCATCGACTTGCGCGGCCACGGTGTCTCCGACGGAAAGCGCGGGTTCGTGCGTCAGTGGTCCGACTACGGAGACGACCTGCTCGCCGCGATCGCGCGCAGCCCCACCGAGCCGTTCGTGATCTCGCACTCGATGGGCGGGCTCGTGCTCCTCGACCTGCTCCGCGAGCAGCGAATTCGTGGCGCCGTCATCTCGTCGCCGCTCCTGCGCGCCATCGTCGACGCGCCTCGGTGGAAGACCGCTTCAGCCGGCCTGTTGTCGAAGATCCTGCCTTCGCTGTCCATGGGCAACGAATTGCACCCCGAAGCGGTAAGCCGCGACCCGGGTACCCAGAAGGCGTACGGCAGCGATCCGCTCGTGTTCCACAGCGTCACGCCGCGCTGGTACATCGAGATGCTCGAGGCCCAGCGCCGCGTCATCGCCCACAGCACCAAGTTCACCACCCCCGCGCTGCTCATGGTCGGCACGGGCGAGAAGATCGTGGATCCGAAGCCGATCGAGCAGCTGGCGCGCGAGTGGGGCGGCCCCGCCGAGCTGCGCTCCTGGGACGGCCTGTACCACGAGCTGTTCAACGAGCCTGAGCGCGCCGACGTCCTCGCGCACGTGTCGGGCTGGCTTTCAAAGGCAATTTAGTTAAAGTCCCTTCCATACGCTGGCTTCGGAGTCCCAGATCAGGCCCAACGTTCGGCGCGTCCGCACGCCCGCGTCGCCTGCGAGCCCGCCCGTCCACGACACGCGCTGAAGGTTGATCTCGACCGTGCCGTCGATGGGGATCGTGGATGGGTCGCCGTCGTCGGTGAGCAACAGCTCGCGATCCTCGACGATGGAGCCGTTCTCGTTGACGTCGACGATCCGCACGCGGTGCCGATCGCCCGGCGCGAACCGGTAGAACACGAGGCGCAGCCGACCGTCGATCGGACCGACGCGTGCGAGCGCGTAGCCTCGTCGTTCAACCCACGACACGCCCGCATCCCCGACCACCGCAAGCACGCCCGTCTCGGCGCACGGCGCCCCCTCCCAGAGGCTTACGCCACCGTCTCCCGCGATGCGCACCGGCACAGGCTGCCGAACCGCCTCGCCGTCCCGAACGACGATCGGCGAATCGTCTCCCGGGGTGAACGCGGCACAGCCGGTCAGCGCGCTCGGCACGACGTCCAGGGCCTCGCGCACGGGTGGAAGGTGACCCGCTTCGAGGTCGGCGCGCGCCATCGCCTTCGGTACGCCGCCGTCTTCGTCGAACAGATCCACCGCGAGCGACGCGAGCCGAACCGGCCGCCGTCCCGCCGGCAATTCCCGCGCCGGGATCCGGACCTCGAAGGCCCAGCCCGTGGCGGTCGGCCACTGCACGCCCTCGGACGCGCAGCAGGCCCCAAGCAGCGGGCCGTCTTCCCAGGCGACCGAGACGCCGCCAGGCTTGATTCGGAACGTTCGCTCCGACCAGATCGGGCCGTCTGCCCGAACCACGACGTCGACGCGGTCGCCCGTGATCGGCGACGGCCCGGCGTCGATCACGTCGTCGTGGACCTCTCCTGCGACGACGAGGCCGCCCCCGTCCACGCGCACCCGGATCTCGGCCTGGGCTCCGCTCGGGGTACGCACGATCACCGGCGTCCCAAAGCCCTCCCAGTCCGCCAGGTCGCCGTCGACCACCGGGGACCCGCGGGAAGGCACGCCCCACGTCGCGACGGCGTTCTGCGCGATGCCCGCCGGCTCGGCTTCCGGCGACGCGAGGTGCCAGCCAAGGCCCACGCCAAAGGCAACCCCGAGACCGAGGGCCCCCTGGACCATTGCGAAGCGGATGGCGGTCTTCAAGCAGGCTCCAGGCTCAGCATGCCACGGCACGTTACCCGTGAACCTTCCATGTCCGAAGAAAAGACCCGACTGCTCATCCTGTTGCGCGACCGCTCCGTAAAGCGAGGCGACTTCGTCCTCGCGAGCGGTCGGCGGTCCGATCTCTACGTAGACGTGCGCCAGACGAGCCTCCACGCCGAAGGCGGCCTGCGCATCGGCCAGCTCATGGCGAGGCAACTTCGCGCCGATGTCGTCGCGGTCGGCGGCATGACGTTGGGGGCCGATCCCGTCGTCACCGCGACGTCCGTGGTGTCAGCCCTCAACGGGCGTCCCCTCCACGCGTTCATCATTCGAAAGGAAGCCAAGGAACACGGCGCGAAGGACCTCGTCGTCGGTCGCTCGAACCTGAATCCAGGCGACAAGGTCGCCATCGTCGAAGACACCACCACCACCGGCGGGTCCCTGCTGAAGGCCGTGGAGCGCGCCCGCGAGATCGGCCTGGACGTCGTGCAGTGCATCACCGTCGTCGACCGCGAAGAAGGCGCGCGCGACTTCCTCGCCGGCCACGGGCTCATGCTCGAGTCCCTCGTCACCCGCGCGGAGCTGTTGTGAAGGCGTCGCGAAGGCTGTGGTTGCTGGCGCCGCTGCTCCTCGTGTTCAGCCTCGGCGCCAAGGCCGACCGCCAGGCGCGCCGCGAGTACCTGCAGGGCTACGCGAGCCTGACACGTGAATTGACGCTGTACTGGGACTTCGAGACGGCGCTGAAGCTGCGCGGCACGTACCTGACGCCCGCGTACCGCATGCAGCTCGCGGAGGAGCGTCGGCGGCTGCTGCACGCTCCCGAGGCCGAGCACCAGACCTTCGTGGCGACCATGAAGTCCGACGGCGAGGCCTACCACGAGGTCGTGTTCTCGGCGGACTCCGGCATGCCCGAAGGTGAACACTTCGGCAACGGCGACGACGGCTGGCACGTCCGGCTGTTCGCCGATGAGACGCAGGAGACGCTCGTCACCGTGTTCGAGGAGAAGAACCCGAACATGCTGCAGCGGAGCCTCTATCCGCACTTCAACATGTGGTCCGACCTCTGGGTCGCGCGGTTCCGCCGCACGGTCACGAACCCCGACAAGGTCGTGTTCGAGCTCGGCGGCGGGTACGGGCACGGCGAGCTCGTCTGGGAAGGGCTCCGCAGCCGCTGACCCGTCTACGGCAGGCGGACGACGCCCTCGACCGTGAGCTTCGTCCCTTCGGCGTCCGCGACGTTGAGCACCAGGCTCCGCGCGCCGCCGTGGGCGTCGCCGAGCGTTCCCTCGCCCACGTAGAGCCGCGTCGGCACCTCGCGGTGGTTCTCCCACCACAGCGCCTTCACCGCGCGCGCGCCGGGGGTGGTCTCGAGCAGGAGGACGTAGGTGACGACCGTGTCGCCGGGGTCGTTCACCTGAGACAGGCGGTACCCGGTGAGCTCAGCGACCGCGCCCGTCCCCTTCGGCAACTGGGGCGCCAGCATCGTGGTGATCTCGTCCACGTGGACGTTCGCGTCCGGCCCGAGGACGCGGCCCTGGGCAGAGGGGCCGCCGGTGAGGACGACGTCGACCGCGCCGTCGGCGGCGGTGACGTGAAGATCAGCGTACGCGACGGGTTCCACGGACTTCTTCGCCTCGGATTCGTTGGTGAGGAGTGCTACCAGCGCGACCGTGGAAAGCAATCGGCCCTACCGCTTCTGGGTGGGGCGAAGGAAGCGGATCTCGCGGCCTGAGCCGTAGCCGCTGACGATCTGCTTCGAGGCCTTGTCCACGACGCATTCCTTCGACGACTCGGCGGCGCGATCGGACTCGGCGCCGATGATGTTGAAGTTCCACTGTTCGGTGCCGTCGCCGAG
>CANNIZ010000123.1 GCA_947505245.1 Pseudomonadota bacterium | reverse complement strand
TGTTCCGCCGTGGCGCACGGCGGAAACTCATGGCTTGGTTCGGTTTGGGCTTCATGAGCGCCGCACGCGAAGAGAGTAAGGAGGGTTCGCATCGCTACTCCAGACGCCAGTGTTCGAACTGTACGGCAAGTTGTGTGGTCTTTGGGTAGTCGGGATCGAGGGGGCGCATGGGTTCCTGGGTGGGCGTCGGGCTCACCCGCCACGCCTCCACCGGGATCTCCTCGCTCCTGTACGCCGACCGCAGATCCTCCGCGCGCGTCGCCCACAGCTCGTATAGCTCGTAGATTTCGCGAAGCGTGTAGGCGGGTTCGTTCGCATCCGCGACCAGCTTCTCTCCAACCGTTTGTCCGCGTCCGCCCATCTGCCGCTCGCACTGCGCAAACAACTTCGTCTCCTGGGCCTGGAACGCATGGAGCAGCGCCAGGATGCGATCGACCTCGACGTTCTCGCCGAGCGGCGCGCCATGGGCCTCGGTGCGCATCCGCTGAAGCGCGGTCTCCGCGTCGCCCAGACGATCGAGCATGGTCGCCTTGATGGACGGCTTGATGACGGCGGACACAACGACGCGCTGCAGCCGCTTGGCCTCCATGAGTTCACGCGTCAGCGCCGCGAAGGGAACGTCCTTCATGCTCTCGAGGTCACGAACGCCGGCGAACAGGTCGTCGTAAGCGGTCTTCTCGGCAGAGAGCTCCGGCGGGAATTCGTCGATCGCACCGATGTCCTGGCCCTCTCCGCCGACGTCCTCCCAGTGGCGCGTCACCGCCTCCAGAAGGGCCACAGCCGGCGGTCCATACGTCGAGACGAACAATGCGAGGGATCTCAGGCGTGCGAGGTCCTGTTCGACCGCTGATGCGCCACGTGGATGGAGCAGGGCTTCCCGTTGCTTGTTCCAGTCAATCGCCACGTCCGCTGGCGACATCACCAGCGTCGCGCAGGCCCGCCACTTCGGCCCATCCTGGGCGCGCAGCACGAGCGCCGCGAGGTCGCCGTCGCCGAGGTGGAGCCGCTGCTCCATCGCGCGCTTCTCGGTGAACGTGTCCGTAATGGCCTTGCCAGGGCTTTGGACGACGCCCCACGCGCTCGGCAGCTTGCTCGGCAGGACCGCCGCGGAGTTCTCCTCACGCGTCGCGACATCGAGCGAGGTCGTCCCGTCGTTGGCGAGATGCCCGGTCGCCGTCGCCGTCACGCCACCACCGACGGTGGCGTTGCCGAGCTTGAACTGAGCGGTGTTTGGGACCGCACCCGTCGTCGTGTAGCCGTCGCGGCGCGACATCGTGTCCATCGTGGTGTGCGTCTCGCCGAAGTCCGCCGACGCCGTCACCCCCGCGAGGGTCATCCCCAATCCGTCGGCCTGACCCGTCGTTTGTGTCGACTGGCCGCTGTCGAGCGCGTCCTTCACGAGGGGGTTGGCGTCCAGCGAAAGGAGGTCTCCGCTCGAGGAGGCCCCCAGGATCGCGTCGATCTGTTGCCGGCACTCCTCGGGCTTGGTCGTGTCGCACCGGTACGTTCGCTTCGAAGCCCCGGTGCCGGTGTTTGTGCGCTTCAGGTGGCCGGTGACGCCGTCCACCGTGGCGTCGACGCCGACCTTGTTGCCAGCTTCCTCGCCGGACTCAACCGTCACGACCAGCCACGTGCCCTCGCGACGCACGGCGACCCGGGACGACGAACCTCCGCTCAGCTCGCCGGAAAGCCCCCCGCCGAGGGCCTCCGCGTCGAGACCGGCCTCGCCCCCGAGCGTGTGGGACAAGCCCATCTCCAGGGCCCAGGCGTCGCCGTCGGGCAGCGCGAGGGCCGCGTCGGCGTCGGCGACCGCGCGCGGGTTGGAGCCCCGGTACAAGGCGTCCAGGAAGGCGCGCAGGCCGGCCGCCGGTCCGAGGGCGAGGATCTCCTTCTCGGACAGCGGCTTGCCGGCTTTCTCAGCGGCGACGATCTGCGGGTACGCGGCCAGCTCTTCAGCCGTGAACGTGTGGTCCAGCTCGAGCTTCGCGGTGCCTTTGACTTGGGCCGAGAGGCCCGTCCGAAGGCCCGCGGGCGCGTCGCCACCCTTGGACTCTCCACCGAGCTTGCCGTCTCCCCCGAGTTGGGCGCCCAGCTCCCCGGAAACCTGCGCGTGCAGTACGTACTTTCCATCGACGACGACCACCTTCCCGGTGCAGCTCGCGCCGACGCTGACGCCCCCTGTCGCGCCCACGGACGTGTAGTCGGTCTTGGCGGTCCGACCGACCTTGCCGTTGGTCTTGCCGGCGAGGCCCTGGTTCGTGATCTGCCCCGACGCGCCCGTCGTGACACTCGTTCCGTCCACGTCCGTGGTCTGCTCGAAGCCCGCCGCGCCGCCGTGTTCGCCGTCCTTCGAGACCACGCCCACGGAGTAGGTCGGGCTGTCGGTCTCGGTGGTCGACTTGCCGTCTGCGCCAGTACGCGCGGTCGCCCGCTTGTCGGTGAGGGATACCATGACGCCATCGTTGACCGTCAGCTTGCCCTGGGGGCTGCTCGTGGACTTCGTCGTCGAGCCATCGGCCCCAGTGGACGACGTCGTCGTCGGGGCCGGCGAGTGGGTGAGGGTCCCCTTCTCGGTGTCCACGCCCGTCTTGGCCTTCGGCGCATCTTCCGCAGCGGCCTGGTCGAGCAGCGCGCTCCTCTCGGGCGGAGGCGTCGGGACGGCCGCCGCCGCTGCCGCGTTGCCTCGGCCGCCATCGAGCGCAGGTGGGGCGTTCGTCGGCTGCTGCTCCGCGGCGGCGGGTGCGGTCGAGTATTCAGGGGTCGCCGTCAGTTTTGCCATCGTCCCTCCCAGACGACGGTCCGATACGCAAGGCACGTGCCCGTGAAAGCCGGCGTTCGTCGGTTGGGGTGACGGACGTCGCCGACAGACTTCCGTCGGTCGACGCCGATCAGGGCCTGGACGTCAGAGCCTTAGGGGTGACGGACGTCCGTCGGGGTCAGCGGACGAGGTCGACGTACGCGTTTCGGTCGGTTCCGTCGTACAACGCCCGGTAGGATGCGATCGATGTCCTCGTCGACCGAAACAACGAAGGTGCTCGCGTGTGACGTCGTCGGTCCGATCAACCTCGACACCGTTCTGTTCGTCGACATCGAGCTCGACGGGCAGGAACGCATCACCGAGATCGGAGCGGTTCTGGGCGATCGCGAGGTCATTCGCGACCCCGTCTTCGACGCCGCGCCCGCGCTCGCGGAGCTCGCTCGCGCCGCACGCTTCGTGGCGGGCCACAACATCCACGCACACGACCTACCCCGACTACGCGCCGCCCTCGTCTCCGACCATCCGCTGTTCCGCCTCCCCGCGATCGATACGCTGTTGTGGTCGCCGCTGGCGTTTCCGAAGCGCCCGTACCATCGCTTGGTCAAGGACCGGGAACTCGTCTCCCGGGAGGGCAACGACCCCGTCGCTGATGCGCGTGCGTCGCGCGAGCTGCTCGGAGAAGAGCTTGCGTGGCTGGAAACCCGCCGAAGACAGGTCGATCCACGGTTGCCCCTCATACGCGCGGCGTTGATCGCCCACCATGCCGACGCGCCGTGGCGCGGTGCGACCGAGCTCCTGCTCGACGGGGTTCCCGAACTCGCGCCCCGTCATGCAGCCCGCGCGGCGCTCGACGAGGTATCGACCTACGCGTGCGGGATGGCGCTCCAAGCTGTCGCCGCCACAATCGCCGACGACCCGACCTCGTGGATGGCCGCAGCGTACGTGGTGATGTGGCTCGACACGCCCACAGGGTCGGTGGTGCCGCGATGGGTTCGCAAGGAGTTTCCCCACGTCAGCGACCTCATCCGCCGGCTCCGCGAGACGGACTGTGGCCGTTGCGGCTTCTGCCAGGAGATGCACTCGCCAACGGCGCAGCTCCAGCGCTGGTTCCCAGGGCTCCCGTCGCTCCGGGCCGAGCCACGACACACAGACGGGACCAGTCTGCAGGAGGCCATCGTGCGCGCGGGCATCGCCGACCGTTCGGTGTTCGCGACACTGGCGACGGGTGGTGGGAAGTCGATCTGCTTCCAAGTGCCGGCGTTCGCTCGCTTCGCGCGTCGGGGCGCGCTGACGGTCATCGTGTCGCCGCTGCAATCGCTGATGAAGGACCAGGTCGAGAGCCTCGAGCGGAGCACCGACACGCCCCACGCAGCCGCCGTGTCGGGTGCCCTGAACCTGGTCGAACGGCGCAAGACCCTCGAGCGCGTTCGGGACGGCGAGATCGGCCTGCTCTACGTGTCTCCCGAGCAGCTGCGAAACCCGGGGGTCCGCAAGGCGCTGGAGACCCGGGAGATCGGAGGCTGGGTGTTCGACGAGGCCCACTGCATTGCCGAGTGGGGTCACGACTTCCGACCGGATTTCTGGTACGCGCCAAGGTTCATCAAGGAGCTCGCCGACCTCCAGGGTGTCCCCGTGCCGCCCGTCTCGGCGTTCACAGCGACGGCGCAGCCCGAGGTCGTGACGCAGATCGAGCGACGGCTACACGACACGCTGGGGATCACCCTCCTACGCTTCGACGGCGGCACTGAGCGCACGAACCTCACGTACGCGTTCGAACGCGTTCCAGTCGGAGCCCGGGAGGCGCGCGTCGTCGAGATCCTGGACCAACGGCTGCGCGGCCATCCTGGCGCCGCCGTCATCTTCTCGCCCACCAAGAAGGGCTGCGAAGCCCTGGCGGCGGACCTCACAAAGGCCGGGTGGGCCGCGGCGCCCTACCACGCAGGACTGGAGCGCGTGCCCCGTCGCGAGGTGCAAGAGCGCTTCCTGGCGGGTTCGTTGCAAGTCATCGTCGCGACCAGCGCGTTCGGAATGGGCGTGGACAAGCCCGACGTCCGGCTGGTGATCCACCTCGTGATGCCGGGCTCCCTCGAGAGCTACCTGCAGCAGGCAGGCCGCGCGGGACGGGACCGGCTCCCCGCGGTGTGCTTGTTGATGCACGACGACCCGGACCTCGAGCGGGTCCTTGCGGGCGACGCGCGCAGCAGGCTCCGCCAGGCCGACATCGCCGACATCCTGCGGGTCGTCCGCTCGCATGCGCGCGAGGACAAAGCTCAGCTCACGGCCGGCGAGCTGGTGCGCATGGCCGAGGGCTACACCGAGGCCGACCCGAACGGTCAGACGCGCGCGGTCATGGCGCTGGCGTGGCTCGAACGCGCCGCGATCCTGTCGCGCGACGCGAACTCCCCTCGCGTGTTCTCGGGTCGACCGCGGCTGCGTACGCTTGCCGACGCGCGTAAGGCGCT
>CANNIZ010000122.1 GCA_947505245.1 Pseudomonadota bacterium | reverse complement strand
GGGCATCATCGAGCGCCCCGAGCGCGCGAGCGTCGAGATGGCCACCCACTGGTGGTGGTGCGACTGGAGCCGCGCTTGCGCGGAGATCGGCCACTCGCCGCGTTCGCCGATCGAGACCCTCGAAGACACGATCACCTGGCAGCGCGCCTGGCGCGAGATCCCCGCGGCCGAGCCAGGGAAGCTGCTCAGGTTGCCGTTCCGACCTCGCGCCTAGGCCCGGGGCCGACATGTTCTCGCTGATCACCGCGCTCACGGCCTGCCAGTCTGCGGCGACGCCCGCGTTCAGCCCGCCGCCGACCGCATCTTCCGCGCCGGCCAGTTGGCCACCGCTCGCGCCGTTTCACATCGAACGCACGGAGGACGGCGTCCCGATCGTGTTGGCGCGACCAGGCGACGCGGACGTGAAGGGCGGCGTTCGATGGCTGTCGTCGCGCGGCGAGACGCTCGAATACCCGACGTACGAGGCGACGGATGGGGGAACGATCTACTTCGCCGTGCGGAACAACGCTCAGGAGTACCACGACGTCCTCGTTCGAGGCGGTAAGGTCTACGAGGACGTCCTCGCGGGCCTGGTCGGCGACGCGACGAACCCGGGAGGCTGTGCGGCAACACAAAGCGGCGAGCTGATCCTGAGCGCGCCGCGTTCGGCCGGAACTCGCAAGCAGCAGGTCGTGTGGCGAGTTCCGTCCACAGGAGGCGCGCCTGCGGTCTTCGAGGTCCCCGAGAGCGCCTCGGCCGAGGAGGACTGCACAGCATGGCTCGACGCCGATCGCACCTTCGCGCTGGGCCTGTTCGGGATCGTCACGTGGGACGGAGCTGCGTTTCACAACGATCCCGACTGGTACGCGGGTCGAACCGTGATGGGTTCGGCTCATGGGCAGCGGTGGTGCTTCGCGAGCTGCAACGCGCACGAGAGGGCCGCCACCCCACCCGAGACGGCCGCTCGCTTGGACCTGCTCGGACGCTGCGACGCCGAGTGGACCGGCGGCGGCGGGTGGATCGCGGGAGTGTGCCGCGGCGGCGGGCGGGCGGTCCGGTGGAAGGAGGGGCTCGACCCCGAGGTGCTCGAGGGACTGCCGACGAGCAAGGCCACCTACAGCACCCCGATCGCGTTGACCGATCGCGGCGACCTGATCGTCGGCCTCGACTACGGCTTCGCCACCTATGTCGTCTGGCGCGCCGGGGGGACCGCGGCTTCACCTGTGCGAACGCTCGCCGCCGGCGACCGGATCGCGCGCGCGAGCCCGACGGCGTTGATCCGCGGTCTGTCGGCCGGTGTTCCTGAAGCAGAGCTCGGCACCGCCGCGGTCGTCCTCGGGCCGAACATCGGCTTCGGGGCGAACGGACCGACCATCGACTACGCCTCATTCGAGGGCACGGTTCGAGCCCACGTCGCCCAGGTGGAGCGGGCGCGCGCCGTGCTCCCTGCGAGGCCTCTGTGGGTCGCGCACGAGGCGGTGATCGACCCGACGTGCGGCACCTACGTGCGCAGCCCGATCGGCTGGGAGGGAGCCGAGATCTCGGATTGGGTGCCGCCCGTCCTGCCGGCCCTGCACGCCGCAGCGGTGACCCCTTCGCCTACCTGCACGCCGCTCGCGCAGGTCGCGACGCTGCCGGGAGACCGAGACCTCCTCCTCGGACGCACCACCGCGGGCGATCTCGTCGGGGCCTGGCTGCCTCCGCCGCTTCCGCTGCCGCGCGGCGAGAGCTTCGGGGACCGAAACCCCGAGGTCGAGCCTCCCTCGGTCCCGCCGCAGCACCCGAAGCCTGGCACCGGCTGGATCCCCCTCGGCCGGGTCGACGCCCTCGAAGGTGCACCCGCGTCCCCCGAGCCCGGGGACGATACCCGCTACGCCCCGGCGGCCTGGCAGATCGCCGGAGCCGCGCTCCTGAGGTCTGGTGCCGCCGAGATCCTCGTCACCCGACACGGCGCGATGACGTTGCCACCCGGCACCGTACCGATGGCCGTCGACCCCTACCATCTGGGCGCGTGGGGGGCGCTGTCCGGCGGGCGGCTGGTGGTCTGTGACGCGATCTGCAGGGTGGTCGATCCAGGCGTCGGAGCCGAGATCACGACGGTCGTGCCGCGCACGCCCGACCAGGTCATCCTCGGCTACTCCGACGGACGCGTCGGGATCTTCACGGTGCCGACGGACGGCGTCGCGATCACCCAGGACCCTCTGGTGCCGACGCTGACGGCGTTCTTGAAGACCCGACCCGCCCCTGAATGAGGTCGACCCCAAGGCCGACGACGGCGCCGAGCACGAGCGCTGGCCCGAGGAACACGGCCAGCAGGTGCAGCGCGACGTAGCCGAGGGCCGCCGCCGCGCGCACGAGCGTGAGCCCGCCGGGTGACAACAGCGACGCGACGACCTCGCTCCGCACGACCCATGGGGCGACCAACACGTCGGCCGCGAGCAGCGCTGCGCCGAGCACCCATGCGCCAATTAACAGCCACTTCATCGACCCTCCGCCGGCGCCGTGAGCATCGCGAACAGGATCGCATCTCCGATCGGCCCGCCCGTAGCGAACCGCGTGGCATCGCCGACCGCCGTCGGTGCCCCGAACACGTGGGTCGTGGCGTAAAGCGCGCAGAACGCGTCGCGATCGCCGTGCCGACGCGCGCTCGACAACGCGAACCCGGTCGACGATACGCCGAAGCCGAAGATCACCGGCCCGCTGTCGATGTCGCCGAGCCCGAACACGCCCCGCGGATACTCGCGCATCGCGCCGAAGCCGAGCCCCCCGCCGTACAGTTCGCGGCGCTGAGCCGCCCACAGGTCGCGGGAGAGCGCGGGATCGGCCCACGATAGGAAGTACGACGCGAGCCCGGTGCCCGAGCCTCGCGGGCCGTCGACGACGCTCAGGTCGGCCGCTACGGACTGGACGAACAGGCCCGTCGCGGGATCGACGAAGCGCTCGCGCGCGACGTGCCCCCACCCCGCGATGAGCGCGGCGTGGTCCTGCCCGGTCGCCGCGTCATGGAGCCCGAGGGCGCCGATGCCGGCGCTGTTGTCGATCGGATACCGCTCGCCGGGGTACGTCTCGAGCACGCCGTGGGTCTCAAAGCGCCACGTTAGCGCGTCGATCAGCTGCTGTTCGACGACGTCATAGGCCGTCCCTGGCGCCAGTTTGCGGTGCAGCGCATACGGCAGCGCCGTGTAGCCGTAGAACGCCGCGTGGTCGTTGGCCCCGGCGAGCCCGTCCCACGGCGACTCGCCCCACGCCGCCGAATCGAATCCGTCCACGCCCGGCGCGCGCAGACGGTCGAGCGCCTTCTCCATCTGCGCCAGGTGAACAACGCGGTGATCGGCGTGTTGCAGGGCCAGGTGCCCGAAGCCGAGGGCGGCCATCTGAAACGTCCCGAACCACCACTCGCCGTCGAACCGCTCCGACCCGGTCTGAAAGTGGCCGTCGCCGTTCTCGAGCGAAGCCTCCACCCCGCGCGCGAGGGCGTCCGCGCGGGCGACGTCCCCGTCGAACCAGGCCGCACCGACGTGTTGCCCCCACAGCCAGGGGAACGTCAACGCTACGCTGGCTCCGACCAGGACGGCGGACACGGGTGCGGCTGCGCGGCGAGAGAAGGGCGACATCCGGGCAGACTACCCCCTGCACGTTAGGCTCGACCGATGTTCCGACGCATCTTGATCGCCAACCGCGGCGAGGTCGCCGCCCGCATCCTCCGCACCTGCCGCCGAATGGGCGTACAAACGGTCGCTGTCGCGTCCGACGTCGATCGCGATCAGCAGTGGCTCGCTGACGCGACCGTCGTCGTCGGGCTCGGCGGCGCGCGCGCGCAGGACAGCTACCTCGATCAGGACGCCCTGATCGAGATCGCAAAGCACCACCACTGCGCGGCAGTCCACCCCGGTTGGGGGTTCCTCGCCGAGAACGAGCTGTTCGCCACACGCTGTGCGTCCGCGGGGATCACGTTCATCGGCCCGTCTCCGCGGCATCAGAAGGCGATGGGCGACAAAGCGCTCGCGCGCAAGACGATGAAAGCGCTCGGCCTCGACCCGATCCCCGGCAGCGACGACGCGGTCGGAAGCGTGGAAGAGGCGCTCCGACTCGCGGACGTGATCGGCTACCCCGTGCTGCTCAAGGCCGTGGCCGGCGGGGGAGGTCGCGGAATGCGGCCTGTGGACCGGCCCGAAGACCTGAAGGCTGCGTTCGAGAGCGCGTCGTCCGAGGCGTTGTCCGCGTTCGGTGACGGCCGGATGTACCTCGAGCGTCGCATCGACGGCGGGCGGCACATCGAGGTTCAGGTCATCGGCGATCAGCACGGGCACGCGCTGCACCTGTTCGAGCGCGAGTGCAGCCTCCAGCGCCGTCACCAGAAGGTCCTCGAGGAGGCGCCGTCCCCGGGCCTGTCACCGGAGGAACGCGAGCGCATCCTTCCGCTCGTCGCCGACGTCGTCCGGCGCGCTGGGTACGTAAACGCCGGCACCGTCGAGATGCTGCTCGACGCCCACGGCAAGCTGTGGTTCATGGAGATGAACACTCGCCTCCAGGTCGAACACTCCGTCACCGAGATGATCACCGGCGTCGACCTCGTCGAGTGGCAGCTCCGGGTCGCCGCCAACGAGCCGCTGCCGTTCGATCAGTCCGGCATCGTCAGCAACGGCCACGCCATCGAATTTCGGATCAACGCCGAAGACCCACACGACAATTTCCGGCCGTCCCCAGGCACCATCACCGCGCTCGAGTTCCCCGAAGGGGAAGGACTGCGCGTCGACACGCACCTGCGTAGTGGCGACCGAATCCCGCCGAACTACGACTCGATGGTAGCGAAGCTCATCGTCTACGGCCACGACCGGAACATCGCGATCGCGCGCGCCCGGGATGCCCTCGCCCGCGTCCGGATCGAGGGCGTGAAGACGAACATCGCGCTCCAGCAGGACATCCTCACCTGGCCGGAGTTCCTGTCGGGTCGCTACGACACGCGCACGCTCGAGACGGTCATCGGCCGTCGCGCGCCCCGCTGACCCTCGGAGATCGCTAATGGCCCGCCTGCTGCTCGATCCAATCGGCGCTGAGCTCGACACGGTCCTCGGACCCGACGAGATCCGCACCAACCGCGCGTCCATGGAGGCGCTCGAGCGCGCCCTGGCCGAAAAGGTCGCGATCACCCACGCCGGCTGGGGCGAGAAGTACGTCGCACGCGTGCGCGAGAAGGGGAAGCTGCCCACCTGGGAGCGCATCGACCACCTGCGCGACGCCGGCAGCGACGTGTTCGAGGTCGGCACGCTCGTGAATTGGGGCCGCAAATTCGAAGGCAGCACCCAGCTCGCGCCCGGCGCCGGCGTCGTCACCGCGTTCGTGCGCATCGGCGGCCGGTGGACCATCGTGGTCGCGAACGACAACACGGTCGCTTCCGGCGCGTGGTGGCCGCTCACGCCCGAGAAGATCGAGCGCGCGCAGGAGATCGCGCTGCGCATGCGCCTGCCGGTCATCTATCTGG
>CANNIZ010000121.1 GCA_947505245.1 Pseudomonadota bacterium | reverse complement strand
TACGCGACCAGCACTCGGACGTCCGCCGCACCCGCTTCGAAGACGCGCGCGGCGAGCTCACCATGCACGACCTCGTCGCCGAAGAAGACCAGGTCGTGACGCTGTCGCACCTCGGCTACATCAAGCGCTGCTCGCCCGATGAATGGCGCACGCAGAAGCGCGGCGGCACCGGCAAGAAGGGCATGAGCACGCGCGACGAGGACTACGTCACGCAGCTGTTCGTCGCCAACACCCACGCCCAGCTGATGGTGTTCACCAACACCGGCCGCGTGCTCGGCGTGCAGGTGTACGATGTGCCCGCCGCCGCCCGCGACGCGCGCGGAAAGGCGATCGTGAACCTGCTGCAGTTCGCCCCGGAAGAGCGCACCGCCGCGATCGTGCCGGTCCGCAACCGCACCGACGAGAGCCGCCTGCTGTTCGTGTCGCGCCTGGGCTTCGTGAAGCGCACCGCGCTCTCGGACTTCGAGAACCTGCGCCAGTCGGGCCTCATCGCCTGCGCGGTCGACGAAGGTGACACGCTCGTGTACGTGCTGCGCGTCGAAGGCGTCGGCGGGCACGTGATGTTGTTCACCAAGAAGGGCAAGTGCATCCGCTTCCCGCTCGTGCAGGTGCCGGAATACGGCCGCTCCGCGCGCGGTCGCTACGGCATCCAGCTCGCGGACGGCGACGAAGTCGTCGACGCGCTGCTGGTCCCCGGCGGTGAGGAAGCGCCGGTCGCGGTCATCGAAGGTGAAGACGCGCCCGAAGCGGCGGACGAGCCCGACGTGGACGAGCCCGATGACGCCGCCGAAGGCGCCGCCCCGGACGCCGACACCTACGAGACCACGCTGCTCACCGTCACCCAGCTCGGGTTTGGAAAGCGCGTGCCGTTCGACCGCTACCGCAGCCAGAAGCGCTACGGCAAGGGCATCCAGTCGATCGGCACCAGCGGCAACACCGGCGTGGTCGTCGGCGCGCTCGAAGTTCGCCGCGACGAGCAGATCATGCTCGCCACGGACACGGGCCGCGTGATCCGCATCCGCGCCGGCGATGTGCGCCTCGTGAAGTCGCGCTCGAGCAAGGGCGTCCGTTTGATGCGCCTGGAAGACGGCGAGCGGATCGTCGACCTCACGCTCATCCAGGAAGCCGACGGCGACGATCCGACGGACGAAGTGAGCAACGAGATCGTTCCGGACGGGACGCCCGAGGCCTGATCAGGTCGCGGCCATCGCTCCGCGAATGGCCTAAGCCTCGTCGTCCGGGTCCGCTTCGGCAAGGTGCAACTGCGCGAAGAAGTCGTCGGTCGCGACGGAGATCCCGCAGCACGCGAGCTCGATCGACGAGCCCGCGCCGTGCTCGGTGGTGGTCCACCCCTCGACAGCGCGCCGAGCCATGGTCACGGTTCGGTGCTTCACGCTCACGAGCAACACGGCCTGCAGCGACGGGATCGACTTGTAGTGGTCGAGCTTCTCCCCGCGGTCGTAGGCGGCCGTCGACTTCGACAACACCTCGACGAGCACCGTCGGGTTGAGCAGCGAGGACCAGCGTCCTTTCGTCTTCTCAGGCTCGCCACAGGTCACGACGACGTCGGGGTACGTGAACAGGCCCGTCGCAGGGACGTGCACGCGCGAGTCGCTCTGGCCGACGCCGCAGCGGCTCCCCGCGAGACGAACGCCCAACGCGATTCCGACGCTCTTCGCGCAGTAGGAATGGCGCATCGACCCGCCCGCCATCGCGAGGATCACCCCGTCGAGGAACTCGTGCCGCTCGAGGCTCACGGACTCAATTGCCAAGTACTGCTCGACGGTGAATTCGGTCACCTGACGTGCGTGCACAGGGCCTCCGGCAGCACTATAGCGCGGACCGCTCCGGTCCAGGCTAGACTTGCCCAATGAAGACGTCGCGCCTCACCCTCCTCGTCGTGTCCCTCGCCGCGTGCAAACGCGCCGAGGAGCCCGGTCGTCCCCAGCTGTTCGTCGACCCGGGTCGGGTCGATCTGGCCGTGGACACGCCGCTCGACACGTTCCGGACCGCCGACGTGGCGCTGGTCAACGTCGGCGACGGACCTGCACACCTGCTCGAAGTCACGCTCACCGGCGAGCACGCCGCGCTGGTGGCGTTCGAAAGCCCCGCCCCGGTGGACCTCGCGCCGGGCGAGGTGCTGCGCCTGACGGCTGCGCTGGTCGACGCGGGCGACCCGTATTCGTCTCCGTTCTGGGAAGAGCTCGCGCTCGACGTCACCGCCGAAGACCCCGAGTCCGGCGACGCGATCGAGGCAAGCGGCATCGTCGAGGTCGGGACGTTGTGGGCGTGCGACGCCGACGACGACGGATTCATCGCGCTCAGCTGTGGCGGCGACGACTGCGACGATGAGACGGACCAGGTCAACCCCAACATGATCGAGACCTGCGACGGCATCGACGATGACTGCGACGGCGACGTCGACGAAGACGACGCGATCGACGCCGGTACGTGGTACCCCGACGTCGACCAGGACCGGTTCGGAGACGACACCGCGGTGTTCCGCGCCTGCGAGCCTCCCCCGGGCGTGCTCGACTATGGCGGAGACTGCGACGACGCAGATCCTAACGTATTCCCCGGCGGGATCGAGGTGTGCAACACCAAGGACGACGACTGCGATGGTCGCGTCGACGTCGACGCGATCGACTCGCTCGTATTCAACGCGGATCGAGATCGCGACGCGTTCGGTGACCCCGCTGACGTGCTGGTCGCGTGTGTGTTGCCCGATGGCTACGCGTACGACGCCACCGACTGCGACGACGCCGTACCGACCACGTACCCCGGGGCCGCAGAGCTTTGCAACGGCCTCGACGACGACTGCGACGGGACGATCGACGACGACGCGATCGGCCAGATCCGCGTGTTCGCCGACGTCGACGGCGATCAACACGGCGATCCGTCCGCGCAGACGCTCGCGTGCGGCGTGGGGCCCGGCCAGGCCACCTCCGGCGACGACTGCGACGACGCCGTCGCGACGACGTTCCCGGGGGCGATCGAGATCTGCAACGCCGTCGACGACGACTGCAACGGAACGATCGACGACAACCTCCAGATCCGCGTGTTCGCCGACGTCGACGGCGACCAGCACGGCGATCCCGCCACGCCCCTGCTCGCCTGCGGCGTCGGCCCCGGACAGGCCGCTTCGGGCGATGATTGCGACGACCACGCCGCGTCCACGTACCCAGGCGCTCCCGAGTTCTGCGACCACGGCGACCAGGACTGCGACGGCGTCGCCGACAACGGCCTGCCTTTCGCCGACTACTACGCGGACGTCGACGAAGACACGTACGGCGCCACCGCCCAGATGATCACCCACTGCGCTCAGCCCGCTGGCTACGTGCTGGTCGGCGGTGACTGCGACGACGAGAAGAAGTCCGTGCACCCCGGCGCCGCCGAGGTGTGCGACGGCAAAGACCAAGACTGCGACGGGATCCTCGACAACAACGCCACGGACGCGAAGACCTGGCACTTCGACGCCGACGCCGACACGTACGGCGGGCCCCTCACCGTGGTCGCGTGCGCTGCGCCTACGGGCACCGTCGGTGACGGCACCGACTGCGACGACACCGTTGCGAGCATCAACCCCGCCGGAATCGAGGTCTGCAACGGCAAGGACGACAACTGCAACGGGCAGATCGACGATGCCGTGCAGCCGGCGTGGTTCACCGACGCCGATGGCGACACGTTCGGCGACAAGAACGCGCCCGTGCTCGGCTGCGCGCAACCTCCCGGAACCGTGGCCGACGCCACCGACTGCGACGACAAGGTGTTTACCACCAACCCGATCGCGCCCGAATTGTGCAATGGCATCGACGACGACTGCGACGGGACGATCGACGACGGCACGCCGACGAACGGCACCTGGTTCCCCGACGCCGACAACGACACCTTCGGCGACACCAAGTTGCCTACGAAGGCCTGCGCGCAGCCGCCCAACACGATCGTAGACGGTACCGACTGCGACGACACGAACAAGACGGTCAACCCCGCTGCGATCGAGCTTTGCAACAACAAGGACGACAACTGCAACGGCATCATCGATGACGGCGCGCCGCCGCCCGTCACCTGGTACACCGACTCAGACCTCGACACGTTCGGCGACAAATCCACCGCGGTGACGTCGTGTGATCAGCCGCCGGGCAGCGTGACCGACGGCACCGACTGCGACGACCGCAACGCGGCGATCAACCCGGCCGCGCTCGAGGTGTGCAACGGCAAGGACGACGACTGCGACGGGGTGATCGACGACGGCGTGCCGTTGCCGGCCACCTGGTACACCGACGCGGACGTCGACACGTTCGGTGACCCGGCCACCGGCGTCACGTCGTGTTCTCCGCCTCCCGGCGCGGTCAAGGACAACACCGACTGCAACGACCGCGACGCCACCGTGAACCCCGCGGCGGTGGAGCAGTGCAACGGCAAAGACGACGACTGCGACGGCAAGATCGACGACGGCGTGCTCGTCACCGACTGGTTCGCCGACCGCGACGGAGACACCTACGGGACGAAGAACAACGTCCAGTCCTCGTGCAAGCAGCCCGCGGGCTTCGTCGCCAGCTCCACCGACTGCGACGACACCAACCCCGCCGTGAACCCGGCCGCCAAGGAGCTCTGCAACGGCAAGGACGACAACTGCAACGGCAGCATCGACGAAGGGGCTGTGACCAAGGCGTGGTTCGCCGACGCGGATCGCGACAGCTACGGCGACCCGAACACCACGCTGAACGCCTGCGCGCAGCCTCCCGGGTACATCATCGACGCGTCCGACTGCGACGACACCGATCCCACCGTGAACCCCTCCGCGGTCGACTCGTGCCTCGACGGCCGCGACCGCAACTGCGATGGCGTGTTCGACGCGTGCGACGGGTGCCACGTGTTCGAGCCGGTCGATCAGCCCGCGTGGACCAAGAAGTTCCGCGTCACCTACCAGGGCTCGAACGGAAGTGAGGTCCAGACCGCGGTCGGTCCGGCGATCATGCCCGACGGGCGCGACGGGTACGCCGTCCACACCACCATGACGGCCGGACAACGCGGCTGGGACGTCGACAATTACGAGCTGTGTGATTCGACGGGGCAGCTGCTGCAAGCGGGCTCGTCCGGTACGGTCACCGATCCGGCGTACGGCACCATCACGATGACCTCGGAAGACCTGCCGTCCCGCATCGTCCTCCCGGCCGCCACCCAGGTCGGCTCGGGCGTCACGTGGTCGTTCAGCTACGTCCTCGCCACCACGGTCGTCCCGAATTTCGCCTACGATCTGCCCACCAACGGCACCAGCCGCGACACCGGCCTCGAGACCATCACCGTCCCCGCAGGCACCTTCCTCGCCTGGCGCATCGAGAGCCGCTGGAACCAGGACAACTCGAGCTGGGGTGGCACGCAGGACCGCCGCCAGAGCACGTTCTGGTACGCCGAAGGGGTCGGTCTCATCCGCGAGCGCACCATCGACCGGAACACGAACGCGGTCGTGATGCAGAAGGAGCTGACGGGCTTTGCGGGGCTCACCCCGCCGGCTCCATAGCGCCCGGCGCTATCGGAACCAGATCTCGCCCGACCACCACGGGTACCAGCCCTCGAACTCGCCGCCCCCTTCGCCAAAGCCGATGCGGAATTGGGTCGCCGACGGACCCACCGAATAGGCCGTGTTCGCGGGGCCCGGCCAGGGGATGGTTGCGCCCGCCGCGTAGCCCGTAGCCGCCACGTACACGTCATAGCTCGTGGTCGGGCCCGCGAGACCCGGGTTCCCAAACGTGACGTCCCCGGTGGAGCCGATCGGGTTCGTCGGCCACGCCGTGACGAGGCCCGCCGGTCCGAGGTCGCTCGTGTACACACCTGTGACAGCGTTGGACGCCGCTACGTAGCTGCTGAACGTGAACTGCGTGTAGCCGGGCGGGAAGTTGAACGTGTAGTTGTAGGCGTGCGCGCCCGCGTCGTCCTGCCCGTACGGTCGGCACTGGGGGTCCACGCCGGACGCGGTGCCCGCGACGATCGTGGTCAGGGTGCCCCCGAAGCTGTTGCGCGCAAGACACGGGGTCATCACCGTCCACCCGCCGCCCTGCGCGGTCATCTCGCACCGCATCTGCACAGCAGACGCCATCGTGCCGCCCTGGATGTAGTAGGTGCTCGTCGCCAGCGATGGGAACGACGTGTGCAGCGCGCTGCAACTCGCGACCGCGCAGGCGGCGCCCGTGCCCGCGACGCCATCGTCTACTACCGTGTCACAGTCATTATCGAGCTTGTCGCAAAGCTCCGCCGCGCCCGTGTAGATCGTGACGCTGGCGTCGTTGCAGTCCGTCGCGTCCGGGTCCGGGTCGTTGTCGTCGTTCAGGTCGATGCAGTCGGGCTGGGCGTCCCCGTCGAAATTCGCGAACGTGTCCACCAGGCTCGTGTCGCAGTTGCTGTCGATCGCGTCGCAAAGCTCCGTCGCCCCCGTGTAGATCGCCGCGTTCGCGTCATTGCAGTCCGTTACGTCGGGATCCGGGTCGTTGTCGTCGTTGCTGTCCGTGCAGTCGGGTTGAGCGTCCCCGTCGAAATTTGGGAACGTATCGACCAGGCTGAGGTTGCAGTTCGAGTCGATCGCGTCGCAAGACTCGGCCGCGCCCGTGTAGATCGCCGCGTTCGCGTCGTCGCAGTCCGTCACGTCCGGGTCGGGGTCGTTGTCATCGTTGCTGTCCGTGCAGTCCGGCTGGGCGTCTCCGTCGAAATTCGCGAACGTATCGACCAGGCTGAGGTT
>CANNIZ010000120.1 GCA_947505245.1 Pseudomonadota bacterium | reverse complement strand
TCCCCGCGGCGACGCTCGTCGACGACACCCCCGCGCGCCGCGGGTCGGGGGTCAACAGGCGGTGCTCACCGCACCGTGATCCCCCGTCGACCACCCGCGACCCGCCTGGGTGTCCGGGATTTGCTGAGGGTCACGGGTTGACAACCGCAGGTAGTAGCCGTCGTGGGGGTCGAAGCCAAAGTGTTCCTGAAACCACTCCCGAGACGGTACATTCAATCCGCGCTCAAGCAGAGCGCAGGCCACGACATGTCGGTGAGTCACGGCAAAATAATCGGCGAGTACCGGATCAAACTGCGTCGATGGCGACACGTCGACCCGCACAAGCGTGAGTCCCTCCCACGATTGGAGATGCGAGATGAACTTTTCCGGCCCGACGGTTTGAACCAGCACTCGCGGCATGCACCGACATTACAACATCCGCGGTCATCATGGACCGTACCGATGGAGCCTTCTTCGCCGAAGGCATCGTGACCTTCACTTACGCCAACGTGTCGCTCGGCGAGCACCTGATCGTGCTCCCGGTCGTGGACACGGCGGGCAACCAGGGCATGGACAGCGTCGGGATCACGATGGTCGCGGATTAAGCCTGGATTCCTCGGTCGATCACTCCACGCCGACCGCGCAGGGGCACCAACGGCGGTACACTCGCTTCCGGGACGGGCACCGCGATGCAGGACGAGCCGTACGACGACGTCGTCGACGCTGACGATGGTACCGGGTCCGCGGTCGGGCGACACTCGCTGGTCCCAGCGATCCGTAAGAGCCTCAGCGCCAAGCTCGAACGGCTGCTCCAGCGCCCGGTGGTCGCGCGGGTCGCGAATGCCATCTCCGACGAGGACGACGTTTCAGACAACAGCGAGGGGCGAACAGGGGACGTCCCGGACGTGTTTTCCTTCCTGCAAGACGCCGCGCGGGCCTCGGCACCGGCCGAGGGGCTGCGCCATCGCAGTCCTTTTCGCGAAGACCCGAGTGATGGAACGTGTACCGTCCGCATCCTCCTCGACTATGCGGATCTCTGGCGGGGCCTGGAGAAGGAGGTTCTCGATGCGGTCGCCGGGACCATCGAGAGCTTCGTGGCGTACTTGACGGATGATCAGCGCCTTCTACTGGAGCGATCGCCACGCGAATTTCTGGCCTTGAACCCGCGTCCCGAAGTCGCCGAGCTTGTGGCGTTCCGCAAGGAGACGGTCGGTGGCGTCGAGCGCGTCGTCGAACTTACCGTAGCCGAGCCTCCGAAGTCGCCCAAGCACATCCGCCACATCGCGATCGTGCCGAACCTCATCCCCCTGGAGCGACAGCTAGCCGCCCTCAGCAAGATCGTTCGTGCCACGGACGACAGCGTGCTCGCGCCGCTGCGCGTGCTTCTCGGTCTCGCGGATGCGTCGTGCCTGCCCGCGGCCACGGCCGACCTGGAAGTAGCTCCCGCCAGCAGCGACGACACGCTCGACGAGTTTCAGTGGGCGTGCGTGCGGAACGCCCTTTCGACTCCACACTTCGCCGTAATCAAGGGACCACCCGGCTCCGGAAAGACGACGGTGATCACGAGCGTGATCCGGCGCGCACTTGCGCGCGGCGAGCGTGTGCTCGTGGTCTCTCCCACCCACGTCGCCGTCGACAACGTCGTCGAAAAGCTCGCTCCCAAACGGGGCTCGAAGATCATCGACGATCTCGAAGACCGGAGCATTCCGGTTCGCTTCGCCGCGCGACCGAAGAAGCTCTTGCCCATAGCCGAGACCTACTGGATCGGACCAAAGAAGCAACGCCGCGGCGCGATCGTCGCTCAGCGTTTGAAACAGCGCCTCATCGAGTCCGTGCCGATCGCAAAGGCGCTCTACGAACTCGAAGACGCGTGCATCGCGGGCCACGCCCCACTCACAGAGGCCGTCTCGTCGGTTCACGCCGTCATCTGCGGCACGCCGATCGGGATTCTGTCGTTCGGCACGGTAAACGCGGCTGAGTCGGGATCCTTTGGCCTCCTTGTTGTGGACGAGGTCTAGAAGATGACCCTGCCCGAGTTCCTGGCGGTAGCCGTCAAGGCACGGCGGTGGGTGCTCGTCGGCGATCCTGACCAACTCCCGCCGTTCAACAACATCGAGGAAAATGGCACCACACTCGACGACGTCATCGATTCAGCGCTCGAACTCGCCTGTTCTGTTGGATCACTCCTGGAGCGGACGAAGCCTGGGCTGAGGCCCGACCACCGTTCCGTCGTCGTCGCGCGAGATCCCGCGCGGGTGTGCGAAGCGGTTCGAGCCCACCTGGTCGCGGTTGGCTTCGACAACGCGCCGCCGGTGTCCGTGTTCGGCGATGCCGACGAAGGAATCGTCATCTGTTCGGCGTCGCAGGTCGACGAGGCGATCCAGTTCGTCGCACCTGTTCGGCAGCGGGATCGCACACACAACCCGCGGCAGCCGGGCAGCGTGAGCGTGCTCATCGAGCGCGGCGTTGCCGTCGCGAGGCCGGAGTTCGCGAGCGGTACAAGGTTCGCCGATCCCCGACTGCGAGCGCAGCCGTCCATCTTCGACAACGCTTTTGGCGTGTACCACGCCCAGCCGTGGGCCAAGCGGTCTCAGCAGAAGCTGCGTGTGGTTGCGTTTCGCAACGGCCATGCGAAGTACCTTCCGTCGACGGCCGCCGTCGACGTGCTGAACGGCTCGTCGGGCGGCGTCTCCGTGATCCCGCCGCGTGAAGCGCTCGTGTTCGCCATCGCCGAACGACTCGCAGTCAACACGGTCTCCGTGTACGACTGGCTCACCGGCATGCCCATCGAGCACTTCGACACGTCGCCCTTGTCGGAGTTGTCGGCGGTTTCCATGCCCTTCGCGGCCCTTCAAGCCGCCGTGCGCCCCTACGTCGGCGTCCTGAAGAAGCAGTACCGCATGGACCCGAGCCTCTCGCGAGTGCCTCGCGCGCTGTTCTACTTCGAGGAGGCATTGTTCGACGGTAGGTCCGGTTCCACTACGGGCTCGCGCGTGAAGCTGATGCAGGTCGATGGTGTCGATGGCGACAGGGAGTCCAACCGAAGCGAGTCGAAGGCCATCCTCGACCTCCTCGCGACGCTGAGCGGCTCTGAGACGGCTAAAAAGCACCGTCCGAAGATTCTCGTCATCACGCCCTATAAGGAGCAGGAGCGCCACCTCGAAGATGTCGTGGACAGCGCGCGGCTCCGAGGCGGACTCGACAACGTCGATGTCGAAGTCTGCACGCTGGATCGGTGCCAGGGTCGCGAGGCAGAGTACGTGTTCATCAGCCTCGTTCGCAACAAGGCGTCGGTTTTCATGGATGCGCCGAAGCGCTGGAACGTCGCGCTGACACGGGCGATGGAGGGCTTGTTCATCTTCGGCGACATCAACGCCTTCCTGCGGGAAGCGCGGCGAGAGCGCGAGACCACGCGCATTCGTGGTGGAGACGGCCGCCCCATGATGAGCCTGCTCGCGCGCATTCTCGAAGCCTACGATCAACAGGAACACGCCTCCGTCGCACCGCCGAGGGTGCATCGATGAAAGACTCGGACGACGACGTTCCCGGCCCCTCGCGCGCCGAGATCGAGACCCTTTTGGTGCTCTACGTGGTGGGCTCCGATGGATGCGCGTGCGACGAACTCGCGTCGCGCCTCGGGCTGTCCCAGACGTTGTCGCACGCGGTGGCGAACGGCCTTGGCTTTCTCGTGCTGGCGGGGTGGCTGGAGCAAGACGAGACGGAAAACCGTTTCTCGCTGACCGAGGCAGGGCGGCTGAAGCTGACCTCACGCCTTGCTGAACTCGGCGTCGAGTGAGCGAGCTGGACGCCGAAGCCATCCGTTTCCACGCCGTTGTTCGCTCCGACCAGCCTGCCAGCGCCTGTTCCGCGTCCGGCAGGCGCGGTGGCGCGTGAGCCGGAACCTGCCGATCGGCCAGAATACGTGATCTCGGCGTTGCGTGGTGCCGAGGCCAGGGTTGGATCGACGAGTTCGAGCGGCGGTACCTCGGAGGTGGCGCCTGACGGCGCGCCACGATCATGGGACCACCGCGATCACCCCCTCCCAGCCTGGGCCGTAGCCAAACCGTAGAAACGCCGAGCGCGCCCTCCTGGTCGATTCGGCGAAAGCGACGGTTCACGTCCGAGGGCGCGTCAGCGAAAGTGACGATGCCATCGTCACGGAATTCCGTCGAGACGCGGCGTTTACGTTCGCGGAGCGAGTAGCGATCCAGACGTCAACCATGATTGAACGTGAAAAAGTGGCACTCCAATGTCGAACCGTCTCGCGTCGCGCATGAGCTACGAGATCGGCATGTTCAAGATCGACCCGCTGACGGAACACCCCGTCCCCAAACCAATCGTGGCGCACCAGCTCGCGGAGCACACTTGGCGGATCGAGGTCGACACCGACCCGTCAGTCGTGCTGGTCGTCACCGACGACCCGGCGCTGCCACTGGACGCGGGAACCGTGCGTCTTCCGACCGCCGAGGTTGAGGTGGCGGTCGCGGTCATCACCGGAATCATCAACTCCGTCGGCCTCAGCAACAACGCCGACGTGTTCGACATTCAGAAGGCTCTTGGACGGCGCCGCCACGGCCGGGCAGCCGAGGCGTCTGGCGGGTCCGCCGACAGCGTCCGCGAGGCGCTGGAACGGACGGGGTTGGCCCGCCTGCCCGACATCGCCTTCCTCGTCGTCGTCAGCCTGCCTGATCGCGCGGGCTTGCCCGAGTTCTTCGAGGCACTTCGCGCATGCCCCGGCGTGTGGCGTCTGGTCGGAACTACGGTCGTCGTTTCTCCGACGCTGCACGAGTTTCACCCCAGCCGCGACAAGATGCCCGCGGACCACATCTGGAACGACCTCGTCTACGCCTACACAATCGTTCCGGACCGGCCAGCGCGAACGCGCGTCCTCGTCGTCGGTCGCCAGGGAGATCGACATGGATGCGTGTGATGTTCTCGGTCTCGTGGTTCGTGGTCGGGAGGCGGCAGCCGCCGCCCAGGCTCGCCCTGCGAGTTGGTGGCCCCGCGACCGCCGAGAAGCTCGGCTGTGGGCGATCGGGACCGGGCTCGCGTGGACTCCATCGGGTCGCGGGCGGATTTCGCTCGACCACGAAGACGAGGACGTGTACGCGCTCGTCGAGAAGTTCGACATGCTCGGTCGCGTCGTCGGTGGCGGCGCCACGAGCGGAGCCGACCTTTGCTCCGTCGTCGAACATGGCGGCAGGCTCGACGCGTCCGGTCGGTGGTGGTCGCTCGCCCTGGTCTTCCACAACGACGACGGGTGCGGCCGCGCCCCCACGGACGACCCGCTCTCGGGCGACAACCCCTGCGCGTGGCACGTCGCGCGTCTGCTGGCGTGGCCTGCGGAACGACGGCTGCTCGTGCTGCACTGCGACCAGTACCACAGGGACGCGGCGGCCTGGGCCGATCACGTTCGCGCCGTCGTCGACGCCCTGGTCGAGCAGTTCGCGGTGACGCTACGAGCCGATGACGTGGTGATCGCCGTCGTTATCGCGAACACGAACGGATGGTCCAGGTCGTGGCTCGGCGGCGTGGCGACCTCGGCGTGGGTGGTGGTTCCGTGATCGACAACGACGCCGAGGTGCGGCTTCGCGCGCTGCTGCGAGCCGCCTGGGCTCGCGCCGCCGCCGCCGCCGAGCGTGACTCGGGATGGGTTCCTTGCGATGACCGCGACGCGATCCTCTACACCGCGGCGCTCGCGCTCGATCCGCTGATCCCGACCTCGGTGCCGGTCCACGTCGCCGCGAACTCTGAAGACCACGAGGATCTCGCGCGCCTGATCGGGGCCGGATTCCAGGCTGGCGGGCCGCGGTGGTTCGCAGGTCCATGCGACATGACGCTGATCGCCGCGACCGATGCGGGGCCTCCGTTCGAGGTGGTCGCGCTCTACACGCTGCGCAGCAGGTTCTGGTACTTCGAGTCCGATCCGTTCGACCGGACGAAGCCGAACCCGTGCGCGTGGGACCTCGCTCGGCTCCTGGCGGTACAGAGCAAGAGGCACGTCTGGACTACGCGGTGCGGTGTCTACGAGCCGATGCAGGGTGCCGCCGACCGCGTCGTCGCCACATGGGGCAGGGAGGCCGACGAGGTGCTCGTCGTACTGCTCCCCGAGGGCCTGGACGGCGACGACCGCAAAGCAGCGGTTCGGATGTGGAGCCGCGGCGAGCCCGTGATGCCGTGGATCGCTACCGAACTAGAGAGCGCGATTTCGACGGTACGTTCGGACTGACGGTCAACGCGGGCACCCTCTATGCGGGCATGAGCGCATGCAACTGAACGAAGTGATCCGATCGATCTGGAAGGAGGCTGTGGTCCCGAACCGGGATGCGGGTACCGCTCCATACGCGATTCACCCGACCTGCATCGGGGCCATCGGTTGGCAGCAGGTGCGACCAAATACCTTTTTCCCATGCCACAAGGTCGCCCTTCTGACCAGGGTACGCCTGCTTGTAAAGGTAGTTCTTGCCGACCAGCACCACGATCGACGCCCGAACACCCGGTCTGAGGTCCGACTTCGCCGATGCAGGCTCCGGGAAGAGGTCCGCCCATGCCTCGTCGGCCTTCGTGAAACAGTTCTTGTTGTTGTGAATCAGCTTGAACTCGACCTGCATATGCAGCTTGTTCCAATCCTCCCAAACGCCCAGGTCAACCTTCCGATACTCGTTCGCCGTCCACCAGCCTTGGGAATCAGCGTGGAGTAAGTGACGGTCTCGCTCAAGCAACAGCCGAGCCTCGAAGCTCAGCCAGCTCTCGAACGCCGCTCCCGCGGCTAGCACGGAGACGTCGCGTGTCTGCTCCCGCCGAACCAGCTCTTGATCGATAAGTCCGCACAGCGCCACCACATCGTTCTTGTCCATCGTTCATGCCCCGTCGCAGCATTCTACACCGCGCGTCGGAACCGAGGATTCTGACCGGCACGCACTCTGCGCCGTGTCGGCGTCGCCGTGACGCTCAAGAGAGCGGTCCCCGGCGCGCCGACGCCCCCACGGACTGGCGGTCTCCTCCTGGTGGTTACCGTTTGCCTACGCTACACGCAGCCCAACTTCGGGGGCTCGCGATGGCCAGCGCACGTGTTGTTGTGCTCGACGTCGAGACCACCGGCCTTGGGTACGCGCAACACCGCGTCTGCGAGGTCGCGCTGGCGGTCGTCGAGGGCACCAGGATCGTAGAGACCTGGGAATCGATCGTCAACCCGCAGCGCCCGATCGATCCATCCGCGGGGGCGGTCCACGGCCTGAC
>CANNIZ010000119.1 GCA_947505245.1 Pseudomonadota bacterium | reverse complement strand
CGCCACGAACATCACGCGCGGAGCCGGAGACCCCAACTGGCGCAACAAACCAAGCGCCCTCGATCGCGTCAAGGGGCGGACACCGACGGGGCGGGCATGGCGTTCAGGCCCACCAGCACGGGGAGTTCGTGCTTAAGCGATCAGCCATTGCTCGTCGTGTTGGCCCTCCTCGGCGGCTGTATCGAATACGAACCCGGTACGGGCGTCGACCCGAACGACACCAACGACCCGTTCCCGCCCGGCACGCCGGTGCCCGACATCGAGGTCACGCCCGAAGACGTGCCGTTCGGCAACTGGACGACGGAGTGCCCGTCGTCGCCTCGCATGGTCACGATTCGAAACGTCGGTGACGAGGGCAGCACGCTCGAGATCACGAACATCGTGCTCGCAGACGGCGTCACGGCGTTCGGCGTTCAGGCCGAACCCACCGCTTCGCTCGGCGTCGCAGACCGCGTCGAATTTGGGGTGTGGTTCCAGCCGCCGACAGATTCGGCGTTCGAGGGCATCGCGCGAATCACGAGCAACGACCCCGACGAAGCGCAGACCGACGTAGGGTTGTCTGGCAAGGGCGCCGGCTCGCCGCCGTTCGAGGTCATGGACCGGTTCGAGCAGAACCTGCCGAACGAGGTCGACGTGTTGTTCGTGGTCGACAACTCCTGCTCCATGGTCGATGAACAGGATACGCTCGGCAATTCGTTCGCCACATTCATGGACTCATTCATCGCGATGGGCATCGACTTCCACCTCGCCGTCACGAGCACCGCGATGGATGCAAGCGATGGCACGGACACGGTGGCGCTTGCCGGCAAATTCACCGGCGACCCGACCGTCCTCGACGCGAGCATGCCCGAGGCCACGCTCGTCGACGAGTTCCGCGCCCGCGCGTCGCTCGGCGACGACGGCACCTCCAACGAGCGGGGCCTCGACGCGGCCCATACAGCGCTCACGGCGCCGCTGATCGATGGTTACAATACCGGGTTCCTAAGGTCCGCCGCCAACCTCGCTGTCGTCGTGTTGTCCGACGAGCCCGATTCGAGCACGATGCAGCCGGCACCGTTCAGCGACTGGCTCGATTCAACCAAGCCGGACCCCGACATGTCGAGCCTGTCTACGATCACAGGCCTGGACCCGACGGCCACGGAATTGTTCCCACACAAATGCGATCCGAACGCCAAATGGACGAGCAACTCGACACAGTACGGCGCCGAGTACATCGAGGCCGCTGAGGCGACGGGTGGTGCGGTACGGGACATCTGTGAGACCGACTGGAACGCTCTCGTCAGGTTCCTCTCGTATTCGGCGGCAGGCCTCGAAACCGAGTTCGACCTCACCGAAGAACCCAACGGCATCGCCTCGATCACCGTCCTGGTAGACGGGCAGGAAGTGTCCTACGACGTCGCCAACGGGTGGTCGTACGACGCGACCGAGAACTCGATCGTGTTCAACGGGGACTCCATGCCAGGGCCGGATCAGGACGTCGTCGTGACGTACGACGTGGACAGCGCTGACGCCTGCAATTGACGCGATCGCCGCGACGGCGGGCGTGCGGGGTCCGTGGGAGCGCGCGAGCGGCGGACTGAACGTCGTCTGGCTCGGCCCGGACGCCGTGATCAAGTGCTACCTGCCACGCGACGCCGACGAAGCGCGCTACGAACGCGACGCGCTGCGGGCGATCGCAGGTCGGGTGCCCGCGCCGGTGCCCGAGATCCTCGCCGAAGGAGAGGTCGACGGTTGGCCGTGGGTCGCGCTCAGCCGCCTGCGCGGCACCCCGCTGCTCGAGTCGGGGCTCGACCGCACCGGACGGCTACGGGCCGCACATCAAGCTGGCGAGTGGCTGGCCGCGCTCCACGCGATCGCCGCGCCGCCCTCGATCGCCGCGCGCCGGCCCAACTTCGCCCGCTGGTTGTTGGACGCGTGGCCGGACACGCGCGAGCGGCACCTCCACGAGGGGCTCGCGACCGCGATCGTGGACGCGAGCCCGGAGCGGGTCGCGGCGATGGGGCTGACGGTCGGCGACGCCGTGTTCGCGCACGCCGATCTCCACGACGAGAACCTGCTCGTCGACGAACACGGAAAGCTCACGGGCGTGCTCGACTTCGGGGACGCCGCGGTCGCGCCGATCGCTTTCGACCTCGTCGCGCCAGTCGTGCACGTTGGCCGTGGTGATCGTGCAGTCATCGACGCGATCTTCGCGGGTCTCGGGAGAGCGGTGAACCGACGCGACGTCGCCGCGCACGCGCTGCTTCATCCGTGGGCGGAACTCGCCGCCTTCGGGGTGAAAGATCTCGATGCGCTTCTCGTAAAACTCGGGGCATGATGCCCGCCGGAGGCGCGATGTTGTTCCTGCTGGCCCTGGCCTGTAAACACCCCGCAGATGACGTTGAAACCGGCGCCGTCGACACGGACGACACGACGCCACCGGTGTTGTCGGAAGACGATCTCGCGGCCATCGCCGCCGCCGTCGACACCGACCTCGGGGCGAGCCTCGCGTCGGGCTGCCAGATCGCCGTGTGGAAGGACGGCGCCATCGTGTACACCGCCGAGTTCGGCAAGGCGGATCCAACCGACCTCGTCAAGCTGGTCACCGCCGACATGTTGTTCCAGATCGGTTCGGACACGAAGAAGCTCACTGCGCTCGCGCTGCTGCAGCAGGAGCAGGCGGGCACGCTCGCGCGCACCGACACCGTCGCCGACGCGATCCCAGGCCTGACGCTGGCGGCGTCGCCGGAATGGGCCGAGGCGGCAACCCTGCACGACCTGATCTCGCACCAGGGCGGCCTGTACGACGACACGCCGTGGGACGACAACCCCGCCGACACCTACCTGCACGACCGCGCGTTCGGGACGTTCGCGGAAAACGAGTGGCAGATGGCTCCTCCGGGCGCGATGTGGAACTACAGCAACGCGAACTTCTCGGTCGCCGGCCTCGCCGTAGAGACCGCGGCCGGCAAGCCCTACGCCGACGTGCTCGAGCAGGACATCTTCGCGCCGCTCGGGATGACGCGCACGTTCGCGCGCAAGGCCGAGGTCGTCGCGGACGGCAACTACGCGATCGGCAAGGGCTACACGGGCTCGTCCGCAGACCCGTACGACCCGTTCTTTGGCGCGAGCAACTACGTCGAAGGGCGCGCGGCGATGGAGGACGTCGCCGACAACGCGTTCACCCGGCCCGCCGGGCTCGTGTGGTCCACCGCTTCAGACATGGCGAGCTACGGCGGCTTCCTGATCGACGGGAACCCCGACGTGATCGACGCCGAGCGCCTCGCCGCGCTGTCGACTCCGCAAGTGCGGATGTACCCGGCCCTCGACGCGCAACAGTACGGGTACGGCCTGATGATCTACGACGGCGTGACCTTGTTCGACGGGTACCACGACATGCGCGTGTGGTCGCACGGCGGCAACACGCTTTCGTTCACGTCCACGACGTGGATGTTGCCCGACCAGCACGTGTCGATCAGCATCCTCTCGAACGGCTACGGCGACGACTTCACGCCCACCGCCGTCGAATTGATGATGCGCCTCGGTGACCTGCCTCCGGTGACGGACGCGCCGCCCCTGCCCTCGGCGGAGACGGCTCACGCCGCCCTCGTCGGCACCTACGTCGATCCGTACATCGGCGAGATGATCATCACGGACAACGACGGGGAGCTGAGGATCTTCATCCCCGGGCTCGTCGACGCGGGTTTGAGCGCGAACGGCGCGAAGCTCACCTTGGCCTTGACGGACGTGTACACGTTCCGCTTCGGCGGATCGACCTACGACGTCACGTTCGTCGCCGACGACGCCGGCACCTACACGTGGATTCGCAACCGCACGGTCGTGGGCACGCGCCAGACCGCGTTCACCAAGCACGCGGCGCCGACGCGCACGCGCACGCGCGAGGAGCAGCTGATCGCCCTCGCCGAGATGCGCGCGGCGCAGCGCTTCACGCCGTGGGCGACGCGCTGACCGACCCGCGACGTCGCCACCACGCGGCGATTGGCAGCAACAACACGAGCCCCTCTTCGGGCTCGGGACGGCGACCGGGCACGGTGATCACCGTCGCGAGCGGCGTCACGTCCGGGCCGATGCTGAACACCATGTCCACGTCCTGCGACGCGGTCGGGGCGACCATGTCGAACCGCGTCACGAACGCACCGTCAAGCTCACCGGCCCACGTGAGCAGCAGCGAGCGCTGATCGCCGGCCTCGCGCCGAACGCGGTCCCACGCGACCGCTGGGGACTCTCCGCGTACGCCGTCGAGGGCGCCTCCTTCGACGACGCCCCAGCCCGACTCGGAGGCGCGGCCCGCGCCGCGTACGAAGATCGACGCGGTCTGGTCGGGTGATTCGGACCCCAGAGCCATGCGCGCCGGGTAGACGAGCGCGTCCCCCTCGTAGGTGATCGCGACGGGAGGCAGCCCGCGCGCGGGGTCGTCTCCCGGCGTGGACGCGACGCGCACCAGCACGAGGTCGCGGTCCTCGTCGAGGTAGGCCTGCACGAGCGCCTCGCTGTCCGACCACGCCCAGCCGTTGTCGGTGATCCACGTGCCAACGTCCGCCGCGCTCGCAGCGGACAGCGCCACGTACTCATACGTCCCGGTGAACCCGTGCGCGATCACGTCGATGCCATTGCGATCGCCGAGGTCGCCGCCCTTCATCGGGAGTAGAAAACATCCCCCGCCCCCGTCCCGCGTGTACACCACGGTCGGCGCGGTGGGGTACCGCAGGTCGTCGAACGTGGAGACGTCAGCGTCCTCGACGGACACGAACGCGCCGAAGATCGGCACGATCCAACCCACGGAGGTGGCGTCTCCGGCGAACGTGGTGGCGTAGGTGACCGTCACCGTCCCGTCGCCGACGTCGAACACGACGTCGTTGGCGTCGGCCTCAGCGGTCGCGCCGACTTCATGCACGAGCCCTGCACACGGCCAGGCCGCTGCAACGAACAACGCGAGGATCGCCATGTCCACCTCCGACAACACCGTAATCGCGCAGGTTGGTGGTCACCCGCGCCGTCGGGTTGCGGGCGCGCTCGCCGCACTGTACACTTGTTCAGTGCATGCCGAACCGCGCATCGCTTGCCTCGACCTCGACACGTTCTTCGTGTCGGTCGAGCGGCTGTTGGATCGGCGCCTGCTCGGCGTGCCGGTCGTCGTGGGCGGCCTCGGGGGGCGCGGCGTCGTCACGTCGGCCTCGTACGAGGTGCGCGCGCTGGGCGTGCGGTCGGGCATGTCGATCGCGGACGCGCGGCGGCGGGCGCCGGACGCTGTCTACCTTCCCGTCAGGCACGGCGTGTACGGCCCCTACGCGGACCGCGTTCGCACCGTGCTGGAGCGCTACACCCCCGCCGTGCAGGTCGCGAGCATCGACGAATTCTTCCTGGACTTCCGCGGCTGCGAACGCCTGTGGGCGCGGCCCGAAGACGACGATGGAGACGCGACGGTCGCGCGCGTCGCCCGCGCGATGCGCCTCGCCGTCCAGGTGGAGACGGGCCTCCCGTCGAGCGTGGGCCTCGGCAGCAACCGCGCCATCGCGAAGATCGCGAGCGGGCGCGCCAAGCCCGCCGGCGTCGTGTTCGTGCGCAGCGGGCGCGAGGCCGCGTTCGTCGCTGAGCTGCCCGTGCGCAAATTCCCCGGCATCGGTCCCGTCGCCGAGCGGCGGCTCCAGGACGCCGGTGTGTTCGTGCTCGGGCAGCTCGCCGAGCCCACGGACACCGTGCAGCGCGCGTTCCCCGAGCACGTCGCGAGCGTGCGCGCGGCCGTGTTCCCGGACGAGGCACCCGCGCTCGGCCCGGATCGGCCCGCGTTTCACGAGCACGACCCGCACGGCGACGCGCACGGAAGCATGTCGAACGAGCGCACGTTCCGGGACGACGTACACGACCCGAGCGTCGTAATCGATCAGGTGCGCTCGCTCGCCGAGCACGTCGCGTGGCGGGCGCGCAAGCGCGGGGTGCTCGCGCGCACCGTCGTGCTCAAGCTCCGGTACTCGGACTTCCAGACGATCAGCCGCTCGCGAACCGTACCCGCGACGGACGACCCGGCGCGCATGGCCGACGTCGCGCTCGAGCTCTTGAAGGAAGGGCGCACGCGACCGCTCCCGATCCGCCTCATCGGGGTGGGCGTGTCGAACCTGCAGCTGCCCGCGCCGCAGCTCGCTTTGCCCCTCTCCACCCAGCCCGCCGCGCTCTCGGCCGTGGACGCCGTGCGCGCAAGGTTCGGGTACGAAGCGATCCGCCTCGGTCGCGCGCGTTAGCAGGTCCAATGTCCAACAAACACCCGTTGCTCCTCGCGCTCACCCTGTCCGCCTGCACTGGCGCCGCCGACGTCGGCGACACCTCGATCGACGACGACACCGGCCCGCGGCCCGTGCTCGACTGCAGCGACGAGGTCACCGCCTACGAAGGCCTGCCGTACTGCCTCACCACGATCGGCCTCACCGAGGTGAAGCTGTTCATCCCCCAGAACCGCGACCCGAACGCGCCGATGGCGCTGTACCTGCACGGCGACACGGCAAACGGGTACTACGAGGACTGGGGTTTTGAGTACCTCGTGCCGTGGGCGATGGACCACGGCGTCGTGTTCGGCGCGGTGCTCGCGCCCAACGGCTGCTCGTGGTGGCGCAACGAAGACGAGTGCTCGTGGGAGGTCGAAGACGTCGACGCCACCAACGCCAACGCGCTGCACGACGCGATGGAGCTGATCGGCGACGCGCTCGACGCGAGCCCCTCGGGCGTGCGGTACGTCGGCTACTCCGGCGGGTCCACGTTCCTCACCGGTCATTTCCTGCCGCTGTACGGCGACGTGCACCCCGGAACGATCGTCGCGAACTGCGGCGGCGAGGAGCCGATCTACGACTTCGCGTGGGACACGTCTTCGGCCGCGACGCGGGCGCGCAACCCGATCTTCTACACGTACGGTTCGAACGACTTTATGCAAGAATACATCGACCCGGCCGTGGTCATCTACAACGACCTCGGGTTCGACGTCACGGTCGACATGCGGCCCGGCTACGAACACTGCGACGCCGGTTTGGACTGGGACGCGATCACGCTGGACCTGTGGGCGCCCACGCCTCCTTGATCGCACATTGGTCGTGGACCCTCGCACAAGCCGACAAATGCGTTTGACACAGCACCACGCAAGGCCCATCCTCCGCCAGGGGGCAGCCTTGTTTACCTCGCGGTCGATGTTCCTGATGTTCCCACGGGATCCGGTTCCATCAAAGCCTTCGTGCATCCTGCCATCGCGCGCGGCCACGCCTGCCCACGCTGGGTGCGCCGAGCCAGCGACGTAGACCCTCGCCACCACGGATCTCGACGGACGCCGAGAGGCCCTGGGCCAGCTCGT
>CANNIZ010000118.1 GCA_947505245.1 Pseudomonadota bacterium | reverse complement strand
GAGGCCCCGGTGCGGTGCAGCAGCGCGTCGCGGAACGTGCGGCCCTCAGACGTGCGGCGCGGCAGGTTCGCGATCAACCACCGGGCCGCCTGCGCGAGCGGCGTCGGGTACAGGTGCGCCACACGGGAATTGACGGCTTCGGGCAAGCCGATCCACACGTCCGCACCCAGCGGACCGGCCACCTCATCTGCGAGGTACTGACCGACCGTGCGGCCTGCAGCCCGCCTGAACACGGCCTGTGCGTACATTCCCCACGCCGTCGCACCGTAGCCCTGGTCCGTCCCCGGCGGCCAAAGCGGGGCCTGCGCGAGCAACGCAGCCTCCGTGCGCGCCTGATCGGCGAGGTCGTGCAACGACAGCGGGACGTCCACCGCGCAAAGGCCAGCGCGGTGATTCAGCAGCGTCCGCACGGTGATCGCTTCGCGACCGAGGCCCGCGAACTCCGGCCAGTAGGCCGCCACCGGCGCGTCGAGGTCGATCCCTCCGCGGTCCGCGAGCACCAGGAAGGCGATAGCGACCATCCCCTTCGTGCCGGAGAACACGACGGCGGGCGTGTCAGCCTCCCACGCGCGCCCCGTCTCGCGATCCGCGTACCCGGCCCACAGGTCCACGACGCGCTCGCCGGCGACGTGTACACACAGCCCAGCGCCGATCTCGCCGCGGTCAAAATTGGCCGCGAACGCTTCGCGGACGCCTTCAAACGCAGGATTCACCGTTCCATGCACGACCGGTCGCATGGGACCTCCTGCCTCGTGGCTAACCAGACGCGGGAAACCGCACCTCGCAGATCCGCTCCGCGTTCATGTCGATGAGGAGCACGCCGTCGACGTCGAACGCGATGCGGTACTCCAGCAACTGTCGTCGCGTGGCGGGATTTGTCGGGTCGGGCGCGCGCGTGCCGGTCTTCACGTCCGCGACGTACAGTCGATCGTCGCGCTGAACGAGCAGATCCGCGCGGCAACCGACCTCCACCGGTTCGTCGTCTACCAGCAGCGTCCACGTCGCCGATACCTGCCGGTCGACCACCTCGAAGCCCTCGCGCAGGAGCAGCCGCACGGCGTCGGATTCTCCGCGCTGTGCTATCGCGTTCCGCCGCTTGGACCCGCGAGAGCCACGACCCGCCTCCCACCGCCACAACAGCAGCAGCACGAACGCGACGACGGCAAGGAGGAGCACGATCTGCCAGGGCATCTGCGGATCGTCGCACGTCACGTGGACAATATTCGTCCGGGTCAGCCCGACTTCGGCTCGAAGCGATCGAGCACGATCGCGACCTGCATGTCCGCGAGCACGTTCACACCGGACCGCACGCGCGCGATGATCCAGTCGACCGGCACCACGAGCGGGATCGCCACCGCGACGGCGGCATCGGGAACCCCGGCGGCCGCGAGCACAAGCGGCAGGATGATCAGGCCCGCCTCGGGGATGCCGGCGATTCCGACCCCCGCCATCACCGCCGACACCAACACGGTGAACTGCTGGCCGATGGACAGGTGCAGCCCGAGCGCCTGGCAGAGGAACAGCGTCGCCATCGCCTCGTACAACATGATGCCGTCGTTGTTGAAGTTCGTGCCGACGCAGGCGGAAAGTCGCGCGGCCTCTTCGCTGACGCCCAGCGCGCGCAGGCACCGCAGCGTGACGGGCATCGTCGCCAGGCTCGAGTTGCACGACACCGCAGTGACCACCGCGTCGACCGCTCCCGTGAGGTAGCGTCGCGGCGTGATCCGCCCGACGAGCCAGGCCGAAAGCGGGTAGTAGACAAGCGCGTGGGCGCCGAGTCCCACGAGGATCGCGACGAGGAACACCCACAGCGACGCGAACACGGTGATGCCCGCCTTCCCGACGACGTCGGCGATGATCAGCGCCACCGCGAACGGCATAAGCTCGGCGATCCACAACAGCATCGTCGTGAGGCCCGCGTACGCGACGTCGACCACACGCCCGACGGTCGCGGAGCCCTCGGGGTGCTCACCGCCCTCGCGCACGTGCCTGAGGGCCGCCCCGCCGAGCACCGCGAGCAACACCACCGAGATCACGCCGTTCTTCGCGAACGGCTCGACCACGCTCTCGGGGATGAGCGCGGCGAAATTTGCGAACGGGCTTAGCGTCGCTGTCGCAGGCGCGGCCGCGGGTGCGTGGCCGCCCGCGACCAGGCCGAGCGCCTCGAGGTGCCCCTCCCAGCGCGCGCCCGGGTGAAGGCCATCCAACACGACGAGGCCGATCGCCATCGCGACCGAAACGTTCACGAGGCACACCGCCGCGAGCCGAACCCCGCTGGCCGCCGACACCTTCGTCTTCAGGAACGCGTCGACGATCGCGACCAGGATGAGCGGCGTCGCCAGCGCCTTCAGCAGGCGGATCACGAGCATGCCGAGCGGGCCAAGATCCCCGGTGGTGATGCCGAACGCGATCGGGGCGGTGCCGAACCACGCGCCCAGCGCGAGGCCGACGACGACGCCCGTGACGACGCGCAGATACAGCGGAAATCGACGTTCTTCCATTCGGCCCTCCTATGCCGGCGCCAGGGGATAGTCCCCTTGGATGGACGCACACGAAGAAATCGAGATCTGGCACAAACAGCGCGTCGCACGGCTCGCCACGCGCGAGGGGTGGCTCGCCATCACCGGGCGCTGGGAGATCGACGACGAGCCCGTCGATCTGCCGATCGGCCTCGCAGTGGCCGAGGCGGACGGGGTTCGTATTGGGGGCACGCTCCACCCGTTCGGCACGTCGTTCGAGGAGGGCCCGCGACTGTGGGAGGTCACGCGCGTCGGCGACGTGCGCATCATCCGCGTGCGCGACCCCGAGAGCCCCTCACTGAAGGGGTTCCGAGGGGTCGATCGGTTCCCCGTCGACCTCAAGTACCGCGTCACCGCGCAGGTCGTGCCCGACGAGCAGGGCGCCCGCCACACCTACGCGAGCGGGGCGACGGTCACCAAGGCGTCACCTGGCCGCCTCGCGTTCGCGATCGACGGCGACACGTACACGCTCGCGACGACGTGGGAGGGCACGGACCGCCTGTTCGTGTTGTTCGCCGACGCGACGAACGAGGTCTCGACGTACGGCGCGGGGCGCTTCCTGTACGTCCCCTACGACGGCGGCGGCACCGCGACGCTCGACTTCAACCAGGCGTTCAACCCACCCTGCTCGCTCACGGAATTCGCGACCTGCCCGATCGTGCCCGACGGGAATCGCCTGCCCATCGCGATCCCCGCCGGAGAGCGATACCCGCTGCCCGAGTAGGCTTCCATCGCGATCAGTAGACGACCTCGGACTGCCAGCGCGCCTCGGTCGCGCGGTCCGCGAACGCAACACACTCGGGGTCCGCGTCGGCCGCGAGCATCGCGAACTGTCGTGCGTCCACGTCCCCGATCACCCGCACACACGGGCCGTCGCCGCCGATGTCGTGGCGACGATCGACCGCCTCGGCCGCGGACACCTCGACGAACAGCGGGCCGATCTCGGTGAGTGCGGCCGTCGCCGCGTCGGGCCACACCACCCCCGCGCGGCGCACCGCGGTGATCCGCCGCATGCCGTCTTCGCCGCGCCACGACAGCGCCCGCGACGAATAGGCGCGCACGCCGGACGCGAGCCGCGCGCGCACGGCCGCGACGAACGACACCGGTGGTGCGTTGGTCGGCGCGAGCACGACGTCGAGCGTCGCGTACGGGTCGACAGCCAGCCTCGCGTCGATCGCGGCCATCGCGACGTCGGAGCGGGCGGCAAGATCGCGACCCGTCAGCCACAACGCCTGATGGCGCGCGCCGGGGCGGTCCATCGGCGTCGGCCGATCCACGTCGAGCACCAGAACGTCGTCGCCGCCCTCCACGAGGTGCGGCCGCGGCGACTCGTCGAGCCTGCGTCCGAGCCGTCGCTCCGCCTCGAACAGCGTTGCCGCGAGCGTGTCGCGGTCCATCGTGGCCGTAGTGCGCACGTGGTACGGCGGCGCGGGATCGAAGGTGACGCCCTGCGCGACAGCGTCTGCGCGCATCGCCGTGCCCGGAAGGATCGACAGCCGGAACACCTGCGCCTCGTCGGCGAGGCCGTGCTCCTGCAGGAAGTCGACGCCGGCGAACACGTCGTCCGGCGTGTCTCCGGGGAGGCCGACGATCAGGTCGACGAGCAGGGTGATCCCCTCCCCGCGCAGCATCTTCGCGGCGGCCGCGAGCTTGTCGGGGTCGCCGAACCGCTTCACGCGCTTCAACGTCTCGCGGTTCACGCTCTGCAGCCCGATCTCGAGGCGATCAAACCCCGCCTGCGCGAGCGACTTCGCGTGCGCCGCAGTGAGGCCTTCGCTGCGGATCTCCGCGAAGAACGACATCTGCCGGTCCACGTTCTCGCGCGCGAGCGCGGCGACGAGCGCCTCGAAGCCCGGGCGGTGGTTGAACGTCGGGTCGAGGAACGAGATGTCGCGCGCGCCGCGGTCGCGGACGTCGGCGATCAAGCGCGCCGTCGCGTCCACGTCCAGCGTGCGCAGCACCCCGCTCGAGCGCGGGTAGAAGCAGTACGTACACGACGATCGACAGCCGCGCACCGACTCGATGTACGTCGACCGATCACCGTCGACCGGAACTGTGCCGTCGAGGTACGGCGACGGGTAGCTCGCGAGCGGGAAGTCCGCCGGGTGGGCGGCGGTGAACGCCCCGAGGCCCGACGCGCCGCGGACCGCGACCCCAGGCACCCCTTCCGCAGCAGCCACCCCACCGTCGAGCAGCCGCCGCATCACCTCGGCGAACACGGGCTCGGCCTCACCGGTGACCGCGACGTCGAACCCCTCCTGACCACAAACGAACGGATTGTCCGGCCCCACCTCGGGGCCACCGATCAGCACCACCGTGTCCGGCGACCGCCGCTTGATCTCGCGCGCGAGGTGCAGGCTGCGCTCCGCGTTCCAAAGGTACAGCGACAGCCCGACGTACTCGGGGGCATCGGCCGCGACGTGCTCGGCGAGCTGCACGTCCCCCAGCCGATCGGTCACGTCCGGCGCTGTCACCTCGACCGACATCGGCAACGCGTGCACCCGTGCGGCGACGGCGAGGCACCCCGCCGCGAGCGGAACGTTCCCCGTCCCCGCGAGCGCGGCAGGTGGGGGCACAGGCAGTTGAACGAGCCGCAGCCGTGCCATCAACACTCCGGCCGCGCACTGTACCCCGCCGCGCCGCGCGTTACCCGTCCAGGAACCCCGGAGTCACGTGATGTCCGACCTGGCCAGTGTCCTGATCGTCGGCAGCCACCCCGAGCTCACCGCGGCCGTCGCCGACGCCATCCGAGCGCGCGGCTTCTCGGTTCGGGGCGTGATCGGCGCCGAGGCCGGGCTCGCCGCCCTGGACGAGGGCAGCGTCGACGCGATGGTCCTCGGCGGCCCGTCCGCGATGTCCCGCCACGTCGACCTGATCGACAAGCTCCACGCGAAGAACCGGTGGGCGAAGGTCATCGTCCCGACGTCGCCCGGCGGCGCTCTCGCAGCGATCGAGCGCCTGTTCGAACGCGACGCGAACTGAGCCCGCGCGCGGCGGTCAGCTACCCGCGCGCCCCCGACGCCCGCTCGATCAACCCGACGATCTGCTGCTGATTCGCGGGATCGCGCACGGTGGCGTGGAGTTCCGCGCGTCTGCAGTCGGTGCCGAAGTACGCTCCGCTCACGCCTTCGAGATCGGGGGCCTTCGCCGCCCACACGCTCGATCGTGACGCCTTCTCGGCGCCCGTTCCGCCGTCATCCGCGGTCATCCATCTCCACAGCGGGAAGAACGGACGCATCCACCACGGGAACGATCCCAGCGCCATCGACCGCGTCATCGAGGTCGACGCCTGTCCCGGGTACACGACGTTCACGAACACGCCGCGGGGAGCGAACTCAACCGCGAGCGCCAGGCTCATCGCCTCCATCGCGCGCTTCGAATTGTCATACACGGTCAGCCCGACGAAGCCCTTCTCGGCGCCCAGGTTGCCCATGTCGACCGCCCCGCGCGCAGAGCCTCCAGTGACGTTGATCACCCGCGCCGGTTTCGCCGCCTCGAGGGCCGGCAGGAGCGCCCGCGTCAAGGCGTATGGCGCGGCGACATTGACCCCGAAGTCGAACTCGAGCCCGTCCGACGTCGTTGAATACGCGTTGGCCGCAGACCCCGCGTTGTTGATCAGCACGTCGATGCGCGGACAGCGCGCGCGAATCGCGTCCGCGAGCTTCGCGACCTCGGCCAGCGAGGCAAGGTCGCCGACCACGAGGTGAACGTCCTCGCTACCGCTCGCCCGTTGGATGGACGCTACCCCGGTCTTGCCGCGCGCCTCGTCCCGCCCGATGACCACGACCGTCGCTCGGGTTTGCGCGAGGCCGATCGCCGTGTACATCCCGATGCCCGACGTAGCGCCCGTGATCACGATCGTCTTCGGCACGGGGACCCCTACGCCGTGATGATCGGGAAGCGATCGTTCGTCGAGTCCACCGCGACGTTGTCCACCATCCACCAGGCCACGTCAGCGCGCGAGATCCGCGCCGTGAGCGGGAAGTCTGAAATGCGCTTCACGCTCGCGGTCTGTGGCCCGTCCGTCAGCCCGGTTGGCCGTACACAACACCAGTTCAATCCCGACGACGCGTAGACCTCCTCCATCGCGTTCAGATCTGCGTACATCAGGCCGATCTTCGACAGCGCGATCATCGTCCGCATCATCACGTTCAGCCCGCCCACGCTGTCCCCGACGCCGGACGCGCTCACCGCGATCACCCGTCGCACGCCGTGCTTCGTCATCGCCGCGACCAGCGACCGCGCCGTCGAAGACGTAAAATTCGGCGGCGAGATCAGCGCGCTGAATGGATTCGGAGATTTGCGCTTGATCCCCAGCGCCGACAAAACCACGTCCTGGCCAGGCACGACTGCGTCAAAACAACCGTCCCGCTGCACATCGTCGACGACGAGCCGCACACCTGCGGGAACCGCGACCTGCGACCGCGCCACGGCGGTCACGGTGTGGCCCTTCTCCGCCGCAATACGAACGAGGTGACGTCCGATTCCGCCGGACGCTCCAAGGACCAGGATCCGCATCGGTTGCACAAAGACTCCAGCCGCAGCGCCATGAATATGCGTGCTCACGCACATAGTTGACATGACGACGCGAGACTGTCAAATTGGCCGACATGACCGACCTGTTCACCCCGCTAGAAATCGCCGCCTGGGGCGGCCTCGTCGGCGCCCAAGGTCGGATGTTTCGGCAGGTGGAGGACGACCTGCGACGGCGAGCGGGCATCACCCACGCCGAGTTCGAAGTGCTCCTACGCCTGTCTTTCGCGCCGGAGAGGCGCGCACGCATTCAGGACCTCGCGGCAAAGAGCCTCCTCACGCACAGCGGAACGAGCCGGGTCGTCGCCCGCCTCGCACGCGCCGATCTGGTGTCCCGCGAAGGAGCCACCGAAGACAAGCGCGGTGCTTACGCCGTACTCACCGACAAGGGGGCGGCCCTGTTCAGGTCGGCGGCGCGCCAGCACGTCGCGCTCGTACGCCGGGAGTTCCTCGACAGGTTCACGCAGCCCGAGCTCGAGCAGTTGGCCGCCCTCCTGCAACGCGCCTGCGGCCCGTCCAAGACGCCCCCAACGGCGCCTTGACGGTGGAGCCGAACGCCGTTCCTAACGGACGGGG
>CANNIZ010000117.1 GCA_947505245.1 Pseudomonadota bacterium | reverse complement strand
TCCGATCTCGGCGCGGTATAGCCCCGCGAGCTCGCTCCACTCCGAGGCGGTGGGCCACGGGCGCGCGAGCAGGTGCTCGAGGCGGTCCCAACGGGCCCGTCGCTCTCCCACGAACGATTCGCGATCCGCGCCGATCATGTGCGGTCCTTACCGGTCGCGCGCGCGTACGCGAGCTGCAGGACGCGCTCCCAGGTAGGCGCCACCACGCCGGTACGCTCTGAAAGCTTCGGTCCGAGGTACGCCGCGAGCTCCTCGGCGCGCTCCCCCGACAGCTCGCGCCGGCGCTGCAGGAACGCCTCGATCGTCGCCACCTCGTCCTTCGTCAAAACCACCTTCGGGGGCAGCGACTGGCGCTCCGTCTCGGTCACCGGCGGATCGATCGCCACCCGACCGATGCGCGTCGCCCGCTCCTCGACGACCACGATCGTCCCCGCGACGAGGTCGCCGATGCGTCGCAGGCGCCGGTCGGCAAGCATCACCGCGAGACCCAGGCCGAACCCGAACGGCAGCCAGTCCGCGGTCCGCAGCAGGTTGCGCATCATGTAGTCGGGAAACGACGCCGGCCCGCCGTCGTCGCGCACCACGCGCAGCCCGAACGCCCATTTGCCGAGCGTGCGGCCAGCGAACAAGGTCTCGGACAGCGCGCCGTATCCCCACTGCATGAAGAACAGCGCGAGCAGGAACAGGCCCTGGCCGACGCTCCCCACCCCTGGGATCGCCTGCACCAGTGACAGCGCGACGGCGAGCACCCACAAGATCGCGACGAAGAACACGGCGTCGAGGCCCCACGCGAGCCCCCGCCGGCCCGGCCCGGCCACCCGATGGCGGAAGCGAACCCGCTCGGGGGTGTCTACGATCGCGGTCGTATCGAGCAGTTCCACGAGGCTAAGCGTCTCCAGACCTCGGGCACGACCCGATTGGGAACTTCACGCTACACCGGGAGCGCGCCTCGGACTAGGATGCGTTTGGAGGCGCGGGCATGCGAAGCATGGGTGGGTTGGCGTTGGTGGCGCTGTCGTTGCCGTCCCAGGCGTTCGCGGGGACGGTGCTGCCTGTGTGTGCGACCTGCACGTACACGACCTTCAGTGCAGCGGCGACGGCGGCGGTCGACACGGACGTCATCGAGTTCCGTGACAGCGGCACCTATGCGGGTGCGGACGTCACCGACAACATCACGATTCAGGTCCAGGGGGCGTTCACCCCGACCATCAACACGCGCCTGCACATCGTGAACAAGACGGTGACGGTGGTGGGTGTTCGCATCGCCGGTTCGCTCACCCACGGCGTCGAGATCGACGCTGGTTCGAACGTGACGATCCGCAACCTCACGATCGAGAACTGCACTGGCGCGGGCGGGGGAGGCATCTACGCGTCGGTCGGCGCGACGGCGACCAACATCACGGTCGATACGGTCACGTTCCAGAACAACACGAGCACCGTGGACGGCGGTCACATCGCGGTGACAGGCAACGTCAACCTGTCGGTGACAAACGGGCTGTTCCTGGCGGATACGACGGCTGGCAAGGGTGGAGCCATCGCGGCGGATCGGGCGGGGCAGACCCCGACGACGGGGCTGGTCGTCGCTAACAGTTCGTTTACGGGGACGACGTCGGCCGGCAATGGTGGGGCGATCTATACGAACATGGCGACGCTGGTGACGGGTTCGTGGTTTACGAATTCACGGACGAATGGGCGCGGGGGCGCCGTCTACGCAGATGGAACAAAACCGTTGACTGCGTATCGAAACGTTTTCTGCAAGAACGGTTCGCAGGACTACGTCGGCGCTTTGTGGCTTTCTGGAAGCGATACCGACGTTGTGATGAATAACATCTTCGTTGGAAACACCGCCGTCTCCGGGGCCGGCGCGCTCGCCACCGCATACCTTTCGACGAATGCAGTCATTGCGTTTAACGATTTCCTTTCCAACTCAGGGAATATCGGCGGGGCGTTGTGGATCAACGGTAACGGCGACACCTTTCACAGTAACCTCGTGGCCTACAACACTGGTGGGGGCTCCCATGGCGCCGCATATGGTGGCTACTTGGCAGTGTCCACGCAGTACAGCGCATACTTCATGAACCTCACAACCAACGTGAGCGGCTTTTTGACAACCGGCGCGACGGACATCCTGGGCAAGGACCCCGTCCTCAACGGCTACAACTCAACGACGGCCCCCTGCGGCAAGGCCGACATCGACAAGCTCTATCCCGAATACTTCTACCCCTCCAAGAGCCCGCTCATCGATGCGGGCGACCCCGCCTTCACCGACTTGGACGGAACGCGCGCGGACATCGGCGCGTTCGGCGGACCCCAGGCAGACCCGGCCGTGTGGACAGACGTCGACAAGGACGGCTACCGCGCCTGGGTTGACTGCAACGACAACGACGCGACCTCTTTCCCCGCGCCCCTGTTCACCGACGGTGACAACGATGGCTACGGTGGCGCAAGCGCGGGTATCACGGATTGTGCCCGCGCCGGCCTCGTCACAAAGAGCGGCGATTGCGATGACGCGCTCGCTGCCGTCAATCCGGGCGTCGTAGAGACCTGCAACAAGATCGACGATGATTGTGACAAGAGCATTGACGAGGCTGGTTCGATTGGCGAGAGCATCTACTATGCGGACGCCGACACCGACACGTACGGCAATGCGTCGTCGTCAAAAGTTGTGTGTCTTCAACCTGCCGGGTACGTCGTCAACAACAAGGATTGCAACGACGCATCCCAGGCGATCAACCCCGGCGCCGTCGAAATCTGCAACTCGATCGACGATGACTGCGACCTCGTCGCCGACGACGGCCTCGCGTTCAACTTCTACTATCGCGATGCGGACGTCGACGGCTACGGGGTGACCGCGACAAAAGGGAGCGCCTGCCTCCCGGTGCCCGGCTACGTCACCACCCCCGGCGACTGTAACGACGCCAACGCCGCCATCAGTCCGGGCGACCCTGAAGTCTGCAACGCGATCGACGACGATTGCGACCTCGTCGCCGACGACGGCCTGACCTTCAAGGACTACTATGTCGACGCGGACGTCGACGGCTACGGCGTGACTGCGACCAAGAAGAACGCCTGCCTCCCCGTCGCCGGCAGCGTCACGACCCCTGGCGACTGCAATGACGCCAACGCCGCAATCAGCCCCGGCGACGCCGAAGTCTGCAACGCGGTCGACGACGACTGCGACCTCGTCGCCGACGACGGCCTGACCTTCGCCGACTACTACGTCGACGCGGACGTCGACGGCTACGGCGTCACCTCCACCAAGAAGAGCGCCTGCCTCCCCGTCGCCGGCAGCGTCACCACGCCCGGCGACTGCAATGACGCCAACGCCGCCATCAGCCCAGGCGACCTCGAAGTCTGCAACGCGATCGATGACGACTGCGATCTTTCCCCCGACGACGGCCTCGTCTTCAAAGACTACTACGCCGACGTCGACGTCGACGGCTATGGCGCCACCGCTGCCAAGACGAACGCGTGCCTCCCCGTCGCCGGGAGCGTCCTCACCCCCGGCGACTGCAACGACGCAAACGCCGCCGTCAGCCCGGGTGATCGCGAGGAGTGCGGCAACGGCGTGGACGACAACTGCGATGGCCTGGGAGGTCCGACCACGGACGACGACGGCGACAAGCTCACGTACACCCAGGAGCAGCTCGCGAAGTCCAGCGACTGCATGACCGATTCGGACGAAGACGGCGTCACGGACTTCGTCGAGTTCGGCTCCGGCGCCACACCCAAAGACACGGACGCGGACGGTCTGTCCGACGCGGTCGACCCCGACGACGACAACGATGGCGTCACGACGGTCCTCGAGAGGAAGGAGGGCTCCAACCCCTTGCTCGTCGACTCGGACAACGACCTGATCCTGGACGGCACGGAATGGGGAGCCGGTCCGACCCCGATCGACACAAACGCCGATGGCCTCGCGGACGTCCTCGATGAAGACGACGACGGCGACGGAATCCTCACCGCGGAGGAGGGTACGAACGACTTCGAGTGTTTGAACAAGAGCTGCGGGTTTCCCTGTGATGGGTTCCCGAACTACCTCGATCTCGATTCGGACGGCGACGGCATGTCCGACGCGAGCGAGAACACCGGCGACCTCGATCTCGACGACGACGGCGTGGAGAACTTCCTCGACTGCAATGACGGCGACGGTGGCCTCGGCGACAACGACGGGGACGGCCTCACCAACCAGGAAGAAGCCAAGCTCGGGACGTCACCCACGGAGGTCGACTCGGATCTGGACGGCATCGATGATCTCACCGAGGTGGGGATCGTCGGAGCCCCGACGGATACCGATGGGGACAGGTTGATCGACGCGCTCGATCCGGATGACGACGGTGACGGGTTCGAGTCGGTCGACGAGATCGGTGATCCATTCGCCCCGAATGACACCGATAACGACGGCGTACCGGACTACCTCGACGCCGACGACGACGGAGACGGCGCGCCCTCGGGCGACGAACTTGACGGCGACGAAGACGCCGATGGCATCCCAAACTACCTCGATGGCAACGACGAAGACGGCCCTTCGGGCGACGAAGACGCTGACGGGTTGTCAAACCAGGAGGAGCAAGACGCCGGCACGGATCCGCTCAAGACGGACTCGGAAGGTGACGGCGTCCCGGACGAGATCGAAATTGGCGATCCCGCGGACCCGACGGACAGCGACAAGGACGGCACAATTGATGCGGTGGATGGCGACGACGACGACGACGGCGTGTCGACCGCGGACGAGGGGAGCTTCGACCAGGACGGGGACGAACTTCCGAACCACCTCGACACCGATTCAGACGGCGATGGCGTGATCGACGCCGATGAAGTCGATGGCGATCCCGATTGCGACGGCGCCCCAGCGCTCCTCGACGCCGACGAGTCGGACGGGCCGTGCGAACAGGACGCGCGGGAACAACCGATCGTCGATCTTGTCAATGAAAAACCGCCGCTGTGCGCGAGCTCGACCACGGGTATCGACGCGGCGGGATGGTTCGCCGCTCTGGCGCTGTTTGTGGCGCGTCGTCGGCGGCGTAGCCTGTAGACGGGCTGATCGAACCACGCGTTTTTTCGGTGGAAAAGTGCAAGGGCGCGCGCTACCCTGGCACGGTGCGGGGAAGGGTCAGCGGCCGGGGGGCATAAACCCCCACCGGTGTGGTACCTTCCCGTGACTTTTCTACGCAGGAAGGCTTCGATCATGCCGCGACTGAACACGGTTTCCCCTCGTAGCACCCGGCTCCTGCTCCTCCTCGGGGCCGTGCCGCTCGCCAACTGCGGCCCGCTTGGCGCCTCCGATCCGGCGGACACGGGCAATGGGGATCGTACGGATACGGCAGCGCTGGCGGATGATGTCGCGGTCGGCTCGACCGGCAACGTCGCCGAATCGCCCTGGTTTGATGGCATTCGCTCGCAGATCACGGGATCGCAGTACGCGATCAAAGCGGATCACGAAGACTTCGTCGCGCACCAGCCCCGCTTTGACGCCTCGGTCCGGTTCGGTCGCTCCGGCGTCGCCGTCGCGCGCCCGGGCTCAGACGCGCCGGTGCTCCTGCGGTTTGCCGCGTTCCAGCGCGAGCTCGGTCCAACGGTTCCGCTGGACGTTGTAGCGCCCCATCTGGGTGATTGCGGCGCCGCCGGGCTCGTGAACCTCGATGGCGCGTGCATCGCCCGAGTCGAGTTCGCCAACGACACCGTGACCGAGTGGTGGGAAAATACGCCTGACGGGCTCGAGCAGGGTTGGCACGTCACGGAACCACCCGAGGGGAGCGGCGCGCTCGAGTTGCACGTCGATGTCGTCGGCGGGGCGGTCGCGGTCGATGCGCCCGCGGCCACGGCCTGGATCGACAGCGGCGACGAGCTGTACAGCTATTCCAACGTTCGAGCTTGGGACGCCAACGGCGTCGAGCTCGCGGCCTGGCTGGAGCCCAACGAAGGCGGCATCGTCGTCGTAGTCGACGATACGAACGCGATGTACCCCATTGACGTCGATCCGTTGCTGACGACGGCAACGGCGACGATTACCGGCGCCGCCAACGACAACGCGATCGGCTTTACCATGGCGTCGGCCGGTGACATTGACAACGGAGGCTCGCCCGAGATCGTGGTCGGCGCTCCCACCTACCAAAGCAGCGGTGCGGACGCGGGCGAAGGCCGGGTCTTCCTGTACCGCGGCGAAGACCGCACGCTCGCCTGGTCGTCCACCGAGACGAACGTAACGAACGACAACGTCGGCCTTTCCGTGTCCGGTGGGTTCGATCTGAACGGTGACGGTATCGAGGACTTCGTCGCCGGTGCTCCCGGCTACGACGGCGCCAAGACCGACCAGGGCCGGGCGCTCGTGTTCTACGGCGACACAACGCTCGCGAGCTCGGGTGGCGCCCTGTACGGCGGCGCGGACTACGTGATCGAGAACCCGGGGGCGACGGGCAATGGCGAGCAGTTTGGCTCCGCCGTGGTCGTGGGCAAGTACCACACCGGCAGCACCATCGCGGACGTGATCGTCGGTGCACCCGGCACCAACAAGGGCACTGTCTACGTCTTGACGGACTCAAACTTCAACGGCGGCGAGACCAGCAAGTCGGTCAATGGCGCCGCCGCCAACGACCTGTTCGGAACGTCGTTGGCGATCTCGGACGCCACGAACAGCCTTGACGGCGACACCTCGCCGGACCTCGTCGTCGGCGCGCCTGGCGGCGACTATGTGCGCGTGTACATGGCCTCCGCGGACATCTCGGGCGCGACGCCTACCAAGGTGAGCGGCTCGGCGAACACCGATTTTGGCTTCTCTGTGGCCATCTCCCCCGGCACCGTCGACACGGAAACCAAGGCCGACATGGCCGTCGGCGCGCCTGCGACAGCCGGTGGTGGCGCGGCGTATGTCTACCTCGGTAACGCGATCGGCGTGCTGGACGCTACCCTTACGAGCACCACGGGCGCGGGTTCGACGCGTCTCGGGGAGTCTCTCTCCTTCGGCGACTTTGACTCCAACGGATTTGACGATCTCCTCGTCGGGGCCCCCGACACGACCAACGGCAACACAAAAGAAGGGCGCGCCGCGTTGTACACGGCCGTGAACGCCGGCACCGGCTTCGGCGACATCACCAAGGGCTCCTGGGAAGCCGAAGGCTCCGCCAACGGAGCGCTCTTCGGTCAGGGCGTGCTCGCGCTGGACCTCAACGGAGGCGTGGTAGATGCTCTGGTCGGCGCGCCAGGCGCGGCGGGCGGAGGCACCGCTCGCGGCACGCTCTCGTATTATGCGGGCACGGCCGACGCCGATGGCGACGGCATCAACAGCTCAATCGAAGGCTACACCGCCGACACGGACGGCGACAGCTTCCCGAACTACCTTGACGCCGATGACGACGGCGATGGCATCCTGACCGCGACGGAAGGTTCGGCGCTGGATACGGACGGGGACGGGAAGAAGGACTACCTCGACAACGACGACGACGGCGACGGCATCCTTACTGCGACGGAAGGGTCTGCGCTGGACACGGACACGGACGGGAAGAAGGACTACCTCGACAACGACGACGACGGCGACGGCATCCTGACCGCGACGGAAGGGTCGGCGCTGGACACGGACGCGGACGGGAAGAAGGACTACCTCGACAACGACGACGACGGCGACGGCATCCTGACCGCGACGGAAGGGTCGGCGCTGGAC
>CANNIZ010000116.1 GCA_947505245.1 Pseudomonadota bacterium | reverse complement strand
GCGCCTTCGCGTGGGCGCTCCAGCGGTTCTCCTTCCGGGGGTAGTCCGCCCGAACGTTCCCGGCGGTCGGAAGCACCAGACGATCGCCGTCAACTTTCGGTTCGCGCTCGCCGACGTACACCCAGCCGATGCGTCCGTCGGCGTCTGGCGCGCCGCACTCGTCGTCTGCGGCCGAGGCCGACGGCACCGGCGCGACCACGGGCTCACGCGGGACCACGGGCTCAGGCGGGACCACGGGCTCCACGATCGGCTCCACCACGGGCTCCGCCGCGACCGGATCAGGCGCGACCGGCACCGCGCGTGCAGGTCGGGACTCGGGCGTCACGGGGCGGTCGGTCGGGTCGACGCCATAGAACGTAAGTGACGTCAACGCGACGATGCCCGCGCCCAGGACGACGGACACGAGTACGAGCCCGGCGACGAGCTTCCGTCGAAAGCCCGCACCCGGCGGGCGCCCGGCAGCGACGTCGGCCGCGAGCCCCGCGAGCCAGGCGTCGTCCCGGCCAGCCGCGGCGAGCAACTTGTCGAGCGCGTTCGCGGCGATCGCCTCATCCACCGCGCCGCGCCACGAAGCCAGCGCGTCGCCGGACGCCTGGACGTGACCGAGGCCAGCCGCCGACAACAGCCGCAGCCGGTCGCCAACAGCGGGGTACGCAGTTGTCAACGCGCGTGCGAGAGTGTCTCTTCCTTCTTCGGCGAGGGCCATGGCGCCGCAGGATAGCACTTCAGGCGTTAGGATGCCCCCGATGTACCTTTCCCTCCCCGTCTTGCTCACAACCGCAGCGTTCGCCGGGAAGCCCCATCCCGTCGTCGCCATCCCCGAGGGCCTCGCCTACGAGGGTCCTGACACCGTCAAGGTGGACATCCTCCGGCCGGGCACCGGCGACTTCCGCCCAAAGATCTTCGTCCAGGCCATGTTGCCGGACGGAACGCCAGGCGTGTTCATGGTCGACACGGGGGCCGACATCTCGGCGATCTCGGAGGAAGTCGCAGAGCGCCTCGGCCTGATCGTCGAGCGCGACTGGGGCGTGGTGGAGGGCCTCGGTGGCCACTCGTCGCTTCACCACACGGTCGTCTCGCAGGTGCGCGTCGGCGACGCCGTGTTCAACAACCTCGACTTCGCGGTCGACGTGCCGAACGTCCCCAAACAGTACGGACTCATCCCGATCGACGGCATCCTCGGCGCCAACGTGTGGTCGCGGTTCGTCCTGGAGATCGACTACCCGCGCGACGTGATGAAGCTCCATCGCCCGGGCACTTGGCGGGCGCCAAGAGACTCGGCGAAGCTGTTCTTCGACGGCTCGTCGATCTTCACGCGCGTGCTGCTTGAAGCCGAAAGCGGCGACACGTCGGACGTCGTGTTGCAGGTCGACACCGGCGCCGCCGACGTGCTGTTGTTCGGCGCGAGCGCGTTCCCGTACAGCGGCCCCGCCCTCGGCGCGCCGTGGACCGAAGGGCTCGAGGCCGTGATGGGCATCGGCGGCGCCGACACGATGCCGCCATCCGCCTACCAACGCACCACGCGGCGCATCCCCCTCGCCAAGGTCGTCATCGGCGGCAAGATCGAGAAGGTCCCCGACCTCTCCGCCCGGTGGATCAATTTCAACACCGAAGCGGCCGGCCCCGGCGGCATCCAGGGCCTCGCCGGTCACTTCCTGTTCGAAGACTACGTGACGATCATCGACTACGACGGCGGAAAGCTCGCCCTCAAGAAGCACCCGCTCGCGCCGCACCGCCGCCTCGACGCGTATCAGGTGCTGCTCGACGATGACATCGCGCGCCACGGCGACGACGCGTCTCGCGACTTCTTTCGCGCGAAGATGTACGCGGGGCTCGACGACCTCGATCGCGCAGACGCGCTGATCGAGAAGTTCCTCGCCAGCGCACCCGACGCCGAAGACGCCGCCAGCGCGCGCGTGTTGCTCGCCGCGATCCGACGCAGTTTGAGCGACCTCGACGGCGCGTACAAGGCGTTGGCTCCGATGACCCCGTCCGACCTCGCTGCGCAAGGCGAGCTGATCGCCACCGTCAACGGGCTCGTGCTCGAGGGGCACAACGAGGATGCGCTCACGCTCGCCGATGCGTCGCTCGCGGCCTACCTCGCGAGCGCGGGCGACGACTACGAGGCTCCGATCGAGGCCGACGCGCACACCGCGCGCGCGGACGTCCTGCTCGCGCTGGGCCGCACCACGGAGGCCAATGACGAGCTGCTGACGGCGGCCCGACTGCTCGACAACCCGGACGCTCAGCTGCTGCGGCGCGCACGGGTAGCCCTCGCCTCCGGCGATCGGTATGGCGCGATGGCCCACATCCGCCGGTTGCTCGCCCTGTACCCTTCAAACGGCCAGTACCTGTGGTTCTACGCCACGTTGCTCCGCGACGAAAACGACACCGCCACGTTCCGGGTCGACATGGACCACGCGCTTGGCCTGTTGCACCGCGGCGATCAACCGTACGACTACATGGCCCACGCGTTCCACCTGCTCGGAGACGACGCGCAGGCGCGCCGCACGATGGACGCGGGCGTCGAACGCGACTGCGAAGCGCCCAAGGGCTACGGCAAGCGACAATACGCTCCCGACGGCAACAATTGCCGCGCGTGGTACTACGCGATGGCCGACGTCGAGCCGGATCGCGCGCTCACGCTGATCGACAAGGCGCTCGCGCGCGAAGGCGACCGCAGCGATTACCTCGACACGAAGGCGATGGTGCTGCTGTCGCGCGCCGACTACGCCGACGCTTACGAAGCCGCAAAGGCGGCCGCGCGCCTGTCGCCCGATGAGGTCTACATGTTGTGGCAGGCCGAGCGGATCGGTCAGCTCGCGAAAGAACGGGGGAATGCCTCCCCTGCAATCGGGGTACCGTAGCGCATGTTCACCATCCTCATGTCGCTCGCCCTCGCCGCTGAACCGTCCCCGACCACGGGCGTCGTGAAGTCCGTGTACGACGGCGACACGGTCACGCTCGAGTCCGGCGTGAAGATCCGCCTGAAGTGGGCCAACACGCCCGAGATGAAGCCGAAGGAGCCGTGCGCCGAAGAGGCGCGCGACAACACCACGCGCATGTTGCTCGGCCAGACCGTCACCCTGACGGTGGACCAGTCCGCCGCCCACGACGGCTACGGGCGCCTGCTCGCTTCCATCAAGGTCGGCGACCAGGACCTGTCGATGACGCTGCTCGAGCGTGGCCTCGCGCACGTGTACCTGATCCCGCCGATCGACGGCGACCCGAAGCCGTACTTGGAGGCCCAGGAGCGGGCGCGCGCGGCGGGCCTTTGCATCTGGGCGACGGACCGGTTCCGCGGGCCGCTGCACATCACGTCGTTCCACGCGAACGCCCCGGGCGACGAGTCCGTCGACCCGAACCTCGAGTACCTGCGCCTCGCGAACGTGTCCTCCGGCGACTTCAACATCGAGGGCTACCGGATCACCGACGTCAGCGGCAACTCGTGGAAGCTCCCGAAGCTCGTCGTGCCCGCCGGGAACACCTTGATCGTCCGCTCCGGCAAGGGCGGTGACGAGATGGATCCTTCCCACCAGCTCGTCGTACACCTGGGTTCCGACGGCCCGATCTGGAACAACACCTACGACAAGTGCGTGATCCTCGCGCCCGATGGTTCGGTCGTCGACTCCGAGGAATACCACGGCGCGGCGAAGTGAAGCGGGGCCTCTCCCTCGACTTTTACGGAACCCTGCTCCACCTCAAACGGCCGGTCGGCGCGATCTGGTCCGCGATCGCCGCCGACCACGGCGTCCACATGGACGCTGCAACGATTGAAGCCCGCTTCGGCACCGCGTTCCGGCGCGTCCGGGCCAGCGGGCTGCGCCAGCACGACGACGGGCGACCGTTCTGGCGCGCCGTCGTCGCCGACGTGCTCGGCGACGTCCCTCCCCCCCTGTTCGAGGCTCTTTACGAGCACTTCGCGACGCTCGACGACTGGACGCTCGCGCCCGACGCGATCGAGGTGTTGACCGTGCTTCGCGCCGAAGAATGGGGCGTAGCGGTGTTGTCGAACGGCGACGAGCGCGTGCACAGGCTGGTTTACGCGGTCGGACTGACCCCGGTCGTCGACGCGGTCGTGCTCGCCGGCGACGTCAAGGCGGACAAACCGGACCCTCGGGTGTTTCAGGCGGTGTGCGCAAGATTGGGCGTCGCGCCGCAAGCCCTGGTCCACGTGGGCGACGACCCGATCGCCGACGGACGCGGTGCGCGCGACGCTGGCGCGCGTGCAATCGTGTGGGGCATCGACGTGGCGAGCTTTCCGGATCTACGATCTGCGCTCCAATGAGCGGTGACGAGCAGATTCGGGTCTCCAAGACGATGGCGTTCTTGCTTCGTCATCGCCCTGACGTGGGCGCGCTGACCCCCGATGCCGAGGGCTACGTCCCCGTCGCCGAGCTCGCGAAGGCGCTCGGAAAGCAGCTTCGACGCGACGTCTCCGAGGCCGAAGTCCGCACGATCGCCGACGACGGCGCGGGCCGCTTTCAATGCGCCGACGATCGCATCCGCGCCAACCGCGAGCCTCCGCCCGTCGCCCGCCGAAAGACCAGCCTGGGCGAGGCCGCCCGGCGCGACCTCCCGCCCGACATCCTCTACCACGCCACCACCGACGATCAGGTCCGCCGCATCCTGGACGCTGGCGTGCTCACGGTCCCCGAGGGTCGGCAGCTGTTCCTCTCGTCGGACGAAGCGCAGGCCTGGCGGGTCGCCCACCGGCTGCAGGGCGCACCTCGGGTGCTGTACATCGACGCGTCGCGGGCTCGTCGGCATGGCGCGCGGTTCTGGCGCAGCCGCCGCACAGGCTTGTTCCAGACGCGTGGCGTGCCTCTGCAAGACGTGCTGAACCTGCAAGACGGCTTCGCCGAGCAGATCTCCGCTGGCGGCATCCCCGTACGCCGGGGCCCGGACGGCGTTCGCCTCGCGCTCATCAAGGTCACGCGCAAGAGCGGCGTCACCTGGGAAGTCGCCAAGGGAAAGCTCGAGGATGGCGAGCCTCCCGAGCTCGCCGCCGTGCGCGAGGTGCGCGAAGAGATGGGCGTCGTCGTCGACCTCAAGATCACGCACACGCTCGGCATCGTCCGGTACGGCTTCCTCGCCCCCGGCGGCCTGCCGCGGCTCAAGACCGTCCACGTGTACTTGATGGAGCCCCTCGGCGAGATCGCGTCGTTCGTCCCGGCTGCCGCCGAGGGAATCGGCGACGTCGGGTGGTTCACCCCGGAAGAGGCCGCCCGCGCGGTCACCCACACCAGCCTCGTACCGCTGATCCAGCAGATCGGGACGAAGCTCTAGCTCTCGAGGAACCCCTCATGGATGTCGCCCTCCACGGTTCGAGCCCCTGCGCAACCATCGCCGCGATCCTGCTCATCACCCGGGCGAGGCAGCTCGGGATGCGGCTTCGCGCGTCGATCGTGGGAGACGCCACGGACATCGCCGCGATGCACGGGCCCGCCGTCGTGTATTCGCCGGTGCTCGCGTCGTGCGGGATCGGGCGCGACCTCGGCAGCGGCGCCACCGTCGTCGTTCGCGGCCCACCGGGCTCCCCGCTGCTCGTGAGCCTCCAGGACGACGGCACGAGCGGCTGGTTCCTCGTCGATCGCGACGGACGCGGCGTCCACGTCGCCTCCGAGGCGTTCGTCCGCCTCTCGCGCGACCCGCGAGTGTCCGCGCGCAAGCTCGCAAAAGACCTGCGTCGCGCCATGGAGACGCTCGGGATGTCGCCCGACCCGGCCGTCCTCGACGTGCTGTTCGGCGCCCCCACCACGCCGCTGTCGCGCCTCATCCTCGCCCTGCGCGCGGGCCGGGCGATCTCGGGGCTCCGCGGGGAGCCCGTCACGCGCTACCTCTCCGGCGCCGACACCACCACCGAACCCCTGCCCTCCACGTTCGACCGCGAAGCCTTCGAGCCCCAGCTCGCGGGCGGGCTCGGGTTCATCCTCGACGGCCTCGGCACGTCCGTTCGCGACCGGGTCGAAGAGTGGCTCGACACCGCGCGCGCCCTCGCAGCCGAAGACGGGGGACGCGATCTTCCCCTCGTCTACGCGCTCGCCGAGGTCGCGAGCCACCTGGTTCAGCTGCCGCCGCAGTCCATCCTCCCGCCGCTGTCGGCGCACGAAGACGCCATCGCGACCGCGATCCGCGCCGGGCTCACCGCCGACGGCGACGAAGACGCCAACGCGCAACTGCGCACCATGTTCACGTTCCTTGGCGGGCAATATGTGACGTCTGCCAGCAACACCCTGTCGATGCCGATCGTGCCTCCGCCCACCGACCCCGTCGCGCGGTGGACGTGGTTCTGCGAGGAGGCCGTCCGCGGCCGGGCCTGGGCCGAGGAGATCTGGCCAAATCTCATGGACCCTCCGCAATAGTACGCTGCTGCGACAAGGCACCCGCGAACGCGTACGATCAACTCGAACGTTTGCCTGGGAGCTGGAATGTTGCCACACGTCCTGTTGTTGCTCGCCGCTTGCGGCCCCACGGCCACGCAGATCGAGCTCACGCCCACCGAGGTGGGGCTCACCACGAAAGGAGCCACCGCCGCCATCACGGCCAAAGGCATGGACGCCTATCTGAGCGAGGCCTCGCTCGAAGGCCTCCAGTGGACCTCCTCCGATCCCGCCGTCGCCACCGTCACGGCAGGCGCCCCAGACGCGGCCGGCCTGTCCACCGCGACCATCACCGCCGTCGGCTCCGGCAGGGCGATCGTGAACGGGAGCATGTCCCCCACGGTGGCCGCCACCGTGACGGTCAGCGTCAACCTCCTCGCCAAGGCCGTCGCTCACGCCCCGCCGTTCCTGCTCCCTGGCGAGACGGGCACGCTGACGTTCGGCTTCGAGAACGAGCGCGGCGAGACGGTCGGGGCCGTCGCTGCGTGCACGTCCGACGCCCCCGCGGTCGCCGCGCTCGACGGCACCACGCTCACCGGGGTGGCCTCCGGTATCGCAAAGATCAACTGCAGCGCGGATGGCGTCGCGTTCGACACGACCGTGGTGGTGATCGGAAAGAGCGTCACCGGGCTGGTCGCCGACGCCGGCTTGATCGATCAGGACTACGCGTTCATCCGCCAGAGCATCGCGCTGCTGCCCGAGGCGAAGGCCGTCGGCGTCGACAACATCAAGCTCACCCGCTTCGAGGTGCGGAGCGGCAAGCCGCGGTTCGGATACGAGCTGTGCGGCACTCCTGCAAAGCTCGACATGAAGGTGAAGAACTACGACGGGGACGTCCTGCCCCTCACCATCACCGGCCCGTGCGGCGCGAACACGTTCGCCGCGGACGCGGCCCCTTGGGCCGGCACCCCGTGGCTGCCGATGTTGCTGGAGGTCGACAAGCGCGGTGTCGCGGTCGCCGCCAACGAGTCGGTGTGGATCCAGGCCGCCAGCGCAGACACCTGGACGCTTTCCGGCGGCGGAAAGACGCACCTCGTGTCAAAAGCGGGCGTCGTTCAGTAGAGCGCTCGTCGCTCAGTAGCTCCGGCTCGGCTCTTCAGGCGGCATGATCTCCGTCCACACCTTCGAGACGGCCGCCTGCAGGTCGTCCACCGTGCCTTCGTTGTGCACGACGTACGTCCCGTGTTTCTCCTTTTCGACGATCGAGAGCTGGGTCGCGATCAGCGCCTTCGCCGCGTCTTCGGAGCAGTTGTCGCGCGCCATCAGCCTGCGAAGCTGCGTCTCGGGAGTACACCCGACGACGATCAGCGCCTCGTACTGCAGGTAGCTGCCCGTCTCGACCATCAGGGCCGCCTCGATCACCGCGACGGGAGCGCCCTCCATCGCCATGGACGACAGCTTTCGCAGCATGGCCTCTTG
>CANNIZ010000115.1 GCA_947505245.1 Pseudomonadota bacterium | reverse complement strand
CGGCGGCGCCGCCGGAATCTGCGGCACCGGGGCGGTCGCTGGGATCTGGGGCGGCTGCGGGTCATGAGCGTGCTGGCGCTTGCGCAGCGCCTTCGCCAACGTCTTTACAAGCGCAGGCGCCAGCAGCAGCGGTCCGAAGCCGAACTCGACGGCGGTCTGGGGCACCTCGGCGACCACGAACAGGCCGGGTTTGACCTCGACGACGGCCGCGCGGAAGCCGTCGCGAGCGCGCACCTGGAGGTTCGGGCCGAGCTTCGCCGGCTTGCCCCATCGCCCGGTGATCACGTCGCGCAGCTTCGCGATCACGCCGCGACGCTTCCTCGGCACGTCTCCGACGTCATCGTCGACGTCGGGGATCTGGTCGATGTCGTCCCAGCCTTCGAGATCCTCGTCGTCCTCGGGCGGCGGATCGTCGTAGACGACGTCCGGCAGCGGCTCGCGGCGCGGCCTCGGTGGTGGACGAGCCGGCTCGCGGCGGGTCGGCTTCCTCGGCGGCGGGGCCTTGGCGTGCTTCCGCGGCTTTGCCCTACGCGAATTGCGGGCGTTCCAGGTCTTGAGCGTGACGGCTTGGGCGTAACGGGACATCAGGTACTCCCCCGACGCGGACGTCGGTGTTGGAGCGCGAGTCGCTGGGCGACCTCGGGCCCGGTGAGGCGGTGATCGAGCATTCCGAGTCGTGCGCTCGGGTCATCGAGGAGCCAGCGCCCGCCGACGCGGTAGCGGACGAGGCAGTGGTAGAGGCCCGGTTGCCCGATCGGCGTGCGGGTGCGGAGGAACACCTCCGCGACGATGTGGTTCGGCTTGCGAGCGCGGGCTTCGCCGTAGCCGGCGTCGCCCGGACGGAGCGCGCGCCACCCGCGTGCCAGCAGCTCGCCGGCCCGCGCAGCGGCCAGCGAGTCGCAGTCCTCCCAGCCCTGCGCGAGGAGGTTGATGTAGTCGGACCAGGTCTCCTCGGTCTCGCGCTTGTAGACCACGCCCGACTGGTAGAGGCCGGGCAAGCCGGGATTCTCCAGGAGGATGCGGCGATTGACGCGGGCGAGCCAGTTGAGCAGGCTGACCGCGTCGATCTCCGAGAAGGCGAGGGCGACCGTGATGTTCACGGCTCACTCCGTCCGGCAGCGGAACGGGCCGTCGCTGGTGAGCCACACCGCAGCGGTGTGGTTCGGCTTCGTGTCGCCGACGACCACGGTGACGGCGCGAATCCACGTCAGCAGTGTCGACGACGCGGCGCTTGTGTCCTTGCTGACGGCGAGTGTGCCGTTCTCGGACAGCTTCGCGGTCTCGAGCACGTCGACCCAGTGGACCTTGTCGATGCTGGTCTGCAGCTTGACCTTCGTGCCGGGACTGCCGGCGCCGCCTTCCTGGGTGAGCACCGCGTGGAGCTGGAAGCCCTGGTCGCGGTCCTGCTGCGGGTCCTCGTCGGACGGATGGATCCGGTAGGCGCGGCCCTTCTGGTCGGTGTTGACCGCCTTGCCGGTGACGTCGAGCAGCTTGAACGAGTTGCGATGGAGTTTCATCGAAGGTTCCTCAAATCGAGAGTTGGAAGACCGCGCGGAATCGCATCCCGCGCGGGGCGTCGACGGTCACGGCGCCCGCGGCCCCGAGCGGGAGGCCCGTTCCGAGCTGCTGGTTGCCGGTGATCTGTGCGCGGACGATGCCGACGCCGTCGGCGACGGTGATCCGCACGGTGGCGAGCTGCGCCGGGTCGGCGACGTCGACGCGCAGGTGAGTTGCGAAGGGAGGGACGGGGATCGGCGTGCCGCCGGCCACGGGCGCCGCGACTCCGCCGGAGCCGCGGACCTCGAACTGGTTCGCGGACACGCAGTAGCCATCGGAGACGTTGCACCCGACCCGGTTCTCGACCGACGCCAGGTTGACGACCCGCAGCGACAACGAGGCCGCGAACACCGCGAACCGCGTGGCTCGGGGGACGGTTAGGCGGCACTCCTGCCCAACCCCATCGCCCCCCGACCAGGAGGCGTGCACGTCGAACGGTGCGCTGCTCGCCGAGAAGGCCTCGACGATGCGCCACGTCGCCGCGCACGCCTCCGCCCGGAGGAGGTCCACCGGCTTTGCTTCTGCGCCGTCGCGGGTGGCCGCGAGCAGCTCCTGCTGCGATCGACGCGACAAGCGCGTGCCGGTGGACATGATTCACCTCCGGGCCGCGATGCTCAGCACGTGGTGTTGAGCGGCTTGTAGCCGATGAGCGTGGCCGTGGTCTTCGAGCCGCCGGTGCCCGACGTGCCCTTGATGATGATGTCGAGGCCAGGACGGATCTTCTGGCCGTTCAGGATGCCGCGCAGCATCCCGGTGGACGCGAACACGGCGACCGGCGTGCCGACGCTGTTGTTCCAGATCGGCCGATCTCCGAAGAAGATCGTGTCGATTTTCGCCGAGGCATCGCCGGTGAAGGTGATGTCCTGGGCCTTGAACCAGTGCTGCGGCCGGATGTTGATGGTGATCTGATCCCCGGCGTTCTCCGGGTTGTTGCTCTCGCCCGAGAGCGCGGTTTTGCCCCAGCGCACGGCCTTCCTCCCACGCCGACGCTCGCGGCGATTGTCACGGTTGTTGCGATTGCTGCTGCGCCGACGACGGCGGCGCCGGCCAGACACCTCGTCGCCGAGATCGTCCTCGCCCGCGTCGTCGTCCCCGGTGACGTCGTCGCCGACGTCCTCCTCGCCGGCCTCGTCGTCGCCGACGTCGCCAGCCTCGTCGTCGCCGAGGTCGTCGGGCTCGCCGTCGTCCTCCGGCTCGAACTCGTCGTTGTTGTTGGCGCCGAGGTCCTCGTCCTCGTCGTCCCGGCGGCGGTTGCGGCGCCGGCGACCCTCGATGTCGCCCTCGGCGTCGTCGCCCTCGGAGTGTCCGTTGCGGCGCATGGTGGACTTGTCCACGACCAGCTTCCCGGTCTTGTCGTCCTTGAGCACGCGCGCGAATCCCAGCGGTCGAAGTGCCATGTTCGTCAGCTCCTGTTGGTGTTGTCGTTCTCGAGTGGGGTGATCACGCCGCCTCGGCGCGGATGAACCGGCTGGGGCGGTGACGGGCGGGTTCCTTCTTTCGACCGTCGGTTTCGTCGCCCGCGGTCTTCTCGGTGTAGAAGATGTCGCGGACGAGGTCGCCGAAGTCGCCATCGGCCAGCGGAATCGCAGGCGGGGTCGACGCCGGAGGGGCCGTCGTCGCGGGGGTTCCGGGAGCCGGAGCGGGCGTCTGCGCCGCATCCGCCGGCTTCCTGTTCTTGTCGGCCAGCGCGCGGCCGGCGTTCCGGCCGACTCGGGCGATGCCCGTCGCGAGGAGACCGTTCCCGAGGGCGAGCGCGTGTTCGCCGCCCTTGCCGGACATCGACGAGTACAGGCCGTACCCGCCGAGGAGGATCCCGCCTGCCAGGCGGAGGTCGACCGGTCCGACGTCCATCTTGTCCTCGCCGAGGTACCCCTCGGCGAACGACGCCGCGAAGACCGTTCCCTGCGTCTCCGCCGTGTGAATGACAGCGTCGGCGACGGTCTCCGACATCTCCTTGGCGCGCGAGATGCGCCCGCCCAGGTTCTTGATCTTGTCGACAGCCTCGGCCAGGGCACCTTTCTGTGCCTTGTCAGGCACCTTCTCGCCCTGGAGGGCCTTGCTCAGCGCAGTAGGGGGCATCCGAACCTCTCTTGGGGGCGCCGCCCCCGGGGTGGTGCGACCGGAACCGACCGGTCACGCCTTGTATGTACGGCCTATATGTCAGTTCGACACGGTGCTTTCGCCAACCGCGCCAACCGCGTTCGTGCGGTTGGTCGACGATCGGCGCTTGGCGCAGCCCCCGACTCGTGCTACAAGTGAGCAAATGCTCAATCGTACACCTGACCCGCTCGCGGACGACGCCGCCAGCGACGCATGCAGTGCATGGGTCGTCGACGCAACACGCGTGGCACGCGTCCGCGAGCTGATGTGGTCCGACGCGGTCGTGTCGGATGCGGCGGAGCTGTTCAAGGTGCTCGGCAGCCCAACACGCATTCGCATCTTGCGGGCGTTGTCACTCGAAGAACTCTGCGTCTGCGACCTCTCCGAGATCCTCGGCCTGTCGACTTCAGCCGTGTCCCACCAGCTCCGCGACCTGCGCCGGCTGAAGCTTGTGCGTTATCGCAACGCGGGCAAGCTCGTCTATTACCACGCCTCGGATCCTGCCTTTGTGGCGTTGCTCGAGGAAGGTGTCACGCGGCTGCGGGGCAGCCCGTGAGGCGTTGGCTCCGCCAGCTGCTGGTCCTCTGGGCCGTGCTGTCTGTCCTGCTTCCGTGCGCGGGCTGCGGCGCCCCGCCGGCCGATCGCGTGCTCGCGTTCGTGGCCGCTTCCGATGACGGGCACTGCTCGGAGTGCGCTGCGGCGTGTGCGTGCCCATCCTGCCCGGCCGCTGCCGCCGTGCGTCCCGATCGACCGCTGCTGTTGCCTCGTCCCGCGGGCTCGGCACCGCTCGTGACCACGCCGGGCCGCGCGCCCGAGCCTCCAACGGAAGACCACTCGACTCGACCATTCCATCCGCCGCGAATGGGCTGACCGTCTCCTCGGCCCCGTTTTTTCCCACATTCGCGCTGGATGAGAACAATGCGTGCTTCCTATTGGCAGCGCCGGCTGGCGTCTGCCTTGCTCCTGGCATTCCCGACCGTCGCGCTCGGACGGGATGGCGACGAAATTACCTTGGACGAAGCCATGGATGCCGCGCGCCTCAGTCCATCCATGGCTGCGGCAGAGGCCTCCGTCGGTGAAGAGCGAGGCGAGCTGCGCTCAGCGCGTCGCCTCATCGCCGAGAATCCCTACGTCGTCATCGCTGCGAACCCGACCGGCGAGGAGACGCTCGCCGAGTTCGAGGTCACGCAACAGTTCGGCGTCAGCGGTCAACGTCTGGCCCGCGCCGCTGCCGCGCGGTCGGATCTGGACGTCGCACGCGCCGACGCCAACGACGTCGCCAGGCTCCTCGAACTCGACGTGGCGGTGGCGTACTTCGAGGCCCTCGCGTGGGAGGAACGCGCCGACCTTGCCGACGAAGACGTCGTACTGACCCAAGAGCTCCTCGTGATCGCAGCGGCTCGAAGGGACGGAGGCGCTGACGCGCCGATCGCCTATGAACTCGCCCGAATCCGCAAGGGTGAGGCCGAGCGTGAACGGGTCGTCGCGCACGCCGAACGACGCGCGGCGGCCGTGCGACTGACGGCGCTGATCGGTCTGGATCCCGCCAATCCGGTCGATCCCGTGGGCGACCTGTTGAGCCCGAAAGCCATGCCCCCCGTCGAAGAACTTGTTGCTTCAGCCCTCCAACACCGGCCGGACGTGACCGCGTTGACCGACGAGGCGGCGGCGGCGCGGGCGCGGCGCCACCTCGCGCTCGCGTCGAGCGTGCCCGACCTGACGATCGGCGCCCGTTACGACGCAAGCTACGGCGTACCCGGATGGGTCGGGCTCGTTGGGGTCTCGGTGCCGCTGTTCGATCAGAACAATGGAGGGAGGGCCAGCGCGCGCTCCGCCGAGGACCGTGTCGAGGCCGAACTCGAAGGCCTTCGCCTGACGGTCGCCGCCGACATCCGGATCGCGTGGGAGCGCTGGGATGCGGCCCGCCAGGCCGTCGCAGTCTACGACAGCGACCTGTTGGCGGCGCAGGACGAGGCGCTACGGATGCTCACGCGCGCGTACGAAGCCGGGAAGTTGGACTATTCTGATGCGGCGATAGGCAGGCGGGAGCGCCTCGACAGCCGTCTCGCACAGATCGACGCAGAACTCGGGCTCCTGGTGGCGGACGCCTCGCTGCGCGCCGCCGCTGGGATTCCCGTGTCGACCACGAACGGAGGCTCCCGATGAAACGCTCGACGGCATGGATTCTCGTGCTCGCGGCAGTGCTCGCAGTCTCGTGTGGTTGGTTTGGCGGCCACGACAAGGAAGCGACGGGCGAAGCTGGTGAGGAAGGCGAAGCGGAAGGCGAGGGTACCGGCCGCCTGCACTTGTCGGAAGAGGCCGAACAGGCACTGCGCCTGGAGTTCGTGACGGCTGAAGTGCGGGAGATGAAAGCGACCGTCGAGCTGGCGGCGGAGGTCGTACCTGACCCCGACCGACATGCGGAGATCGGGGCCATGGCGGAAGGGCGCGTCGTCGAGGTCGAGGTTCGCGTCGGCGACCTCGTCGAACGAAATGCCCCTGTCGTCGTGATCAACAGCCCAGCGGCGGGCGATGCTCGCGCCGACTACCTCGCCGCTCGCGCGTCGCTCGACGTCGCGCGAGCCACGAACGATCGCGAGGCCGCGCTGCTGCGGGATCGCGCGACGTCCGGCCGCGAGGTGTCGGCCGCTGAGGGAGAGCTGCGCATGGCCGAGGCTGCCTTCTCGGCAACGCGCGCCCGCTTGACCGCGCTCGGGCTATCGACGGACATCGACCCGGAGTCGCCATCCGCGCAGCTCGTGTTGCGGAGCCCCATCGCTGGCGAGGTGACACGGCGAGACGCCCACATCGGTGAAAACGTCACGACCGACGACGACCTGATCGAGGTGATCGATCTCGATCACCTCTGGCTGATCGCGGGCGTGTACGAGGGCCAGGTGTCCCAGGTCCGCGCGGGCCAGGAGGCCGAGATCGAGGTGCGGGCGCTGCCCGGCGAGCGTTTCCACGGCGTCGTGGACACCGTCGGCGCCGCACTCGATGTCGAGACCCGCACGGCGCCGGTTCGAATCCTTCTCGACAACGCCGACCATCGGCTGAAGCCAGGCATGTTCGCGACGGCGCGGATCAGCGGCGGTGTGAGCACAGAGGGCGGTCGAAGCGCCCTGCTGGTCCCGTGGGCCGCCGTGCAGGAGGTCGACGGACGGCGCGTCGTGTTCGTGGAGGTCGAAGAGGGTGAGTTCGAGCTGCGTCCTGTACGGATCGGCGAGCGAGCGAGCGGAGAGGTGGAGATCGTCGACGGGCTGAAGGCGGGCGAGAAGATCGTCGGTGAAGGCAGCTTCTCGCTCAAGGCGGAGCTGCTGAAGAACACGCTCGAAGAAGAGGAGGAGTGATGGCCGCCCGCATCGTCGACTGGGCCCTTGCCAATCGCTTCATGGTCGTCGTGTTCGGCGTCCTGCTCACCCTCGTGGGCCTGAGGCAGATGGGACACGTGCCCATCGACGCCGTGCCCGACGTCACCAATGTCCAGGTGCAGGTGCTGACCACGGCCCCCGCGTTGGCACCGCTGGAGGTCGAGCGGCTCGTCACCGTCCCCGTCGAGTCGGCGATGGCGGGGATCCCTGACCTCGAAGAGGTGCGTTCGGTATCGAAGTTCGGCCTGTCGGCCGTGACGGTGGTGTTCGAGGAGGGCACCGACATCTACCGCGCGCGTCAGTTGGTGCAGGAGCGGCTCGCCGACGCTCGTGAAGGCATTCCGGAGGGGTACGGCGACCCAGAGCTCGGCCCCATCGCGACCGGCCTCGGTGAGGTGTATCAATTCGAGGTTCGCGGGGAGCCGCGCTGCCCAAGCGGCGTGGATCGGCCCGACTGCTGGTCGCCGATGGAACTGCGTACCACGCTCGATTGGTATGTCGCTCGACAGCTCAAGGGCGTCCCGGGTGTGGTGGAAGTCAACACGTTCGGCGGCGAGCTGAAGACCTACGAGGTCGAGCCCGATCCCAGCGCCCTTCGCGCCCACAAGATCGCGCTGTCCGAGCTGTATGACGCGCTGGAGGCGAACAATCGGAACTCGGGTGGCGCCTACCTCGTACGCAATCGCGAGCAGGTCGTCATCCGTGGCGAGGCTTTGCTCACCAGCCTCGACGATATCCGGCACGTGGCGCTGCGGGCCGACGAGGGAGGGGTGCCCCTGTACGTGGGCGACGTGGCGGAGGTGCGGCTCGCCCCGATGGTGCGTCAGGGGGTCGTCACGCGCGACGGTGAAGGAGAGGCGGTGCTCGGCATCGTCATGATGCTGATCGGCGAGAACCCGCG
>CANNIZ010000114.1 GCA_947505245.1 Pseudomonadota bacterium | reverse complement strand
TCGGCTCGCGAGACCCCTCGCGATGATCAGGATCGGCTCGGCGAGGCGCCCGAAGCGTGGTGGTCGACGCAGTGTCGCCGGATCGACGCGGCCCTCGCGATCCTCGGCATTGCCGTCAAACAGTCCGAACGCCAGCGTGAGCGCGCGGCCTACGCGCTCGGCGTCGACCTGATCGAGGTGCTCGCGGCGGCGAACGTCGTACAGCGCAACCCCGGCTACGTCGCGCGCGGTCAGCAGGTCGTGCGTGTGCTCGGGCAGATCGCCCGTGTCTTGCTGCGTCGCGTGCTGGTCGCTGGTCACCTCGCCGGTCGGTGGGGGCCGCCGCTGTGGTGGGAGCCCGAGACCGACACGCTGGCCTCGCCGAACGAGTCGCTGATTCGATCCACGAAGTTGGGACATCGACCAGGAGGCCCTCCTGTGGCCACCATGCTGTCCACGGAGGCGAGCCATGGCACCGAAGATCACGGCCTCGAAGGAGGCGCTGTTCCGCTTCCTCGTGGTGTCAGCGGTGCTGTCGAGGCGCCACGGGGGTCTGTCGCAGCAGGCGGCTGTGGCGACGGTCGCCAACCAGCCGTTCCCGACCCTCGACGGCGCGATGCAGACGGTGAGCGAACGCACGATCTACCGCTGGCTGTCAGCGTGGACGACGGACGGCGTGTCCGCGTTGGAGCCGATGGTGCGGCCCGCTGGGCTCGCGTCCGCCGTGCTGCCCGCCGACTTGCTCTCGTTCCTGGCCGCCGAGAAGGGGCGAGACCCCCGCGCGAGCGTGCCCGAGCTCGTCAAGCGGGCGCGAGCGCACGGGTTCATCGCACCGCACGACAAGATCGATCGCGTCACGGTGTGGCGCTCGCTCGGCCGCATGAACGTGGCGACGACGCGCTCCCGCAAGCCGCACGACGGGGACAGTCGGCGGTTCGAGTACGCGAACCGGATGCAGATGCTGCTGTGCGATGGCAAGCACTTCCGCGCGGGCTCGACGCGCGCGAAGCGCGTGGCGCTGTTTCTCCTCGACGACGCATCGCGGCTCGGACTGCACGTCGTCGTCGGCCCCTCCGAGAGCGAGGCGCTGTTCCTGCGCGGCCTGTACGGGATGGTGCGCCGGAACGGCCTGTTCGACCTCGCCTACCTCGACCACGGGCCCGGCTTCATCGCCCACGCCACCGCCGAAGTGATCTTGAAACTCCAGGCGCTGCTCGTGCTCGGAGTCGTCGGGTATCCGCAAGGTCGCGGCAAGATCGAACGGTTCAACCAAACCGCCGAGAACGCGATTCTGCGCTCTCTCGACGGCCAGGCCGACGTCGACCCTGCCTGCGGGGCGCTCGAGCTCCGCCTCGGCCACTGGATGCGCGAAGTCTACAACCACGAGAAACACGAGTCGCTCGGCATGACGCCGTGGGAGCGCTGGTCGAAGGACGAGCGCGCGCTGCGGTTCCCCGACGACGACGCCGAGCTGCGTCGACGCTTCGTCCTCCTCGATACGCGGCGCGTCACCAACGACCACACCGTGTCCGTCGACAGCGTCGATCTCGAGGTCCCGAAGGGGTACGCAGGCCAAAAGGTCCAGCTCCACTGCCAGCTGCTCGACGGCACCATCGCGATGCTCCACGAGGGGCGTCTCGTCACGCTGCACCCCGTCGACAAGCACAAGAACGCGGTCTCTGGACGTTCGCGCACCGCAGTCCCCGACACCGAACCCACGGCGCCGCTGCCGCCCAGCGCCGCCACGCTCGCCTTCCGCCGCGATCTCGAACCGCTTGTCGGCTCGGATGGCGGATTTGTCGACCCAAGCCCGAGGAGCCCCGATGGACATTCGTAGTCGCTACCACTTTCACGCCCTGCCGTTCACGCGCGAGATCGCCGTGAGCCACCTGTTCGGACAGCCGCAGCTCACCGAAGCCGTCGAGGCCATCGTCCACGCCGTCGAGAGCCGTATGTCGGCCGCGGTGATCGCCCCGGCGGGCTCGGGCAAGACCGTCACCGTGCGCGCCGTGGCCGCCGCCCTGCCTGCGGCCCGTTACCGCGTGCGCTACACGTCCGTCACCGACCTCTCCAAGCGCGACATGTGCAAGGAGATCGCCGCTGCGATGGGCCTGCCGCCTGCCGGGGCGTACAACTACCTCGTCCGGGCCGTGAAAGAGGCCGCCCGCGCAGAGGTCGACACCGACGCGCTTCGCCCAGTGCTCATCCTCGACGATGCCCACGAGCTGCGTCCTGACGTGCTCAGCATGTTGCGTGTGCTCACCAACTTCGACATGGACAGCCGCCTCGTGCTGTCCATCGTGCTCGTCGGGCAGCCGCCGCTCGCCGCGATGCTGCGTCGCCCGGAGCACGAAGACATCGCGCGCCGCATCGTTCACTACGCCGTCCTCGGGCCCCTCTCTCGCGACGACGTCCAGCAGTACGTCACGCACCGATGTGCTGTTGCCGGAGCCGCACGCGCCCCCTTCGATCAGCCGTCCATCGACGCGATCTACGAGGTCGGCCGCGGCAACCTTCGCGCCACCGATGTCATCGCGCTCAAGTCCCTCGAAGTCGCCGACCGCAAGGCACGCGACACCGTCGATGTCACCTGCGTCGTCGAAGCCCGACGACACCTGTACCCATGAACGCCAGCCGCCTCGCCACCATCACCGCAGGAGTCCCCATGAGCACCGATCTACGGCCCATCATCGTCAGCCTCGTCCCACGCGCGTGGAGCGCGAAGCAGGCGCACAATGCCGTCCACCTGCTTCAACAGGCCATCGCCGCCATCTGGCACGTCCACGGGGACGCCATGGGGCGGCTGGTGCTCGGCGACCTTCCGCCCCGCGCCGACGAACCGGTCAAGCCGCCCGCGAAGAAGAACGGCTGAACGCGCTGCCATCGGAGGTGCAACGAGGGGCGCCTCCGGTCATGCAACGCAACAAGGCGCAGGTCAACCGCCAGGATCCTGCTCGTGGAAGACGAACCCGCGATCCTGAAGATTACGACGAGGGTGCTCGAGCGACTCGGCTACACCGTGGTCGCGGCCACGGGCCCCGCCGAAGCCGTTCGCCTCGCTTCCGCGTCCATCGGCGACCTCCACCTGCTGGTCACCGACGTCGTCATGCCCGAGATGAACGGCCGCGAACTGGCGAAGCTCCTCACGGCCCTTCACCCGCAAATAAAGCTGTTGTTCATGTCGGGCTTCACCGACGACGTGATCGCCCACCACGGCGTGCTCGCGGACGGCGTCCACTTCCTTCATAAGCCGTTCTCCGCGACCGACCTCGCCGCAAAGGTGCAGGACGCGCTCGATTCGGGTCACGGCAACGGCCACGAACCTCACGAGCAGGCGTAGCTGGCCGTCACCTCAGTCGCAGTAGCCGGCAAGCTCGACGTACGCGCGCCCAGAGGCGTCGCCGGTGACCAGAGACGCGCCCTCCCAGTACGTCTTCATGTCATTCGCGAGCTCCTGGTCCGCGAGCACCGGCGTGATCACGAGGTGCGTCCCGGCGACGACCACGTCCCAGCCCTGTGGGTAGGTGCATCCCGACACGCCGCTCGTCCACTCGCCCGTCGCTGTGATCTGCAGCTCATCGGCGGTGATCTCGCGCGAGCAACCGTCCTCCGTGATCGACCCGCCGATCACCTCGGCAGAGCCGCGCTGGAGGAACAACATGATCTCCCGGCCGTCGTCGAGCTGCAGCGCGAACCAGTCCCAGCCCGCCGCGCTTGCGTTCAGCAGGTTGCCGTACTGGTGGTCGAACCAGGCGTCGCCGGTCACGGTCCGCGGCTCGCCATCGACCGTGACGCTGCCGGTGACGGCGATGCGCTCGCGGCTGTAGTAGTACGTGTACCCGCCGGCCACGTAGTCCGTATAGCCGTCGCCGTGCTGCAACACCGGCGGCTCCAGCGAAGCGAGCGAAAGGTCCCAGCTCGCCGACCCCGCGACGCCGTGCAGGACGTCCTGCCCGTCGCCGCCCGAAGCGCTGCTGCCAGCCACAGCGAAGTCGAACCCGTCGACGACCCGCGTGGGAAGTGAATCGACGTACGTCACGTCATAGTCGAACGAGGCCGCGTCCACGTTCGTGAACGCGAGGTGCTGGCTGGTCGCCTCGTACGGCGGGATCTGGAACACGAACACCGTCTGTTCGAAGCCGTACCAGCGGTCCGCCGCGTCCTTCAGGTGACCCGTCCAATACCACCACTCGACCGGCTCGGCGTGCAGCGCGTCGTCTGCAGGCAACACCACGCGCGGCGTGCCCGCGTCGGGGCAGGTGGGGTCCGTGTCGGTTTCAGACGGGGCGTGGGTACACGCGAGCAGCCAGAGCGTAATCAAGGATTCCCCACAAGGACGCGGACCTGAAGCCCGCCCATGAACGTGATGAACGGGTCGGGCGTGAGGCGCAGCGCGGGCACGATCTGCACGCCGGCCGCGAGCCGTCCGAAGTACACGTCCGCGCCGACGGGGAGGCGGACCAGCGCCGAGAACGTCGTCTTTTCGACGCAGAACTCGCGCACCGCGTCGTACCAGCACCCCTGCGACACGGTGCCGAGGCCGAAGCCGAACCCGGCGTGGACGTCGACGTTTCCCGGCGCGTGAAAGTCGCTGCGCGCGTGCACCAGTGCGTCAGCGGTGCCGAGCGGCCCAGGGAACCCACAGGACTCCCCGTCGGGGCACATCAGCCGCGGTCCGAGCTCGATCTGACCGTCCACACGGCCGCGGATTGGCGCGCGCGCCACGACCCCGAGCGGGTCGCCCAGGGTCACGCCGACGGTGACGCCGTGGATGTCCACGTCAGACGCGAACGTACTCGTATTCGACGGCCTGACCGTCGATTCCGCGGTTGGGCGCGGCGATCCAGTTCGCCATCTTGCCGACCTCGTACACGGGCTTCATGAGCGAGCCCACGTAGGCGCGGTCTTCGTCCGACGGCACCCACTCGTACTTGCGGCGCTCGAACTCGGCGGCGGACACGGGCTCGCCGCGCGGATCGAAGTGCTGGCCCGCGTAGATGCCCTGGCGACGGTGGAACCGGTTCTCGGGCAACGAGATGCGGAAGCTCACGTCGGACTCTTCGAGGGCGCGGTTCCAGCGCTTCACGACGCGCTCGCAGTCCTTGCGGTACTCGACGCGCAGCAGCTCGTTCATCGCGTTGCGCAGGCCGACCTGCTCTTCGACGAACGCGCCGTCCTTGAACAGCTTGAACGTGTGCGAGCCCTCGAGCGCCACGTGATCGGCCCAGAGCTCCTGCTCCTTGTACCGGCCCTTGAGGCCCGACGCGAAGTAGTCCGCCGCGTTGCTGCTGATCTCGCTGCCGAATAGGTCGAGGCAGTAGGAGAACCAGTAGTTGACGTACTTCTGGAGCGTGGGGAGGTCGATGCCGCCCTGCGCGCGCGCGTCGCCGTTGGGGTCCTGCTTGGTGAGCTCGGCGGCGCGCTGCAACACGCGCATCACGCCGGTCTCGCCGACCGAGAGGTGATGGGCCTCTTCGGTGAGCATGAACTTGCACGTGCGCGACAGCGGGTCGAAGCCGGACTCGGCGAGCGCGGCGAGCTGGTATTTGCCGTCGCGATCGGCGAACGTCGTGAAGCAGAAGAACGTCAGCCAGTCCGGGCAGGGCTGGTTGAACGCGTCGAGGATGCGCGGCTTGTCGGGGTCGCCGGAGCGGCGCTCGAGGAGCAGGTCCGCCTGCTCGCGGCCGTCGCGGCCGAAGTACGCCTGGAGCAGGTACACCATGGCCCACAGGTGGCGTCCTTCCTCGACGTTTACCTGGAACAGGTTGCGCATGTCCAACAGCGAGGGCGCCGTTTTGGCGAGCTGGCGCTGCTGCTCGACGCTCGCCGGCTCCGTGTCCGCCTGCGTAACGATGATGCGCTGCAGGATGTTCCGGTATTCGCCCGGGACCTCCTGCCAGGCGGGCATTCCCATGTGGTCGCCGAAGCCGATCTTGCGGTCCTTCTCCTGCTCCGAAAGGAAGATGCCCCAGCGGTAGTCCGGCATCTTCACGTACCCGAACTGCGCCCAGCCGCCCGGCTCCGTGCTCACCGCGGTGCGCAGGTACACGTCGTTCATCTGCCAGCCGTCGGGCCCCATGTCCATCCACCACTTGTGGAAGTCCGGCTGCCACTTCTCGAGCGCGCGTTGCAGGCGCACGTCCGAGGACAGGTTCACGTTGTTGGGGATCTTCTGCTCGTAGTCGATGCCCGCCATATCAGGTCCTCCGGAAGTCGAATTTTGGCCGCTCGGGGTGGCCGTAAAGCGTCAACGCGCCATTGTCGCCCACCGCGTTGGGCCGTTGGAAGATCCAGTTCTGCCACGCCGTCAGGCGGCCGAAGATCTTCAGGTCGCAGTTCTCGGTGCCGACGAAGCGCAGGTTCTGCTCCATGCCGGTGAGCGCGTCAGGCGACAGGCTCGCGCGCTCTTCCACGGCGATGCGGATCTCGTCGTCCCAGTCGATGTCGTCGGGCGCGAACGTGACGAGCTCGAGGTCCATGGCTTGCGACGCGGGGATGGCCTGCTTGATCGACAGCACCTCGCCGACCTTCGAAGGTTCAGCCGCGTAGCGTACGGCGAGGCGCGTCGGGCCGTGCGTCATCGGGAAGGCGCCCGCAGACGCTTCGCCGACGTGGATTTGGACGCCCTTGGAGTCGAGCATGTAGATGCGGTCACACGCGAGCGCCATCTCGAACAGCGTCCCCGCAAAACACGAGCCCTCGTCCGCGACGGCGAACGTGGAGCGCGCGGTGTTGTCGAGGCGGCGAAGCACGCGGCTCTGCAGGAAACGGACCTCGTCGGCGAACCAGTCGCCCTTATTGCCGAGGACGACAGCGTCGTGGGCGAGCACGTTTGCAGCGTCACCTTCGGCGTGCAGCAGGATCACACCGATCGTGTCGAGGTTGAAGCGCAGATGGCAGAGCGCGTCGTCGAATTCGCGAAACGCCTGGACCGACCAGGTGTTGCAGCCCTCGGCACGGAGTGCCGCCGCGTCCGCCGGAGCGGGTGTGGTGGGCGCCTTTACGGTCAAATGGGCGACGCGGGCTTCGCGATCGACCTTGAGCGTGACGAACGGGTAGCGGTGCTCGGTGCCGTCCGCGCTGCGCTCGACGGTGAGCGCCGGGACGGGCACACCCTGCGTGGCGCGGGCCGGGTTCTTGGCGGCGGCGCGCTTCATCACGTCCGCCATGCCGGCGTCCCACTTGCTGCGCGGGAACGAGCCGTCGACGAGCCGCGACTTCACGGCTTCACGCGCGCGGAAGCCTTCGGCCTTGGTGCAGAACACGTCCGCGATGTCGCGGCGGACCTTGCGTTTGTCGACCAGGCGCGTCAGCCCGCCGGTGCCCGGGAGCACGCCCAGGAGCGGGACTTCGGGCAGCGAGACGGCCGAGTTGCCGTCGTCGATCAGCCAGATCTCGTCGCACGCGAGAGCCATCTCGTAGCCGCCGCCCGACGCGGTGCCGTTCAGCGCGGCCACCCAGGTGAGGCCAGAGTGCCGGCTCGAATCTTCGATCTCGAGGCGCGTCTCGTTGGTGAACTTGCAGAAGTTGACCTTGAACCCGTGGGTGCTCGAAGCGAGCATCAGGATGTTCGCGCCGGCGCAGAAGATGCGCGGGATCGTCGACGTGACCGCGACCGCGCGGACCTCCGGGTGCTCGAGCCGCAGCCGGGTGACGACGTCGAACAGCTCCATGTCGACGCCCATGTCGTAGCTGTTCAGCTTCAACAGGTAATCGTCGGGCCGCAGGCCGTTCTCTTCCTGGATGTTCATCGCCAAGGTGGCGACGGCGCCGTCGAACGAGAGCTTCCAATGCCGGTAGCGGCTCGGGTGCGACTCGAACGACGCGATCGGCGTCTCCCTCTGTACCGTACCCATCGACGCTCCACGACTGGGGGTCCCAACTAGCCGGTCGGACGACGGAGGGCACGCGTTGCGGTATGGTAGGGCGGTGAGCACCTCCTTGCGAGTCGCTGTGCGACGTCTTGCACACGCCCTCCGCCACCCCGGTGAGTGGTCGGCGGAGCGGTACCGCGCGCGGTCGTTCATGGCGTTCTCCGCCGTGTGGCCAGGCCGATGGAGATGACCGTCGACCTCGCGCTCGCGGGCGCCTCGGTGTTCGCCGGCGCCCTGCAGCTGATCCTCGCGTCGCGGCGGGACCTCGGCCCGCTCACGCTCGGCCTCGTCGGCGCCGCGGTCGCGTGGGGGCTGCCAGATCACCTGTTCCTCGACGGCGTGCTCGCGAGCCTCGGGTTGTACGCGCTGGCGGCGATTCGCGGCGCCCGGAACGGCGTCGGTCGGCCCGCGCACACCGCGACGGCGCTGGTTGCAGCCTCCGTAGCGATCGTCGCGCACCTGTACGTGCCCGGGCCCGCTCCCGCCGTCGGCAGCGCCGTGTTCGGGGCGCTCCTCGCGCTCGCCGCGCTGGACAGGCCGTCGCCGCGCACGGCGCGAGCGAAGTGGTACCGGGTCGTCCCGGTGGACGCGGGGTAGGTCCTCGCCGACCCAGCGCCCTCGAATTTCGCTTCTGGTGGGGCCAGCCAGACTGAATTTCGCAAACGGC
>CANNIZ010000113.1 GCA_947505245.1 Pseudomonadota bacterium | reverse complement strand
GGCTGGGTCATGTTGGCCTGCTCCGGTGTTCGGTCGTTAGCAAGCCGCTTCTAGCCTCCCTCCTCGCTCCGCGCCTCTACGATAGTTCACGCAGCCGCACGGGCGGGCAGTTCACCCCGACACTGTCCGTTCAGTTTGACCGGTGCCGAGAATTGCGGCCACCGGAAGCGCGAGGAGCACGTTCCCGGCCACCGCGATGTTCTGTGTGCGCAGGACATTCTGCGTAAGATCCGCCAACCGCTCGAGGTCCTGCTGATCGGACTCTTCGACCGTCGCCGCGATCGACGCGGCCGTCATCGCAGGCTGCTTCGTCGCCACGGTGAGCCCGAGCAGGTGGATGACGACAAATCCGAGCGCATAGCTGACGCCGAACATCGCGCCCTCGGTGAGGGGCGGCAGGTGCAGCAACGCGACCTTCACCTTCACCACGGCCATCACCGCGATCACGAGGCCGGCGCCCGCTGCGCCCTTCCCGATCGCCCACCAGGCGACGCGATCCTCGGCGATGTAGTGTTCCCCCCGCCGACCCGCGTGATCCGTGATGTTGCGAGCCACCAGGATCAGGTTCTCTCCGACGAAGTCGGTAAGCTGGTCGCGAGCCTGCTCGGTGACGAGGACGATCTTCATCAGCCGGGCGCCCGCGAGCAACGCGTCGTCCGCGACGATGAAGACGAGGAGCTGCCGCAAGCGCTCGATCAGCTGCTCCTGGCGGGCCACGTGGTACGTCAGTCGGACGCTGATGCCCTGCTCACAGGCGTTCCCCCTCACCCGCTGCAACGCTGCATCACACACGTCGAGGTGGCCCTGAACCTGGACGACCCCCTCTACACCGGGGGGAACGTGAGCCGCGCGCCACCGGCCCAGCAACCGTTCGAGCGCGACGTTTTGCGCCAGAAACGGCGAGTCGTCTCGCTCGAGCGAAGCGTTCGACAGCAATAACTCGCGGTCGAGCGATGCCCCGGCGAGGCGGTAGGACAACAGCCGTACCGCTCCGAACAGGTTACTGCGGGCCACGTCCGCGGCACCGCCCCACCGGGCTTGATCGTCCATGCCAAGTCCGTGGGCCAACGCGGCCCACGCGCCATCATCGATCGCCGCAACCCACACGGCGTCCGCGGGACGAAACACCGATCGCATAACGTCCCTGAGCCGGCCGTCGTCCCGGCGCGGAGGGAGCACCTTCAGTCCCACCCGATCGAAGAATTCGGGCCACGAGCCCAGCGCAGACCGTACCCCGGACTCGGCATAGAAACCCGATTGGTTTGGAAGCGCCAGGAGGTGGCGGAGGATTGCACCCAACTGCTCCGCTTCCGCGGCATGTTCGGCAAGTCGCTTCACTTCTGCGCGGAGGTTGGCCTCGACGTGAGACGGCGTTTTGCAATCCGGCCGCAGCCGCGCCACGAGCTGGGCCAACCGCACCACAGGGTCGGTCGATTCCTCATAGGCCAATGGGCACCCTCCACGGCCCAGATCTTGCAGAGTTCATGCCTGGAGGTCCTGTGGACCCAGCCCATGGCGCTCGACATGACCCGACCGAAAAGGCCCACGACTCGCACACACGGCGCACCTACAGCATCGTAGCGGTGATCGGCCACGGCGGGTTCGGCAAGGTCTACCGCGCGACGATGGAGGGCGCCGATGGCTTCCGAAAGGACGTGGCCATCAAATTGATGCGCGAGGACACGATGCCCGACGACGCGCTGATGCGGTTCCGAGACGAGGCGCGGATCCTCGGCCTGATCCGCGATCGCGCGATCGTCAGCATCGACTCCCCCACGCGCCTGAACGGGCGCCTCGCCGTGGTGATGGAGTACATCGACGGGGCCTCCGCGGCGACGCTGATGAAGAAGGGGCCGTTCCCGCCCACCGTGGCGCTGGAGGTGATCCAAGAGGTCGCGCGCGTGCTCGACAAGGTCGTGCGGCACCCCGGACCGGATGGGCGCCCGCTGAACCTGCTCCACCGCGATCTGAAGCCCGCAAATCTCCAGATCACCCCCGGGGGTGAGGTGAAGGTGCTCGACTTCGGCATCGCGCGCGCGACGTTCGACGCCCGCGAGTCGCGCACGGTCTCGAACGTCGCCGGAACTGTCGGCTACCTCGCGCCCGAGCGCCTGGTCGGGGTCGAGGCTCCTTCGGGCGACATCTACTCGTTAGGCGTCGTACTCCACGTGTTGACCACGAACGAGAAAGCCCTCACCCACGGTGTGTTTGCGCCCCGGGGCGCCGTGGTGGCTCGAACGCCGCTCGTGCTCGCGGTGCTCGAGCTTGCCCGGCAGATGTACGACGCCGATCCGGCGGCCCGCCCCACCGCGCGGCAGGTCGAAGACCGCTGCCAGGACCTTCGCGTCGTGTTCGCGGGTCCCACGCTGCGAACCTGGGCCGAGGCGAATGTACCCATCACCTCCAAAATGGAGCCCGACGAATTGGTCGGCGTCACGTTGTCCGAGACGATCGCGACGGTTGCGAAGGTCTCTGCCGACGTCGAGCTCCCAGGTTTCCCGCGCGTCGTGGGGTGGCGTCGGACCGGCGCTCGCGTCGCCGCCGTTGCGCTCTCGCTCGCGGTGATGGTCGGTCTGTTGGTGATCACGGCGGCGGCGCTCGCCACCGGGCTGCACCTCGCGCGCGACGCGTCGGAGCCGATGCCCGCGATTCCCGCCGCCATCACCCTGGTCTTGCCAAAGCTGGTCGCGCCGCCGCCAGCATCGGTGCTTGTGGCGCCTGCTGTCAACGTGGAGGCGGTGCCTGCCCCCGAGGCCTCTACGCTTGCGCGGCGCGCGCCCCGACCTGCCGTCGTCGCCGCGACCCTAGCGATCGAGCCGATCGCGGCTCCACCACCGGCCATCGTCGCGGCCGGCCCCACAGGTCCGACCTGGAAGGTCACCTTCGCGTCCGTCCCCGGCGGTGCCGACGTGCTGATCGACGGGATTCTGATCGGCACCGCGCCCGTGCTCAACCACGAGCTTCCGGCGGGGTCGTTCCTGGTGACGATGATCACGCCCACGGGCGAGCGAATCGCAAAAACGATCGAGACCGGAGACCGTGCGCCCCGGCGCTATGTCTGGGATCAACAGGGGGGTGGCACGTGGAATTCTTATTGATGGGCTTCGCAGCATTCGCAGACGACGAATGTCCCGACCCCGCCCGGGTGGTGGCGGACGCGGAACAGCTCGTATTGTTCGCCGACCTCGACGGCGCGCGGGCCGCCCTGCTCCGCGTCGAATCCGCGCTCGGCTGCGGCGGACCGGCCGATCCAATCGTGCTCGCCCACCTGTGGCTCGTCGAAGGGGCACTGCTGATGGACAGCGGCGCCTCGAGTGGCGCGGCGACGTCGTTCGCCGCCGCACGCCGGGTGGCGCCGACCGTGTGGATCGAGGGCCTCGGACCCGAGCGACGGAAGGCCTACGAGGCCGTCGCGCCGGTCACCGGAATCGGACAGCTCGCAATCGACGCCCCCCTCGGCACGTCGGGTACCGCGTGGGTGGACGGCGTACCCGAGGTGTCGCCGGTGTCCGTCCGACCGGGCGAACACCTCGTCCAATACGGTGCAAACGGGCGCGCGTGGTTCGCGCGAATCGTGCTCGTGTCCGACGAACAGCTGCTGCACATCGCGGTTCCACCGCCACCGGCGCCCGCTCACCTGCCGATGGACCCGAACGACGCCATCGCCGATCAGGTCCTGCACGTGGTTGCCACGCCCCAGCCGGTCGTCGTCCTCGAGCGTCCGGAGGTGGTCGAGACCCGCGCGCCGAGCACCCGTGCGTATCCACACCTCGCTGTCGGGACCGACCTCGCGTTTGGCGGCACGGTCGGGGACGTCTTCCATTCCCGCAAGACGGACCCAGGTACGGTGCTGACCGCACCGCTCGAACTTGGGGGCGGCGCGTCGGGAAAGCGCCTGTGGGCACGCGGCGTGGTCTCGATCGCGCCGCTGTTCGCCGGCGAGCTGCCCTACGAGGACACGAGCGGCGATGCTCAGGTGTCCCCGTTCGCGGCGGGCGCCCACGTCGCTACCGGGGTCTCGTTCGGCCCCCTCGACGTCGGCCTCCTCGGCGGCTTCACCTGGCCCGGCCGGACCGTCGGGCGATTCGTTGTTGGCCTCGCCATCCCCGGGGCGCCGCTCGAGATCGAAGCCCGCGTCGGCGCGAACCTACGTTCAGACCAACCGTTCGAACCAGCTGCAAGCCTCGCGTTCGTATTTCCCGGACTTCCTGCAGGCGGCTGGCGAAACTGACGAGGGCCAGTCGGTCCGCCGTCTGCTACGGATGACGCGTCCGCGCCCCCGGCACCCCGGTGTGGCGCTTTCCGGTGACCGTGGGCTTTCCCGCGTGGAGCGCGCGCGCCTCGTCGATTGAATGGGACTCCAGCAGATTTCCTCCCGTCTTGGTCAGCAAGGCGAGCTGCTGGTAATAGCGCCGAAGGACAATGAGCTCCTCCTCCGTGAGGTCTTCGATGCTCACGAGGCGGTTGCTCGCGCCCACCGTGGCGGCAAGCAATTCGTTCAGCTTCAAGTGGAGCGCGACCGAGTCCTTGTTCTGGGCGTGCTGGATCAGGAACACCATCAAGAACGTGACCACGGTCGTCCCGGTGTTGATCACGAGCTGCCAGGTGTTCGAAAACCCGAACAACGGCCCCGTGAGGCCCCAGACCACGATCACGCCGGTGGCGAACACGAACGCCGCGCTGCTCCCCGTGAAGTGGGCAACGCCGCTCGAGAACCGATCGAAGGTGCCGCGTAGCGCTGTCGTGATGGTCATGAAAGGAGCCCCCGTTTTACCTCCCCCAAGCTAAACACCCGACGAGGGGCGTGGCTCGCAACTTGCACCAATGTTCATACATGACCCCTGAACTACCCGTCAATCGCTGGACCAAGAGCACGCGGGACCGCTGGTTCTTCGGCATCCTGATCGCCTCCCTGATCTCGGTCGTCGTGCTGTTGCAGCCGTTCATCTACGTATTGGGGCTCGCGACCGTGACGGTCATCGTGACGTGGCCGCTGTTCCAGCGAATCCTCGCGCGCGTCCGGAGACGTCGCACCATCGCGGCGATCCTCACCACGCTCGTGGTCGGGACCGTCATCGGAGGTCCGCTCGCGTTCTTCGTGTTCCTGTTCGTCCGGCAGACCCTCGAGGTCGTCAGTCAGGGCGTCGCGTTCGTCGAGAGTGGACGCCTGGCTGCATGGATCACCTGGGTATCGGCGACCGAGAACAGCGACCTTATCGCGGCGTGGGCGCCCCACTGGGCGGCTTCGTACCTGACCGAGATGGTCCCCGCCGACCTCGACTTCCAAAAGCTGGTGACGGGCCCCGTCCAACAGGGCGCGCTTGGGATGCTGGGGGCGATCGGCTCGTTCGCGCCAACCCTGCTGACGTCCACGATCCACCTCGGACTCGGCGCGCTGATCTACGTCGGGGCTGTCGTCACGCTGTACATGGAGGGCCCCGTGCTGGTCGGCGCAGTGCGAAATCTCTCCCCGATCGACGCGCGCTATGAGACGCGCCTGTTCGAGGTGTTCCGCGAGATGTCGAACAACATGGTCGTCGGCGCGCTCGCGATCGCGCTGATTCAGGCCACCGTCGCGGGCATCGGCTACACGATCTTCGGAGTGGAGCGTGCATTCTTCTTCGCAATCCTCACGGGCGCGCTGAGCTTCGTGCCGTTCTTCGGAACGATGGTGGTGTGGGTGCCGCTCACGATCCTCGTCGCCGCCCAGGACGGCCTCGGGTGGGGCGGAGGCCTCGCGCTGTGGTCCATCATTTGTACCGGTCAGATCGACAACCTCGTTCGCCCGTTCTTCATGCGCGGAAGCACCCACATCCACCCGCTGTTTATCGGGCTCGCCGCGTTCGGCGGCATCAGCTGGCTCGGCGTCCCCGGCGCCATCGTCGGACCCATGGTCGTGGCGTTCTTTCTCGCCCTGTACACGATCTACGTGAAGGACTTCCTCCCCGGTGAGGCCGCCGCGGTAGCCGCCGCCGACCGCGGCACGATGCCTGCACAATGAATCCCTGAGCGCCTCCAATACGGCGCCCAGGAGCTCCAATGGTCCTTCGCTACGCCGCGCTCGCAGCCCTGCTCGCCTGTTCGGCCCCCGCCTATGCGTCCCGCCCCGCGTGCCCGTGTGAGTCCGATCGCGTCGCGATGCGGGACTTCCGCGACCGAATCGCCGCCGCCGAATCACCCGAGGCCGCGCGGGAGCTCGCGCTCGACCAGACGCGCCTCGGACACAAGGCGATCTCCCGCGTCGCGAAGGCGCTCCCCAACAACCCCGAGCTCGTCGAGGCCGACGCGCGCCTGACCACATTTGAGGCGAATATCGGCGCCGCGACCACGCAGGCGGAGGTCGCCAATCAATTCGACCAGCTGATGGCGACGCCCACCGGCGCTACGAATTGCGCCTATACGCCGACCGAAGTGCTCATCGTCGTCATCGGTTTCCTCCTCGGCATCCTGCCCGGAATCCTGTTCCTGTTCCTGTTCCTGTTTTGTTAGGCGGTTCGCTGCTTTCGCCGCACGGCACGGAACTTGCGAACACTCGTTGTACATCCAGGGAGGACACGTGAAGAATCTGTTCATCACGGGCGGGGCACTGCTGCTCGGCGCCTATTCGGCGGGCTGCGTACCCAAGGCCGCGCTGCACACGGAGGTGGAGTCGGCGGCGATCCGCGGTGCCGAGGAGAGCGGCGCCAACGAGGTTCCAGTCGCGTCGTTGTACCTCCAGTACGCGAAGGAGGAGGTGGAGTACGCCACCACCATGCACGCGAACGGTGACAAGGAGGAAGCCGAGTCCATGTTGCTGCGCGCCCAGGCCGACGCCGAATTGGCCGTCGTGCTCGCGCGCCAGGCCGCCGAAAAGGTCGATGCGGAAGCCGCGGTGGAGCGCGTTCGCGTGCTTCGGAGCGAAAACAAATGAAACGCCTTCAAGGATTCCAAATGTCGACCATTCAAGGCTCGCTGCTAACCCTGTCGCTCGCAATGTTCGCGGGCTGCGTCCACGCCGTACCGACCGAGCTCACCAACGCTCGCATCGCGTACTCCAACGCGAGCGAGGGACCCGCCGCGGAGCTCGTCCCGGCGGATCTGCACATCGCCCAGCAGGCGCTCGCCGTCGCCGAGCAGGCGTTCGTCGATGACCCGCGCTCGTACCACACGCTCGACCTCGCCTACGTCGCGCAACGCACGTCCCAGAAGGCGGACGCCATGGGCCGCCTGGCGGTGCAGCAGGAGAAGACCGAAACCGCCAACGCCGACTTCACCACCACGCAGACCGCGATGATGAAGGACACCCGCGCCGAACTCCAGGCTTCAAAAGCCAGCGGCGCCGAGACGAAAGTCGCGCTCGCAGGCTCGGAGGCCGCCCTCGCAGGCTCGGAAGCCGCCCTCGCAGGTTCGGAGACCGCGCGCCTCGCCGCCGACAAGCGCACGCTCGCAGCCCTCGCCGCCCTCGCGTCGATGAAGGAGGAAGAGCGCGGGCTGGTGATCACCCTCTCCGGCAGCGTGTTGTTCCGCTCTGACGAGGCGAGCCTGCTTCCCGAAGCCGAGACGCGCCTGAATCAAGTCGCCACGGCGCTCCTCGAGACGAAGGAGCGCAAGCTCGTCATCGAGGGTCACACCGACGCGGACGGCGAAGCCCCCTACAACATGGACCTGTCGCAGCGCCGCGCGGACGCCGTGCGCCACTACCTGGAGGGGCGCGGGTACAACCCCGAGCTCATCACCTCCAACGGCATCGGTGAGGCGCGCCCGATCGCCGACAACGGCACGCCGGAAGGCAAGGCGAACAATCGCCGCGTCGAGATCGTCGTCAGCCACTGAACGCCCCCGTCTGAAACCCGAACCCCAGGAGTCCCTTTGGACAACAACGACAACGAAACGAATCCCGCCACGAATTGGTGGTCCACCACACCCGACGGCTGGGCCGACGTGAGCGAGGCGACCTTCGACGGCTGGCAGCCCGACCAGTGGGCTCCACAGGCCCTCGGCGCCATGACCGCGCTGGAGGCCATGGCGTTCGGGTTCGGCTCGCGCGCGGCCTACGGGTCCGAAAGCGCCTGGGAGGACGTGCAGGAGCGCGTGAAGGCCGACTGGCGCGAGTCCGGCGGCGAGCGAGCGCACGAGTGGGAGCACGTGTTGGACGCGGTGAAGACCGGGTGGATCGCCGGCGGGGTCGCTCCCCAACCGGCCGCACTGCCCGACGCCAACCCCGCCCCGGTGGCGTACGTCGATGCCCCGACCGAGCCGATCGAGCACCACGTGCCCGGCGGGCGCCCGGACCGACACGCGGGGTAGCAGGTAGCCCAAAAGGCTTGGAAAGGCGCTGATGACCCACAGTCGTCGGCGCCTCTTTGTGTGTCGCTCCGCCACGGCCCGAAGCCGCAGCATCTCCTCGTCGACCGCCGCGAGCGAAGTGTCGGTGCGCCAGCCCTCACATGCCCTTCCGGTCCTGTGCGCGTCCGGAGACTATCCGACCGCGCAGCGTCAGCCCTTCGGTGTCGCGGGAACCTCGTCCCACTCCTTCCGGAACAGCCACCCAGGAATGTAGTCGCACTCCACGTCGATCTTCATCCCGGCATCGTGCGCCAGCGAGCACAGGCCCATTTCGAGCCAGGCCACCCGCCCCAGCGCATCCTTCGGCGCCGGGCTCCCCCAATACTCCCGGTGCTCGTTCATCGCCGTCGCGAGCTCCCGATTGAACGCCGCGGCGTCCCGATCGAGAAACGCAGCGACGACGGGCGCCTGCGGCAGGATCAGACCGTTGCGATAAAGCGCGGCGCTCGAGTCCGCAACCTGCGCGGACAACGCCACTGCCTCCGCCAGATCCTCGCGCGCGAGGTCTTCGTGGCCGAACGCGAGCTGATTGCGCAACGACAACTATTCCTGCCCATAGCGACAACTAGAAATGCCCACCGGGCCGGGTAGTTGTCGTCGTCAATTGTCGGCGTTGATTCATCGACCTCCAGCTCGTTGTTCGCTTCCATGTGCGTGCGCGACCCAATCGGGTCGATG
>CANNIZ010000112.1 GCA_947505245.1 Pseudomonadota bacterium | reverse complement strand
GGCGATGCGCGGCACAATTACGGACCGGGGGCATCCCAGGCCGTTCTGTGGAGTATCCTCACGCCGATGGCTGAGTCTCCGGCCGACACGAACTCCTCCGACGCGGTGGTGCGAACCTACGCGCCGCCCTTCCTGGCCGAGCCGTACCGTGCGATGACCAACGGGGCGTTCAGCGACGCCGACCGGGTTCGCCATGGGCTCTCGTTCGTCGAGAACACGGCTCGTTACCTCGCGGCGCTGCAGGCGGTAGAGGCGCGGGCTGCGGGTGTTGAGTGCGGGTCGCTGACGCGACTGTTCGAAAAGCTCGACAAACCCTCGCTCGGAGACTGGGTGCAGGCCGCCGACGGGCTGTCGCGAACGCTGGTCTCGCGCTCGGATCTGGTCGCGCCTGAAGTCTCGGGTGTCCTCCGGGACCGCGACGGGAACCTGACGGAAGCGGGTCGGTCGCTCGCGGCGCTCGTCGAGCTTCGAAATCGTGGGGCGCACGACCAGGGCATCCACGCGTCGGACCACCTGGTCGCGATGGCGCCGCACCTGCGAATGGTGGCCGCGGGCCTGCGCGTGCTGCGCCGATACCCGTTGTTGTGGACGCGCTCCGTCGCGGAGGGTCCAGATCGGCGACGCGGCGCGCGGGTGGTTCGGCTCGCGGCCGAGTTGCCCACCGAGGACGTCGACGAATCGCGGTTCGACGTCCCGGCGGGCGTACCGTTCATCGTCGGCGAGCGCGGCGACGTGCTGTTGCTTCACGGCTGGATCGCCATCGACGAGAAAAGCATGACGCCGCACCTCGTGTCGCGTCGCCACAAGGATGCGCTGCAGTACGACGCGAAGGACCTGAAGGGCGCGTTCGTAGACCTGTACGCGCTGACCCCGGACGGTTGTTGCCGCCGAGGCGCGATGCCGCTGCCGCTCGCGGACCGGTTGATGACGCCTCTGGCTCGGACCCCGAAGATCCGGGGCTATCGCATCGAACGTCAGCTCGGCGAGGGCGCGTCGGGCGTGGTGTGGCTCGCGGTCGCCAATGGAACGGAGGAGAGGGTCGCCGTCAAAGTGCTGCGTCGGGAGCTGGCCTCCTTGCCGCGTCAGCGGGATCGCCTGCGCGATGAGCACGCGCGCATGCAGCGCATCAACCATCCGGGCGTCGCCCGCGTTTGGCATTACGGGGAGGACGACGAGTTCGGCGCGTTCGTCGTGATGGAGCACGTGAACGGGGTGGATCTCGGTTCGCTCGGTGAGCGGGTCGCACCGCCCGTTGCGCTGGAACTGGTGCGAGAGGTCCTCGATGCGCTCTCAGCGGCGCACCGCGAGGGAGTGATCCATCGCGACGTCAAGCCGTCGAACGTGCTCGTCGACGCTCATGGACACGCGAAGCTGATCGACTTCGGCACGAGCTGGGCGGCCGACGAGACGGCCCGAACTTCCACTCTGGACATGGTGGGGACTCGCGGATTCTCGGCACCCGAGCAGCTCAGGGGCGAGCGCGTCGACGCCCGGGCTGACGTTTACGCCGCCGGACGCTTGCTCGCTGAGCTGCTGGGCGACGAGGTCCCGTCGCATGTCCTGGCGGTGATCCGGAGGGCGACAGCGGACCTGCCGTCCGATCGCTATGCGACAGCGGAGGAGATGAAGCGTGCGCTGGTCGATCCGCGCGCGTTTGCGACCTGCCCCGTGACGGTCGGGGATCGGCTCGGCGGGTACGTCGTGCGTGGGATCATGGGAACTGCGCGCGCCCTGTGGATGCTGCACGCGGTGGAGACCGCATCGGGCGAGCCCGTCGGCGTGGTGCTCGCCGGGGGCAAGGATGCGCTGTCGATTCGGGATGTGGCCGGCGCGTTGGACGCCAAGGCACGCCAGGCGATTGGCTACCGCGGTGTCTCCGTCACCCCTGAAGGTCTCTCGTTCGTCGTGGTGCGCGCGGGTGACGGCCCGGCACGTTTCTGTGGCCGGGTTGGGCCGGCGCCACTGGTCTCGGCGGGTGAGGCGATGGTTGTCGGCGCCAGTGGAGTGGCCGCGGTCGGTGTGCTTGGCGCGGGTGCGCTCGGCACGGCTGCAGCGGCCGCTGTGCTGGCCGCCGTCGTGATCAAGCGGCGCGCGGAGCTCACCCGAAGGAAGAGACGGTAGCTGTTTCGGTGCGCACGGCTGCGCAACGACAACTATTGCTCTCGGCGCATCCGCTCGATGAGGTTGGTGAACCGGGGGTCGGCGCCCGTCAGTTCGTATCGTCGCGCGTCCCCTTCCAGCGGAGGCCGGCGTCGCGTTTGACGCGAGCCCGCACCACCGACGTAAGCTCGGTGACCTCCCGGTACGACTCCGCCACGCTGTCGCTCGTCGTGGACTGATGGATGCCGATCGAGCTGGCCTGGGTGCCGTGGGAGAACCCGTCCAGGGCATGGCCGATGTACACGAACTCCCAGTTTCCGGCGCCCTCGCGTTCCGCGACCATGGTGCGAAGGTCATTGAGATCGTACAAGCGCGAGCTGTTCTCCTCGCCGTCTGTCATGACGACGAACAGCACCCGGACGGGTTGTTCTTGCGGTGGCAGGCCCGACAGGAAGCGCTCGGTGTCGATGATTCCCCGCGTCACGGCGTCGATGAGCGCGGTGCAGCCTCCCGGCTGATAGGTGCGCGCGTCGAGGTCTGGGACCTGCGCCACGGGCACGCCGTTGTGAACGGTGGTGTACCCGGTGTCGAACAGGACGAGCGTGACGGTCATGTGCCCCGGCAGGGCCCGCTGGGCTTCGAGGAACGCGTTGAACCCGCCGATCACGTCCGTCTTGCTCGCGTTCATCGAGCCGGATTTGTCGACGACGAGCGTGATATGGACCAGGGGTTCCATGGGTACCTCGCGTAGGGGGTTGGTTCCTTGACGGTTGGCGCGCATCGATCGGACAGTGGTGGACGAGGATTCGGCTCCCGACGGCACGGGATGACGCTGGAAGTATCGCGACCGTAGGCTCTGCGGGCGCCGCCGCTGCTGTGGCAGCGTCGGGGGTTGCCGGGGTCGGCTCCGCAGGTGCCGCCGCCTTCGCGCGCCATCCTGACGCTTTGCCGAGGGACCGCTCGTTCGCCCGCGATTTCACAGGAATGCCAGAGTCCAGAGCGACCGCGCTCGGTTCGCGATGCTCCGCCGCCGCGATTGGGTGCCCCTTCTCTGCCGACGTGCACCTTCGCTGCGTCACCTTCACATCGTGTCCTCCGCGCCCACGACGTGCCCGGTCACATGTCCAGAGTTTGACGCCGCTGTGGCTCGGTCAGGGTCCGACAAACACACCGACACAACCGCACCCTGCAGCGCTCACAGCCCTCGGCGGTCGACGAACCGCACCTGCGTCCACTGGGGTGCGTCCGCCCATGGTCGCATCGGGATACCCTTGCCCGAGGAGCACCCTTGGCCCGCCTGGTTCAGACCCTGCCAACACCTCACTCGCATTCCCTGCATGGACCGACGGTCATCGGGCGGGCAGCCGAAGCGGACATCACCGCGCCCGACCCGCGCGTGTCAAAGGCGCACTGCGTTGTTGAGCCGTTCGACGAGGGGTGGCGTGTTCGCGACCTCGGCTCGCGAAACGGAACGATGGTCAACGGAACTCGCGTCGCGTCGGTGGCCCTGGTCGATCAGGACGAGATCGCGGTCGGAACGTTCAAGGTCAAATTCCTCACGCGCGACCCGGATATTGAGTCGGTGCAGGTCGCGGAAGTAGACGGGAGCCGTCGCATCGCTATCTCCATTTCGGCGGGCGACGAACGCGCCTTTTTGACGGCCGATCGCCTCGACGCGGGAGCCCTCGCGACCGCGTATGACAAGCTCAGGATCGCCCACGAACTCTCGCTGGAACTCGGCGTCGAACGGAGTCTCGAAGCGCTGTTTCACAAGCTGCTAAAATACTGCGCCAAGGCACTCCCCGTGGAGCGAGGGGCCGTGATGATCGCGGTCGACAAGGGATGGACGGCCCAGGCGGTGTACGAGGCGAAGAACAGCGACGACCGCATCGTCGTTTCCCGCACGGTGCTCGCGCGTGTGCGCGACACCCACATGGCCCTCCTCATCGACGACGCAGCGACCGATGCGTCCTTTAGCGCGGCGCGCTCGATCCAGCTGTCTGGAGCGCGGTCCCTGCTGGCCGTGCCGATCGTGACGGGCGGTGCAGTGCGCGCGGTCATCCTGATCGAGAACATGGCCAAGAGCGGCGCGTTTGGAGAGCAGGACCTGGTGCTGCTCACCGGGATCGCCCGCCACGCGGCTCTTGCGGTCGAGCGCTCCGACCTCGTGCGGCGTCTCGAGGTCGAGGCCGAGAATCGAGCCTATCTCGGCCGATTTCTGGCACCGGCGGTGCTGGAGCAGGTTGCCAGCGGCCAGGTCGGGCTCGATCTGCGGCGCTCGGTGCGCCGCCAGGTGGTGGTTTTGTACTCCGACATGCGCGGATTCACGGCGTTCTCTGAATCGGCGGGGCCGGAGGAGACGGTGGAGATGCTCAACGAGATGTTCGAGGTCCTCGTCGAGTCGGTGTTCGCCTACGGCGGCGTCCTCGACAAGTTCATCGGCGACGCGGTCATGGCGATGTGGGGTGCTCCGCTTGCCCGTCCGGACGATGTCGAGCGGGCGCTCGCGTGCGGCCTCGATATGATGGTTCGCGTCGAGATGCTCAACCAACGCCGGATCGCCGCAGGCCTCTCCCCGATACGAATTGGCGTGGGCGTAAACGCAGGCGAGGCGCTGGTCGGGGCGATCGGCTCATCTCGCCGCATGGACTACACGGCCATCGGGGACACGGTGAACCTCGCTTCCCGGCTGAAGGACCTCGCGGCGGCGGGGGAGGTCCTCACGACGGCCGAGACCCTCGCACGCGCCCCTGGCCTCGCCGGCGAAGAGCGCGGTACGGTCCATGTAAAGAATCGCACGCAGGGCGTCGAATTGCGGCGGGTCATCGGCCCAACCTGATCGCCGTTCGGAGAGACCGCGAAGTGCTACACTCCGCCCCATGCTCGTCCTCGCGCTGCTCGCTTCAACCGATCCCGCCCACGCTGGAGCCAACGTAGTTTACGGCGATGACGCCGAGGAGGCCGTGCGCCACGTCGCCGCCGACACGGGCCTGCCCGTCTGGGACGTGCATCCCACCGCGGCTGCCGACCTCGCTTCCGGCGACGCCCCGCAGGCGGTCGGCGCGGGGCAGGTGCCCGGGTGCATCGGCTCGCCCGTCACGAACGCGCAGATCCGCGACGTGGTGGCGAAGGTAGAGACGCGTATCGCGTGGCAGGACACGACCGCCCTCGCCGACCTCGCCGCGGCGGATGCATCGTTGGCGTGCCTCTCCGAGCCCGCGGAGGCCTCCCTGGGCGGGCGCCTGTTCTTCTTGTACGGCATCGCCGCGGGTGACGCGGGCCTCCCCGACCAGGCTCAGGCGGCCTTCGCGCGGGCGCTGACGTTCCAGCCGTCGCTCGCGTGGGATACGCGGTTTAGCCCGAAGCTGCGGACTCCTTTCGACGCCGCGTTGGCGTCCACCGCGGCACGGGCGAAGCGGCAGGTCACCCTGGGCCCGGGCGTCGAGGGCGCTGCGACGTTGTGGATCGACGGCCAGCTCGTGCAGGTCGCATCGGGGCGCGTCGAGGTCTCAGATGGCCTGCACCTTGTGCAGGTCCTGCTCCCCAAGGTCTCCACCTTTCCGCTTGTCGCCTCCGAGCGCGCCGTCGCGATCGTCGTCCCGAGCGCGCTGTCCGTGCGGGCCGTCGCCGAGGCGGCCGAACCCTCCCGTCAGGCAGTTCTGCAGCCTCTGATCGAGCAGCGCTTCGCGGCCGATGACACCACCTACGTCTGGACGGGTGCGCGCACCTGGAAGGCGGGGTCGTGGGACGCTCTACCGCCCTCGAACGCGATGGTCGAGGAGCGTCACCGCGCCGTCGGACAACGCCTCCTCTTGGCTGGTGGGACGACGGGGGGCGCGGGTCTGGTCGCGGTGGCGAGCGGACTGGCGTTGTGGGCGGCCAACCACGACGCGAACGGCGCGGAGACGACGCGGGAGTACGGGTCGCGTATGGCACGCACCGGTGCGGGGTCTGCCCTGGTCGACGCGGGCGTGGCGAGCCTGGGCGCCGGGCTCGCGTGTGTGGCCATCGGTGTCGCATGGTGATCCCGATGGCCTTGTTGGTCGCCCTCGCTCTCGCGCCTGCGGCTGAGGCCGCCACCACCGTCGTGTACGCGGGCGACCCCGGAACGGCCGTGGAGCGCGCGGCCGCCGACGCGGGTCTGCGCGTGTGGGAGCTTAATCCCGTGCGCGTGACCGATCTGCCGAAGGGGTTCGGTCCGGTCGCGGTCGGCGCGGGCCAGCCGGCCGGTTGCACGGGTGAGCGCGTGAACAACGCTGCGATCCGCGAGCTGGTCGGCAAGGTCGAGGCGCGCATCGCGTACCAGCAGGATTACGAGGCCGCCCTGACCGACCTCGAGGCCGCCTCGGCGGCGCTGCCGTGCCTGGGAGAGCTCGCTGAGGCATCCCTCGGCGGGCGGCTGTTCTTCCTGCAGGGCGTCTCGGCGGCGGGCCTCGGAAAGAACGACGTGTCCAAGGCCGCGTTCCTGCGCGTGTTGTCGTTTCAGCCCGGCCTCGAATGGGACGCGAAATTCAGCCCCAAGCTCCGCGGCCCCTTCGACGAGGCCGTCGCGACCGAGGCCGCAGCCCCGAAGCGGCGCATCCTCGTGGGGCCGGGGCTCGCCGATGCGCCAACGCTGATGGTCGACGGGCGCCTGCTCACGCCAGTGGACGGGTGGCTCGAGGTCGCCGACGGCCCGCACCTCGTGCAGCTCCTGGGCCCGCCGGTAGCGACCATCCCGGTGGTGGCGAGCGAACGCCCGCTCGCGCTGATGATCCCGAGCGCGCTGTCCGAGGCGGTCGTCGCGGAGGTCGCGAATCCCACGCGTCAGGTGCTGCTGCAGGCCATGATCGACGGCAACCTGCCCGGAGACACATCGGTCTACGTGTGGACCGGCGACGCGACGTGGCGGGCGGGAACGTGGGAGGCGCTGCCTGCGTCGCAGGCGCTTGCCGCGGGGAAGCGTCGCGAGATCCGCGCGCGGCTGACCGTCGCGGGTACGATCACCGGCGGGGTGGGCGCGGTGGCTGCTGTAGCGGGAGTGGGCCTGTGGGCCGCGAGCCGAGGACCGGCGGGACCTGAAGAGACCGAGGCGTTCGGCGCGCGTATGGCCCGGCAGGGCGCGGGCGCGGCTCTGTTCGACGCAGGTGCGGTGGGCCTCGCCGCCGGGCTCGGCTGTGTGGTCGTGGGGGTCACATGGTGATGGCCCGGGTCGTCGCGTCGGCGCTGTTCGCGTCGGCGCTGGTCGGGTGCCAGCGCCCTGCGCCTGGGATGGACGACACGTTCGGGATTGCGGAGATTGTGCCTGGGGGGCGGCCACTGCCGACCGAACTCGGCGTGGAAATGCACCCGATTCGCACCGCTGACGACGGGTCGTTCGTCGCGGAGCAATTCGGGTGGACCGCGCGCCTCGACGAGGACGGCGTCGTCGCGACGCAAGGCGGCAGCGAGGTCGGGCTGCGTTTCGACAAATGGGGGCGTGAGGGCGCGCTGGTCGACGTGGACTCGATGGAGCCGACGCTCGGGGAGTGCGCGTCGGGGAGCGTGGACGAGGGCGATTGCGTTCACCGTTTGGAATACGCGCACCCTGGTGTGACGGAGTGGTGGGCGTCGCGGTCGGATGGGCTCGAGCAGGGGTTTGTCGTCTATGAACGGCCGCCGGGTGATGGGCCGTTGGTGGTCGAGACGACGGTGGAGGGGGCGTCGATCACGGAGGAAGATGGGTCGGTGACGCTGACAGGCGATGGCGGTCGGGTGTGGAGAGTCAGTGGCGTTGCGGCGTGGGATGCCAACGGGGTGCGGCTGCGGTCCGATATTGAAGCCGACGCCGAGCACATCTGGCTTCGCGTTGACGATGAGGGTGCCGATTTCCCAATTGTGATCGATCCTGTGTATTCCACGCCGGCGTGGACTTCGAACGGCACCCTTACCGGGCGCATATTTGGGTTGGTTGCCGGCGCGGGCGACGTTAATAATGATGGTTTTGACGACGTTATGGTCGTCGTATCGTGGGCGCCGACGAACATGGTCAGCGTTTCCTTTGGTTCAAAAGGGGGTTTGTCAGGCGGGACGGGGTCGATACAGTCCAACGTCTCCGGATTTGCCTATCCGGGTGTTGCATCGGCTGGAGACGTCAATGGTGATGGTCAGGACGACATTGTTGTGGGGGCGTGGGGCTACTCCAGCAATGCGGGCCAAGCGTACCTCTACGAATGGAAAGTACCGGGCTCACCCAAACCGCCCGCGATTACGTTGGACAGCCCAGGCGGGACATCATCGACATTCGGATTCTCTGTCGCGGGTAGATGCGACGTCAACGGCGACGGGTATTCGGATGTGTTGATCACGGACAAGGCGCACGTCTTTGTCTTCCATGGTTCCTCGATTGGTATTTCCGCAACGCCGACACAGGCGATCGGAAGCCTCACCCAGACCGTGGCGTGCGCCGGTGATGTGAACGGCGATGGGTACGATGACGTCATTGTCGGGCTGCGCGACTACAACTCAGCCACCGGCCGTGCATTGCTGTACCTTGGCTCGGTCGATGGCGTGCAGACGATAGCCGCTAGCACGATTGACGGGATCGCAGCGAACGATCGATTGGGCTGGCATGTTGCTGCGGCCGGCGACGTGAATGGGGACGGATTCGATGATGTTCTCGTTGTGAGTGGTAGCGGACGGGTCCAGGTGCACCAAGGGTCTCCAACGGGCGCGTCCACTTCGGCGTCAACCACCCTTAACGAACGCGCGGGCCTCCCAGCCCGTGGGAGCCCGGCGTCCAGTGCGGGCGACGTCAACGGTGATGGTTTCGACGACGTAGTTGTGGGCGACCTGAATTTCAATGCTATGAGCGGACAAGTATACATTTATCACGGATCCGTATTGGGACTTCAATTGTTCCCGGATATGACCCTCCCATCGCCCGTTGTCGGCGATTATTTTGGCTCCTCGGTGGCGGCCGCGGGTGATGTAAACGGCGATGGTTTTGGCGATGTAATTATTGGATGCTCCAACTATTCGAGCTCTCCGTATTTGGGACGAGCGTACGTCTACTATGGGTATTCGCCCACATGTTACTTCGATGTTGACGGCGACAAGTTCGGGAGCACGGTAATCTCCAGTGTCGGTTCGACTTGTGGGCTTGGTGAATCGGGCCGCTCCGACGACTGCGATGACAAAGACGGCACAATTCGACCGACTGCTGCGGAAGTCAACGCTGATGGGATCGACCAGAACTGCGACGGCTTCGATAGCTGTTACCACGACAACGACGGCGATCATTTCGGGCTCGGTTCGTTCGCCGGCAACGACCTTGACTGTACGGACGCCGGTGAAGCTAGCGTAGCGGGCGACTGCGACGACAAATCCGCCTCCGCCCATCCCGCCGCCACAGAGATCCCCAACAACGGCATCGACGAGGACTGCTCCGGCGGCGACTCCTGCTGGGGCGACCTCGACGGCGACAAGGCGCCCGGTACGATGATCCCGAGCGCGGACCTCGACTGCTACGACGCGGGCGAATTCCAGGTAAAGACCGACTGCGACGACTCCAGCCCCAATCGCTACCCCGGCGCGATCGAGCTGGTGGCCGACGGCGTCGACCAGGACTGCGACGGCAAGGAGTCGTGCTACGTCGACGGGGACGGCGACGGCTGGGGCCGGTCCGCCATCGTGCCCAGCGATGACGCCGATTGCCTGGACGCGGGCGAGGCCCCGCTGGCCGGAGACTGCGTCGACACGGCACCGGGCATCTTCCCGGGCGCGGTCGAGTTGGTCGCGAACGGCATCGACGACAACTGCGACACGAATGAATTGTGCTACGCCGATGCTGACCACGACGGGCACGGCGCGTCGCAGACCGTGGTGTCGACCGACAATGACTGCGTGGACGTGGGAGAAGCAGCGGTCATCGACGACTGCGACGACGCCAACCCGGCGGCGTACACCGGCAAGCTCGGCGCGACCGAGGTCGTGCTCGACGGCCTCGACCAGGACTGCGACGGGAAGGACGCGTGCTACGCGGACGCGGACCACGATGGCCATGGCTCAACCACCCTGGTTGCGACCGCGGACGCGGACTGCGCGGACCCTGGCGAGGCCACGCTCCCGGACGACTGCAATGACGCGAACGCCGCAGCGTGGACGGGCATCCTAGGTGTGCTTGCCGCACCCTGACCCTGCCATAGCGGCGTGAAACTCCGGACAGGTGTTCGGGGCGCGTCGTCGGCAGGAGGACGCGATGTCGAGCGATGTGAAGGTGACGCGGCGAAGGTACACGGCTGCC
>CANNIZ010000111.1 GCA_947505245.1 Pseudomonadota bacterium | reverse complement strand
GCTGATGGCCCAGGTGACGGCCGGCGGCAGCCAGATGCCCGAGGTGTGCCAGTTGTAGGTGCTGCGCGCGAAGACATCACCCGGCTCGGTGAGGGGCGGACCCACCTCCGGTGTGCTTCCGAACTCGCCGGTGGCGGATTCTGCACACCCCGTCAGCCAGCTCGCGACCACCAACCCGAACACCAAGCGCATACGACCTCCGCAGGAGACACGTGCGGGATCATGCAGCCGATGTTGCCGTCTGGCCTAGCGATTCGTGCAGAACGCGCGTGGCCGCGGCGACTTCTGCTGGAGGAACCTGCCACCACGCGAGATCACCCGAGCAGCCGGAGTCGAGCACCGTCAGCTGCGCTGCCGCGAGCGCGCCGCCGAGGGACTCGACGTCGACCAGGCGCTCGCCGAGGCCGCTGCGCACGGCGGTGACGACCGCGATCGGGCCGAGCATGCCGGGGAGATGGGCGAGGCCGCCGTGGGCGTTGCGCACGTCGACCTGCACGAGGTCGCCGTGTTTGCGCCGGACCTTGCCGCCGGCGGCCGCGATCGCGCGCGCGGTGGCCGATGGATCACCGCCGAGGCGCACGGCGACGAGCTGTTCGTCGCTCGTGACGGCGAACGCCGACGGCGAGGGCGTGGGACCGATCACCGTCCCCGTGCCCGTGCCGAACGTGGACGACGCGACGATCGACACGCCCTTGTCGCGCGCGTAGCGGACGGCTTCTTCGTACAGGACCTTGGCCCCGCCGCGGCCGAGCGCGAGGGCCTCGTCGAGCGCGAGGCTGTCGAGCTTGACGGCACCTGGCACCACCCGCGGGTCTGCGCTCCACACGCCGTCCACGTCCGAGCAGATCTCGCAGTGTTCGGCGTTCAACGCCGCTGCAAGCACGACTGCGGTGGTGTCGGACCCGCCGCGTCCGAGCGTGGTGACCTCGCGCGCGCGGCTCATTCCCTGAAACCCCGCGACGATCGCGACGAGGCCGTCTTCCAGCGCGCGGCGGACGCGATCGGGACGCACCTCGACGACGCGCGCGTCCGCGTGGGACTCGTCGGTGATGATGCCCGACTGCGAGCCTGTGAGCGACACCGCCGGCACGCCGAGATCGCGCAGCGCCATCGCGAGGAGCGCCATCGAGATGCGCTCGCCGACGCTGATCAACATGTCCATCTCGCGGCGATCGGGCTTGGCGGCCACCTGCTTCGCGAGGGCGATCAGCTCGTTTGTGGTGTTGCCCATCGCCGACACGACGACCACGACGGACGCGCCTTCCGCCCGCGTGCGCGCGATGCGCTCAGCGACGCCCCGCAGCCGCACGAGATCGCCCACCGACGAGCCGCCGTACTTCTGCACGACGATCCGGTTCATGACTTGGCTCGCCATTACAGGACCTCGACGTCGTCGATCAGGAGCGTGCTCTCGCCTGCGACTGCGGCTCGCCGGAACACGAAGCGATCGACGGTGTTGTCGACCGGGAGCTCGACGTCCGTCCATGTGCCGGCGGGCAGATCGACGCTGGGCAGGCCGAACAGCTGGCCGCGATCGTCGACGACCACGATCATCAGGCGCGCCTCGGCGCCCGGAGCCATCGCGCGCAGGCGGAGAGCGCGGACGTGGAGGCCGGGCGCGACGCCGAGCACGAGCTCATCTTCGCCGCGCGCGTCAGCGGAGGTGCGCCACTCGAGCACCGAGCCGTTCTGCGCGTCCGGGATGAGCCGCACCCCACCGAGATCTGCGAGGTTGTGCGGATGAACCAGCCCCTGCGGCGACGCGGCGTCGAACGTGAAGCGCGCGGGAACGGCCCGCGCACCGCCGCCCTCGACCTCCAGCTCGCTCAGCAGATCAAGGCAGCGATCGCGCGTGGTGCTCGCCGAGCTGAGCGCGTCCCGCAGCGCCTCGCGCGCGCCGTCGAGGTTGCCCGCCGAAAACCTCGCCTGCGCAAGCCGGTACAGCGCCTCGGCGCGGATCGGATCGTCCACCGCCAGCGTGCGCACGAGCATCTCGTACTGCGACGCCGCCCCTGCGACGTCGCCGTCGACCGCTTCGTCGAGCAGCGCGTCCTGCAAAAGCGTCCACGACGCGATCTCGTCCGCGCGCGCCGACCCGCACACCAGCGCGAGGAACAACGCCGTCATTTCACCGCCCCGACCGCTCCCTCTTCGGCGACGAACCGGTACCCGACGCCGTGCATCGTCTCGATGAAGCGGGGCTTCTCGATGTCGTCTCGCAGCTTCTTGCGGACGTTCAGGATGTGCGTGTCCACGGTGCGCGTGGTGACGTTCGGCGAGTACTTCCACACGTGCGTGAGCAGCTCCTCACGCGGCAGCACCTTGCCGCGGTGGCCGATCAGGTAGCGCAACAGCTCCTGTTCGCGGTTGGACAGGCGCTCTTCACCGTCCGCCGCGCCGTCTACGCGCCGGTGGCGCACCACGTAGTTGTCGAGGTCGACCTCCACGGTTCCGCCGGCGTTTCCGAGCGCGTAGGTGTAGACCGACTTCGCGCCGCCCACCCGACGCAGCACCGCGGTGACCCGCGCGTTCAGCTCCTTCAGCGAGAACGGCTTCGTGATGTAGTCGTCTGCGCCGAGCTCGAAGCCCAGCAGCTTGTCGTTTTCTGTCGTGCGCGCGGTGAGGAACAGCACCGGCCCGCCATAGCCGGCCTCGCGCATCGCGCGGCACACCTCGAACCCGTCGTGTTCGGGCTCGGGGCCTTCGTTCAGCATCACGTCCAACACCGCCACGTGGGGCGGCATGCGCGTCATGGTCGCCACCGCCTCGGACTTGCTCCGCGCCTGAAGCACGGTGTGCCCCTCGCGTTCGAAGAAGCGCTTCAGCGTGTCCTGCACCGCCGTTTCGTCTTCAACGAAGAGAATCCGGGCCATTCAAACATCTCCAGGGGGGAGCAGCGTCCGCGGTTTCTGCGGGAAGGTGATGGTAAACGTCGTCCCCTCGCCGGGGGCGGAGTCCACGCGGATGCTTCCGCCGTGCTCGTCCACAATGTACCGCACGATCGTGAGCCCGATGCCCGTGCCGCGGTACTTCCGGATGTTCGGGTCGCCTGCACGGTAGAAGCGTTCGAAGATCCGAGGCAAGTCCGCTTTGGCAATCCCGACGCCGCGATCGCGCACGGACACCTCGACGAAGTCGGGCGTGGCGCGCGCCGAGATCCACACCTTGCCGCCCTGCGCCCCGTATTTCGCGGCGTTCGACAACAGGTTCGTGAGCACCTGACTGACGGCGTCCTTGTCGGCCCAGATCACGGGGAGGTCGTCCGGCACGTCGACCTCGATGTCGAGCCCGCTGCTCTCGACCGCGTTTCGACCGCTCTCGACCGTGTTCTGAACGATCTCGCCGAGGTCTTCGAACCGGAACGTGTACTTCTTTGCGCCCCGCTCGATCGCCGAGAAGTCGAGCACGTTGTCGACCAGCCGCGAAAGGCGCTCGGCCTCGCGCACGATCGCGTCGACGTGGGCATCGCGATCGGCCGCGTCGTACACGAGCCCGAGCTGGAGCGCCTCGCCCTTGAGGCGGATCTGCGTGATGGGCGATCGCAGCTCGTGCGAGACGTTCGCCGCAAAATCGGCTTTCATTCTAGCGTTATCGAGTTCGCGCGCGAGCAGTCGCGCGGCGGCGACCACGCCGACAGCGCTCGCGAGCAACGCCACGCCGATGAGCGCGATGCGGGTTCCGCGCTTGCGCGTCTTGGTGGCCACGAGGCCCTGCGGGTCGGCCGGGCCGGCGACGATCGCGTGGGACGGGAGCCAGGGAGCCAGCGACCGCACCGTCTCGTACGCACCTTCCGTGGCGACGGGTCCGAGGATCGCGGCGCGGATCTCGGGATCGACCGCGGTGGCCCGGCGCGCCGTGTCGCGCGCGCCGTCGACGAGCTCGACCTCGTCGAACGCGAACGCGTACAGCGCGTCGTTCCACCACACCACGGCCCACAACGTCCCCGAGTCGGCGCGCTCGATGTACCGGAACCGGCCGGGCTCGGAGCGCAGGGCGAGCGTGCGGACGTTGAGCAGCAGCGGGAGCTCGGAGGTGAGCCGCTCGGCCCAGAACAGCTGGTTCCGGCGCTCGTCGAGGCGCGTCTTGGTGCGCGAGAGCCAGTCCGCGTCGACCCGGCCCTCGAGCCGCTCGACGGCGCGACGCGCGATGGTGGCCTCGCCGGGTCGCGCGATCGTCCACCGCGCGCCGAGCAGGCGCTCGACGAGGTCCTGCAGCGCGACGACCCCGACCTGCGGGTCACGGTCGAGGGCCATCTCCGAGCGCGCGAGCGTGGCGAGGTCGCCGAACTGGAAGCCGCGCTCGTCTCGCGCGGAGGCAAAATCGGCGTACACGTCGGCGAACGCCTGCTCGGCCTCGGGCGTGCGACCCGCGAGGCGAAGATCGCGCGCGCGGGAGAACGCGGCCTGACCGGCCTCTTCCAGCGTGCCCGCCTCGACCAGCGCGAGCTCGAACGCCGCCACCGCGTCGTCCCACCGCTGCTCGCGTTCCGCCGTGCGCCCCTCTGCGAGGGCGCTGCGGTAACGGGCCGTCGGAAGGCCGAGCGGCAGGTCGACCGGCATCGTGAACGGCGCGGCGAGCGTGCCGTCGCTCTCGAACCGGAACGCGACGAGCAGGTACGGCGACAGGTCCTGCAACGCCGCGAGCGGCGACGCGCCCTGCGAGAGGCGGTCTACCGCGGACCGCTCGAACCGCGCGAAGCCAGCTTCGAGATCGTGCTGGACCTGATCCGCCACCGCGTCTGCGCGGCGATCAAGGTCGGCGTCGAGCGCCAATTCTTCGGCCTGGATGGAGCTGTACGCGTAGTACGCCAGCAACAGCGCGGGCACGAGCACGGTGACGCCGAACAACACGGCGAAGCGGAGCACGCCGCCGAGCGCCATCGTGTCTTGCAGCGCCCGGACCTCGCCGCGGCCACGTCCGAGCACCCGCGCGAGCTCGCGCTGGTACCACGGCAAGCGCGTGATGGGAGGGCGCGGGGTCATGCCGCCGCAAGCCTAACATCGGAGCGACGCCGACGCCGCGCGGGCCCCGCTCCCCTGAAAGTCATTCTGCTGCGTGGCATTCCAGAGTTGATCCGCATAGATGGCGGTTTCGTAAGGAGGGGACATGCGTGAAAGACTTATTGGCGTCGCGTTCGTCACGGCCGTGGCCGTGCTCGCGAGCTGCAACGCCACCGCCATCGGGTTCGGCGTGGTCTCGGTTTCGCCGATCTACGGTTGGGAAGACGGCTGCAACGCCGTGGCCGTGCGCGGTCACGGGTTTGATGACGGCGCAACCGCGGCGTTCGGGACGGCGCCCCTCGAAGGCGCGCAGCTCCCGGGCACCGATTTGTCCGAGCGCGGCTTCCAGATCTGGGGCACCGCCCCGGCTGGCACGGACGGCTACGCGGACATCGTCGTCACCAACAGCACCGGCGAGACGTCCACGCTGCCGGTGGCCTACCGCTACCTCACCTGCCCGCGCGACTTCCTCCCCGAGTACGTCACCCCGCAGAGCGCGGACGGCTCCGTCGCCGCTGGCACCGTGATCGACGTCACCGGCTGCAACCTCGGCGGCGCCACGAAGGTGAAGGTTGGCGACGCAGACCCGGTGCCGTTGACGCTCGGGTGCCGCACCGCGACGGCGTCGTTCACCGCCCCCGCGGCGGCCGACGGCGACCAGGTCGTGTTGTTCCTCAACGACGCCGACGAGATCAAGTTCCCGATCCCCTACCCCTGCCCCGCCGACGACGACACCGCGGACACCGCCGTCCCGTCGTGTGACGAACCGTTCGTGCTGACCTACGGAGGTGCCCTGTGAACCGCTCCGCGTTGCTCTTCCTGGCCCTCGTCGTCCCCGGCATCGCTGCCGCCACAGAGACGGGCGAGATTCGCGGCAGTGTGCTCGACCCGGCGGGCGCTCCCGCCGTAGGCGTCGACGTCGTGTTGTCCGGCTCGTCGATCGCTGGCGAGATCGTCGTCACCACCGGCGAAGACGGCGGCTTCCGCTTCGTCTCCGTGCCCCCCGGCGTCCACAAGGTCGACTTCATCGGCGCCGGCTACGAGCTCGTCACCACGCAAGTCACGGTCGTCCTCAACCAGTCCACCTGGGTGCCCGTCACCCTGTCGCCCGAGACCGAAGGCGTCGAGGTCATCTCGATCGAGACGACGCTGCCGGTGATCGACGCGACGAGCAGCAGCTTCTCGGCGTCCCTCGGCACCGAGCTGCTCCAGAACTTGCCGGTGGGCCGCTCCTACCAGGACGCCGTCACCATGCTCCCCGGCGTGTACGGCCGCATCGACACGTCCTCCGGCGGCCCGTCGGACGGCAACCCGAGCGTCCGCGGCGAAGGCCAGTACGGCAACAACTACATGGTCGACGGCGTGTCCACCCGCGATCCGGCCACCAAGACGTTCGGCAGCAACGTCAACTTCGACGCCATCGAAGACATCCAGGTGTACACGGACGGCGCGCCCGCCGAGTACGGCCAATTCGCCGGCATGATCGTGAACGTCGTCACCAAGGACGGCGGCGACGAACACCACGGCAGCCTCGGTTACTGGCTCAACACCGACGCCTCGTTCGGCACCTACGACATCGCCGACCTCGGCGCCCACGAGGAGGTCCCCACCTCCAAGCGCGACTTCCTCGCGCACTCGGTCTCGGCCACCGCGGGCGGCCCGCTCGTGCCCGAGAAGCTGTGGTACTTCGGCGCCGTCAACTTCGGTGTCGATCGCGCGGTGTACGAGGGCATGAACCCCGAGACGCCCTACCAGGGCAACAACGCGGACGGCTTCGTGAAGCTGTCGTGGTTCGCGACGCCGGACTTCACGGTGCGCGGCATCTTGAACTTCGGTGGCTCGCGGATCGACAACAACGAGACCTCCAGCCAGATCCTTCCCGAAGCGCAGTCGCAGCGGCGCGACTCGACGATGGCGCCTCAGCTGCGCGCGACGTGGCACCCCGACGCCTCGACGGAAGTCGAGGTATTCACCGGGTATTGGCAGAACGAGATCAACGTCGTTCCGCAGTCCGGCCTGACGGACGTGCCGTCGATCACGAACCTGGACAACGGTCAGGTCACGAAAAACTGGACGGACTCGGACTTCAACAAGCGTCGTCGCCTCGGTGGCGGCCTCACAGCCACGCGCGTCGTGTACGGGTTCCTCGGCGACCACAAGCTCAAGGCCGGCGCCGAGGTGTGGTTCGTGCGCGACTCGCGCGACCTCCAATACACGGGCCCCGGAGAGGGCGCCGAATACTACGCGTCCGCCGAGTCGGGCTTCCCGTGTGAAGCGGCGGACTTCTCGGACTGCCTGCGCAAGACCGAATACAAGCGCGTCGGCGCGCTGCCGCACACCGGCCAGCTGTTCACCGCGTTCATCCAGGACGACTGGACGATCGGCAAGCGCCTGACGCTGAACCTCGGCGCGCGCCTGGATCGCGAGTCGCTGATGCAGAACGAGGGCAAGCCCGTCACGATGGACGACCCCGATACGGTCGATATCGTCGAGGAGAAGGCGTACCAGATGCTCATGCCGGCGCCGCGCGTCGGTGTGGCCTGGGACGTCACCGGCGACAGCAAGACGCTCGTGTCCGCGTTCGGCGGGCAGTACTACGACGTCGTCGGAAACAGCTTCGCCGACTGGGCCGACACCCGCTCCGCGTACGACTTCACCGAGTCGTGCAACGTGCAGGATCCGGCGTGCGCCGTGCTCGGCGTCGATGACGACAACGACGGCTGGTTCGTCACGCACCACCAGGACCCCACCGGGAACCCGCTGATCTACAGCACGCGCCTGAAGCCCGCGCGCATGGACAAGATCACCGTCGGCATCGAGCGCGAGCTCGTGAAGGACTTCTCGCTCGGTCTACACGGCATCCTGTCGCAGACGGTGAACATCCCCGAAGACGTGAACCACGACGACGCGAACTGGTTCGTCGAGCCCTCGCCGTTCAAGAAGCGCGACTACAAGGGCATCGAGATCACGGCCGAGAAGAAGTTCAACGACCGCTGGCAGCTGCTCGCGGCGTGGACGTTGAGCACGGCGAAGGGCAACACGCCCGGCCAGTTCGAGACCGCGAGCGGCGGCGACACCGGCTCGGACGGCAACAACGTCGGCGTGTACATGGACGACGTCGGCGACCAGGCCGTGCGCGACTTCTACATGGAGAACGGCTACGGCTGGGTTCTGGACGGCCTGTCCGGCCTCGGGCACCGCGGCGACATCGTGGACGCCGACGGCAACAAGACCGGCGAGCTCGTCGATCAGGCCGGCTGGTACGGCTACCTCCCGTACCACTCGTTCCACCAGGTCAAGATCAACGGCAGCTACACGTTCACCGACGGCACCACGCTCGGCCTCGTGTACGAGTTCGACTCGGGCCACGCCTGGCAGCGCCGCACGAACGTGTGGCTGTACGGCGACTACTTCGGCTTCGGCGAGGGCCGCGGCACGCGGTTCATGCCGCCCGTCAACTACATCGACGTGCGCCTGGCGCACACGTTCGAGTTGGACGAGGAAGAAGAAGGCCGCAAGCTCGAGCTCACGCTCGACGTGTTCAACCTGCCGGACTTCAAGACGCCCGTCACGTACTACGAGAACGACGACGCGAACTTCGGGCTCACGCTGTACCGTCAGGCGCCCCGCGCCGTACGCGCGGGCATCCGGATGACGTATTAGGGTGACTGCGCGCGCCTGAGGGCGCGCTGCGCGCCTTCGGCTACGTGCCGTCGAGCACCGCTCGCACCCTTTCCATCAGTTCTGCCATCGTAAACGGCTTCTGGAGGAAGGGCGCCACCTCGTCCGAACGCCCGTACCGCGCGATCATGTCGGCGCTGTACCCGGACATGAACAGGCGCTTGATCGACGGCCACGCCTCGCCAATTTCCCGGCCCAGGTCCAGGCCGTTGAGTCCGGGCATGACGATATCGGTCACGAGCAGGTCGATTCGAGGGCCGTGCTCGTTTGCAAGCTCCAGCGCGTCCGCCGGCGTGTTCGCTGCCAGCACGGTGTAGCCCTGGTCACCGAGCAGCCGCGTGAGGATGGGCAGCAGGGCCGCTTCATCTTCGACCAACAGGATGGTCTCGCGGCCACGCTTCGCGGGCACTCGTGGCGCTTGTGCCCCCCTGAGCGCCGGCGCCTCCTCATGCCGGCGGAGGCAGACCGTAAACGTCGTCCCCGCGCCCGGCGCGCTGCGCACGTTGACGAAGCCGTGGTTCTGCTTCACCGCACCGAACACCATCGCGAGCCCGAGCCCGGTGCCGTTGCCGAGGGCCTTCGTCGTGAAGAACGGCTCGAAGAGGTGCGCCAGCGTCTCGTCGTTCATGCCGCAGCCGTCATCGGTCACGATGAGCGAGACGTACCCGTCGCGGCCCCGGCACGCGCCCTCCACGCAGGCGCAGGCGCCGTCGCTCCGGTTCTGCGTCTCGATCGTGATCGTGCCGCCAGCCGCAATGGCGTCGCGGGCGTTGACGACGAGGTTCGTCAGGATCTGAGTGACCTGGGACGCGTCCATCTTGACGGGCCACAGGTCGGCTCCGGGCTTCCACACCAGCTGAACATCTTCGCTGACGAGGCGGCGCAGGAGGGTGACCGTGTCCGCCACGGTAGCGTTGAGGTCCAGGACCTTCGGTGCGATCACCTGTTTGCGGGCATAGGCGAGCAATTGCGCAGTGAGCTCGGCCGACCGCTGCGCCGCCGTGCGGATGTCCACGAGGTCCTGGTGGAGGGGACTGCCCGCGTCCACCTCGCCGAAGGCCAGCTCCACGTTGCCGAGGATGACGGTGAGCATGTTGTTGAAGTCGTGCGCGACGCCACCGGCGAGACGACCCACCGACTCCATCTTTTGCGCCTGAACAAGCTCCGATTCGAGCAAGACCCGCGTGGCCTCGGCGGCCTTGCGGGTGGTGATGTCCGTCACCACGACGCGAAGCCTGGCGTCCGACTCGACGGTGGCCGTCAGGTGGGCCCAGAAGTGCGAGGCGTCCGTCCGGAGAAAGCGGAGCTCGCAGCTCATCGCCGGACCGTCAAGCGCCTGGGTGGCGGCGGCCTTCACCCGCTGGCGCAGGTGGTAGAAGAGGTCCTGGTCTTCCTTGAGGATGAACCGCGACAACGGCCTGGTGACCACCACACTACGCGGGGCACCCAGCAGCTCGGCGAGGGTGAGGTTGGCCTCGACGATCAGCCCCGCATCGCTCACGGTGCAGTACCCGACAGGGGCCAGGTCATACAGGTCGAAATAGCGCGCGCGCGACACTTCGAGCGCGAGTTGCGCGCGGCGCAGCTCCTCGTTCTGCAGCTCGAGCTCGATCTGGTGCACCTGCAGCTCGTGAAGCAGCGCGCGCGTGGCTTCGGGCGGGAGCGCCGCGAGGGCCTCCGGCGTGGCGTTTGCAAGTTTTCGGAGCGCCGCTTCGGCCCGATCGCGCAACAGACCGGCGTCCATCGCCGCCTGGTCGTCCTCGGAACTCATTTCGCGCCGCCAGGTCTTGCCCGTTCGGTAGTGGCGACCGCGTACACGTGCCCGCCGTCGTCGACGAGGGCCGAGGAGAGGATCGAGACGTCCACGACCGCCCCCTGTTTGGTGAGGCGCTGGGTGACAAACGGCTCGAGGACTTCGGACCGGCTCAACCGAACCAGCCTGGCCAGCGCGGACTCCCGCTGCGACTCGGGGATGCGGTCGCGCACGTTGCGTTGCAGCGCCTCGGCCTCGCTCCACCCATACAGCCTCACGGCTCCAGGGTTCCACGCGAGGGTGCGGCCGGTCAGGTCCTGGACCGTGATGGCGTCGTGCGAGTCGCGCACCACCACCGCGAGGCGGCGCAGCGCATCCCGTGCCTGCACGAGCTCGGTGATGTCGAAGAAGGTGATCACGGCGCCTTCGATCACGTTGTCGAGCGTGCGGTACGGCTGGATGCGCAGCGTGTACGTGCGGCCCGCGATGGAGCGCACCTCCACCTCCTTGATCGCCAGCGTGCGCAGCACCTCTCGCACGTCGTCGACGAGGCTCGTGTAGCCGACCAGGTTGGAGACGACGTGCGCCACGGGCCGGCCAACGTCCGACAGGATGAGGTTGATGATCACGCTGGCGGCTGGGGTGAACCGCAGGATGCGCAGCTGGTGGTCGACGAACAGGGTGCCGATGCCGGTGCCGGAAAGCAGGTTGTTCATGTCGTTGTTGGCCCGCGACAGGTCGGCCACCTTGGCCTGCAGCTCGAGGTTGACCGTGGCGAGCTCCTCGTTGACCGACTGCAGCTCCTCCTGGGCTGAGGCATCCCCTCAAACCCCACCAAACATCGACGCGTAGATCGTTTCCACGATCATCATCTCGCCAAATCGCCGCATGAGGGGTCGCAGCCTTTCGACAGGCAT
>CANNIZ010000110.1 GCA_947505245.1 Pseudomonadota bacterium | reverse complement strand
GAAGAAGCCCGAGCTGTCGGCCCAGGTGATGGGGATGACGGCGCCCGTCGAGACGTTGCCTGAGGTCGTGAAGTCCGGGTCGCCGAGGGGATCCGTGTCCGTGTCCGCATCGGTATCTGCGTCGGTGTCCGCATCGGTATCTGCGTCGGTGTCCGCATCGGAGTCTGCGTCCGTGTCCGCGTCGCCTTCAGACGTGTCGCCCGGGTCCTTGGTACAGCCGATCGAGAGCAAACCGATGATCCACAAAAAGCGCATGTCCAACTCCTTCTCGCGGAGAATACCGCCGAGCGGGTACCTTGGGGGTACAATCTCGCGCACGTGCCTTCGGGGAGCGTTGAATGCGGTTCGGTCTCGGTCTCCTCCCGGTAGCGCTCGTCGGCTGCACCTCACCACCCTCGGCGCTTGACCCGGTCCCGGGCGCTCGCGAATTCGTCGCAGATCTCGGGCTCGCTGAGCACATCAGTGCCGACGCATGGGTCGCCCACGGCGCCTCGGGAGCCTGGGTGCGGTTCGCGCAGCAGGTCGACGGCGTGCCGGTGTTCGATCGCGACGTGGTCGTGCGGGTCGATGACGCCGGGCTCGCCGCGGACGCGCGCGACTACACGAGCGACATCGAAGGCTTCGTCCCCGATGTCCCCGTATTCGACGGGGCGAGCGCGGTGCCGATCGCCGCGTCCGCAGTAGGCAGCGCGGTCCCGACCGACGCGACCGCGGTCCTCGGCGTGCTCGACCACCCGGCGCCGACGCTCGTCTGGCGGGTAACCTGGTCCGACGATCGCGGCTCCTGGCGCGTCCACGTCGACGCGGCGACGGGCGCGGTGGTCGATTTTCAGGATCGCCGCAAGTTCGCGACGGGCACGGGGAACGTGTTCGATCCGAACCCGATCGCGACGTCGGGCACGCTCACGTTGACCGACAAGAACGACGCGAACCAGGGCGCGCTCACGGCGCAACGGCGCTCGGTCTCGCTGCCGCGCCTGGACGGGACGGGCTTCCTGCGCGGCACCTGGGTGGACTCGCGCCCGACGAACGCGGGCGCGCGTGCGCAGTCGGGTTCGCTGACGTTCGCGTACGACCGGAACGACGATCGCTTCGAGGAGGTGATGGCGTACTTCCACCTCGATCGGACGCAGAACCAGTTCCAGGCGTTCGGCATCGCCAACGCAGGCGCGAGGCAGCTCGTGGTGCTCCCGAACGGCACCAACCAGGACAATTCGTGGTTCGATCCAGCCACCGGGCAGATCACCTTCGGGTCCGGAGGCGTGGACGACGCCGAAGACGCCGAGGTCGTCGTGCACGAGTACGGCCACTTCGTGCAGGACAACCAGGTCCCTGGTTTTGACGACGGCACGTACTTCGAGACCGGCGCGTTGGGCGAAGGGTGGAGCGACTACCTCGCGGGAGCGATGAGTCAGCGGCTGTCCGCGCAGATCATCGGCGCGGCGTGCCTTGGGGAGTGGGACGCGATCTCGTATTCGCCCACGGGATGTCTCCGCGTGCTGAACGAACCCAAACACTACCCCGAGGGCCTCGTCGGAGAGGTGCATCTCGACGGCGAGATCTGGTCGGCGTCGCTGTGGGATGCCCGCGCGGTCGCGGGCGGCGACCTCGTCGACGTCGAATCGATCGAGTCCCAGTTCGCTTACGCGACCAACGAGGGAATGATCGGAGCGGGCGAGGAGCTGCTCGCGACGGACGTGGCCCTCCACGCCGGCGCGAACCGAGACGCCCTGCGGAGAGCGCTCATCCGGCACGGGACCTCCCGGGAGATCACGACGCCAGCGACGGCGTCCCAGCTGCTCACGTCCGTCACCGTGGCGATCCGCAACCCGCGCACCGCAAACCTGTACGCCGACAAGTCCGACGATACCCAAAGCTACAAGTACGCCGGCGCGGACGCGATCAGGCTGCACTTTTCAAAGTTCGACGCCGAGGTCGACCCGCAGTGTCTGGACAGCCACTGCGACAACGTCTACGTCACCAACGGCGATGGTGACCTGTTTCACGTGCTCGGCGGCGCGCTCGCCCCGTTCGACACAGTCGCTCTCCCCGGAGACACCGCGAGGATTCGCCTCGTCACGGACGTAAACGTACAGAAGTACGGCTACGACGTCGATCGGGTCGACGTGTTGTGCACGTCCATCGCCACCACGTACATCGACTCGGACGGCGACGGGTTCGGCGCTGGCGCCGCGACCAAGGTGTGCCACGCGGGGCCGGGGACGTCGTCGACGCCTGGCGATTGCGACGACAAGGCCGCTGGTGTGAAGCCGGGCGCGACCGAGCTGTGCAACAACATCGACGACGACTGCGACGGCACCAAGGACGAGGGCGCGGGCACGCCGTGGTACGCGGACACGGACGGCGACGGGTACGGCGCGGGGGCTGCGGTGATCGCGTGTGCGGCGCCTGCAGGGCACGTCGCGAGCAGCACCGACTGCGACGACAAGGCAGCGGCCGTGAAGCCCGGCGCTCCCGAGCTCTGCAACGGCGTCGACGACGACTGCGACGGCACCCCCGACGACGGCGTCGCGACGCAGCCCTGGTATGCGGACACGGACGGCGACGGGTACGGCGCGGGCGCGGCGGTCGTGGCGTGCGCGGCGCCTGCTGGGCGGGTCGCCGCCAATTCGGACTGTGACGACAAATCGGCGAGCGCCCACCCCGGCGCCATCGAGGTGTGCAACGGCGTGGACGACGACTGCGACGTCACGATCGACGACGGCGTGCCGACGCAGTCCTGGTACGCGGACACGGACGGTGACGGCTACGGCGCAGGCGCGGCGGTCGTGGCCTGTGCGGCTCCCGGCGGGCACGTCGCGACGGACACGGACTGCGGCGCCACCTCCCCGAGCGTGCACCCCGGCGCAGCCGAGGTGTGCAACGGCGTCGACGACAACTGCGACGGGAGCGTCGACAACGGGGCTTCGACACAGAACTGGTACGTCGACGGGGACGGCGACGGCTTCGGCGCGGGGTCCCCGGTGTCGAGCTGCGCTCCGATCGCCGGAAGCGTCACGGCGGCGGGCGACTGCAACGACGCCGTCCCGGGCGTGCGTCCGGGCGCCACCGAGACCTGCGACGGCGTGGACGAGGACTGCGACGGCACCGCGGACGACGGCCTCGCGACCCAGAGCTGGTACGCGGACGGCGATTCGGACGGCTATGGCGCGGGAAGCGCCGTGGTCGGGTGCGCGGCTCCGTTGGGACGCATCGCGACCGCGGGCGACTGCGATGACGTCGCGGCGAGCGTGAACCCCGGCGCGACGGAGATCTGCGACGGAAAGGACCAGGACTGCGACGGCACCGCGGACGACGGGGTGCCCACGCAGAGCTGGTACGCCGACGGGGACGGCGACGGCTTCGGCACGGGCTTCGCGGTGGTCGCCTGTGCGGCGCCGGCGGGCGGGGTCGCGGCGAACGGCGACTGCAACGACGGTTCGGCGAGCGTGAACCCCGGCGAGGCCGAGGTCTGCAACGGAGTGGATGACGACTGCGTCGGCGGCATCGACGACGGGCTGCCCCTGCTTTCGTCGTGGCCGGACCTGGATCAAGACGGCTACGGCGACCTCGACGCCACGCCCACCACAGGCTGTGTGGTCCCGCCCGGACGTACCGACGACGCGACGGACTGCGATGACGCGGCCCCTTCGGCGCACCCCGGCGCGCTCGAGGTTCGCGGCAACGGCGTCGACGAGGATTGCGACGGAGCCGATCTGCCCGCGATCGTCGACACCGGGCTCGACACCGACACGGCGGTGGACACGGACACCGCGGTCCACACGGACACTGCGTTGGACACGGACACTGCGGTGGACACGGACACATCGAGCGACACAAGCTCGTCGGTGGGGGGCGCCAAGCGTCCCGACACCGGCGTCCCGGACGAAACCGACGTGATCGCTCGCAACGGGGGTTGCGGGTGTTCCACTGCGAACCCGGTCGGCGCGTCCGCGCTGCTGTTGTTCGGCTTGCTCCTCAGCGCGCGCCGGCGCCGCTCCTGGACCGCCAGCCGTCGTCTTCGGTAAAGAACAGGCCGTCCGGACCGGCGGGCGAGTCGGGGTCGACGAGAGCGTCGTCGGTGGCGACGCAGTCGGCGCCGAACTGTCCGGGCACAGCGCCCGCCGCGAGGGAACAGCCGGTGACCTCGAGCGAGACGTCGCCCCAGCCCTTGAAGGCGCCCATGTCGCCGACGAACAGCACGTCCGCGAGGTTTGCGACCACGCCGCTCGCCCCGGCGAACTCGACGCCGAAGTCGTCGACGTCGGCGACGGTGAGCCTCTCCAGGGTGACGCCGTCGGTGGGGACGTGGTCGGCGCCGACGTAGACGCCGGACTCCTTGGAGCGCAGCACGGCGAGATCGCGAATCACCGCGGTGGAGTACGACGCGCCCCACTGGTCCCCGAGCATGATGCCGTGGTCGAGGATGTCGAAGATCACGTTCTGCTCGATCAGAGCGGGGCTGTCGATCTGCATGCCCCAGTGGGTCTCGGAGATCACGTTGCGCCGAATGACGACCGGGGCGATGCCGTCCTTGATGTTGATTCCGTCGAGGTCATCGCCCCAGTGGACCTTGTGACCGCAGCCGTGGATGAGGTTGTTCTCGATGCGGACGTCGCTGTGCGAGGGGCCGCCCGTGTCCTCGGCGCCGCCGATGTAGATGCACTCGCCGCTCACGTCGTACAGGTGGTTGTTGCGTACGACCAGGCCCGTAGACGGCAGTCCGCTGCGGTTCGCGTAGTCGAGCATCAGCGCGGGGGAGCGGCCGTTGTCGTGCAGGACGAGATCCTCGAGGATCACCTCGTCGCCCGCGCGCCAATACACGGTCTGCGAGGAGCTGTGGGCGAGTTCGAAGCCGCGCAGCGTTACGCGGCTCCGTTTGACGTCGTCCTCGGTGGTGGTTGCGCCGGCGAACCGCGCGCGGTCGCCGTCCGCGGAGGTGCCGTCGAGCAGCAGGCGGTGCGGGCCGTCGTCGGTGCGCAGGATCTGGAGCGCGTCGGGCCACTCACCGGAGAAGCGCACAGCGACGTCTCCGTCAGCCAGGGCCGCGTCGATCGCAGGCCAATCGAGGTCGTCTTCGGGCGTGATGAACAGCTCCGTCGCGAACGCGGGGTCCGCGTCGATCGGCATCTTTGCGAGGCCGACACACGGCGTGCAGTCGTCGCTGGTGCAGGTCTGGCTGGCCATGACGCCAGGCGTGTCGCAGAGCACCACGGAGGACCGTGGACTACAGGCTGTGACGAGCACCAGGAGGGACGTGAGCCGCATGAAACAGCGTAGCGCGTTACCCGGGCCGCATGGACCACGCTCACGAAATCGCCCGGCGGCGTACGTTCGCCATCATCTCGCACCCGGACGCCGGCAAGACCACGCTCACCGAGAAGCTCCTGCTCTACGGCGGGGCGCTGCACATGGCCGGCGCGGTCAAGTCGCGAAAGGCCACGCGGCACGCGATCTCGGACTGGATGAGCATCGAGCAGGAGCGCGGGATCTCGATCACGTCGTCCGTGCTGCAGTTCGATCACGAGGGGTATCGGCTGAACCTGCTCGATACGCCCGGTCACGCGGACTTCTCTGAAGACACCTACCGCACGCTCGCCGCAGTGGACGGTGCGGTCATGCTGATCGACGTCGCCAAGGGCGTGGAAGACCGCACCAAGCGCCTGTTCGAGGTTTGCCGCCTCCGGAACATGCCGATCATCACGTTCGTCAACAAGATGGACCGGCCGGGACGCGACCCGATCGACCTGATGGATGAGGTGCAGAAGCTGCTCAAGATCGGCGTGGTGCCGCTCAACTGGCCGATCGGGCAGGGGAGCGAGTTCATCGGGGTGCTCGACCGCCTGACGATGAACGTCCACGTGTACGAGAAGGTCGACGCCGGCGCGGCTGTCGCGACCGAGAAGATCGCACCGCTGCACTCCGATGAGGCGAAGCGCCTGCTCGGGGACCGTTGGGCCGAGGTCAACGAGTCCGCCGAGCTGATCGAGGCCGCGGGTGATCCGTGGAGCGTCGAGGCGTTCCTGAAGGGGCAGGTGACGCCGTTCTTCTTCGGCTCCGCGATGTCGAACTTCGGTGTCGCGCCGCTGCTGCGGGCGATCGAGGCGCTCATGCCGAAGCCGTTGCCGCGCGAGACGGTGCAGGGTGAGCGGCGGCCTGAAGACGCCGACTTTGCAGCGTTCGTGTTCAAGATTCAGGCGAACATGAACCCAAAGCATCGCGATCGCATCGCGTTCATGCGGGTCGTGAGCGGCAAGTTCGAGCGCGGGATGGAGGTCCGGCTGGCGCGCACGGGCAAGACGTTGCGCATGAACAAGCCGCACACGTTCCTCGCGGCCGAGCGCTCCATCGTCGAAGAAGCCGTCCCGGGCGACATTGTCGGGCTGTACGATCCCGGTGAGTTGCGCATCGGGGACACGCTGTCGACGGGCGCGCCGGTCGTGTTCCAGGGCATCCCGCGGTTCGCTCCCGAGTTCTTCGCCCGCGTGCGTTTGAAGGACCCGATGCGCCGAAAGCAGCTCCAGGACGGGCTGATGCAGCTGTCCCAGGAGGGCACGGTGCAGCTGTTCTTCCGCGAGGGCCTCGGCGCGGCCGATCCGTACCTCGGCGCCGTCGGCATGTTGCAGTTCGAAGTCCTCAAGGTGCGCCTCGAGCAGGAGTACAACGTGAAGGTCGAGCTCGAGACGAGCCGCTACACGGCGGCGAGGTGGATTGGAGGCGCGGCGAGCGGTCGCGACTGGCTCGACGGTCGGAGCGATTTCGCGGTGGTCACCGATCGCGACGGTCGCCCCGTCGTGCTCGCCGAGACAGGGTGGTCGTTGCAGTACGCGACGCAGGAGGCCAAGGGCCTGATCCTGTACGATGTTTCCCCGCTCGGTGGTCCTGAATCGTGAAAGACGTACGCGCCGAACTCGAACGAATCGGACTCCTCCTGCTCGCGGACGACACGCGTCCGGCTGTTGCGCAGTTGATGGTCGGGGGGCCGATCGCCGGCTCGTGGTTCGGCCACAAGAAGGGCAAGGCGATCTACGCGTTCACGACGGAGTTGGAGGCGGACGAAGACGTCGCCACCGCGAAGCTCGTCGACGGCAAGGTCACGTTCATTCATCGGCGGCTGTGGCCCGCGCTCGTCGCGGTGGGCAGCGAGGCCGCGCCCTGGCAGACGGAAGGGCTCTCCGAGGCCGCTGAGGAGCTGTTCTCTGAGGTGCAGTCGCGCGGCACGATGGCGTCGGACGATCGCGACCTGGATTGGGACGCGAAGACGCGCCGGGCGGCGTTCGGCGCGGTCGCTGAGCGGCTGTTGTGCGCGACGCGCGACGCGCACACGACGTCGGGCGCCCACAGCACGATCGCGGAGTCCTGGGCCGAGTGGGCGGCACGGCGCGGCGTGGACGAGATCCCCGACGTGGACGAGGCCAAGGCGACGCTGATGGAGGCGATCGCGGACCTCGGCGGTGGAATGCCGCCCTGGGAACGTCGGCGGTGACCGTCCTCTGGCTGCTGCTGGCCTGCGGCACGCCGTCGAATGCGCCCATCGAGCAGGCGCCCGTGATCCCCGAGGTGACTGACGTCGTGGCGCAACCCGCGATGGCCGATCCGTGCGGCGTTGTCAGCGCGATCGCGCGAGGTTGTGTCGTCGATAGCGACTGCGTGACCGTGAAGCACACGGCGGACTGCTGCGGGACAATGGTTGTCTGGGGCATCTCCGCTGCGGCGAAGGACGCGTTCCTGCCGCTCGAGGGCGCGTGCAGCAACGAGCTCTTGCAGTGCAAGTGCGAGGCCGGGCCTACGACCGCCGACGACCACTCGAGCGGCCCGACGTTCGCCGCGCGCTGCACGAAAGGAAGCTGCGTTTCGTTCAGCGCGCGCTGAGCGTGCGGACCGGTTAGTTGTCGGGCTTCGGAGGTCCGATGTTCGGCCGTTTGTCGTCGCCTGCGCAGCTCGAAGAAGAGGTCCTCGCGTTCTGGGACACGCGAAGGATCTTCGCGCGCGTCCTCGAACAGGGCGCGGGCCGCCCGCCGTTCGTGTTCTACGAAGGGCCGCCCACCGCGAACGGCACGCCCCACAACGGCCACGTCCTCACCCGCGTGATGAAGGACGTGTTCCCGCGGTACAAGACGATGCGCGGCTTCCACGTCGACCGCAAGGCCGGCTGGGACACCCACGGTCTCCCCGTCGAAGTCGAGGTCGAGAAGGCGCTCGACATCCACGGCCGCGAGGCGATCGAGGCGTACGGGCTCGAGCCGTTCTCCCGCAAGTGCGTGGACAGCGTGTTCGTCTACGTTCGCGAGTGGGAGGAGCTCACGCGCCAGATCGGCTTCTGGGTCGACCTCCCGAAGGCCTACGTCACGTTCCACCGCAGCTATGTGGAGAGCGTGTGGTGGGCGCTTTCCCGCCTGTTCGAGAAGGGGCTCCTGTACCAGGGCCACAAGGTCGTGTGGTGGTGGCCGCAGGGCGGAACCACGCTGTCCGCCGGTGAAGTCGGCATGGGCTACAAGGAGGTCGACGATCCGGCCATCACGGTGCGGTTCATCGACGCCGAAGACGCGAACACCGCGTTCCTCGCGTGGACGACCACGCCGTGGACCTTGCCCAGCAACGTCGCGCTCGCGGTCGGTGAAGACGTCGACTACGCGCTGTGCGACGATCCGGGTCGGGAAGGCGGGACGCTCATCCTCGCCGCCGCTCGCGCGGAGTCCTACGGGCTTGTGCCGCGGACCACGGTAAAAGGCGCGTCGTTGGTGGGTCGCCGGTACGTGCCGCTGTACGACTTCGGGCCCGTCACGCCCACGCCGCAAGGGTCGGGTGCGTTCATCGTCGTCGCCGGTCAACACGTCACCACCGACACCGGCGCCGGCATCGTGCACACCGCGCCCGCGTTCGGCGAGGACGACATGGACGTCGCCAGGGCGCAGGGCCTCGGCATCCTGCAGTGGATCGACCCGGCCGGGAAGTTCTCCGAAGGGCCGTGGAAGGGCCGCTTCTGCAAGGAAGCCGACAAGGACATCATCACCGAGCTCAAGGAGCGCGGGCTCCTGTTCAAGCGCGATCAGGTGCGCCACCAGTACCCGTTCTGCTGGCGCGCCGATTCCGACCCGCTCATCCAGTACGCGCGGCCGGCGTGGTTCATCCGCACGACTGCGTTCAAGGACACGGCCCTCGCGAACAACCAGGCCGTCGAGTGGCACCCCGAGCACATCAAGGAGGGGCGCTTCGGCGACTTCCTGCGCAACAACGTCGACTGGGCGCTGTCGCGCGAGCGGTTCTGGGGTACGCCGCTGAACATCTGGACGTGCGAGGCGTGCGGCAAGCGCGAGGCGCCGGCGTCGTACGCGGCGATGAAGGCCAAGCCGAACGCGCGAGGGTTCGCGGAGGGCGTGGACGAGCACCTCGCCGTCCACAAGCCGTGGATCGACACCGTCGCGTGGGACTGCACCTGCGGCGCCCCGATGAAGCGCGTCTCCGAGGTGATCGACTGCTGGTTCGACTCGGGCTGCATGCCGTTCGCGCAGTGGGGCTGGCCGCACCAGGGCGACGCGGAGTTCAAGGCGTCGTACCCAGCCGACTTCATCAGCGAAGCGGTCGATCAGACGCGCGGCTGGTTCTACAGCCTGCTCATGATCGCCACGATGTTGTTCGATGACGACACGTGCAAGGAGTACGGCGTGGCTCCGGTGGGTCTGCCGCGGCCGTACAAGCACTGCATCGTGCTCGGGCACGTGTGCGACATGGAGGGCAAGAAGGAGAGCAAGTCGAAGGGCAACTACACGTCGCCGAACCTCGTGTTGCGCGGCAAGACGCGCCTCGACGCGTTCCCTGATGCAAACCTCGCGCGCGGGACGGTGGGCCTGAAGGCCGCGCAGCTTCCGTCGCTGGACGTCGGCGACGAGCCTGTGACCTTGTCGTTCACCGAAGACGGTGTGTCGCTGAAGACCAAGGTCGTCGTCGCGGACGTCAAGCCGAAGGACGCCGTGCACCTGCACCCGGACGACCTCGAAGCAATCGGCGCGCCACGTGACGGCGGGAAGATCTGGTTCAGGACGCCCGGCGAGCCGCCTGGCGCCGACGCGTTCCGCTGGCTGTTCTGCGCGTCGAACGCGCCGTGGTCGAATACGCGTCTGTCCATCCGCGCCATCCGCGAAGGGCAGCGCGAATTCCTGATCCGCCTTCGCAACGTGTACCAGTTCTTCGCGATCTATGCGGACATCGCGAAGGGCAAGGGCCACTTCGATCCCTCGGGCAAAGCGCCGCGGCCAGCGTCGCAGCGGCACCTGCTCGACCGGTGGATCGCGTCGCGCCTGAACCAGGTCGTCGCCAACGCCACCACCTCGATGGACGCCTACGACCTGTTCGGTGCGACCAAAGAGCTCTCCGGGTTCGTGGACGACCTGTCGAACTGGTACGTCCGCCGCAGCCGCGAGCGGTTCTGGGGCGAGGGGACGGACCTCGAAGACGCGCTGTGGACGCTGCATGAGGTGCTTTCAACGTTCGCGCGCCTCATCGCGCCGTTCGTGCCGTTCACCGCTGAGGCCCTTTGGCGCGAGCTGCGCACCGAAGCGCAGCCCGAGTCCGTCCACCTCGTCGCCTGGCCCGACGCGGACCTTTCCCAGGTCGACGCGACGCTCGTGCGCGACATGGCGTTGATCCGCGACCTCGCGTCGTTGGGACTCGCCGCCCGCGCGACGGCCAAGCTCAAGGTGCGGCAGCCGCTACACGAGGCCACCCTCGTGCTCGCTGACCCGTCGCTGCAGAGCGCGGTGGAAGGCCTGTCGTCGCTGCTGTTGGACGAGCTCAACGTCCACCGGATCGACTTCGCCGCCGACGCCGCCAAGTACGTACAGTTCGCCGTGAAGCCGGACTTCAAGAAGCTCGGCAAGCGTCTTGGAAAGGACATGAAGGCGGTCGCCACCGCGATCGGCGCGATGGATCCGCTCGCGGTGAAGCGCGCGTTGGACGCCGGGGGCGTGGACGTGGACTACGCGGGCGGAACCGCGCGGCTCGCGCCCGACGAGGTGGTCGTCGCGATCACCCCGATCGGCGAGTGGCAGGCGCAGGCGTCCACGGCGGGCGTCCTCGTGATCTCCACCGTGCTCGACGACGCGCTGCGCGCTGAGGGGCTCGTGCGCGAGCTGGTCAACCGCGTTCAGGGATTGAGGAAGGACCTCGACCTCGGGTACTCGCAGCGGATCGCTCTGTCCGTGAACGGCCCCGCGGTCGTGCTCGACGCCGTGCGCGCACACCAGGCGCTCGTCGCGAGTGAGACGCTCACGACCGAGCTCGTTCTTGGTGCCAACATCGGCGAGGCGAAGATGGTCGACGTGGACGGGAACGAGGTGTTCCTCGGCATCGAGCTTCGCTGATCTCCGGGGGCGCTGACTTAGCGCGGAAGGGATCGTTTCTCGCAGAGGTGCGGAGAATGGGCAGAGTCCACAGAGAAGCCAATCCTCTGCGAACTCTGCCCTATCTCCTGCGTCTCTGCGAGAAATTGACCGCTGACGGCGGGGCTGCCATACGGGACCTCAACCGCGTTGGAGCCACAGGAAGTGCTCCACGTTCCCCGCCTTCGCCCCCGCGATCACGCTGTCCTTCCCTCCCTTCACAACGTAGCCGGCGGCCTCCGCCTCGCCGCGCACCCGCACGATCGCGAGCTCGCGGTCTTCGGGCCGCACGCGTCCGCCCTTCTGCACCGCCGCGCGGCCGACCTCGAACTGCGGCTTCACCAGCACCACCACGTCACCGCCGGGCGCCAGGATGCGGGTGATCGCTGGAAGGATCAGG
>CANNIZ010000109.1 GCA_947505245.1 Pseudomonadota bacterium | reverse complement strand
CGCGATCGCCGTGGCGGCGAACGGAGCCCGAACCTGGAGCGCCGGCGATTGGTCCGACGTGACCGCGAGCACCACCGATCGGTCGAGGCGGCCCGCGAGGTCGCGTTCGACGAACTCGCGAACCTCGCGACCGCGCTCGCCGACCAGGCATACGACGCAAACGTCGGCCTTCACCCCGCGCGCGAGCATGCCGAGGAGCGTGGACTTTCCGACCCCTGAGCCGGCGACGATGCAGACGCGTTGGCCGATGCCGATCGGCAACATCGCGTCGATCACGCGAACTTGCGTGGGCGCCGGCATCTGAATCGGGGGCCGCTCCATCGGCGCGGGTGGATCGGCGCGCACGATGCGCCAGGAATCGGCGCGCAGCGGGGGCCCGCCGTCGATCGGACGCCCGAGGCCGTCGATGACGCGCCCGAACAGACCGTCGCCGATCGGCACCCGAAGGAACGGCTCCTCGACGCGTACGGCCGCCCCGTAGGACAGGCCCGAAACCGGCTCGAGCGGCATGAGCAGGGCGCGGCCTCCCCGGAAGCCGACCACCTCGCAGCGCGTTCCGGGAGCGACGCTCGCGATCGCACCGATCGGTACGGCCGGGAGCTCGGCTTGGAGGACCGGACCCACGGCCTCGACGAGGCGACCGGTGGCGATGGACGTGGGGATGGCGTCGAGCGCGTCCCGAAGGTCAAGCATGGTCATGGCCAGTCTCCGCGGAGCTCGCGAAATGCCTTGTCGATCTCGTTGTCGATGACCTCGAGCGTCGAGTCGATCGACACGAGGGAGGTGCTCACGCGGCAGCCGCCGTCGATGTGACCGTCTTCGATCACCTCGAGGTTGGGACGCGAGGTGATGGCGCGCCGAATGGCGGGTGCGAGCGCGGGGGAAACGTGAATCGTGACCTTGGCAGCTTCGGGCAGCTGTCCGACGGCGTTCAACGCGATCAGCGTGACGGCCGCGCCGTCGTACGTGAGGTGGGCTCCGACGATCCGACGGCAGAAGCGTTCGACGAGCGACCCGATGTCGGTCGTGGCGGCCGCGAGGGCCTCAGCGTGCGCCGTCGCGAGCGCGTCGGTGACGGCACCGACGGCGGCTGAGATCCGCAACAGCTCGGTGTCGACGCGGCGAGCCTCGGTGACCCGACCATCTTCGTAGCCGCGCGCGTAGGCGTCTGCGAGCTTCGCCTCGAAGTCCACCACGGGCTCGTCGGGCTCCGATGGGGGTGGTTGCGGCGGTGGTGGTGCGGTCGGCCGCCTCCCGAGTGGAACAAACGCCATCGTCAGACCATGTCATCGGAGCTGGACGGGAGCCTGAGGGCTCCCTCGGCCGCGAGTCGCACTGCGGTCTGGACGATCTCTTCCTGGGCGGCGTCGATCTCGGCGCGCGGGGTGGGCCCGAGCAGCTCCAGCTCTTCGCGCAGGTCCTCCGACGCACGCGAGGACATGTTCTTGAAGAACCGTTCGCGAATCGCGAGGTCGCCACCGCGCAGGGCGATGATGAGGCGAGCGCGCTCCACGGCCTTGAGCAGCGCCTGGATCGACTTGTCGGAGAGGCCCTGCAGATCGTCGAACACGAGCATGCGTCGACGAATCGTTTGGGACAGCTCCGATTCCTCGTCGGCCATCCGGGACATGACGGGGTCCTGGAACGGACGTCCGAGGCGTCCGAGCGCCTGCGCCGCGCGGTCCATGCCGGAGACCGCCCAAGGGGCGGTGCCGGGGCTCGTCAACATCTCGCGCACGTGGGTCTCGACTTCGTCGACGAGCTCGGACGGCAGGCGCTCGAGCCTCGCCATGCGCACCGAGAGGTCGTATCGCTCGTCGTCGCCGAATTCGGAGAGGATCCGGGAGACGTTCTCGGTGTTCATGAGGAGCATCGCGATCGCGCGCGTCTGTGGATGTTCGTCGCGCAGCAGCGCGGCCACGGTCGTCGCGGGACGTGAAGCCACCAGGCTGTTGAAGCGCGGGTCGATCTCGCGGCGCAGCGGATCGATCACGGCTGCGCGAGCGTGATCCGAGAGCAGGGTGGGCAGGACGCCGAGCGCGTAGTCGCGCCCGGTGTGGGTGACGCTGGACGACCGGGTGAGGTCGCGGACGAATTCGCCGACGATCGCCTCGACGACGTCGACATCGACATCGTCGACCTCCGTCATGGCGCGCGCGATCTCGGCGAGCTCCTCGGTGCTCAGGTGCGAGAGCAATTGCCTCGCGGCCGACGCCTGGAGGTACATGACCAGCACGGCGGAGCGCTGCGGACCGGTGAGGAGGGAGGCCCCTGGGACTTCCTTCACTGCAGCATTGGACGCGCGCGCCATCTAGCCTCCCGTACCGTTTTTGTTCCACTTCCGCAGGACCCTGGCCGAGGCCGCCGATTCGAGATCGACCAGCTTGGAGAGGTCGCCGGCATTGACGGGCTCGTAGTCTTCGACCATCTGCCGGAGCCGATTGGCGAGCGCGCCGTCGTGGTGAACGTCCTCGCCGGCCGATGGCCTCGTAGCGTCCGCTTTCGGTTCGGTCAGGGGCTTTGGCCTTGTCGCGACCGCGAGCATGGGCCTGATCACGAACACGAACACCAACACCAACGCGAGCGCGCCGACGGCGTAGCCGGCCAACGAGGTTGGAAGGGCGAGCGGAATGGACGGTTCGGCGCTCGCGACCTCTTCGGGTCGGGCGACGAACGGCAACACCTTGACCTGGACGGTGTCGCGCCTCTGCACGTCATCGCCGACGGCGGCCCGCACGATGGCCTCGAGCGTCTTCTCGGCCTCGGCGGGGTCGCCACCGGCGATGGTGGCGACGCGGGCCGCGTCGACCTGGACGGCCACCGACAGCCTGCGGATGGAGCCCGCCGCGCGCACCGTGTGGCGAGTGGTCGAGGGGTAGTCGTACAGCGTCGTCACCGCGGTTCGCACGGTGCGATCGCCGGTTGCCGAGGGTGTTCCGGCGCGGTCGGGGAGGTTCGCGTCCACGCCGGTGAGGCCGGCGCCTTGGCTGCGCGCGTCTTCGGACTGCTCGTTCTGCTCCTGCGTCACGGCTGGGCGATCGACGTCTACTTCGTGCTCCGTGGTCTCGTCGGACCCGCTCTCGACTTCGACGGTGACCGCGGTGGTGAACGCGTCGGTCGAACCGAGCACCGGCAGCAGCGCGCGCGTGATGGTGTCTTCGTACCGCCGCGCGAGGGTGTGCTGGTAGGTGAGCCACTTCTCGGGCTGCGCATCGTCGCTGCTATTGCCGTCCGCGAGCAGGTGACCGCGATCGTCGGCCACGGTAACGGATTCGGGGTCGAGCCCGTCGACGGCGTTGGCGACGAGCATCACGACGGCGCGAATCTGGGAGGGCTCGAGCTCGACGCCGCGCTCGAGCCGTACGAACACGGAGGCGCGGGCGGGTCGCTGTTCGTCGAGGTACCCGGAGTCTTCCCGCACCACGATCTGGACCTGGGACGACGCGACGCCTTCGATGCCGTTGATCATCCGCGCGATGTCGCCCTCACGCGCGCGCGAAAACGCCCAGCGCTGGGCCTGGGGCGTGAGGCCGAGCGAGAGGTCGGAGACGTCTCCGAGCGACGGGAGCGGCGCCGTGGTGGCCATGGCGGCCCTCGCGCGTCCGAGGTCTTCGGTGCGCACCAGGATCGTGTCGTTGCCATCGAGCTTGTAGTCGACGTTGGCCCCTGCGAGGGCTGCGCTGACGTCCAGGACCTCTTCCCAGCGTCGGCCGTCCGCGAGGGTGGTCCAGCCCTGCTCACGCGTCCAGAGCGTCGCGAGCCCGAGCGCGAGGATCGCGGTGACGACCGCACCGCCGAGCCAACGACGCCGTTCCCCGTCGAGGGCAGCGAACCAGGCGCGGATGGCGTTCAGGCGTTCCATGTTCAGAGCTGCATGTTGGCGAGCTGTTCGTAGGCCGCGATCGCGCGGTCACGGACCGACACCATGGCGCGCAACGAGATGTCGGCCTTTTCGAGCGCGATCATCGCGCCGTGGAGATCGACATCGGCTCCGCTGCCGAGGAGCTCCAGCGTGCGATCCGCGGCCTTCTGGGCGTCTTCAACGCCTCCGAGCGCGTCGCCGAGCTTGGTCGCGAAGTCGGCCCCGACCGGACCACCCTTCGCAGCCCCCATCGGCGCCTCGGCCGGCGTGATGTGGGTGGTCGTGTATGCGGCGATCGGCGCGATCATCGGCCGATCTCGAGCGCGCGCATCGCGAGGTCGCGGGTGGTCTCCACGGCGGCGGCGTTCGCTTCGTAGGCGCGCGACGCCGTCATCATGTCGACCATCTCGTGCAACACGTCGATGTCGGGGTAGGCGACGTAGCCATCTGGACCGGCGTCAGGGTGCGTCGGGTCATAGACGCGCTGCTCGCCTTTGACCTCGGCGAACCGCGCGACGCGAACGCCGACGAGGGCGTTGTCGCCGGGGGTCCGTGGTGAGCGGGCCGGCTCGGTCTCGAAGACCGGGACGCGCCGCTGGTAGGGACCGCCGTTCTCGGTCTTGGTGGTCCGGGCGTTTGCGAGGTTGGAGGACACCGCCTCGAGGCGGAGCCGCTCGGCCAGGAGGCCCGAGGACGAGATGTCGAACGCGTCGATGATGTCCACTTAGGCCCCCTCTAGCCGCGGCCATCGGACGCGGCGTAGCGCAGAATCGCGAGTCGCCGACCGAGACCTCGTGTGACCGCCGAATACAGAACGGCGTTTGCGGATAACCGCGACATTTCGCGCTCGGGGAGCACGGAGTTGCCGTCGACCGACCAGGGGGGCGGCTCCAGCTCATGCACCACGGGCTCGCTCATCGGACCCGAGCGCCCACCGGATTGGATCGCTTCGGGCAGGTCAACGGACAGGTCGAGCTCGTGGGCGCGGAAACCCGGGGTGTCGGAGTTGGCGAGGTTGCTGCTCGTGAGCGTGTGCTGCTGCATCCGCAGATCGAGCACTCGTTCAAGACCTCCCATCAGCGGGTCGAAGAGCCCGACCATGAGCACCTCCCGGACCCCCTTCGGCCACTGAGGTCGAACATTTAGGGGGGAGGGACGAAAAACAGCCCGGCGTGAGCCGCACGGAACGCCGCGTGGTGCGACTCTTCGAGAACAAGCCGGTTTTCGAGCCTGTTCCCGGGCGAGGTGCCCGGGGGCAGGGGCGGTCCGGGTGAGCGGCCGGCGTGGGCGACGGCGGTCAGCCATACCGCCTCGTCGGTGGCTTCGGGATCGTCCACCAGGGGGCCCAGGACCAGATCGACGTCGCCGGAAGTGACGGAGCGGCAGGCGGCCAAGGCGAGGCGGTCCGTCGCGTCGGCGACGTTGTTCGCGATCGCGCTTACAAGCACGGGCTCGGCGGCGTCGCACCGACCGTTGTTGGCGTCGAGGCGCGCGATCTCACCTTTGGCCTCGATCGCCGTCGCTTCGTCTTTCGCAAGTTGTTGCCACGCGCCTCGCGCGAGATCCCATTGATGGGCGCGTTCGTAGGCGAGCGCGGCGATCCTGTCGGGTTCGTGGTCACCGTCGTCGACCCCGAGCGTCCCGCGCGCGTACGCGAGCGTCGCGATCGCCTCTGCGACGCGCCCCGTCTGGGCGTAACTGGTGGCGAGGGAGCGGAGCGACTCCCGCGTCTCGCCACGCTCGCGGGTCTCGATCGCCGCGATGCGAAGGTCCACGTCGAGCGCTTCGGCGTAGGCCCCGAGGACCCTCAGGGCGTCGCGAAGCTCGGCGAGGGGCGTTGGGTCGGCGATGACCTCGTCGACCCGTGGATGCCAGCACGTCGTGTGCCACGCGACCTCATCGACGGCTCGGTAGGGAACTGCGAGATCGTGACTTCGGATCGCACAGATTCGCGCGAGCTCGGCGGGAATCTCGGAGCGTGTCGCTCGGCGCGGGAAGCGCGCGACGACGTTGTGCAGCAATCGGCCCGCCTCGGGGGTGTCGCCCAACGCGAGCGCGATCCCAGCGGCGAGGCGTCCTGCGTCGGCGCCTGCCGGGTCATCGCCGTCGAGGATTCGCTCGAGGTTCGGGAGCTCGCGAGACCAGACGACAGCGGGGTTGTCGAGGCGATCAGCCGCCAGCCGACGGACGCGAATGGCGTCGGGCGACAGCAGGTCACCCGCGCGGCCCCACCCCTTGCGGGCCACGTCGGCGTCCCCGCGAGCGAGCGCGGCATCCCCGACGGCGAGCGCGCCCCAGGGATCGGTGTCAGGCCCGACGGGACCCATGATCTCGACAGCGACCTCCGGCATGCGATCGGCAAGGAACAGCGTCGCCGCGAGCGCGTGTCCGCGCGGAGTGTCGTCGGCCGCCAGGAGCGCCCGCGCGACCTCGGCGGGCGGCGGGGAGCCGGTCTCGAGCGCGACGGCGCCAAGGCAGCGGGCGACCAGGGCGGCGGGAGCGTTGTGCTGAAGCAGATCGGCGCACGCTCGCTGAACGGAAGGGAGGTCCTTGGCTTCGAGCGACGCCTTGACCACCATCCAGTCGAGTTCCGCTGTGCCCTCTGCGATTCGTCCAGCGCGTCGGGCGTAGAACCGCGCCTCCCGAGGCCAGTGCAAGGCGAGGTGTTGGGCTCCGAGGGAGGCGTCGATCTTCGCTCGCGCGGCGTCGTCGGTCGCCTTGGCGCGCTCGCTCTTGAGTCGATCGACCTCTTCCCAGGACGCGTTTGTCACCTCGGTGGGAAAGCCGGCGACCTGCTCGGTGAAGGCCACCAGCGGTGGCAGGGGCCAACGACCGTCTCCGCCGAGCAGGCTCGGAACGCCGAGCCCGGTGACGTCGACGTAGCGAGGCCCCGGGTTCGCGATCAGGAGATCGAGATCGAGAACCTCGCCGCTCGCCGCGAGCCGCCCGTTGCCGATGTCGACACGCAGCCGGCCGCCCTCCACCTGCGCGGTGATGGAGTGTGGCGTCACCATGTACCAGCTGACGAACCACGTCTCCTCCCCGACGGAGGCCGCTCGCACCTGTTGCAGCCAGGAGCGATGAATGTCGAGCGTCTGCGGCGCAAGGTCTTCGTGGTTTCCGTACACGCCGATGTCAATTCGGAGGGGATCGTTCGTCGCGAAGGTGGTGACCGTCGTGCCCTCCGACACCCGCAAGTCGACGGTGGTAGGCGAGTCCGCCGCCATCACCGCCGCTACCGCGACGATCAGAAACACAGCGACAACCCGACCACCCCGCGCCACGCGCCGAGGTCGAATCCGTCCGAGTGACCGGGCCGCTCCTGCCTGCGGGCGACGTACACCTCGAACTCCAATGCGTGAACGGGGCCTCCGGTTGATGGCGGCATAGGCTCCTGGACGAGGCCGGTATCGAAGCGGCCGCCCGCACGAAGCTCCGCGGCGATGCGCGCCCCTCGCGTGACCGCGACACCGGTAGCGTCCGCCGGGTGCGTCTCGGAGAACAGCGTGACGGTAGGGCCCGCGCCGATGAACAGGCCATGACCGATCGGGAGCTCGGCCACGAGCGCGAGCGGTACGAGGTTGAGCGACTGATCAAGCTCGCCAAGTCGATGCCACGCCGCGTCGAAGTCGAGCAACAGCGGGTGCTTGCTGGGGCCCAAAGGGACGACCAGGCCAGCGCCGAACATCCACGGTGTACCTGGGTAGACCTGGGCGATGGCCGCGTCATCGATGAGCTCTGCGGCGCCGCGCAACACGACGCGGACGGGGGCTTCGTCGCGCGCTTCAATCGGCGTCGGTACAGGTTCGATGGGCGTCATCGTCGCACTGCGACCATGACGAGCGCGGCGAGCACCCAGGCGAGCCCCGGGACGCCAACGCTGACGTCGCAGTGCGTCCCGCCTGCCTCTCCGGCCAAGATCGACGCCCAGATATCCGTCGCGGTGTCGCCGGTGGTGTCGGTCTCGCCGCTCGTATCGGTGTGGCCACCGGTGTCGATGAAGCCACCGGTGTCGATGAAGCCGCCCGTGTCGGTGTCGACGACGGTGTCCGTGTGGACGGCTGTGTCGGTGTGGACGGCTGTGTCGGTGTGGACGGCCGTGTCGGTGTGGACGGCCGTGTCGGTGTGGACGGCCGTGTCCGCCGCCGCGGTGCTGGTGACAGCGAACGCCATGACGAGCCACGCGTGCATGTCCGTTCCTCCGCCGGCTCCTTCGGCTGATCGCGGAGGAACTTTAGGTCGAGTCGCTCACACCCGCGTGGAAACGCGATGTCCGGCGATCGCGGCGCGATGTCCGCTGTGCACCGTCGCCCGGCGCGCGCGCCCGATCTCCGACAGCTCCGCGCCCGTGCGCGCCATCGCTGCGGTGAGCGCTCGTTCGACGCGGCCGAGCGCGTCCATCAGCTGGAGGCGCTCGTCGGGGGTGCATTTCTTACCCTGGGCGATCGCCGCGCTGAAAAGGGCGTCGACCGTGTCGAAGTCCACGTCTTCGTCCGCGTCGAGCGCGACGGAGGTGAGGACCAGCTGCTGGACGAGCGCTCCGTTCACGAAGCGACCACCGCGACCACCTTCTGCCAGCTGTCGCGCAGCGTAACCGCGAGACGGTGGACATCCAGCACGCGCGCGGCGTCACGGGCCATGCCGGCGCCGGACAGCTCGACCATGCACCAGCCGTACAGGCGGTCCAGCCGCGTCGCGAGCTCGGGTGCGGCGTTCCTGTCGAGCGCCGACCGCAGCTCGGCGAAGATCTCGCGCGAGACATACAGGTCCTCGACGGCCGACTCGCTCCGTTCGAGCTTGGCGGCCGCCTGTTCCAGGCGACGTACGAGCGCTTCGAACAGCATCAGCACGATCTTCTCGGGGGGCGCCGTGGAGAGGCTGCGGTCACGGTAGGCGCGGATTGCGGTCATTTTGTACCTCCACTCGACGACGAACCGAAGAGGGATGTGAGGTAGGATTGGGTACTTCGCATCTGACCGAGGCTCGATTCCATGCGCGTGAAACGCGCGCGGAGGGTCGTGGCTCGAGCAGCGAGGCGCTCATCAAGAGTGTCCATCTGCTTCTGTGCTTCTCGGATCGAAGCATCGATAGCTGAACCCGCATTCTTCAAACTTCCTTCAGTCGCGTCCACATAGACGTTGCCGATGCGGTCGCGAAGGGCCAAGACGGGGCTCGACGAATCGCTGAACAGCCGCTCGACGCCAGCGCGATCACGCAGCAGGGCATCGGCGAACTTGGCCTTGTCGAAGGTGATGCCGCCGTCGCGCAGCGTCGACACGCCGACGTCGGCCAGCGAGGTGATGCCGGTGAGGGTCGCGCCCGCCGACACCGCCAGCCGCCCGAGGTCATCGATGGCGTTGCGCGACGTGGCTTCGCCCGACAGGGCGCCACGCACACCCGTCGCGGCGTCCGATTTGGAGTTGGCCTTCCAGTAGCCGACGGCGGTGTTGAAGGTATCGACGAACGCCTTCACCTTGTCGCTCATCGCGGTGTCATCAGGCGCGATGTCGACCGAAGACGTGGTGGTCCCTACCGAGAGAAGGTCCAACTGCACGCCCGGGATGGCACCTTCGATGCGGTTCGTGGACGATGTGACCGTCATTCCGGCGATGGTGATCTCGGCGTTCGACGCGACCGAAACCTCATTCATCGGAATTGCACCGGACGCGAGGCCGCTCGTGTCGATCGACACGGCGTGATCGACACCCGTGTCTTGCCCCTGAATTGAAAGGCGGTAGCGCCCGGTGGCGGCGCCCGTGTCGATGATGCTCGCCTTTGCCCCAGTCACCGACGAAATTCTTGCTGCAAACGCGTCGAGCGACGTATCACCGGCCCCTACGGAGACCGACGTGATTACGCCACCGACCGAAATATTCATGCTGCCAATGCCGACAGCGCCGGGCGCGGTGCGGGAGTCGAACCCACCTACGGACACGAGCGTAGTTCCGCGTGCCAGTTTTACCACCTGGACGTCCCAACTCCCCTGCAACGCTCCCGTCGTAGAGGTGGCGGCGACCTGGGGGCTGCCGCTGACGCTTACCTTTGCCCCCGAGCTGGAGTCGCTCAACGCGTCGAGCGAGGCCTTTACGGCCTCGAGTCGACCCGTGAAGCTTGCAAGATGTTCGCTCCGTGCCTGCAGGGTGCTGACCTGTCTCTGGAGCGTCTGCTTCGGCAGCTGGTCCAGAGACAGGGTAGCATTGATCAGAGCGGTCGTATCGAGTCCTGACACGATTCCGTCGACCTGGGGCACGTTTCACCTCACGAGTGCGCTTCCGCCTAGCCGATCAGGCGGAGCGCGCTCTGGTTGATCTGGTTGGCCTGGCCGAGCGCCGCGACGCCCGCCTGTTGCATGACCTGGTAACGGGACATTTGCGCGGTCTCGTACGCGAAATCTGCGTCGCGGATCCGGGACTCGGCAGAACCGATGCGGTCGGTGTAGGTTTCGAGGCTGCGAACCGACGATTCGAGGCGGTTCTGCGACGCGCCGAAGCCGGCTCGGTAGCCGTTGATGGTGTCCATCGCGCCGTCGAGGCCGGTGAGCGCGGTGCGCGCGGTCGCGGCCGAGGACAGGTCGATCGAGCCGGAGTCGACGCCGAGCGTCACTGCGGTGAGATCGCCCAGGGTGACCGTGATGCGGTCGTTCGCGGTGTTGTCCGCGCCGACCTGCACTTCGAGCGACGCCGAGCTGCCGTCTGCGAGCTTCTGGCCGTTGAACTCAGCCACGTTGGCGATACGATCAACTTCGGCGGACAGCTCGGTGAACTCCGTCTGGATGTAACCGCGTTCGGTGGTACCCAGGGTGTCTGACGAGGACTGGACGGCCAGTTCACGCATACGTTTGACGATGTTGCCGACCTCGTTTGCGGAACCTTCCGCCGTCTCCACCATGGAGATGCCGTCGTTGGCGTTGCGCGATGCCTGGCGCAACGAACGACGCGTGGCGTCGAGGTTCTCTGCGACGCCCAGACCGGCGGCATCGTCACCGGCCTTGTTGATGCGCAGACCCGACGAGATGCGCTCGAAGGTAGATGACAGTGACCTCGAGGTCGCCGCCAACTGCGTGATTCCTTTCATCGACGATGTGTTGGTATTTACGGTGAGAGCCATGATATCTCCAAGGCTGTTTTACGCCGAGGTCGCGGGTTGTTTTCTGTCGCGGCCTCCCTCCGCTTATCGACACCAGCTCCTGGCAATTTCAATCACGTCCCTCACAATAGATCGAAGAGTGTGCTGATTCCGCTCTTTGCGGTGATCTGAAGCGCGGCGTCGTAGTTTCCGCGCAAGTTGACGAGATTGGAGATCGCCTGGTCCATCGGAACCTCGGTCAGGTCCGCGAGCTGGCCGGCGAACTCGTCGTGCAGCCGTTCGGCCACAGACGCCGCGTCGAGCGCAGAGCGTTGACGAAACCCGATGTCGGCGCGCGATCGGATGATCGCGTCGAGCGCGTCTCGTACGACAGGGAGCGTAGCGCGGGTGGCAGCGACGTCGTTTGCGGACAAGGCCGTGACCGCGTCCTTCAAGACCTGAAAGACATCGACCGAGCCCTGAAATACGGCCCCGCCATCCTGCGTGAGGTCGATGTCCGTGGAGGCGGAGACGCGCGCCTTTACGGTCAGGGAGTCGCCTTGGTAGGTGCCGGTTGGGTCAAATGCGGGCGCGTCCCATTCGGCCCCAGCAAAAACATAGCGATCTCCCACGCGAGTATTCGACAGAGACAGCACGGTGTCCCAAACGGATTGGATCTCGATTGCGCCGAGCACGCGCTCCTCGGGTGAGTGCGTCTCGGACGAGAACTGGACGACCCGCTCGATCGCAAACTTGAGTACGTCAGAGACGTCGCCTAATACTTGGTCCGCCACGTCGAGATAGGAGAGGGTACGATCGGAATTTTGTTTGTACGCTGACTGGTCTTCGACGGCGCCCTGGATTCGATGAATTGCGGGTAGCAGCGCCGGTGCGTCCGACGGCTTCCGCACCTCCAGCCCGTCCATCGCGCTCGCCTCGGCTTTTGCGAGCGCGCTGCGAATGCCACCGAGCCGCTCGTTGGTGAGCGTGGTG
>CANNIZ010000108.1 GCA_947505245.1 Pseudomonadota bacterium | reverse complement strand
TGCGTTGACCGCTGCGGCGCCAAGTGCAGCGCCACGGCGGTCAAGGCGCAGTGGCCCTATGGAGCGTTGAACTCGACGTGCAGCGTGCTGGTGTAAACGCTCAGGAAGGTCTCGGCGTCCGTGTACGACTCGGTGTGGTCGACGATGCGCACGCCATCGTCGTAGTCCGCGAACATGTCGTAGATATAGAACTGGATGTTGTGCGGGTTGGGCTCGGGCTCGAACTGCGCAACGTTCTTGTGCGCCACCCAGGTGTTCAGATACGTCAGGTTCGTGTCGAACTCAAACGTGTGGTAGCTCTCGTTCGTGGCCGAATTGTACCAGACGAGGTCGGTCGTCTGGAAGTTCAAAGCGTCATCGGGCGTGCCGGAGATTCCGTCCGGGCCTGTCGGACCGGGGCAGGTGCTCGACAGCAGCTTCCAGCTGCCCTGCATGGTGACGTGCGTGTCTGCGGAGTCCACGTAGGTCCCGTCGCCCACATAGTGCGACACACAATCGACGAGGGGCGGGTCCGTCGAGAGCTCCATCGTCTGCGAAAAGTTGATCGCAAAATCGTACGTCAGCGTCATCGACTGGAGGTGCGCCGCCACGCCCGTGTCCACGTTCGTGTCGGAGTCCGTATCGGAATCGGTGTCTGCGTCGGTATCGGCGTCTGTGTCGGCGTCGCCTGCGCAGTCCGGGCTGTTCCAGCAGCCGTTGTCCTGGCAGTCGAAGTAGCCGTTCTGGTCGTTGTCTGCGCCGTCGCGGCACTCGTTGGCCTCGTCGCCTTCCACGCCGCCAGCGGGCCCTCCGCCCTTGCACGACAACGCCAGGGCAGTGAAAACGAGATGCCAGCGGCGCATGAGTGCCTCCGTCATTCAGTGTAGCGCGAGTTCACGGAACCTCGACGATTCGTCGCAGCATCTCGGCGTCCTTGAAGTCCCTGTCGCCGTCTCCGAGCCGCACCACGATCGTATCGAGCGAAGGCATCACGTACAGGCGCTGGTCCTGGGCGCCGGCCGCCATGAACAGGTCGGCCGGGCCGTCGTTCCAGATCTTCGGCCCCGCCGCCTCCGTCGTGTGGAACGCCGACATGTCCACGTCGGGACCGACCTCGGCGTTCAGCCACATGCCAAGTCCGTACGCCGGGTTCGCGTCCGAACCCACCCGACAGGCGGACAGGGCGCCCGCTGGCAACACGCGCGCGCCGAGAAAGTCGCCGTCATCGCGGAGCAACACGCCGAATTTCGCCCACTCGTTCGCCGTCGCGTACGCCCCGTAGGGCCACGCCGGGTTTCCCGCCGGGTCGCGGATCCAGCCCGAGAACCGCAGGCCGATCGGGTCGAGCACGCGCTCGGCGAGCCACACCTGCGGGTCGCGGTCGAGCTTGCGCCCCATCAGCGCGCCAAACGCCATCAGGTGCGTGCTGCCGTACTCGAACGTGGTTCCCGGGGCGGTATCGACCGGCTGTTCGAGCGCGAGCGCGTACTTGTCGTCGACGCGGGGATTCGCCTTCAAGCCGTCCCATGTCATCTTCCACCACGGCTCGTGCAGGCCGCTCGTGAAGTGGAGAAGCTGTTGAACCTCGATCGTCGAGCGATCGTCCGTCCACTCGGGGATCGTGTCCGAGGCCCGCTCGTCCATCAAAAGCAGGCCGTCCGCGTTCGCCGCGGCCGCCAGCGCACAGGCGAACGTCTTTGTGCCGGAGAACAGGTGGTGGGGCGTCTCCGCGGAGAAGTCCACCGCGTAGTGCTCGTACACGATCGCGTCGCCAACGATCACCAGGAGCGCCTTCCCGTCGTGCTCCTCGGACCACGCCGCCGCGTCGTCGTACCGCGCGAGCGTGGCCGCGTCGGGCGCCGTCCGGGGCAGCCAATCGTCGACGGGAATGGGATCGTCGAACGACACCTTCTTTGCACACGCGAACAGCAGGAACCACATGGTTCATCGTACCGCAGGCAAACGCACGTGTGGCGGGCTATGCTTACCCCGCTGGAGGACAGGTCATGCTACGTCTGGGGCTCGTCGCGACGCTCGCGTGCGCGTTTCCCGCGTACGCGCAGGACCCAGGCCATCGAGGGCGCTCTGCGTCTGCGCCCGCTGTGGGCCTGGCCATGACGGAAACGCGGGTGCTCGCCACCGTTCAGGACGCCAAAGACCTCGAAACGGCGAACCAGCCTGGTCGCGGCGTCATCTCGCCGAAGGTCGCGGTCTCGCGGTTCGAAGAGTCCTTGTACCGCTTCATGGTCAAAGATTACGAAGATGCAGCCGAGGGCTTCTTCATCCTGGTCACCACCGAAGCGCTGGTGAACGCCGATCTCGACAAAGACGCCGAGTGGTACCTGGCCGAGTCCCTCCAAGGCATGGGCAACGGGACCAGCGCCGAAGGCTGGTACCACCAGATCGCCGACGACCGCACGCACCCGTTCCGGGACGACGCCGTGCGCCGCCTGCTCGAGCTCTACGCCACGACTGGCCGCACCGACGAATTCCGCGCGTACTACGAGGCCACCATCGCGCGCGGCGAGGTGCAGACGAGCGACCCCATCACGTACAGCCTCGCGAAGGCGTTCTACCACCAGAAGGACTACGTTCGCGCAAAGTCCGCCCTGCAAGAGATCGCGCCCGAAAGCCTGTTTTACAGCAGGGCGCGCTACTGGATGGGCACGATCGCGGTCATCGAAGGCAATTACGACGAGGCGCTGACGAATTTCGACGCCGTCGCTGCGATGTCCGTCAACGGCCCCGCAGACCGCGACATCTACGATCTCTCCCTGCTGGCGGGCGCCCGGATCGCGCTCGAACGACGGTCCTACGACGACGCCTCCGCGCGGTACGCAAAGATCGGTGGCGATTCCAAGTACCTGGCGGACAAGCTCTACGAAGAGACGTGGGCGTTCATCACGCACAAAGAAGACCTGCGAAAGAAGTTCCAGGATCCCGAGTCCAAGCTCACGGACGAAGAGAAGGCAGCGCTGCAAGACCAGGAAGCGAGCCTGCGGCAAGCTGCTCAGCGCGGTGTGGACATCTTCCTGCTCGCGTTCCCCGAGCACCCGTACACGCCGCAGCTCAAGCTGCTGGCCGGCCACCTGCAGCAGCACGCGCAGGACTGGGACGGCGCCCTTCAGACGTACGAGAAGGTCATCGCCGAATACCGCCCCGTTCGGGAGCGTTTTGAGCTGCTGGCGCAGGACTCGGCCGCCGCCGGCCGCTACCTCGACCCGCTGCTCGAATACCAGAAGACCGGATACTTCGAGACGGATCTTCCGCCGTATGCGCTCGCCATGCTCGTCGAAGACCACGACATCCAGACCGCCGCGACGATGAAGGGCACGATCGAGCGCCAGCGGGCAAACGTCGCCTCGAGCGAAGTCCTGATCGACCAGATCACCACCGCGATCAACCGCCCGGAAGGCCTCCAGATCCACCGGCGACGAATCGCTGAGGTGGATGGCGTGTCGGACAGCACCCTGTTCATGCAGCTCGACCTGCTCGCCGAAGAGCAGCGCCTCGTCGCGCCGGTGGTGGCCAAGGTCGAGCTCGCCGCGCTCAACAAGCGGCTCCTGAAGCTCCAGGACCAGGCCTACGGTGGCGCCCGCGGCGAGGCCCTCGAGCGCGACCTCAAGACCCTGATCGAAGATCAGGCCCGCCTGCGGCCCACGGACGCGTCGTACCGACCCGCGCTCGAAAAGTACACCGCGTGGCACCGTGAGCTCGCAACCCACCGCGTCGAGCTCGCGTCGGTTCGCCAGAACCTCAAGGAAACGGAAGGGGACGACGTCCTCAAGGTGCGCGAGCGGGTCACGTTCGAGACCAGCGAGGTCGACGAGCAGCGCACCGACCTGTCCCTCACCGGTGATCAAGCCGACGCCGTCATGACCGGCATGACGCGCGAGGGGTTTGCCCGCCTTGCAAACGTGTTCGGCGAAGCGGCCATGAGCGCCGACATGGGAATCGTCGACGTGTACTGGGCGACGCTGCTCGAGAGCACCGCCAGGAGCACCGACCTCTCAGACGAGCGCCAACAGCGCATCGACCAGCTGGAGAGCGACTTCACGCGCATCCGTCAGCAGCTCGGCGCCCCGCCCAAATAGGCGTCCCGAGCCCGCAGGGGCCCGGGCCACGGCAGCGTTCCGCCGCCTTCGACTACCAGCTCAGGTCGAACCAGCGCGTCTCGTCGAACCCGACCTGGTAGGGGTCGCCCCAACCGTTCGCGTAGTGGTCGCAGTAGTACGTCTCGCCGCCGCAGAAGCCCGCGGCGAAACCGATCGACAGCCGATCAAGGAGCAGCTGCATGGGGGCCAGATCCCACGAGATCACCACCGTGTCTGCGTCGACCCAATCGACGGCCGGGTTCGCAGCGAGCGTGGTGAACACGCCAAAGTCGTAGCCGCGCAGGCGCAGCACACCCGACTGCAGCACGAACTGGTAGTTCGAGTACCCGCCACCCGCGCTGTTCGCCCACGCCTCGATGAACAGCGTCGTGGGGTCGTAGGGCACAGCCGTGTCGAACCGGAAATCCAGCGTGGTGCCGTCGGTGCGCCACCAGCCCCGAACGAAGTCGAAGGCGTACCCGTTCGCGTTGTCGCCCGCGGGGTCGGGAGTGACGGAGAGCGCGCGCCACGGCTGCTCGCCGAGGTCGATCACGAACGGCACCGTCCAAGCGCGCGAGCTGTCGGTACACGCGAGCGCGAAGTCGAGCGAGTCCCCAGCGACGCCGCCCGTTACCGCTACCGAGAACGCGTTCTCGGTGCGTTGCGCGCCCACGTTCAACGTCCCGAAGGTGCCGTTCGCGACAAGCACGTCGGCCGTCGCCGCGCCACCCGAGCGCGACAACACGCACCGTACCGTGCCGCTCGACGAGAGGTCGCCGACGTTGGCGAGTGCGATCGCGAGCGTCGCGGTCTCGCCGGGGTCGAGCAGACCATCATGATCGCCCGCGTCCGTGATGGTGATCGCGTTCACCGTGAGCACCGGCCAGGGCACGGCGATCGACTGCGGCAATACGAACGACTCGACGTCGTCCGTCACCACGACATCGACCACGACGGGCTCGGAGTCGACGTGCGTCGCCGCCACGTCCAGGCTGAACGCCACCGGCGCCGGCACACCCGTGCCCCATCCGTCCGCCGCGAGCTCCACGGGCGCGGAGGTGATCGTCACCGCCGGATCGGAAGACTCCAGCTGGGCCGTCGTCACGCCCACCGTCGACGGACCGTTGTTCGTCAACGTCGCGTCGATGTCGACCGAGGCGCCCGGCGCCACGAGGGCCGGCGTCACCGTCCACGTGGTGACGACAGGCACGGGCGGGCGCGGCAGCCAGAAGAGCTTCTCGGCGTTCGTCGGAAAGGTTCCGAGGTCGTCGCCCACGAACGTCTGGCCGTCGTAGCTCACGTCGAACTGCTCGATCCGGCCGGACAGCGCGCCAGTGACGCGCAGCCACCACCGATCGGGACCCGCGGCGGGCGGCAACGCGTCGGCCACCTCGGTGAGATCGACGGTGTACGTGTGGTCACCCGACGCGACCACATCGGAGACGACGGGGATCTCGACCGTCGGCGACGCAGGGTCGCCCGCACCGATCGAGAGCTGCAGCAGCCCGCTCGTCACCCACGTCATGCCGATCGTGGCGCTCGAAGGCTGACCGACGAGGAAGCTCGACGTGAACGACCAGGTCTCGGTGCCGTCGGTGGCCGTGACCGTGAACGGCACGCGCGTGTTGTCCGGCCAGGTCGGATTGACCGTGAAGTCCGCCGTCCACGTCGCGGCCCCGTCGCCCGGGAGCGCCGCCTCCGACGCGGGCTGGCCCGCGAACGTGCCCGCCGCCGGGTCCGCGGACCACGTCACGGTGAGCGCGCCCGAGGCCTTCGCGGTGACGTTCTGCACGTCGATGCCGAGCGCTACCGTGTCGCCGGGGCTCACGATCGCGAGCGGCAGGTCGAAGCCGGTGGCGTCGATCTCGGGGGTGAGCGGGCCGATCACGACGTCGTCGATCCACCACGCGTCGGTGAAGTCGCCCTCGTAGCGGAAGGCGACCCAGGCCGCGGTGATCCCGCTGTCTTCCCCGACATAGCTGGAGAGGTCGAGCACGGGAGACCGTGCCCACGTCTCCTCGGGCGGGTTTTCGAGGTCGACGACCTTGATGAAGCCGCCGTCGTCGGGGTCGCCCGTGGTGGTAGACACCCACACCGAGTGCACGCCAAGATCGGCGAAGTCGCCGTATTCGTACCAGGAGAGCTCGACGCCCTCCGAGGACCTGAGATCGAGCGCGGGCGTGATCAGCCAGTCGTCGAGCCCCGACGGCATTTCCGACGTGCCGCGAAAGTGCTTGGCCGACGCGAGCCCGCCGTGTTTGACGACCTCGTCCACGGACCACGGGTACGCTGGAAACCCGTCCGTCTCCACGTTCCAGCCGAGATCGAACACGCCCAGCAGGCCGGAGTCTTCAAAGTCTTCGACGAACGGGAGCGCGAGGCCGACGATGCCGACGTCCACCACGAACGGGTGCGCGGCGTTGTCGGGAAGGTAGGTGACGGCGGGCACGTCGGCCGCGTCCTGCGCGCGGAAGTAGTACTCGAGCGACGGCGCCGTGATCTGGTTCGCCGGCAGCTCCGTGCTCCAGGTGTCCCCTTCGCCGTGCTCGAGGTACACCGTCTCCCACGCGTTCTCGCCGGTGGTGCGGAAGTACAGCGTCACCTGTTCAACGGTGTCCGCGTCCGTGGCGGTCACCCCGATCGTCAGAGCCTGGCCCTGAACCAGCGACTCCGCCTCCAGCGTGTGCACGAGCGCGGGACCGTCGTTCACCGGCACAACGTCGCTGTCGGTGTCCGTCTCCTGGGGTTTCGGGCAGCCCCCCAGCAGGGCGAGCGGGACGAGCAGGACGAGCGCGATTACCGCGCGCGCGGTGGCGGACGTCATTCCTTCTCTCCAACGGGCGACTGCGGCGGCAGGATCGGCCCCAACGGGTGCAGCCCGCCCGTGGTCTTCACGTCCGCGCCCGGGAGCGTGTCGTCGTACAACCAGCAATACGTGAAGCACTGGAACGCGGCGATGTTGCCGAAGTCGTCGGTGAACGGGTAGCACTCGAAGCCGGACGGGCACGCCTGCCCCTGGCTGCAGTCCACGCCGCAGTAGTGGTTGAGGCAGAGGTTGTTCTCGCCGCATTCGCCCGGCTGGTAGTCGCAGGACTTGCAGTACTGGCTGCCCGCGTCGTAGCAGTCGCCGGTCGCGACGTTGCAGAACTCGCGGAAGCCGCAGTCGATGTGCGTGTCCGCGCAGGCCTGGGCCTCACACTGGTGCGTGTCGAGGTTGCAGGTGTCGCCGGGGTAGCAGTCCCCCTCTTCGACGCAGCCCGGCAGGCAGTCGCCCACCGAGCAGTACGACTCCATCGGGCACTGCGACGAATTCGCGCAGCGCTTCTCCACACAAACACCCGCCTCACACACCTGATCGACGCGCGGGCACGCGAGCTGTTCGGTGCAGTCGGGCTCGTTGCCGTTGCACGCGCCCAACCACAACGCCGCGAGCGAAGACGCCAGAACCCGCGAAATCACGGCGTCTCCAACGCGCAGTCGGCGGCGCTCATTGCCGGCGGGACGAGCGGCTCGGGAGCGAGCTCGTACGACGCGCCGACGTAGAAATTCGACGGCGGGACCTGATCACCCGTGAACACGATGCGGTTCCCCTCGGCCTCGTAGGTGTAATCGACGTCGCGGGCGAGGGTGCGCACCTCGGAGGACGTGTTCTCGTTCTCGTACAGGCGCACGTCGAGCGTGCAGATCTGCGGCCAGTCCGACAATTCGAACGACGTCTCGAGCCCCGAGAGCGTGAGCCCGAGGCGCTCGACGATGGGCGCGTAGTCCGCCGCGCAGATCGACTCGGCGAGCCCGTTGGTCTCGGCGATCACTGCAAGGTACTTGCTGCCGTACGTGGCGATGCCGTTCTCGGACTCACAGGCCGGGAGATCGGGCTGGGGAGGCGTGTCCTTGCCGACGACGCCGCTCACGTTCACAAGGCTCCGATCGCGGTACGCGCGGTCGCCCTTGATGTCCGTGAACGCGCGCACATAGTCCGCCGCCGACAGGGGAGACATGTCCTGCTCGTCGCTGACGACGAGGATGGAGAAGCTCGCGTCGTCCCGCAGGAAGCCCTCGTTCTGCGCGATGTAGTCCGGGTGGAACGCGAGGCGCGTGGCCTCGAGGCCCATCTCGATGCCGGTGCCGATCGTGCCCTGCGCGACCAGCTCGGAGAACAGCTCGTCGCGGTTTGGCGTGTCCAGCTTCACCACGCGCACGTCCTCCGCGAACGTCATACCGGTGGCGGCGACGAGGTCCGGGTCGGCGCCGCACGACGCGGCCGAGCGCCCGACGACGAACGGTTGGAGCGGCAGCGCGACCGTGCCCTCCGGTACGGCGACGAAGTTGCGTCCGATGTCCGTGATCGTGAGGCCCGTCAAATCGATCGTGTCGTCCGACGTGTTCGTGAATTCGAACCACTCGCACTGCGCGTCGTCTCCGATCGAATGCGCCATGACCTCGGTGATCACGAGGTCGCCGGGGACGGGTGCCCGCGGGCCGTCGTCGGCTCCTGCGACGGGGATGGTCGGCGCCGTGCCGTCGCAATTCGGGTTCCACACACCCGGGGTGCCCTTGGAGCCGTCCCCGAACGACCCGGTCGCGTCGCACCAGTTGAGCACGCCGTCGTTGCTCGTGGGCCGCATCATCTGCGCGTTGAGCTGCAGAGCGGTGCCTTCCGTGAACCGCCAGTTGCGGTCCCACACCACGCGATCGAGCTCACCCGCCGCGGTCTTGAGCACGATCTCGTCGTCGCCGCCCATCAACAGGCCGCGGTAACGGTCGTGTTCGGTGTCCGTTGTGGTGACGGCGATCTGCCAGTCCACGTCGGCCTGAGCGAACGTGTCGATCAGCGTCTGGAAATTGCGCGCGAGGTTGTCCTGCTCTTCGGCCATGGAGCAGGAGTTGTCGATCACCACGAGCAGATCGACCGCGTTGCGGCGCTCTTGATGGAACGAGTCGTGGTTCTTGTTCTCGTAGTATTCGTAGTCGGACTTGCAGGCCGCGCTGACAAGAGGCGCCAACAACAGCAGGGACGTCAGGCGGGAGCGCGTCATAGTGGATCGACCGGTTCGTGGGACTGTTCTTCGAAGTTGCCTACCACCACACGAAGGATCTCGTCGGTGACCTGCGGCGTCTGGGCGTCGAGGTGGAACGTGGCCACCACGACGGTGCCCTTGTCCGGGCCCTCGGGCTGGTAGCTCACGAGCAACGGCACGTCGGTGAGCGTCTCCGCACCCTCGCCGTCGCGCACGCGGTAGCTCACGTCGCCGCGGAGCCACACGGTGACGTTGTCCTCGTCCACCGCCTCCATCACGGCCCAATTCGAGAAGTCGTAGCGGATGGCGACGGTGTCGGTGCCCAAAGCGGCGGCGAGGCGATCGTCCGTGATCGCGGCGGTGACGGTGCCGATCTCGCCCGTCTGCGCGGCGTCGAACTCCGTGTCGTCGCCGAGGTAGTCGACGAAGTCCGGCCAGGTCTGCTCGGCGAGATCGTAGGCCCAGTCGGTCATCATGATGATCCCCTGCCCGATCACCTTCGCTTTGACGCGCGAGAGCGCGTTCGCGTCGCCGATGAAAGCGTCGTCCGGCTCGAGCCCGTTGTACTGCCGCTTGCCGAGCCCGCGCGTACCGGACGCGATGATCACGAGCTGATGCTCGGTGATGTCGTTCCCGTCGCCGAGCAGGTCTTCGACCTTGAGCGCGTTGTTCGCGGGATTGTACTCGTCGTCCCAGGTGGCGCTGGAGATCAGGCCCTCGTACGCCTGCGTGTTCACGACGAGGCGGTTGAACGGCAGCTGCACGTCGTCGAAGTCACCGGCGGTGACGGCGATGCTGCCGCTGATGAACGGCGTGAGGTTGTTCTCCGGCGGGCACCCGGCGCCGAGCGCGACGATGCCCACGAGGAACGCGGCGGTCTTGAGCTTCACGTGTGTCTCCTGTGCCCCTGTCCGACTCATTCCAAGATCAGCTGTGCGCCCGTCGACAACGTGCTGTCCGACTTGCACGTCTGAATCGACGAGAACGGGAGCCCGAAGTACGGCCCCTCGATGTAGCTGTACGCCGAGAACGACACCGGCGACGCCTCGAGCTGCGACAGCTCGGCGGCGGTGTACACGTGCTCGCCGTCATCCCACGGCAGCGAACCCGCGAAGCCAGGCTCGCCGTTGCTCGCGAGGATGCCGTTGATCGACGTGCCGAAGATCGCGTCGGGGTACGTCTGAGCGGGCGTCCAGCTGTACGGAAAGTCCTCGCCGCGGCTGATCGTGAGGTCGTTCCAGAAATCGGGCGCCGTCAGGTAATAGTCGGCCGGCACCGTGGGCTGCACGTCCACGAGGTAGAACGGCGGCATGCCGCTCTCCACGTCGCCCGGCGCCTCGAGGTCGTACATCGTGTTGAAGTGGTAGTCCGCGAGGGTGAGGTCGTTGCCCCAGTAGATGATCTGGCCGGTGGCGGGGATGACGTCTTTGTCGAGCGTGACGGTGTTCTCGGGACCCACGAACCACACCTGCGGACCGGCACTGACCGTCTCGGGGTTCGGGCAGTCTTCAGGCTCCGCCGGCGGGGGAACGGGCCAGACGCCGTTCTGATCGTAGGGTTGCGGGCCGTCTCCCGGCGGCGGTGGCGAGCCACACGGCGGGCTCAGCGGGATGATGAAGTACGCCATGCCGATCACGTTCTCGAGCAGATCGCCGTTCGTGTTGTCGATCGCGCGCTCGACGTCGAACCGCAGCCCGACGGCCACGTTCGAGAGATCCGGCGGCGCGTCGAGCACCTCGAACCCGTCCGGCACGAGGATGGTCTCGGCCGTGTCGCCCGTCCCGTAGGAGATCACGATGTCGCGCATGCCCAGGCGAGCTGCGTTGGAGAGGCGCATCCGGCCGTACAGCTCCTGACCGTCCAGCCACGTGAGCGACTGAATCGCGATGTCCGCGTTCGCGCCCGCATCGTCCCAGAACTCGACCGTGGTGTTGCCTTCGGCGAAGTCGGTGTCGAGGCCGTGAATCTCGAAGTCGATCGTGTCGCCCTGAAAGCCGGTCGGCGGTTCGAAGAACGCGGTGATGACCTGACGATCGACCTGGAACCCGTCATACAGCGTGACGACGTGCTCCCCTTCCTGCATTGCAACGTCGCGGGGGCCGGGCCGCGCGTCTGGGTGGATCGCGATGCGCGCGCTGCCGAGCGTCTCGGAGAGCACCTGGAAGTCGAGGATGTCGACGTCATCACCGAAGCCGGGCCAGGTGAACCCCTGCTCCCACTGCGTGTCCGTGCCGACGATCGCGACCTCGATGGTCTCGCCCATCAGGCCCGAGTTGGGTTCGATCAAGAACGACTGCGCGATCACCTCGAACGCGTCCGCGAGGACCGTCTCGTGGCCGGCGATCGTGATGGTGGCGTCGCGCGTGCCGAGGTCTGCGTCTGGATCGACCACGACGGTGGCGACCGCGTTGTAGCCGTCTTCTACGACGACCTGCTCGACGACCACGCCGGGGCCGAGGTCGAGCGCCGTCTCACCGAACTCGTACGCCGACCGCGTCGCGTCCAGGTGAACCTCGAGCCGCTGACCCTGGCCAGCGACGTTCGGCGTCATGGCGAGCCGGGCGGGCTCCTGTTCGGGGTCCACGGTGTCGGAGTCGACGCCGCTCGTGTCGTCCTTGTTGCAGGCCGACAGGACCAACGCGAGCGCGACGTAGACTGGAAAACGAGACATACAATCCTTCCTCGTGACGGGCGATTATACCCGTCACTCGCCCGCCGCCGCAATGGTTTCAGTCACGTCCGGTCATTGCGCGCCCTCGGTGTAGGATGCGGTCGGAGGGCCCGATGGCCGATCTGGAACAGCTGTACGCCCAGCTCGCCTCTGGCGAATCCCCCACACTGCAGCCCCACGAGCAGGTGTTGCTGCTATCGAGGGCCGAACGTGCCGCCCGGAGCGCGTCCGTAGACGAGCGCATGGGCGGGCTGCGCGCCGCGGCCACGCTCGGAGGGCGGGACGGGTGGACGGTGGTGGTCGCGTACGCCCGCGACTCCGCCGTGGTCGTGCGGCGGTTCGCGCTCGACCTCGCCGTGGGAGCGAAGGCCGACGGTCTCGCGGTGATGCGGGAGCTCGTGAACGACCCCGACGAGAAGATCGCGGTGGAGGCGCTGCGCCGGCTCACGGTCGCCGCCGACAAGGCCGTCACCACCAAGGCCCGCACGCTGCTCGTGTCGTCGTCGGCCCGGGTCCGCGCGGCCGCCCTGCTGCTGCTTGGCAACGTCGCGGGGCCGGTCGTGCGCCGCGAGGTCGGCGGCTTGATGAACGACCCCGACCCCGAGGTGCGGCGGAACGCGATCGAAGCGATCGCGCGCATCGAGAATCGCCTTGCCCGGCGCGCCGCCGGCGTGTGGTGGGACCCCGCCG
>CANNIZ010000107.1 GCA_947505245.1 Pseudomonadota bacterium | reverse complement strand
TGGAGCGCCCACGCGAAGGCGCGTTGTTGGCCCCCGAAGGGCACCCATGTGCGGCGCGCGGGTGAGGTGGCGGCGATCCCGCCGCACGACTTCTGGGCGCCGATCGGCGCGATCGAACGCTGACCCTAAGGCGGTGGCGGCTGGACGGGCGTCGGCTCCGGCGCGGGCACTGTGTAGTTGCCCTCCGCGATCGCGGCCCACGCGCCCTGCCCGGACACCAGCAGCGGGTTTTCGACGAGCTTCACTTTCGTGCTGGCAGGCAGGTGGCACACGACATCGGCCTCGGTCGGGTCGGGCTTCCCGTCGCCGGGCGGGTGGCTGTACACGTCCTTGTCGGAGGGCAGGACCCAGGTGGCCCCTTTGCGCTTGAGGAGGATCCCGCGGTGGTTCACGTACCCGACGACGGCGCCGTCCTTCCCGCCGCAGGGGGCGCGGGGATCGACGGTGGCGAGTGGGGTCGGAACGGTCGCCCCGTCGCCGAACGATCGGGTGAGCAGCGCTCCGCCGCCGATGATCAGGACGAGCGTGGTGACGAAGACGACGGCCCCGGCGATCACCATCGCCGCGATCGGAGCCGCGCGCGTCGAGGAGGAGGTTCGCGTCACCTTCGCCGGTGGTGGGACGTACCTGGTGCTCGGGAGCGTCTCGTCGCGGAGCGTGGCGAGCAGCGCCTCACACGACGGGATGCGCTGCGCCGGATCGGTCCGGAGGGCGCCCTCGATGGTGGTGGCGAACCGGGCGGGCAGGCCGGGTACGAGGGGCATCGGGGGCGGGTAGTCGCCGGCCGACACGGCCGTCATCACCGTGAGGATGTCGTCCCCGGGGAACGCCTGCTTCCCGGTGACGAGCTCGTAGAGGATGGCCCCGAGCGCGAACACGTCGGCGCGGGCGTCCACGTGTTTGGCGTCGCGGATCTGCTCGGGCGCCATGTACGAGGGCGTGCCCATCGTCGTGCCCGTACGCGTCGCGCCGCCTTCGGCTTCGGCGATCTTGGCGAGCCCGAAGTCTGCGACCTTCGGGATCGGCTGCCCGTCCACCATCGTGAGGAGCACGTTCCCAGGCTTGAGATCGCGGTGAACGATGCCGTGGCGGTGCGCCGTGGATACGCCGGCGACCACGCCGCGGAAGATGGACTCGGCTTCATCGAGCGGGATCGGGCCCTTGCCGATGCGCTCGGAGAGGGACTGGCCGTCGACGAACTCGAGTAGAAGCCCGGGGGAACCTTCGACGTCGACGAGGTCGAACACCGAAACGATGTTCGGGTGGCGAAGCCCGGCTTGCAGCTTGCCTTCCTGGACGAACCGCTCGCGGATGTCCGTCCGGTTCAGGGTGAGGACCTTGAGCGCGAACGTGGTTCCGAGCTGCTCCTGCGTGACGCGGTACACCACGGCCATGCCGCCCTCACCGAGCACGGACTGCACGACATAGCGGCCGACGTTGGTTCCCGGGGCGAGCATTCAGCGCCCCACGTAGCTCACGGCTTGCAGCCGCGCGCCTGGGCGGCCTTCGACGCGGCGCCCGAGCTGTCGATCTGGGCCGCTTTGGCGAACGAGGCGCAGGCGGTGTCGAGGTCCCGCGCGTCGGCAGCGACCTGCCCGCGCGCCATCCACTCACCGACGGTATCGGGCGTCCAGGTCTCGGTGCCGCCTGACGCGGCCGCGATGCAGTCGGCTGCGGCGACGGCGTTTCCGTCTCTCACCGCGCCGCACAGGGCCTCGGACGCGTGGGGGAGGTCACCTTTCAGGCGATACCAACGCCCGAGCGTAGCGCGCCAGTTCGCGGCCTCGGCGGGGCACGCGGCGATCGCGGTGGCGAGCCAGGCCTCGGCGGTGTCGTCCGCACGGCCCGCGCTGATCTCGATGTCGTACAGGCCGGCCATGTGGTGGCGCGTCTCGCAGGTCGCGCCTTCCCCGGCGACCGGCGCGACGAGGGCTTTGGCCGCGTCCAGCGTCGCAGTCTCGGGGTCCACGCCGTGCCGAAGGGAAGGTTCAAGGCTCAGGTAGGCCTTCTCGACCCGGGGGATCGGGTCCGCGGGCGCCAGGGCGATCGCCTTGTCGAACTGCTCGACCGCGCGGGCATCGTCGCGCTCGCGGTAGGCGCGGGCGAGCCACAGGTGCGCGTTTGCGGAGTCGGGGTTCTGCGAGACGTGCGCCTCGATCAGCATCAGGCGGCGCGCGGGCTCGGCGGCCTCGATCTCGGCGCGCGCGTCGGCCTCGGACTGGAGCGGCGGCGACTCACAGGCGACGAGGAACAGGGCAGGGACGAGGCGTTTCACGAAGACTCCGAGTTCACGTTGACCAGCCGAGCGCGCGGGCGACCGCGTCGTGTACCTGCGGACGCAGGACCCGGATGGGCTCTTTGTCATCGCGCGGGTGCACGCGGTTCGTGAGCAATGCGACCGTCGTGCGTCGCGAGGGGGCGCACCACACGCTCGTGCCGGTGTAGCCGGTGTGCCCGCGGCTGTCGTCGGGCCAGAATTGGCCGCTCGAGCTGTACCCCGGGCTGCGGCGGTCCCAGATGCCTGCGTGGCTGCCTGGGCCGTTCATCGCCCACATCGCGCCGAGCGCGCGTCCGGGCAGCTGCGGGTGCGCGTCGGGTGCCAGCACCGCGAGCATCAGCGCGTCGGCGAGCCGTGCCACCGCGCGGGCCGTGCCGAACAGGCCGGCGTGGGTGGAGATGCCGCCGAGGGCGGCGGTGTTCAGGTCGTGGACGGTGCCCTCCACGAGGATGCCGCGCACCGGGCACACCTCGGTCGCAGCTGCGCCGGGCCAGCCGCCGAACCGCAGATCGTCGAGGCCGAGGGGGGCGGTGACAAGCCTCCGATGCAGCACGTCGAGACGCTCACCCGTGATCGCGTCGATGATGCGGTGCAACAGCATCATGCCGATGTCCGAATAGCTGTGCCGCTCGCCGGGCGGGGCCTCGATCGGCAGCCCCAAAGCGAGGTCGAGCAGCTTCTTGCGCGTCTCGGCCGTTCCCCACGCGTCCTCGGCCTGTTCGTACAGCGGCCGCCACCACGGGACGCCAGAGCTGTGCGTCAGCAGGTGCCGAACGCGCATGCGCTCGTCGACGCCGGGCAGGTAGCGGCAGACCGGATCTTCGAACCCGAGCTCTCCCTGCTCGACGAGGCAGGCGGTGACGGGCGCTGCAGCGATCGCCTTGGTGACCGACGCAAGATCGTAGGCGAGGTTGGGCGCGGCGAGGCGAGGGGGCTCGAGCCGCGCGAAGCCGGTGGTGTGGTGAAACACCTCGGCCCCGTCGACGCGAACGCAAATGGACGCGGACGGGATCGGCTTTCCGCCGCCGACCTGGTCGTTGAGGACGTCGATCACGCGCTGCATCGGCGTACGCTACCCCGTTCTGCCCGTAGGCGTTAAGGCCTCGGGCTGCGAGGAGCCATGACGACCGACGGCCGCCGCTGGTTCGAGCAAAAGAAAGAGTTCGTTGCCACGCCCCGAGACGGGGCGGACACGCCCGACCTTTGGACGCTCTGCCCCGAATGTTCGGAGGCGGTGTTCAATGAGGCGCTGGCAGAGAATCTCCAGGTTTGCCCGAAGTGTTCCCACCATTTCCGCCTCGACGCGGCGGGTCGCCTCGCCTCGTTGTGTGATCCCGGCACGATCCAGGAGCGCGACACGCAGCTTTCGTCGCTGGACCCGCTGCGGTTCTTCGACAGCAAGCCGTACGCGAAGCGGATCCTCGCGTCCAAGAAGAGCGTCGGGCGAAACGACGCGTACCTCGGGGCGTCTGCGGCGATCGGCGGCGTGCCCGTTGAGATCGGCTCGTTCGAGTTCAAGTACATGGGCGGCTCGATGGGCTCGGTCGTCGGCGAAGCGATCACGCGGCAGATCGAGCGCGCGATCGACGCCAAACGCCCCGCGATCATCGTGTCGGCGTCCGGTGGCGCGCGCATGCAAGAGGGCGTGTTGTCGCTGATGCAGATGGCCAAGACGTCGGCGGCCCTCGCGCGGCTGCGGCGCGAGGCGCGCATGCCGTACATCTCGATCCTCACGGATCCCACCACCGGTGGCGTCGCGGCGTCGTTCGCGATGCTCGGCGACGTCATCCTCGCCGAGCCGAAGGCGCTGATCGGGTTCGCGGGTCGTCGCGTCATCGAGCAGACGATCGGTCAGGCCCTGCCGGACAGCTTTCAGACCGCCGAGTACCTGCTCGAGCACGGTATGGTCGATCAGATCGTGCACCGGCACGCGCTGCGTTCGACGCTGATCACGCTCCTGCGGCACCTGTGCGACCTTCCGGCGTTCGAGCCCGCGACGGCCCCGGGATGATCCACCACCCCGTCCTCGATCAGCTTTCCGCACACGGCGTCAAGCTCGGTCTCGACCGGGTCAAGTCCTTCCTCGCGTACCTGGGTGAGCCGCATCGGGCCGTGCCCGTCGTGCACGTCGCAGGGACGAACGGCAAGGGCAGCGTGTGTACCTACGTCACGAGCGCGCTCGTGGCGGCCGGCTATCGCGTCGGGACCAACCTCTCCCCGCACCTCGAGGCCGTGAACGAGCGGATCCGGTTCGACGGGTTCCCTGTCGATGACGCCCGACTCTCCGATGCGATCGAGGCCATGGATCGCGAGCGCATGGACTGGGCGCAATCGGTCGGGTTCGAGGAGGTGCCGCTCACGTACTTCGAATTCCTCACGGTGTTGGCGCTCAAGATGTTCGCCGAGAGCCCCGTGGACGTCGCGGTGGTCGAGGTGGGCATGGGCGGCCGGCTCGACGCGACGAACGTGGTGGAGCCGGTGGTGTGCGCGATCCCCACGATCGGCTTTGACCACATGGCCGAGCTCGGGGACACGTTGGCGCTGATCGCCGGCGAAAAAGCGGGCATCCTCAAGCGCGGAATCCCCGTCGTGACGGGCCCGCTTCCGACCGAAGCCCGCGAGGTGATCGAGAACCGCGCCAAACAGCTCGGATGCGCGCTTTGGAAGCCTGGCCCGGACATGACCAAGGAGCTGCGCAAGACCGGCTGGCAGTTTCGAACGCCAGCCGGAAGCCTCGCGGACGTGAAGCTCGGCATGGACGGGCTTCACCAGGGGGCGAACGGGCTCGTCGCCGTCGGGGTGCTGCACCAGCTGCGCAAGCGCGGGTTTCACGTGCCGGACGAGGCCATCCGGAAGGGGCTGGAGACGGGCGTCCTTCCCGGTCGCCTCGAATGGCTCGCGCCCAGGCTCGTCGTAGACGGCGCACACAACGCGGACGGCGCCAACGCGCTCGCGGCGTGGCTCGCTTCGCGGCCCAAGCCCAAGAACCGCATCCTGCTGCTCGGCATGGGCATGGAGCGGGATCCCAAGTCGATCGTAGGTCCGCTCGTGAAGCACTTCGACGAGATCGTCACCACGCGGTGTGCGCACTACAAAGCGCGCGACGCCAGTCAGCTCGCGTTGGCGCTCGAGGGCATCGACGTCACGTTGTCGGACGGCGGGCCCATCGAACAGGCCCTGCCCGAGGTGTACGCCGAGGCGGACGAGGTCGTCGTCGCGGGCAGCCTGTACCTCGTGGGCGCGGTGCGGACGCTCGTCCGCGACGGCGCGCTCGAGGTGCCCGTCCCGATCGACGAGCCTCCGTCGCCCGGATCCGTAGACGCCTAGAGCGACCGATGGCATGCTGCCGGGCTCGGGGGTGTCATGACCAGGTTTGCAGTCGCCGCGGCGTTGATGTTGGTGATCGGGTGCCGCAAACACGAGCCGGACCTGGATGGCGACGGCTCCGAAGACGACGACTGCGCGCCCTACGACGCGTCGTCGGCACCTGGCCTGCCCGAGCTGTGCGACGGGCGCGACAACAACTGCGACGGCGCCGTGGACGAGGGCGCTGGCACCGTGTGGTTGGCGGACGTCGACGGCGACGGGTTCGGGGACGACGCTGCCCCGACGCAGGCATGTGCGCCTCCGGCCGGCTCGGCGCTTCGTGGCGGTGACTGCGATGACGCCGACGTCACCGCGCACCCCGGCGCCGGCGAGAGCTGCACCGACGCGGCGGACCTCAACTGCGACGGTTCGGCAGGTCTCGAAGACGTGGACAACGACGGCGTTGCTGCGTGTGAAGACTGCGACGACTCAGATTCCAAGGTCGGTACCGGCACCACGTTCTTCGTCGACCTCGACGCGGACGGGCACGGATCGGATCGCATCACGGTGACCGAGTGTGAGGCGCCGAGCGGCTTCGTGGAGTCGGAAGACGACTGCGACGATCTGCACGCGCAGAGCTTCCCAGAGGCCCCCGAAGACTGCGACGGGCTCGACAACGACTGCAACGGCACGATCGACGACGGCGCGACCGGAACGTCGACCTGGTACGCTGACACCGATCAGGACGGCTTTGGCGACAAGGACGCGAGCGTCGACGCCTGCGCGCGTCCGCCGGGCCACGTCGACAACGACGGCGACTGCGACGATACGAGCGCCGCGTTCAACCCCGCCGCGACGGAGAGCTGCTCCGATCTGACCGACTACAATTGCGATGGCTCGGTGGGCCAGACAGACGGCGACGGCGACGGGACGCCCGCCTGCTCGGACTGCGATGACACGCGCTTTGACGTAAACCCCACCGCCCCCGAGACCTGCGACGGCGTGGACAACAACTGTGACGCGCAGATCGACGAGTCCGCGCCGACCTGGTACGCGGACGTCGACGGTGACGGCTTCGGCGGGACCACGCTCACGGTCACCCAGTGTGTGCGGCCGACGGGCTACGTCGCCGCCGGCGACGACTGCAACGACCTCGACGCGCGCAGCAAGCCGCTCGCGCCCGAGCTCTGCGACGGAATCGACAACGACTGCGACAGCGTCGTGCCGGCGAACGAGGCAGACGCGGACGGCGACCGGTTCCGCGCGTGCGGCGGAGACTGCGATGACGCTGATCCTACGGCGCACACCGGCGGCGTCGAGATCTGCGACGGCAAGGACCAGGACTGCGACGGCACGCCGGACGACGGCGCCGTGGACGCGACGCTGCGGTACACGGACGTCGATCTCGACGGCTTCGGCGTCGGCGCGGGCGTGGTCTCCTGCTCGACGGTCGGCGCGCTCGTCGCGGGCGACTGCGATGACGCGTCGGGAGCGGCGAAGCCGGGCGGCGCCGAGGCGTGCAACGCGGTCGATGACGATTGCGACGGCCTGATCGACGAGGTCGGCGCGACGGGGGCCACCAGCTGGTACCTCGACGAAGACGGCGACACGTACGGCAACGCGAAGGTGTCCACCGCCGCGTGTGCAGCCCCGGCCGGCTACGTCGCGAACAACACCGACTGCAACGACGTGTCCGCGATCGCGTTCCCGACCGCCGCCGAGGCCTGCAACGGCTTCGATGACGACTGCGTCGGCGGCGTGCCTGCGAACGAAGTGGACCGCGACGCGGACGGCTTCCGCGTGTGCGACGGCGACTGTGACGACACGGTCGCTTCGATCAGCCCCGTGGGCGTCGAGGTCTGCAACGGCAAGGACGACAACTGCAAGAACGGCAACGACGAGGGCGCCGTCGACATGACGCTGTTCTACGCGGACACGGACAACGACAAGTGGGGCAACGCGGCGTCGACCAAAGCGATGTGCACGATCGCGAACGGGTACGTGCTGACGCCTGGCGACTGCAACGACGGCGCGGCGGCGGTGTCCCCGGCGGCCCCCGAGCTTTGCGCCACCGTCGGTGACGACGACTGCGACGGCGTGAGCAACGAGGCGGACGCGCAGGACGCGAAGGCGTGGTTCAACGACGCGGACCTCGACACCCACGGTGCGCCGGGGAACTTCCAGCTCGCGTGTCTGGCTCCCGCGGGTCGCGTCGCGTCGTCCGACGACTGCAACGACGCGCGGGCGACGGTGTACGCAGGGGCCGCCGAGGTCTGGTACAACGGCGTGGACGAGAACTGCGACGGCAAGTCCGACTTCGATCAGGACGGCGACGGCCTGACCTCGGTGTTGAGCGGCGGCACCGATTGCGACGACACGAAGTCGGGCGTGTTCACTTGTGGTTCGTCCAAGACGTCCGCCCAGGCGTCGTGCGACGCGCTTTACGCGCACGACGTGTACGCCAGCGGCGTGTACTGGGTCGATCCCGACGAGGACGGCAACACCACCAACGCGTTCCAAGTTTACTGCAACATGACGCTGGCCGGCGGAGGCTGGACGCGGGTGTTCTACCAGGACTCGACGGTGGGCTACTTCCTGGCCAACGAAGCGGAGCGAAACAAGGCGACGCCGCTTTCCTCGATGTACGCGATCCTCAACGACCTCGAGAGCTTCCGCACGAACGGCCAGTTCGAGTTCCTGATGCGGTGGCCGACCGACCCCACCTGGACGAGCTACCACCAATGGTCCCAGACGAACAACCCCGCCACGGACGCGGCGGGCGCGAACCCGACCGGGTATGTTTCGATCTTCACTCCCTACCAGGCCAACAACGGCTGGGGCGGCCTGCAGCGCAGCCAGGGGACGGCGCAGAGCTTCATGGACGGGACCATCACCCCGACGGGCAATTGGTACTACGCGATCGGCACCACGTACTGCTGGAACACCGTCGCGCCCTGCATGCCGGCGCCTACGGGCGGCACGAGCGTGGTCGAGTTGTACGTCCGTTAGCAGCTGTCACCAACGAACGGCGGCGGCCATGCTAGGCTAATCCCAGCATGCAGCTCGCCGCCGGAACGGTCGTAGACCGCTACACCATCGAAGGACCGCTCGGACAGGGCGGGATGGCCGTGGTTTACCGGGCCCGGCACAACCAGCTCGGCACCTTGCACGCGGTCAAGGTCCTGCAGGTCTCCACGCCGTCCATCCGCGAGCGCCTGCTCCAGGAAGGGCGCGTTCAGGCCGTGATGCGGCATCCGAACATCGTGAGCGTCACCGACGTAATCGACGTGAACGGGTCGCCGGGCCTGGTCATGGAGCTGATCCAGGGCGTGTCGCTCGAGCAGCTGCTCAACCGCGCGCCGCTCACGTTGGAGCAGGCGGACGAGCTCGCCCGCGGAATCATCGCCGGCGTCGCCGAGGCGCATCGCCTGGGGCTGATTCACCGCGATCTGAAGCCTGGCAACGTGATGCTCCAGACCACGGCCTCTGGCCTGATCCCGAAGGTGACGGACTTCGGCCTCGCGAAGGTGCTCTCGGCCGATGACAGCAAGGGCACCACGACGCGCAGCGGCGTGACGATGGGCACGCCGTGCTTCATGGCGCCGGAGCAGATCCGCGACGCGAAGAGCGCGGACAAGCGGGCCGACGTGTTCTCGCTCGGGGCGATCCTGTACGAGCTGGTCACGAACCGCCGCGCGTTCGAGCAGCCGGACATCGTGGGCATCTTCAACGCGGTCACCACGGGCGACTTCATCCCGCCCACCACGCTAGTCCCGGGCCTCCCCGAGAGCATGAACCAGGCGATCCTTGGCGCCCTCAAGGTGAACCGCGACGAGCGCATCCAGGACTGCGACCAGCTGCTCGCGACGTGGACGGGCAAGGTGGCGGTCGGGCAGGCCATTCCGCGCGGGCCTTGGTCCGACGAGCTGCTCAAGAGCGTGACGGAGGAGGCCTCGCGGTCGGGGCAGCCCACTGCGGTGCCGCCCAAGAGCGAGGCGACCTGGGGTGACGGAGGCTCGCCGGCCCCGGCGACGCTGAACCCGGACCCGCAGCCGCGGGCGTCCGTCGCTCCGAAGTCGAGCGGCCCCGAGTCCGACCTCGGCTGGGCGCCCCCACAGCGTCGCGTCCCGTGGGTGGTGGTCGGCGTGGTCGTCGTGCTGGTCGCGCTGGTTGGCGCGGGCCTCGTCGGAGTGTCGGTCGTCGGGCTCGGGTTCGCGTGGGCGACGCAGGCCGACGCGCCCAAGCCCGACGCCATCGTCACCGTCCCCCCTGCGGTGCTCGTCCCCCCGGAGCCCGTCGTGGTCGTCGACCCTGTCGTCGAGCCGCCTCCAGTCGCGATCGTCACGCCTCCACCGCCCGTTCACGTCGCGACCCCCGTCCGTCATGACCCCGTCCCGAAGCCGCCCGAGCTGCCCCCAAACCCGCCCGAGCCGACCCCCAAGCCGGTGGTCGCCGGAATGAAGGTCTCGGTCGAGGGCGACGCGACGAAGGTGAAGCTCGTGCGTGACGGGCGCGAGTACGATGTGCCCGGCAGCGTACCGGCAGGCACGTACACCATCCTGGCGACTTTCCCCGCCAGCCAGCCTGTCTCCGCGGGCAACGTGACGGTCACCGATGGCCCGGTGAAGCTGTCCTGCGGCGCTGCGTTCCAGAAGTGCAGGAGCCTCTGACGGGCGTCCTGCGTGCTTGACACGCCCCGAGCGCGGTCCCATCATGCCGCGACCGCCTGGAGCTTTGATGTTCGTGGTCCCGTTCGCCGTTGTTTCCGTCGCCTTCGCAGACGCACCTGCCTGCGAGAAGGCGACCACGACCAGCCAGCTGCGCACGCAGATCACCGAGGCGTTCGGCGCGTTCGCGGAGAACGACGGGCCTGGATTCGAAGCGGCGGCCGCGAAGGTCGAGGCGACGCGTGGCTGTCTCGGCGAGTTCCTGCTCCCCGCAGATGCGGCGGAGCTCCATCGGTTTCAGGGCCTGCGCTCGTTCTACCGGCAGGAGCCGGACTACGCGATTCAGTCGTTTCAGGCCGCCCTGGCGATTCAGTCGGGGTTCAACCTGCCCACGTCGGTGGCGCCCGAGCCCGGGCCCTTGTGGACGATGTACGAGCGGGCAAAGGGACGCCCGGCCCCCGCGACGGTGGCGCTCGGGCTGAAGGGCTACTCGGTGTTCGTGGACGGCAAGCTCGCCACCGAGCACCCGTCGATGTTGCCTTACTTCGTGCAGTTTCAGGCGCCCGACGGGTCCGTGCACGGGACGAGCTACGTCGCGGCGGGTGCGGAGCCGACGCCGCCTGCGGGCCTCGCACCTGTCGCCGTGGCGACGCCCGTGGTCGTCCCGCCGCAATCGGGTGAGCCCGCGGTGCTCCCTTCCCCCCATCGGACGCGGTTCGGCTTCGACCTCGGCTTCCCGTCGGCGCTTCGTCTCGAGGTCGCTGGAAAGAAGAGGCTAGATTACGGTCTTCGCTTCGTGATCGCCTATGGCGTCGGGATCGAGCCCTACCTCGATGTGCGCGCGGGCGAGCGGTGGGACGTGGAGATCGGCGTCGGCGGCGTCGGCGGTCCGGGCTTTGGCGTCGGCTTCTTTCGGGCGGCGTTGCAGTACGACCCCCCGAGCCCGTTTCACTTGAACGTCGGCCTCGTGGCGATCACGAGCGACGTGGTCCCAGCGGTCCCCGAGCTGAGCATCGGCTGGCTCTGGTAGCTAGGCCGGCGGTTCCGTGACTTCGAACTCGACGATCGCGCGGTACCGGAGGTGGACCTCAGCCCACGCGCCCGGCGCGTCTTCGAGGAAGCGCACGCCCTGGGCGGCCCCGTCGTATTGCCAGCCGGTCAGGCGGGGCTCGCCGTCAACCTCGACCACGATTGCAGACGGGTCGATGGGCGCGTGGAGCATCGGGAACAGGTCCTGGACGACGCCGGCGTCCGCGAGCAAGCCGAGGGACGGGATCCAGTCGTCGCAGATCGAGAGCTCCTCGCCACCGGTGTGGCGTGCGGCGTCGATGTAGCCGGTGCCGGGCTCGGCGCCGTCACAACCCGCGGTGGGGCCGGTGATCGCGGAGATGTGTACCTTCTCGCGTTGATCCTTCACGTACAGGATGGGATCGACATAGTCGCGCCAGTAGTCGCCGCCCTGCTGGAATCCCGGGGAGCTGTCGGACTCGTCCGACAGGAAGATCACGTGAAGTGCTGCCTCGGGGCGCAAGAAGCCGTCGTTGCAGCCGCCCGGCGCCGACTCGAGTACGGCCTTGAACGCGTTGAACAGGCCCCACTCGTCGACGCCGTCTTCGCCCGGTGAGGTGGTGATGGCGGTGCCGAACGCGGTGGCCCAGTCAGGCGTCTGCGGCGTGATGTAGCCGCCAACGGCGCAGCCCGAAGGGCCGGTGACGGCCGCGATCTGCCAGTCTGAAGCGCTCTCTTCGAGGCGATCGGTGAAATCGCCGACGTGGTGGCTGAGGTCCAGCAATTCGCGCATCATCGAGCTGCTCGTGTCGCCGATGAACAGCACGTCGACGCGCACACCTTCCACCGTGATGTACTCGTCGATCGTCTCTTCCCGCGTGTCCGTGTACGCTTCGTACTCGCTGCAACCGAGCGCCAAGAAAAGCAAGATCACGGAGCCTCCGGGAAGGACGGCAAAGTAACCGGTTACGGAGCCTCGTGAACGACGCTGCTGATCGGCCGGTGCTCGGCGCGGCCTACATGTTCGGCGCTTCCGTGGCGTTCGCGCTGCTCGGTGTGGTGGTGAAGATGGCGTCCGCGACGATGCCGACGAGCGAGATCGTGTTGTGGCGCTCGCTCCTGAGCGCCTGCTTCGTGGGCGCGGCGATCGGCGCTCGCGGGCGCTCGTTGCGACCGGCGAACCTGCGCATGCACGCGGTCCGCGCGGTCGTCGGGATCACTTCGATGCTGCTCTACTTCGAGGCGATCGCCCGGCTTCCGCTCGGAGAC
>CANNIZ010000106.1 GCA_947505245.1 Pseudomonadota bacterium | reverse complement strand
GGAACTCGACGCCGAACGCGTCTCCGCCAACCTCGGCCTGTGGTGGGGCCTCGAAGACGTGATCGTCCCCTCCCCGCTGCGCGTCACCCGCACCGAAGCCTGGCTCGCCGCCGAGGGCCTCGACCTCGGAATCACCCCCGACAAGACCGGGCTGACCCGCAACCGCGCGCTCGTCGATGTTTCCGGCGTCCGCTGGCTGGTCGCGGGAGACCAGCCCCCGTGGCCCGACGCCGTCGCCCGCGCGCACGCGACGGTTGACGTCGACGGGAGGCCTGTCGTCGTGACCACGTGGGAGAATCTCGCGGCGTTCCCGCGCGCGTTCGCCGTGGGCTGCACGGTCCCCGCGGGGCCCGACCCGCTCGCCGCCGTGCTCGCCGCGCCGGATCTCCACGGAACTGCGGTCGTCGAGGGTGAAGGCCTTCCAATCTGCAACCCCGGAAGCGCCGGGACCGTGGCGATCACCAACGCCGTGGCGGGCGGGTGGACGCTCGACGTCGCGCTCGACCGGGACGCGCTCGTCGTGTTGACCGAGAGCTTCTACCCCGGCTGGGGGGCCGAGGTCGACGGCGTCCCTGTCGACCTCGTACGCGCCGACGACCTGTTCATCGGCGTGCATGTCCCCGCCGGAAAGCACCACGTGGAGCTCGCCTACGGTCCGTGGCGCCTGCTCGCGCTCGCCGCCCTCGCGTCAGCGGTCGCCGGCGTCGCCCTCGCGCGCGCCGTACGGCCCGCCGAGCCCGCAAATCCCTGACTTGTGCACGCCGTCGATCGCGGATACCGGACCCACCCCTGGGAGGTCACGATGGACGCGCGTGAAACGATGTACGAAGGCAAGTCCAAACGCGTGATCCGGACGGACGATCCGGCGCTCGTCATCCTCGAGTTCAAGGACGACGCCACCGCGTTCAACGGGCAGAAGAAGGCCTCGATCGACGACAAGGGTCGCGTGAACAACGCGATCAGCGTCCTCCTCACCGAGGAAGTTCAGAAGGCTGGTGTCCCGTCGCATTTCGTGAAGCGCCTGGATGAACGGCGCCTGCTCGTCAAGAAGGTCGAGATCATCCCCGTCGAGGTCGTCGTGCGCAACGTTTCCGCGGGGTCGTTCGCGAAACGGTACGCCATCGCCGAAGGGATGCCGCTCGCGTGGCCGCTCGTCGAGATCTTCTACAAGTCCGATGCGCTCGGTGATCCGCTCGCGTCCGACGATGTCGCCGTGCTGCTCGGCTGGGCGAAGCGCCGCGAACTGGCGTTCATGCGCGATCAAGCGCTCATCGTAAACGAGGTGCTGAAGACGTTCTTCGGGCACGTCAACGTCGACGTGATCGACTTCAAGCTCGAATTCGGTCGAATCGGCGAGAACCTCGTACTCGCGGACGAGATCACGCCCGACGGCATGAGGCTGTGGGAGCGCGGAACGGGCAAGAAGCTCGACAAGGACGTGTTCCGCCGCGACCTCGGCGACCTCTCGGAGACATACCGGAACCTCTACGAGCGCCTGTTCAACGCCCCCCTGCCCGCCGTGGGGTCCTGAAATGAAAGTCCGTGTTTTCGTCGGCCTCAAGCCTGGCGTGCTGGATCCCGCAGGTGAAGCCGTAAAAGGCGGCCTGCACCACCTCGGCTACCCCGACGTGGCGTCCGTGCGGTGCGGCAAGTTCTTCGATCTCGATGTCGCTGACGGACCAGACGCCGAAGCGCGCGTCGCGAAGATGGCCGACCAACTGCTCGCCAACCCGGTGATCGAGTCGTTTCGCGTCGAGGTCCTCCCGTGAACGTAGGCGTGGTGACGTTCCCCGGCTCCAACTGCGACGCCGACTTCCGGCGCGCGATCGACCGGGTCGAGGGGCTCCGCGCCGTCGCCCTCTGGCACAAGGACACGGATCTGTCGGGCGTCGACGCCGTCGTGTTGCCGGGCGGGTTCAGCTACGGCGACTACCTGCGCTGCGGCGCCATCGCGCGGTTCTCGCCGATGATGCAGTCTGTGGCGCGCTTCGCGGCCCAGGGCCGCCCCGTCCTCGGCGTGTGCAACGGCTTTCAGATCCTCTGCGAAGCGCACCTGTTGCCGGGCGTGCTGATGCAGAACCGCGACCTCTCGTTCCTCTGCAAGGACGTCACCATCCTCGTCGAGCGCACGGACACGCCGTGGACGCGCGGCCTCGCGAATAAGCTCGTGTTGCCGATCGCCCACGGCGACGGGAATTGGCAGGCCGACGACGAGACGGTCAAGCGCATCGAAGGGGACGGACAGGTCGTGTTTCGCTACCAGTCCAACCCGAACGGCGCCCGAAACGACGTCGCCGGGCTGTGCAACGCCGCACGCAACGTGGTGGGCCTGATGCCGCACCCCGAGCGCGCCGTCGATCCGCTGCTCGGCGGCACCGACGGGCTCGGCTTCCTCACGTCGCTCGTCGAGGTGCTCGCGTGATTACCGCCGAACAGCTGAAGAAACACAAGCTGACGGCCGGCGAGTACGGGCACGCCCGCGACGTGCTCGGCCGCGAGGCGTCGCTCACCGAGCTCGGCGTCCTGTCCGTGATGTGGAGCGAGCACTGCAGCTACAAGTCGAGCCGCAAACACCTGGCTCGCCTCCCCACGACGGGCCCGCGCGTCGTGATCGGCCCCGGCGAGAACGCCGGCGTCGTCGACGTTGGCGACGGCTGGTGCGTGTGCTTCAAGATGGAGTCGCACAACCACCCGAGCTTCATCGAGCCCCGTCAGGGCGCTGCCACCGGCGTCGGCGGCATCCTGCGCGACGTGTTCACGATGGGCGCCCGGCCGATCGCCGCGCTGAACTCGCTCCGGTTCGGCCGCCCCGAACACCCGAAGACCCGTCACCTCGTCGACGGCGTCGTGAGCGGCATCGGCGGCTACGGCAACTGCTTCGGCGTTCCAACGGTGGGCGGCGAGGTCGTGTTCGACGCGAGCTATGACGGAAACTGCCTGGTGAACGCGTTCGTCGTCGGCACCATGAAGCGCGACGCGATCTTCCTCGGCCTCGCCACCGGCATCGGCAACCCCGTCATCTACGTCGGCGCGCGCACCGGGCGCGACGGCATCCACGGCGCCACCATGGCGTCCGACGAATTCTCGGACAAGAAGGCCGTTGAACGGCCCACCGTACAGGTCGGCGATCCGTTCCAGGAGAAGCTGCTCCTCGAGGCGTGCCTCGAACTCATGCGCAGCGACGCGATCGTCGGCATCCAGGACATGGGCGCCGCAGGCCTCACCTCGTCGTCAGTCGAGATGGCCGGCCGCGCAGGAAACGGGCTCCTGCTCGAGCTCGACAAGGTGCCGCTCCGCGAGGAGGGAATGACGCCCTACGAGCTGCTGCTGTCCGAGTCGCAGGAGCGCATGCTGATCGTGGCCAAGCAGGGCCGCGAAGAAGACGTCCGCAAGATCTTCGACAAGTGGGACCTGCAGGCGGTGGTGATCGGCCGCGTCACGGACGACGGCATCTGGCGCTGCACGTGGCACGGCGAGGAGGTGTGCGCGCTGCCCGTGCCGCTGCTCACCGACGAGGCGCCCAAGTACGACCGACCCCAGGCGCGCCCCGACTGGCAGGACGCCGTCCAGGTGCTCCCCACCGTCACCGCCGGGGACGCATCCGCTGATCTGCTCGCGCTCATCGGCTCACCCGACCACTGCTCGCGCGAGTGGATCTGGAGCCGCTACGACCACCAGGTCGGCGCCGCCACCGTGATCCGCCCCGGCTCGGACGCGGCCGTCGTGCGCATGCACGACACCACCAAGGCGATCGCGTTGACCGTCGACGGGAACAGCCGACACGTGTACCTCGACCCCGTTCAGGGCGGCATGGGCGTGATCGCCGAAGGCGCGCGCAACCTCGCCTGCGTCGGCGCCGTCGCTGTGGGCGCGACCGACAACCTGAACTTCGGCAACCCCGAGCGGCCCGCGATCATGTGGCAGATCGCGAACGCGATCGACGGCCTCGCCGCAGGGTGTCGCGCGCTCGACGTGCCGATCGTCTCCGGCAACGTGTCGCTGTACAACGAGACCGACGGCAACGCGATCCTCCCGACGCCGACGGTCGCGATGGTCGGCCTGATCGAAGGCGAACTCCCCGCCATCGGCGCGCGCCTCGGCCGCGCCGGGCTCGAAGTCGCCGTGATCGGGGCCCTCCCCACGCACGGCGTCGGCGGCTCGTCGTGGCTCGCGCGCGTCCACGGCCTGCTGCGCGGAAAGCCACCCACCGTCGATCTCGTCGCCGAGAAGGCGCTCCACACCGCGCTGATCAAGCTCGTCCGCGAGGGGCTCGTCGAGGTCGCCCATGACTCGGCCGACGGGGGCGTCGCGCTCGCCCTCGCCGAGATCTGCCTGCCGCTACGGTCAGACGCGTCGGTCGGCCTCGTCGGCGAGCTCCCCGGAAGCGGCGATCGCACGGCCCGGCTGTTCGGCGAAGACCACGGCCGGGTCGTGATCGCCTACGATCGCCACCAGGCGCCTGCGATCGACGCGGTCCTCGCGGGCATCCCACGCACGGTCGTCGGCATTTCGGGCGGCTCACGGCTCACGCTGACGGACGCCGGCGCTCCCGTGATCGACGTGGCGATCGACGCCCTCACGGCCCGGTGGCGCGACGCCATGCCCACGTACCTCGCGGGCGATCCATGGCCGGTGTGATCCGCGACGAGTCGGGTCTGTTCGCGGTCGGAGGCCACGCCCGCGCCGTCGCGATCACGATCGACGCGCTTCACGCCGCGCGACGTCGCGGGGCCAACAGCGTCGGACTCGCGACGAACGACGGCCTGTCCGTGCGCGCGATCCGCGGCGAGGGAGACCCGTCGGACGCGCTCGCCGACGCGACGCTGCGCGGGCTCGCGGGCAGCCAGACGATCGGCGTCGTGTCCCACGCCGATCCCGAAGGGCCCTTCGTCGGGCGGGTGCGCGGCGCGTGGCTCGGACTCGTCACGGTAGGTCGCCTGACGAACGCGGTACGCCTCGCCCGCGAGCAGGACGAGCGCGGCGCCGTCACCACCACCGGAAGCGACGCCGAGGTCATCGCGCACCTCGTAGGGCAGTCCACCCAACGCACACCTGTGAACCGCCTCGTCGACGCGCTGTGGAAGGTGGAGGGCGCGTTCGCCATCGTCGCGCTCACGGACGATCGGCTCATCGCCGTGCGCGACCCCCGCGGCATCCGTCCCCTCCTGTACGGTCGCCTCGAAGGCGCCGCGCTGTTCGCCACGGAAGCGGGTTCGATCACCGCAGTCGGCGGCGAGGTCGTGCGCGAGGTCGAGCCCGGCGAGATGCTGATCGTAGACACGAGCGGAGCTCGTTCGGTCGCACCGTTCCCGCGTCGTCCGCGCTCAGTCTGCAGCCGGGAGGTCGCGACCCTCGCGCGCGCAGACGCTCGGGCGGGCGGACACTCCGTGCACGCGGTCCGCGAGAAGCTCGGCGAGCGCCTCGGTGACGACGCGCCGTGCAGCGCTGACGTGGTGATCCCGCTCGACGACGCGGCCGTCGCCGCCGGCTACGCGCGCGCCCGCAACCTCGTCAGCCAGCCCGGCCTCATCCGCGACCACGGCCCGATCGTGGCGATCGCTGCCGTGTGCGCAGGGTCCCGGATCGTCATCGTGTCCGCGGCGGCGTCGCCCGATCCGCTTCGCGACGCCGTCGCAGCCGTGCGTCGCGCCGGAGCTCGCGAGGTGCACGTCCGCGTCGCCACCCCCGCCGTTCGCTTCGGATGCGCGTACGGCTACGGCGGGCCCACCGGGGACGAGTCCGCGGAGGCCCAGTCGGCCGCGTGGGCGTCTGATCTTGGCGCGGACTCGGTCGCACTTCAAACGCTCGACGCACTCCGCGAGGTCCTCGGCAGCTTCGGTGGCGGCTTCTGCGACGCATGTTCGTCGGGCGACTGGCCCGTGGCGCCCGAGATCGACGGGCAGCTCGCCCTGTTCGGCGCCAAACCGGCCTGAGCGGCCAACGGCTATCCTTCTCGGCGAAGTCGTCGCAGGAAGTATCCGGGCCGACGCCGTCCGTGGGCGATCGCCACCACGTCCACCACGTCGTCGACGAGCAGGAAGTAGACGGCGTAGGGGTACCGGTGCAGCCTGATGCGCCGAATATCCTGCCCAACGCGTCGCTTTCGCCACACGCGACCCATCTCGCCGTTCTCCGACAGCCGCGCCTGTACACGAACCATCTCCGCGAGAAACCCTGCAGCGGCCTGCTCGCTCCGCGCCTCATATCGGTCGTGCGCTGAGATCAACTCGGCACGAGCGGACGCTCGGATCTTGACGACTCTGCTACCCACGCCGGCTGCGGAGCTCGTCGATCACGTCCTGAAGTGGAACGGAGGGCTCGTTACGGGCCAGCCGCGCCTCGATCTCGACGGCCCAAGCCTCGTCCCACTCGGCCTCCGTCGCGCAAACCTCGGACGCGTCGCTGTCGTCCACACTCTCAAGCGCCCGCAGCGCCAGATTCATCCGTTCCTCGGGAGGCAACGCCAGGACAGCGTTCAGAAGGGCGACGTTCTTCATGCACACAAAATACCGCGCACCGTGGCGCGTCGCAACGGCGTCCCGTGGCGCCGCGCCGCTCGACGCCTACGCGCTGTAGCGATGCGCCGCAGCGAACGCGACCGGCGAAGGATCGCGAGCGAGCGACCGAAGAACCTCGGCCGCAGGGCTCTCACCCGACGCGACCTGGTCGACCAACGGCTTCATCAGGGCGCGATCGTTCGGCCGCCAGCGCGAAAGCCCCTGATCAGCCGCGTCCACGAGGGCCGACGCCCACGACGCGAGCGAGCGCCCGCCGACCACCCCGCCAAGGCCCGAGCGGCAGGCGACGTCGAACCGCTCGGCGGTGGTGCCGTGGGAAGCGAACTCCTCACCGATCGCGAACGCCGCGTCGCGGGCGCGGTCGTCGTAGAGGATCGACTCGAAGTAGGCTCCGAACGCGATCGCGAGCGGATGGGCGACGCAGTCCGCGCCACGGATCTCGATGAACCGCTTCACGCGGACCTCGGGGAACACGCTCGTCAGGTGCAGCTCCCAGTCCGCGCTGTCCGGGTACTTTCCGTCGATTCCTTCGTCCATCCACCGACGGAACGACGCGCCGCGCGCGGGCCTCCAGCCGTGTTCGTCGTCGTAGAGGAACATCATCGGGACGTCGAGCAGGTAGTCCACCCACTTCGCGAACGAGAACGAACGCGCGGCGTCGGGGAAGCCCGCGCGGAGAGGGTCCGTCCGCGTCCACACGTGCCCGCGGAAGCTCTGCCACCCGTTCGGCTTGCCCTGCGAAACCGGCGAGTTCGCGAACATCGCGGTGGTGAGCGGCGCGGTCAACATGCCGACGCCGACCTTGCGGGCGCAGTCCGCTTCGTCCGAGAAGTCGAAGCTCGCCTGGGTGGCGCACGTCGCCTTCATCATGTGGTGCGCGAGATCGCCGGTGGCGCCGAGGTGCTCGCGCATCACCACATAGCGACCCTTCGGAACCCACGGGATCTTCTCGACATCGGCGAACGGCGTGTAGCCGAGCGCGACCGGCGTGATCGGCGCATCGCCGATGCCCTCGTCCGTCTCCCGCACGAACGCTCGACACTCGGCGTCCAGCGTCCGCACGTCCGCCTGGGGCGCCGACGAATACTCCCACTGCGAGCCCGGCTCGAGCGTGACGGACGCGCCGTCCGCACGAAACAAGGCGATCATGTTTTCGCCTTCGTATTTCGGCTTCCAGCCGTTCGGCGCGAGGCGCTCGATCAGCCAACGCACGCCGAATTCGCCCTCATACGGGACCGGCGTTCCATCGGGACGCAGGAGGTGCCGTTCGATCTCGAGGCCCACGCGCCAGCGCTCGCGCGGAGAGACGAACCCCTGGAACTCAGCGATCAAACCATCGCGCGACAACAAAGGCGACTCCACAGGCAAAGAGGCCCAACCTATGCGCGGTGCGCACCCAGGCAAGGGACCGGATACGATCGTCGTGGAGGCAACGTGTGGCTCCTGCTGTTCGCGTGTGTCCCACGCCTCTACACCGTCCAGGATTCCGACTCGGACACGATCCCGTGGACGCCGCCATCCAATACGTGGCCTGCGGCTTCACCGCCCAACGATCTCATCGCCACGGGCTGGCTCCCCGGCGAGACAGTCCCCGACGCGCGCCTCGTCGATCAACACGGCGACACCGTGTCGTTGTGGCAGTTCTACGGCAACATCGTGCTCGTTGACGTGTCCACGATGTGGTGCGCGCCGTGCCGCGACCTCGCGGCCGAAGTCGAACAGACGCAGACCGACTACACCGCCCGCGGCTTCGTCTACGAGACCGTGCTCTCGCAGGACGTCGAGGGGAGCCCGCCTGACGTCGAAGACCTCAACTTGTGGGCCGACGCCTACGGGATTTCGACGTCGCCCGTCGCGAGCGACGCCACAGGCGAGATCGCGGCCGTGCTCACTCCGAACGACGTGTACCCCGTCCTCGTGCTCGTCGGTCGCGACCTGACCGTGGCCGAGTGGGTCGTCCCCGCCACGGACGAAGCGGTGCGAGCGTCAATCGAAGCGCACTTGGAGTAGGCTGTTCACGAAATGAGCGAGCCGTCTTCCACCAGCGCAACGCCTACTCCCGCATCAAACGCCGAGATCTTCGGCTGGGCGATGTTCGACTTCGCGAACTCGTCGTACACCACCGTGATCGTCACCGTGGCCTATGCGATCGTGTTCCCCAAGCTGATCGTCGGCGACGGCCCCGACTACGCTTGGGGGAACCGCCTGTGGAGCCTGTCGCTCTCGGCGTCGTACGCGCTGGTCGTGCTGACGATGCCGATCCTCGGCGCGATCATGGACCACTCGGGCAGCAAGAAGCGCTGGCTCGCGTTCTCCTGGGCGCTCACGGTCGGCACCACCGCGGGCCTGTACTTCGGCACCCCGTCCGCCGTCTGGCTCGCGGTCCTGTTCGTGATCCTTTCGAATTACGGTTTTTCGATCGGCGAGTCGTTCACCGCGAGCTTCCTCCCCGATCTCGGCCCCGCGGAGAGCCTTGGAAAGATCAGCGGAATGGCCTGGGGGCTCGGCTACTTCGGCGGCCTCGTCGCCACGCTCGCGGTCAACTTCGGGCTCGGCCAGCCAACCATTGAAAATTTCGAGGCTCAGCGCCTGATCGGGCCGATCACGGCGGCGTTCTTCTTCGTCGGCGCCCTGCCCACGTTCGCGCTGCTCAAGGAGCGCAGCGTCGGAAAGCCGCTCCCGGCGGGGCAGAGCTACCTGACCATCGGCTTCGTCCAGCTGTGGGCGACGCTGAAAGAGCTCGGGCGGTTTCGCGATCTCGTCGTGTTCTTCGCGTCGTTCTTCTCGGCGATGGCCGGCTTGTCCATCGTGGTGAGCTTCGCGTTCATCTACGGAGACCAGATCATCCATTGGAGCACCGGAACCAAGACAGCGATGTTCGTGATCACGCAGTTCATGGCAGCGTTTGGCGCGCTCGGCTTCGGCGTCGTCCAAGCACGAATCGGTGACATCCGAACGTACGCGCTGACGCTGCTCGTCTGGACGTTCACCGTCGCCCTCATCGCAGGCACCACCACCATCGTCGACCTGTTCGGCGGTGCGGTCAGCGCCGAACACTTCTTCCTGCTCGTCGGCTGCTTCGCGGGGCTCTGCCTGGGCGCCACCCAGAGCGCGGCCCGCACGATCGTCGCGCTCATGAGCCCACCGGACCGCGTCGGCGAGTTCTTTGGGCTGTGGGGGCTGTTCGGCAAGCTCGCCGCGATCTTCGGCCTCGTCTCGCTCGGCGAGCTTCAGGCGCGGCTCGGGCTGCAGGTGTCGATCCTGCTTTGCGGAGTATTCTTCATCGCAGCGTTCGTGATCGTGCTGTTCGTGGACGAGGGCCGCGCAAAACAAGCGGCGAAATCAGCATGATTCCGACCGACACCACTCCGAGATCACAAATTGTGCATCGAGCACCTGAATTTCTCGCAGAGAAGCAGGGATTGCGCAGAGCGCGCAGCGAGGCTGATCCCTCTGCGCGCTCTGCCCATTCTCCGCGCCTCTGCGAGAAACCAAGTAGTCGGGAGCACAATGTGAGCCCCCGAAGATCCTCGAGGCCGAAATGATTTCGCTCGCCCTCACGATCGCGGCTCGTGCCGCCGAGCCGATCGATCCATTCGACGAGACCGACGAGAGCGAGCTGTTCGGGCTGGACGAGACGCTCGTCACCGTCGCGTCGCGCTACGCGCAGACCACCGCCCAGGCCCCGTCGATCGTCACCGTGATCGACAACAAGACCATGCGCGAGCGCGGCTACCGCACCGTCTCCGACGCGCTCCGCGACCTGCCCGGCATCTACGTCTGGCGCAGCGACGAAGGGCGCGACCTCGCGTCGTTCCGCGGCGTGATCGCGTCGGACAACAACAAGGTCCTGCTGCTCGTCGACGGCGTACCCTGGTACGACGGCGTGTACACCCACGCGTTCATCGATGACTACCTTCCGATCGGCATCGTCAAGCAGATCGAGGTCATCAAGGGTCCCGGCTCGGCGATCTACGGTACCAACGCGTTCGCCGGCGTGATCAACGTGGTCACCTGGGACGCGGCGTCGCTTCAGGGCGCGAGGGTCCGCTGGGACGTAGGCGGGAACAGCCGGAGCGACCTGTCGGCCGTCCTCGGCGGCACCGAGCGCGTCGGCACGTTCGACGTCGGCATGTCGGGCTACGTTCGCGTGCTGCAGATGCAAGGGTTCGGCCTGGACGAGGGGCCAGACCTGCGCCGCAACGTGCTCGGCGAAGACCCGCGCAACGGGATCGCCGCCGGCGTCCACCTCACCGTGCAGAACCTGTCCGTTCAGATCCACCACGTGGACTACCGACGCACCTACCTGACGCGGCAGTGGGCCGACAACCCGTTCGGCGCCCTGGGCGCAGAGACCGACACCACCGGCGTGCACAACCACGACACGATGTTCGACCTCCGGTACGCGTGGGCGCCCACGTCTGCGATCACGATCACGCCCCACCTGTCGTCGCAGCGGCACGACGATCCCGGCGCCTACTACTACTTCACCGGCATCACCACCGAAGACCCCGAGCTCGACGGCACCGGTACCGGCACGCTCGGGTACCGCATCGTCGAGACCGAGAAGAACACGCGCCGCTGGGGCTACGGCCTCGACTTCGACGCGCGCCCCGGCATCGATCACCACGTCGTCGCCGGCATCGGAAACGAAGAGACGAGCTCGCTCGAGCTCGCAGATTACTCCTACGATCAGGACGGCAACGTCAAGTGGACCGGCTACGGCCTCCCTGAGGTCGCCCCGACCGCCGACGTCCAACCCGCAGACTTCCGCGATCCGAACTCCGCAAACGCGAAGCTGTGCAACGTGTTCGCCTACGGCCAGTACGAGTGGATCCCCGCTCCCGGCCTCCAGATCGTGGCAGGCGGGCGCGTCGATCGCCGGTACACCTGCGGCCCCGAGCTGCCGATCATCGACGGCGCCCAGGTCGCTCTCACCGACGTCAACCACAGCCTGCAGGCGTCGCCGCGCCTCGCGCTGTTGTTGGTCCCCAACCAGCACCTCGTCGCGAAGGTGCTGTACGGCGAAGCGTTCCGCTATGGAACGATGCGCGAGGTGCTCGTCCTCGCGAACCGGAAGGACGACGGAAGGTGGGCGTTCACGAACGGCGATCCCGGCCTGCTGCCCGAGCGGATCCGGACGGCAGAAGCCGAAGTTCGCGGCCACACCGGCCCCCTCGAGGCCGGCGTCAACGTCTACGCGTCCCAGGTCACGAACGAGATCGACAAGATCCTCGTACCTGACCCCGTCGACCCCGTGCAGCAACAGGCCGGCTGGGGCTCACGGTACGGCAACGTCGACAGCGACCTCGGGATCGTCGGCGGCGAGATCGACGCCACCGTCAAGTCCGGCGATCTCGTCACCTTGCACATCGCGTATGCGCTCGCCCTCACGCGGTACACGGGCGGTGGGGAATGGGATGGCCGTTCCCAGTACGAGTTTCCCGCCCAGATGGGCAAGGGTCAGCTTCGGATCGCGCCCACCGATCATCTTTCGGGCACCTTGTCGTCCGAAGTGTACGGCGCGAGGCCACGCGCAGAGTGGTCTCCCACCGCTGGCAACGAAGACGGAGCCCCGTTCGGCCTGTTGAACCTCGCAGTGAGCCTCGACGACCTCGGACCGGATGGACGCTTCGCGATCACCGGCGGCGTCCGGAACCTCGCGTCGACCGATTGGGACACCGGCGTGTACCGCGACATGATCGACATGGTGGACAACGACGCCGCCGAGTTCCCCATCGGCCTGCAGGGCGAGCCACGGCTCGTGCATGCGATGGTGGAAGGCCGCTTCTGACGCGAACCGTTCACCCTGACACTTCCTTGACGAACCGGGGTCTCGAGGGCCTGTCGGGGAGGGTTGACGGAACCCTGACTGAACTGACCTTGAGCGTCCGGCCCCGCCGTGATGAATAGGTACCGTCAAAACCCTTCGTGGGGATCTCCACCATGGCTGCAAAGAAGACGCTGACCTTCCAGGTCTACAAAGACAAGAAGCTCCTCAAGAAAGCGGAGTTCACCGAAGATAGCGTGACGATCGGCTCCGGCGATCAGGCCCTGTTCTCGATGCCAGGCGTCGGACTCGCCGAGCTTCATGCGGTGATCAACGTCGAAGAAGACGGCACCGTTCACCTGTTCGACCTCGGGAGCGACCAGGGCACCAAGGTCAACGGCGAGACGGTGTCCAACACGCCGCTCAAGCTCGGCAACGCGATCACCGCCGGCGACGTGCAGATCCTCGTCACCTGGAAGGACGCCGCCTCGGCACGTCCGGCCCCGGCGGCGTTTGATGACGAAGAGGCCACCAAGGTCATGGGCTCGCCGCCGGACTCAAACGCGACCATGTCTGGCATGCTGGACGACGACAAGACCGATCCGGGCGCCAAGAAGGCGGCGGAGAACAAGCCCGCCACCCCGGCCCCCGCCCCCAAGCGCACGCCCGCCCCGGCGCCGCTAAAGGCCGCGACGCCCGAGCCCGTGGCGGCAGCCTCCGCGGCCGCGGCAGCCCACGCTGACCACGCCTCCGAAGACGAAGACGACGATCACGGCCCCGAAGAGGCACCGGACGACGTGATCGCGATGTTGATCCGCGGCGCCCAGGGCGACCCGGCCATGAAGAACAAGCAGAAGATCCTGGAAGTGAACCAGATCTGGGGCGAGGCGCTGCTCGACGCGAAGCAGTACGGCCGCGCGACGACCGTGACGATCGGCTCCTCGGTGCACTACCCGCTGCGCGTCATGGGCATCAAGCTGTTCGCCGTGCCTCCACCGCTCAACTACGTCATGCCCTGGATCGTGTTCCCGCCGATCGGCCCCCTGATGGGCGCGTCGAAGTGCGAGAGCGAGTGGAAGAACGAGTTCTACGCGCCTCCCGCGTCGCTGCCGGGCGGCGCCGACTACAAGCTCATCGAGTCGAAGGGCGGCAAGTACGTCGTCAACACAGCACCCGGCTGGGACGGCTTCGTGGACGTCGGCGAGACCCGGTACAACTCCTTCGAGGAGCTCGCGGCGGCGGGCAAGGGCACCGTCACCCCGAACGGCGGCTACGAGATCCCGATGAGCGACGAAACGCGCGTCGCCGTCGACATCGAAG
>CANNIZ010000105.1 GCA_947505245.1 Pseudomonadota bacterium | reverse complement strand
TCTGGAACGTCGCGTGGCCGCGCGACGGGGCCTACGCGACCGTCGGACTCGTCCACGCGGGGCACTCCGCCGAAGCGAAGGCGTTCCTCGACTTCGTACTGCACGGCGACGCCGGACAGTTCGCCGATCACCTCGGCCTGACCGACTACCTCGTGTCAGCGTGCCGCTACACCGGCGAAGGTCGCGAGGAGTCCGACGGCGCCACCTGCCCCGACGGCAGCGACGCGGGGCCCAACGTCGAGCTCGACGACTTCGGCCTGTTCCTGTGGGCGTTCGGCGCGTATGCGACCGCGAACCCGACTGACCCGTGGGTGGAACAATCGCTGCCGGCGGTGCTCGCGGGCGTCGCCGATCCGCTCGTTCTGCTGATCGACCCCACCCACAACCTTCTCGTTCCGGACAGCTCGATCTGGGAGCGGCACTGGGAGCCGTGTTTCCCGAACGGTCGTAAGCGGTTCAGCTACTCGACGATCCAGGCCGTCGCGGGGCTTCGAATCGCGGGGCAATTGTCGGGTGACGCCGCGTACTCCGACGCCGCCGAGCGCCTGCGTTCCGGCCTGCTGCGATCCGCCGCGGTCAACGGTCCCGTCCTGCTGCGCGGCGAGTGCCCGGTGCTCGCGTCGGCCCCGGAGGAGACGTGTGAAGGCTGCGGCCCGCTCGACGGGAGCGTGATCGAGCTCGTCGCCCAGGGCGTCGTGCGGCCCGAGTCGACGCTCGCGATCGGCACGCTCCAAGCGCTCCAGTCAGGTCTCCGCATGCACTCGGGCTCACCCGGCTTCTTGCGCAACGACGACGGCACCGGGTCGAGCAACCCGTACCCCTGGTACGACGACCAGGAGTGGGTCGTGATCGACCTGCGCATGGCCGCCGCGTACGCGATGGTCGGCCGCGCGACGGGCAGCCCCACCTACACCGCGAACGGCGAAGTACTGCTCGACTGGGTCACCGCGAACGCGGTCGCGAACGCCGGGTTGATCCCGGAGCTGCTGTCGGACGGCACGTACACCGCGGAAGATGACGTCGATCAGTTCCACCTCGGGGCTGACGCGGGCGCCGAGTTCCAAGGCGCCGTCCCGATGGCAGGCTTCGGCCCGGGCGCCTACATCCTCGCTCTGGAGGCCGTCCATGCGCCGTAGCGTCCTTTTGCTCGCGCTCGCCCTCGTCGCCTGCCATCCCTGCGATCCGATCGCGCTCACCGCCCCTGTGGACGCCCACACCGACGTCGACGTCGTGTGGCAGGTGCCGCTCGCCGATCTCGGCCTCGCCGGGGTCGACCCCGCGACCATCACGGTCTCGGGCGACAACGGGCTCGACGTCGGCGTCTCCGGGGACGACCTGTACGCGATCCCCGCGCCTGGCTTCAGCGGTCGCGCGTCCATTACCGTGAACGTCGCCGACAAGTGCAACGACGAGACGGTCACCTTCGAGCTCGGCATCGGGGACCTGTCGGCCGACTGCGACACCGTGATTCGCTACGCCGCAGACGGCGCCACGAGCGTCGCGATCGCCGGCGACTTCAACAACTGGACGCCCGCGCCGATGACCGAGGCGTACGGCGGCTGGGAGGCGACGCTGCCGCTCGCAGAAGGAACCTACGCCTACAAGTTCGTCGTGAACGGCGCAAACTGGACCTGCGACCCCGAGGCGGGGCTGCTCCAATGCGACGCTGGCTACGATCCGGCGACGTGGAACGTATGTGAGCCCGGCGGAGGCGGCTGCAATTCGCTCGTCGTCGTGGCGCCCTGTGCCAAGCCTACGCTCGCGCTCACCGACCTCGCGGTGGACGCAGCCGCCGGGGAGGCCGATCTCACGTTGACGTGGGCGGGCCTCTCAACGATCGGCGCCCTCCAGGTGACGGTCGATGGCGACGCGATCCCCGATCTCGACGGCTGGGACGGTGAGGCCCCTCGCACGCTGCACCTCGCCAGTCTCGCGGCGACGCGGCACACCGTCCGAATCACCGCCAGCGACGCCACCGGGAACGACGCCGAGCCGGTGTACGTCCCGTTCTGGACCGACGGGGGCGCGTGGGACGGCGGCGTGCTGTACTACGCGTTCGTCGACCGGTTCGCGAACGGCGACGCGTCCAATGACGGCCTCGAAGGCACGTCGCAGGCGAGCACCGATTACGAGGGCGGCGACTGGCAGGGCGTGATCGATCACCTCGACGACCTCGAAGATCTGGGTGTCACCGCGCTGTGGATCACCGCGCCGATCGACAACCCGAGCGGCCCGTGGGGCACCAAGTGCGGCGCGACATTCTCGGGCTACCACGGCTACTGGCCGTCGGATCCCTACGTGCTCGAAGAGCACTTCGGCGACGAGGACCTGCTGCACACGCTGGTCGCCGACGCGCACGCGCGAAACATCCGCGTCCTCGTCGACTGGGTCGGCAACCACGTCCACGAAGATCACCCGTACGCCACCGATCACCCCGAGTGGTTCAACGATCGCGCGCTGTGCGTCGACGGCGACAACTGGAACACCATCCCCGAGACGTGCTGGTTCGACCCGTTCCTTCCGGACGTGGACTACAGCCTGGTGCCGCCGCTGCAGCAGCAGGTCGACGACGCGATCGATCTCGCGATCCGCTACGACATCGACGGCTACCGCGTCGACGCGGTCAAACACATGTCCCGCCCGGTGTTCGCCAACCTGCAACACCGCATCCGCAACGAGATCGAGCACCGCGACGCGGGCGGAACCAACGACTTCTACACCGTTGGCGAGACCTTCGACGGTGACCGCGGCAAGATCGCGTCGTACACGGGCGAGTCGATGCTCGACGGGCAGTTCGACTTTCCGTTGTACTTCACGGTGCGCAGCGCGTTCATCGATCACGGAGCGAGCCTCGTCGATCTCGAGGCCTCGTTCCAGTCGAGCCAGACTGCGTTCGCCGGCCGCACGATGTCGACGTTCCTCGGAAACCACGACGTGCCGCGGTTCGTCACCGTCGCCAACGAAGGCGATCACGGCGTCTGCGCCGACGCCGACCACCTGAACCCCCCGGCCCAGCCGCCGAACGGCGACCTTCCCTACCAGAAGCTCAAGCTCGCGTGGACGTGGCTGCTCACGAACGAAGGCCTGCCGCTCGTGTACTACGGCGACGAGATCGGCCTCCCCGGCCACAACGATCCCGACAACCGGCAGGTGATGCGTTTCGACGCGGACCTTTCCGCCCGCGAAGCGTCCGTCCGCGCCCACGTCCGCGCCCTCGCCCGCGCGCGTCGCGAGCACCCCGCGCTGTCCCGCGGCGAGCGGCACGCGTGGTGGCAGGAGGTGGACGTGTTCGCGTGGTCCCGCGTCGAGGGCGGCGACGCGATGGTGGCGGCCGTCAACCGGTCGGACGTCGAACGCACGCTCGACAACGGCCTTGTATGGGCCGGGCTGCCGACCGGCGGCACCTGGCGCGACCTGCTCACCGGAGCGACCGTGACCGCGAACGGGGATCGGCTGACGTTTACGGTGCCGCCGCACGGGAGCGTGGTGTTGGTCCGGCAGTGACAGCGTCCGTGACTGCGATGCCGAGCGCCTTGGCGACGCCCGCCCCATAGGCGAGGTCAGCCTGGGCGCAGTGCCGGATGTGGCGGACCTTCACGTCGCGGGGGGCGTCCCCCAGCGCGCGCGCGGTGTTCTCGAACAGGACGGTCTGCTGCGCGGGCGTCATGAGCCGGAACAGCTTGCCGGGTTGCGAGGTGTAGTCGTTGTCCACCCGATGGTCCCAGTGATCGGCCGCACCTTCGAGCTCGAGGGGCCGCTCGCCGAAGTCCGCCTGCTGTTGCCACTCGCCATGGCTGTTTGGCTCGTATCCGACGGTGCTTCCGTGGTTGCCGTCGACCCGCATCGCCCCGTCGCGATGGTAGCTGTGGACCGGGCAACGGGCCGCGTTGACCGGAATCTGCGAGTGGTTCACGCCGAGCCGGTACCGCTGGGCGTCTCCGTACGCGAACAGGCGTCCCTGAAGCATCTTGTCCGGCGAGAAACCGATGCCCGGTACGATCTGCGCGGGGTTGAACGCTGCCTGTTCGACCTCGGCGAAGTAGTTGTCGGGGTTCCGGTTCAGCTCCAAGACGCCCACCTCGATGAGCGGGTAGTCTTCGTGGAACCACACCTTTGTGATGTCGAACGGGTTGTAGGGGCTGCTCCTCGCCTGCGACGCGGTCATGACCTGGACGAACAGCGTCCAGCGCGGAAATTGCCCGCGGTCGATGCTCTCGAGCAGGTCGCGCTGGTGGCTCTCGCGATCCTTGCCGATGAGCGCCTCGGCCTCTGCGTCCGTGAGGTTCTTGATTCCCTGGTGGGTCCGGAAATGGAATTTCACCCACACGCGCTCGTCGTTCACGTTGACGAAGCTGAACGTGTGGCTGCCGAACGCGTGCATATGTCGATAGGAAGCGGGGATCCCGCGGTCGCTCATCGTGATGGTGATCTGGTGGAGCGCCTCGGGGAGCGACGTCCAGAAGTCCCAGTTGTTGGTGGCGCTGCGCAGGTTGGTGCGGGGATCGCGCTTCACCGCGTGGTTCAGGTCGGGGAACTTGAGCGGGTCGCGCAGGAAGAACACCGGGGTGTTGTTCCCGACCAGGTCCCAGTTCCCTTCTTCCGTGTAGAACTTCATCGCGACGCCGCGGATGTCCCGTTCGGCGTCGGCCGCCCCCCGCTCGCCAGCCACCGTAGAGAAGCGGACGAACACGTCGGTCTGTTTGCCGATCGCCGAGAACAGGCTGGCCTTGGTGTACTCCGTGATGTCGTGGGTCACCGTGAACGTGCCGTAGGCTGCCGAACCCTTGGCGTGCATTCGACGCTCGGGGATGACCTCGCGGTCGAAGTGGGCGAGCTTCTCGAGGAACCACACGTCCTGGAGCAGCATCGGCCCGCGCGGGCCGGCCGTCGCGACGTTCTGGTTGTCCGGCACGGGCGCGCCAGCGGTGGTCGTGAGCGTGGTCTTGGTCGCCATGGGAGGCCTCGGGTGGACGGTTCCCGATGTTCCGGGGCACGTTCCGTGCCACGCGTGCGGGGGCGGCGGCGAGGCGAATCCGCGTTCGCTGGCGGTAAGGGGTGCGCGAGGTTGCACGCCGACCTGTGCTGAACCCAACGGGGCGGGTTCAGGGCCACGAACGAAGGAAGTCAGCGGCGCCCGCGCGCACCCAGGCGTAGCTGTCCGCGCCGTCGGCCCACCGCCACGCGGCCCCGTCGGCGACGACGACCTTCCACGCGACGACGCCCTCGGGCAGCGACACGGTAAGGTCGCCCGCGCTCGACAACACCGGCGCCCGCGAGGGATCCCACGCGCCGAGCTCGGGCGCGCTGCCGACGACCCGCGCTTGCACGCCCTCAGGCAGCCCCGTGACGCGAAACGACACCGGGCTCGCAGCGGCCGGCGCGCCGCCTCCGTTTGGCTCGTCCCAGGTCGTGACGCCGTCGACCAGCGTGTGCCCGTCCCAGGTCGCCGCGCCGTCGCTCCAGGCTACGCGCACGGTCTTCTCCGCGAGCGTCCGATCCAGCACCAACAGCTTCGGCGACAGCGCGACGACCCGCGTCGTCCCGTGCGCCAGGGCAGGGGACGTCCGCCGCTTCGCGAGCCCGTCGCGAAGGTGGTCCGCGAGCGGCTGCGGCGCAGCCCAGTCGAACGACGCGCGGTTCTCCGGTTCACCTTTCCCGGGCGTCGCGGTCTCCGTCCCCCAGGTGATCGACGGGGTGCCGCGCAGGGCGAGCCACAGGTCGATCGTCCGCCCCGCGCGTTCGACGTCGCCCTCGCACTCGGTGATCAGCCTCGAGGTGTCGTGGTTGTCGACGAACGTGACGAGCGCCGACGGGTCCTTGTACAGCCGATCGGACGCCAATACGGACGCGATGCGCCCTGGATCCGCGCTGTGGCAGCCGACGTCGATCAGCGCGTAGCGAAGCGGGAAGTCGAACACCGCGTCAAAACCGCCCCCTTCCCACGACGCCGCGAGGCGAGCCGCGTCCCCGTCGAACACCTCGCCGACGCGCCACACGTGCCGGCCGGCAGCGCTGTCCACCGCCGCTCCCATCGCGCGCTGCGACTCCAGCGGCATGTGCCGCACCGCGTCGATCCGGAACCCGTCGGCATACGCGGCCCAGCGCGTCGCCGCGCCCACGAGCCAGGCCGAAACCTCAGGGTCCTCCTGCGCGAGGTCGGGCAGGCCGTGAACCTCGTGGGTCTCGCGTTCGACGGGGTCGTCCCAGTTCACGATCGGCAGGCTCGGATGGAACCACTGCGGCTTTTCGGTGCGCAGCGGGGCGTCGAAGCTCACGTGGTTCCACACCAGATCGAGCACGAGCCGCATCCCGCGCGCGTGCAGGGCGTCGCGCAGGGCGGCAAGATCGGCCTCGGTCCCGAACCGCGGCTCGAGCGCGTACGGATCCTTCACCCAGTACCCGTGGAACGCGCCGTGCCCCTCGAGCTTCTCCGTCCGCATTGCGAAGATCGGCGTGAGCCACACCGTGCCGACGCCGAGCTTCGCGAGATCGTCGACGTGAGCGGTCACGCCGCGCAGGTCACCGCCGTGGAATGCCTGGGGGTCGGAGAGGTCGATGGTGGCGTTGTTCGAAGGGTCACCGTCGGCGAAACGATCCACCATCGTCAGGTAGATCGCATCTCCCGGCGCCTCTGCGACGACGATGGGCGCCGACGCCGCACACGCGAGCAGCCACCACACGCGATCAGCGCTCGCCGTCGCGGTAGTCGCGCGCGACCGAACCCACCTTCCGCGCGAGCATCACCGACGCCTCGGCGAGGGCCTCGGCTTCGCGCTCGTGGTCGTACAACAGGAACACCGGGACCTCGACGGTGCGCACCAGGGGCTCACCCTCGTCGCTCGGCGCGATGGTCACCTCGGCGGTCACGGTCCACCGGTACCGACCCGCGATCTGCGCGAAGAACCGCGCCTGGGTCTCGACGAGCACGATGTTTGAGCTGTCTCCGGCCGCTCGGGCAGCGTCGAGGCGGGATGCCGTCGTGCGCTCGTACATCGCATCCGTTTCCAACGGCGTCGCGGCGAAACCCCGCCGTGCGAGCTCCCGCACCAGCGCGTCGTAGGTCCGTTGGGACGCGAACTCTTGCTGGTCACCCGCGTCGAGGACAACCACGAGCGTCGCTCCGTCGCCTTTGTCGCTCGCGAGCGCGTCCGCGCCGAACAAGCCTGACCACAGGAGGGCAAGCGACAGCGCGCAGCGAGCCGCAGGCGAGCGAAGGTGAGGAAGTTGCATCAGAACCAGACCTCCGTCTCGAACGACACGATGTGGTGCCAGTGCCGCTCCACGCTGCCGAACTGGTTGTTCTGATCGAGCGAAGCGACGAACGCGTTGCCGAACGCGTTGTTCTGCGACGACCACTGGCCGCCGTACAACACGCGCAGCGAGGGCCGCGCGAACACCCCGGGGCCGAGGGGGTTGAGCACGACGCCGCCTTTGACCTGCCACGTGTCGCGGACGTCGTCGTCGCCGAACGCGAGGCCGCGCGTGTCCGACAGGCCGTTCGTGCTCTTGAACACGCTGTCGGCGCGGTCCCGGAACGCGTTCCCGTTCACCGAGACCTCGCGCGCGCCGGACCCTTCGGCGAGCAGGTGCACCGTCGGCGTAAGATACAGCTGCGTACGAAGCAGGGTCGACGCGTACCAGCGCACGTCGTCGCTCACCGCGATGCCGTTGTCGCCGTCCGAGTGTTTGCCGTACAGGGCCGACCACACCGCGTCGAGGCGATCGGGAACGAGGCGAAGCTGGGTCTGCTGGCCGATCGTCACCACGGTGCGCTCGTCCGTCAGGTCTGCGACGTACACGTCGTACGACTGTTGGCCGAACGTCTCGGTGCGCACGCGCTCGGGATGCAGCCGCTGTACGCTCGCGAACACGTTCGTCCACACGAGCGGGCCTGCGTCGCCGAACCCGAGGTAGCCGACCGCCTTCCACGACAGCGCTGAACGCGGCAATGGATCAGGGAACTGGGACGGGTCGAGCGACGGGTTCCGCTCCTGCCAGCGGAGCATCACCTCGCCGCGGACGAAGTCCTCGTACGGGACGTCCGGCGTCGAGTACAGCGCGGTGCGTTTCCCAGCGACCTTCGGCTCGTAGTAGGCCTGCCCACCTGCGCCGAGCTCGAGCTTGCCGAGCCGGAGGCGCACCCCACCGCCTGGGGTGACGATCGGGTTGTACGCGTCGGGACGCAGCGTGTAGCCGGCGTCGCCGACGCCGAACACGGCCTGAACGCGCCCCTGGTCCACCTTTCCGAGGACGCCGACGCTCTCGTTGAACAGGCTCGCCGGGCGCACGTCGTACAGGCCGAGGTCGCCGTAGTACCACTCCATCGTGCCGAACTGCCATTCGATCGGCCCGAGCACGTTCCCGGCCTTCACGTACACCTGCGACAGCCGAAGGTTGCCAAGGCGCCCGTTTCCAGCGTCTGAAGCCCCGATGCTCCCGCCCTCGACGCGCGCGTTTACGCTCGTCCACGGGTCGTCCGTGCCGGGGTTCTCTTCGACGATCGGCACGCGAAGGTCGATGAGCGCCCACGAGGACTCGTTCAGCAGGCGCCCGTAGAGGTTCCAGTAGCCGAGGCGTCCGTCGCCACCCTGAAAGTCCGGTCGGCCGGCGACACGGAAATAGCCAGCAAGATCCGGCGCACCTGCGAGAGCCGCAGACGACCAGACCATCGCGAACATGCCGAGCGCCACGCGCCGCATCCGTCCCCCGCAGCGGCACCATCGCACGACGAGGCGCCCCACGGCAATCGCGCGACCACGCATTCCCCGCGTTACGATGTGGCAGCCCGGAGATTCGCGATGCGCAGCCCTGCCGTGGTCCTCGCCGCCCTGTTGTCCTGCAACCACGGCGGGGGCGCGCAGCTCTATCACACCGAAGACAAGGCCCCGAGCCTCGATTGGCCGGCGATTCAGGCGCTCGACCACATGGGGCCCACGGTCATCGATCAGGGCGTCAATTTCGCGGTCTGGTCGTCCACCGCCACGCGCGTCGATCTGCTGCTGTTCGACGATCCCGAGGCCGAGCGGCCCACGCAACAGCTCGAGATGGTGCGCGCTGGCGACGTCTGGAACCTGTATGTCGAGGGCCTCGGGAACGGGCAACACTACGGGTTCGTCGCGTGGGGCGCCAACTGGGAGTACGACCGCGACTGGCAGCCCGGGCGGATCGAGGGCTTCCTCGCCGATGTGGACGCGGAAGGGAACCGGTTCAACCCGAACAAGCTTCTGATGGATCCCTACGCCAAGGCCGTTCATCGCGACCACGACTGGTCGAAGGGCAGCACGGGCACCGGTCCCGCGCGCGCGTCGTCCACCTGGGGTGCTGCTGCAAAGGGCGTGATCGTCGCGAGCGACTACACCTGGAGCACGAACGAAGGCGCCTGGCGCACCATGCGCGAGGACGTCGCCGCGCCCGGGCACGGCATCGGCGACCTCATCCTGTACGAGGTCCACCCGAAGGGCTTCACGATCGATCCCGCGAGCGGCGTCGATCACCCCGGCACGTTCAAGGGCATCGGCGAGATGGCGCCGTACCTGCAGGACCTCGGCATCACCGCGGTCGAGCTGCTGCCGGTGCACGAGAAGCCGCTCGACGGCGGGTACTGGGGCTACAACACGCTGAATTTCTTCGCACCCGAGCTCACGTACTCGTCCGCGTGGAACGACCGGCGCGAGCCGACCAAGGTGATCGACGAATTCAAGGAGATGGTCGATCAGCTCCACCAGCACGACATCGAGGTGGTGCTCGACGTCGTTTACAACCACACCGGCGAGGGCGGGTTGTGGCGCGAGAAGCTGTTCTACGACGACACGGACCTCGACCCGTCCACCACGGGCGCCGCGTCGAACCTCGACCCGAAGGAGGTCGCCGGCCTGTACAGCTTCCGCGGCTTCGACAACATCGGATATTACGCGCTCAGCGCGGACAACCAGGGCTACTGGAACAACACCGGCGTCGGCAACCAGCTGCGCCCGAACAACACCCCGACGCGGCGCCTCATCCGCGACTCGCTTCGCTACTACGTCGAAGAGATGCACGTCGACGGGTTCCGCTTCGATCTCGCGGGAATCCTCGGCGAGAAGGATCTGAACTACAACACGTGGGACGACCCCGCGAACACCGTCCTGCAGGACATCATCGACGATCCCGTCTTGCAGCAGTACAACACGCGGATCATCGCGGAGCCGTGGACTGCACAGGGCTCGTACGGCCCGCTGATCGGCTCCTACCCGGCGTCATCGACGAAAGACGACCTCGGCTGGATGGAGTGGAACGCCCGGTACCGCGACTGGTGGCGCGCGTTCCTCAACAACGACAGCTGGAAGCTGAACTCGCAAGAAGCCGGTTCGGACGGCGGTTTCGTGATGACGGGGTCTCAGTCGGTGTACGACTGGAACGGCCGCCCCGCGCCCACGAGCGTCAACTTCGTCACCTGCCACGACGGGTTCACGCTGTACGACCTGTTCGCGTTCAACGACAAAGAGAACGGCTGCGGCCCGCTCAACCCGGTCTGCTGCGACGATCCCACGTCCTCGTGGTGCGACACGACGTCCGGCGAGAGCAATAATCGCTCACGGAACTGGGCGGACGAAGCCGACAAGCGTCAGATGATGCGCGCTGCGTTTACGGGCATGATGATCTCCAAAGGCACGCCGATGATCCTCGGCGGCGACGAGTGGATGCGCACGCAATTCGGCAACAACAACGCGTACTCCACGCAGGCCGACAACGAGTGGAACTGGTTCCGCTGGGGTGACTGGCGCGCCACCACCGCAAAGGAGCGGCTGCGCATGCACGACTTCGTGCGCGACCTGACGCGGCTCCGCAAGGAGCACGCCTACGCTTTCGCCCCGGCCGTGTGGGGCGGCGGCATGCCGTTCAACTGGAAGTCCGAGTCGAACTCCGACGCGGTCGCGTGGGACAAGAAGCGCGTCATGCAGCACTACTACGACGACGGGAACGGCGACTACGGGCCGGAGCTCGCGGTGCTCATCAACATGGAGGTCACCGAGACCGTGCACTTCGTGCTGCCCGAGGGCCGCACCTGGGTGCGCCTGCTCGACACCCAGCGCTGGTTCGACGACGCGCCGTACTTCGCCGAGAACGCGGACCTCGATTCGGCGACCTCGTGGAACATTACGTTGGACGCTCCAGAAGGCGTCGGCGCGACCTACGACGTGCCGCCGCGATCCATCGTCGTGCTCGAAGACCGTACGCCCTGACGGTTTTCTTGCAGCGGGTCCTGCGACGGCTGGGTACGTTGGCCGTCATTCGACGGAGGCCTCCATGCGTCTGCTCACGATCGCCGCTGCTCTTGCCGTAATCACCGCCTGTGGGCCCGCTGGCGCGCGCATCGGGGACGAAGGCGTCGGGGTGGACACCGATACGACGGGCGACGCCGACACGGACGCCGATTCCGACGCGGACACGGACGCCGATACCGACGCGGACACCGATGCCGATCCGCCGGGGAACGACACGTGGACGGGCTGGCGCGACTTCGCGTTCGCCGAGACGGACTGGGCGGACGCCTGTGAGGAGCGAGCGAGCGAGTCGGGGCCCGAGGTCACCTTGGATCCCGAGTTCGCCGGCGCGCTGTCCGCGTGCCAGGCCTGTGATCAGCTGTTCGAGGTCACCGTCGATCCTGAATGGGTGTGCGATGGCGTGCGCCTCGGAACGCCCACGGTACGCGGAGTCGAGTGGCGCGAGAACGGCGGCGCCGTGCTGTACCGCATCGACTGGGATTGGCAGCGCCAGGAGTGGGCGGACGCGAGCGTCCTGGCCGACCAGGTCGAGGTCGCAACCGACGGCCTGCGCTACCGTTACTCGGGTCAGGCGGACGGCTGGCGTGACTACGACGTGACCGGGTTCGCGGTCATCCAGTAGCCTGCAGGCCTTCGGGCCTCGGGCCAATGACGCGTTACGGGCAGGGGACCGGAGGTCCGACGATGCAATTCCCGCCCTTCACCGACGACCACGATCGCCTTCGCGCAGCGGTGCGCGAATTCGCCGAAAAAGAGCTCGCCCCGCATAAACACGAGTGGGACAAGCAGGGCCACTTCCCGCGCGAGGTGTTCAACCAGCTCGCGGATCTCGGCGTGCTCGGCATCCGCGTCGCGCCCGAGTACGGCGGGCTGGGCCTCGACTGGTGGAGCACCGTCGCGTTCGTCGAGGGCCTCGGTCACTGCCGGAACGCCGGCGTCATCATGTCGATCCTCGTCGACACGGACATGGCCACGCCGATCATCTCGGAGATCGGCACCCCCGAGCAGAAGGAAGAATTCCTCGCCCCCGTCGTGCGCGGCGAGAAGATCGCCGCCCTCGGCGTCTCCGAGCCCGGCGCCGGCAGCGACGTGGCGTCGATCCGCTGTACCGCCAAGAAGGACGGTGGCGACTACATCATCAACGGCAGCAAGACGTTCATCACCAACGGCAGCTTCGCGGACTTCATCACCCTCGCCGTCCGCACGGGGCCCGAAGGCCACGCCGGCATCTCGCTCGTGTTGTTCCCGACGAACACGCCGGGCTTCAGCGTCGGCAAGAAGCTCGACAAGCTCGGCACCCGCTCGGTGGATTCGAGCGAGCTGTTCTTCGACAACTGCCGCATCCCCCAGCGCTACCTGCTCGGCCAGGAGAACGCTGGTTTCTACTACATCATGACGAACTTCCAGGGCGAGCGCCTCGTCGCGGCCCTGATGTCGAACATGAGCATGGAGATCGCCATCGGCGACGCGATCAAGTACGGCAAGGAGCGGCAGGCGTTCGGTCGCCCGATCGGTAGCTTTCAGGTGTGGAAGCACAAGTTCGCCGAACACCTCACCGCCCTCGAGGCGAGCAAGGCGCTCACGTACCAGGCCGTTCAGCGCATCGCGAGCGGCAAGGACCCCACCAAGCTCGTGAGCATGTCCAAGCTGTACGCGTCGGACATGCTCCAGGACGTGCTGTACGACTGCCTGCAGTTCCACGGCGGTTGGGGCTTCATCGAGGAGTACGACATCGCCCGCGCGTACCGCGACGCACGGCTCGTGCCCATCGGAGGCGGCACGTCCGAGGTGATGAAGGAAATTATTTGGAAATGGACAGAACTCGGCGGGTAGGTCTCGGAGATCGCCCACTGAAGGCTAGTTATCTCGCGTCCGGCGGGCCGTCCATGTGGGGTTCAGAAATCCGCAAAAACCCGCATTAGCCCGTATCCATGTGGGGCAGGATGTGGGGCGGCTCGGCCCCCGGAGTGAAACGCCCCACATGGACCCGGCCGCTCCCGAAGACGAGGGGACTACCGGGATTTCTTGCGGCGGAGTGCTGCCAGCGTGGGCTCGCCAGTCGCGACTTCGCGCCCTCGTGAAAGACCGATAGCTTCACGACGGGTGGTCTGTTGTGGGCGATGTCCACGTTTGGGCCCTAGCAACGCCGCGTACCACAGTCTGGCGGCGTTTGCGTCGGCGAAGTACGGCGCAGTGTCGTCCCGGCGGTCCTGACGCCGGCGGTGCAAGGTGTCGTCCGACACGCCGAGGGCTTCGGCAACGGCTTTCCACGACGCCAGAGCGGGTTGTGGGGCTGCTTCCGCGTCGAGCGCGAGCAGCTCGCGTAGGCGTTCGCGCTCGCGCTTGTTGAAGGCCTCGATCTCCGCGTCGGACTGCGGAAACGTGATGCCGTCCGATTCGAGGGTGTCTCTCGCGTGGACGGCCGCTCCGACGAGGTGAGCGTTCACGGTTCGGGCTCTGCTACGTAAGCACCGTCGCAACCCCAGCCGCGAGCGCCGGGACTGTTGAATACGTGACCTCCTGAAACCAGGGAGGTGACCGTGAACTACTTGCCCGTGAACGAGGGGCGATGGGACCTCGAATATGCTGCG
>CANNIZ010000104.1 GCA_947505245.1 Pseudomonadota bacterium | reverse complement strand
GCTGGTCGACGCGACGCTTAGGCCTGCGACGACGTCGCTGCGCGCCGAGAAACGACCGACGAGCGCGCCGATGAGCGCGCCGAGAACGGCGCCGACGACAGCGTCTGCACCCGCCACGAACACCGCGTCGAGCGCGCCTCCGGGCACACGGGAGAGGAACGCGAGCAGCAGTCCCTCGAGGGCGCACACCAGGGCGGCAGCCGCAGCGCTCGTCAAGACGGCCTTCATTGCAGGTATCCGAGCGCGCGCAGCGCCTGATCGACGTCGGCATCCGACGCAGCCGGCAGTCCGGCCGCGCCGCGCGCTGCACTTGCGAGGGCCCCGCACACGGTTCGCGCGAGGTCCGGCCGCGTCCCGGTCGCGTCGGTCGATTCCGTCGGATCGGCGACGAGGTCGTACAACACGGGTGCGGCGCCATGTCGCAAATAGCATTTCGCTTCAGTGCGGCGCAGCGCATGATCAAGAGGCGGATCGCGGTGCCGACCGCCGAGCGTCGTGGCGAGCACGTCGCCGTCCTCGCCGGTAGCTCCGAGCAGTTCGGGCGCCCGCGAGCGACCGTCGCGTTCGAACGGGTCGGCGACGCCTGCGAGGGCGAGCACGGTGGGCGCAAGATCGACGGTGCTCACCTGGGCCCGCACGACGGTGCCGGGCGCGATGCCCGGGCCGCGTACGATCCACGGGACCTGCAGCGACGGATCGAACAGGTCGTCGCCATGATCGAAGAATACACCGTGCTCGCCGAGCGACTCGCCGTGGTCCGAGAGGACGACGAGGTACGCGGGGCGTCCCCGCTGCTCGATCGCGTGGACCAGGCGGACGAGCTCATGGTCCACGTACGTGACCTCGGCGACGTAGGCGGCGCGGTACGTCGCGGGGTGGTCGGCCGCTGCGGCTCGCCAGTCACCTTCGTAGGGGGGAGGGGTTGTGCCGGGAGCGTCGTAGGGAGCGTGGGGATCGAACAGGTGTACCCACGTGAACAACGGTCCCGGGGTGGTGTCGATGAACGCCAACGTGGCGTCGAGCACGCGATCCGCGCGGCGCTCGCGGGGCATGTTGGCTGGACGGAGCAGGTCGAACAGCTGCACGGCTGCGAGCTCGTGCACCCCGGGAACCGCGCCGAAGTCGTCGTCGAAGACGTCAAAACCTTGACCAAAACCGAACCGCGCTGACACCGGAAACGCCCCGACGAACGCCCCGGTGGTGTAGCCCGCACCGGCGAACACGCGCGCGAGCGTCTCGGGATGATCCGCGATCGGGGTGCCATTCGCGACCACGCCGGTGGCGAGGGGCCAGCGTCCCGTCAAAAGCGCGGTGTGGGAGGGCCCGGTGAGCGGCGCGGTCGCGAACGCCTTGGCGAACCGGGCGCCGTCGTCGGCGAGCGCGTCGAGGGTGCGGGTGCGGCCGAGCGGGGCCCCGTACGCGCCGACATGATCCGCGCGGAGCGTGTCGATCGTGACGAGGAAGACGTCGGGCCCCGTGGCCGGTGATGCGGCGTGGGTCGTCGGCGCCACGTGCCGCGCGATCGTGGAGCTGCAGATCAGCGCCGCGAGCGTCGCGATCGCTGCCGTGGGGATTCGCGCGACCCAAGGCGCGAGCAGGGCAGCGAGGAGCGCGGCGACGACGAGCAACCCGAGGGTCGCTGCACGTTCGTTTACGAGCGTGCCGGACCGCAGCAGCGGAACCGCGATCAGCAGCAACGCCGGCGCGGTGACGGTGCGCGCAGCGCTCTGCGCGTCGCGAACCGCGAGGCAGGGAGACATGAGCAGGGCGTGTGCGAGCGTCCCCGCGAGGCCGAGCGTCAGCAGGTCGCTGAGCGATGCGCCACGTGCGGGCGTCGAGCCCAGCGTCGTCGTCGCGGTGACGAGGGCGGCCAGGGCGGCGAGGCGAAGCACGGCGGGCAGTCGGTTTTGCACCAGGGCCGACCTATCCCGCCGGGCATGTCGGAACGGGGTCGCCGAACGCAAACGTTAAAGGGACGGTGTAAGGACCATTCCCTACACCGCCCCTCATGTCCGGCTGGGCGACAGGGGCACGGACTTGCCCAGCCTGACGATTGGGTACAAAGCACACGGCGTGCCACGGCCGTTTCGCTCGCTAAATGCGGGATCTCCGAGCGTTGCTGTCCGGGGTCTTGGACGCGGTCGCGACATCGATGTCGTGGACGTACCGCTTGGAGTCATGAAGTCGTCGGCCAGCACGGGTCGATCGACGATTTGCCAGATCGGGCGAATGTGTCGCGGCGCGTCACGCGTGAGGGACGAGCATCCGCGCGAACCGTTCGGGCACAACGACTCCCCGGCTGGTGAGTGCCGCGTCTGACTCGGCGACGATCGCTCGGCCGGCGTCCCCGCCGATGATTTCGCCGCGGGTTCGTGCCTGGGCGCTCGCCCAGATCGGCCCTTCGGCGGTGCGGCTGGTGCGCTCGGCCCGCTCGAGCCACGTGACGGCGGACGACGGGTCGCCTTCCAACAGAGCGATCCCCGCGCGCGTTTGGGCGGCGAACCCCGCTCCACTGTCAACCGGAATGCCCGCGAGGCTCCTCGCGTCCAGGCGCGCGAGGGCGAGGAGTGCTGCCCGCGAGAGCCCCTTTCGGTGTGCGGCGGCTGCGAGCCGCACGCGCGCGCGTTGGTGGAGCGCTGCGACGCGGACGACCGCGACCCGAGGCAGCAACGAGGCAACGAACGCCGGCCACTCCGAACGCAGGCGGGCGAGCGCGGGTTCTGCGCGACGCTCGTACAGGTCGAGCTCGATCTCGGCGTTCCATCGCCAGAACCGTTGAACGGCGGAGGTGTCGGCGTCGCCCCGGAACGCTTCGGCGAGGCCCTCACGGCCTCGAGCCGGGTCGTCGCGCGCGGGATCGAGCGTCGCTGCCCGCGCCGACGCCACGTACTTAGCGAGGTGACGATTGCCGCCCTGCTCGGCTTCCCGCCCGGATCGCTGGAGGAGGCGCTCCACGCGCATGTATTCTCCCGCCCAGCGCGCCGCGTCCGCTTGGAAGATCCGGGCCGTATTCAATTCCCAGGCCACTCCGGTGCAGCGCTCCCGCAGCAGGGCTTCAGCGCGAGCGAGGAGGGGGACCGACGCGGTAAATCGACCCGAGAAGTACAGCGCGAGACCCTCGGACAATTGCAGGACCGCATCGAGGTGCGTGTCGTCCCATCGCCACCGCGCGATCGCGCGCGCTCGCGCGAGGAGCTCCTGGGACCGATCGCGGTCGGGGCGGCCCCGCGTGCTGCCGTAGGTGGCTTCCATACACAGCCCGAGCGCGACGCGGCGGGGCTCTCCGGCGTCGAGGGCCAGGCGCACGTGTTTCGCCTGGAAACCCGCGCCGCGCGCCGCGTCAACGACGGACAACCCTGTGGAGGCGGCCCAGCATGCGTCGACGCGCTCGAGCTGGCGAGGGTCGATGTCGCCTTCGCTGCGAGGGGCGGTTGCGAGGCCGCGGAGGTCGAGGCGAAAGCGCTCGTAGGCTGGCATCAGCATCGCGCCGAACTGGGTGCTCGGGTAGCCAAGATGGAGCGCGGAGAGCACGGAGATCAGCTCGGGGAGGCCTTGCGCGACGTGGCCCGCATAGAGCCACGAGGCGGCCGCTTCACGTCGCAGCGCGCCGATACGCTCGGACGGAGCTGCCACCGCCGCCGCAATCCAGGCGGCGCCCGCGTCGGCGACCCGGCCGGCGCTGGTCAGGGCACGCGCGAGCTTTGGGCGAACCAACGCGGGATCGGCGCCGAGATCGAGCGCCTGTTCGTACATCTGGAGGGCGTGATCGATCGCCATCGCGTCCATCGCCTGGTCGCCGGCATCGACGGCGATCAGGGCGGCAGCGTCTTCCTCGCCCGCCTCGCGAAGGTGCAGGACGAGGTGGGCGAGGTCAGGATCGCGCGTGATTCGAACGGCCTCTGCGAGCCTCCGGTGGTAGTCAGCGGTGATCTCGTCGGAGATCGACTCGGCGACGGTATCGCGCACGCGGTCGTGCCACGGCTCGACAAGATCGCGATCTGCGACGCCTCGAGCGTGCGCGAGTCGCCCCGCCTCGAGCGCCGCGAGCGAGCTCTCGAAAGCCGCGCCGATCCGCGCGGTGAGGCGGAGCTGAGCGCGGGTGAGCGGCCGCCCGCCCACGGCGAGGACCTCGATCAACGTGCGGGCACCAGGCGCGAGGCCGTCGATCTGAGCCGCGATGGCGGCTGCGAGAGAGGTGGTGGTGCCTCCTGCCCGAGCGAGCCCGTCCAGGAACAGGGGAAGGCCCTGAGCCTCGCGCACGGCGGCGGTCACGAGCGCGTCGTCGTCGCCACAGATCTGTTGGGCGATCGCGCGCGCGTCGGCGTCCGGGAGCGGCCCCATCACGACGTGGACGCCGCGGATCCCGGGCTCCTTGCGCAACAGCTCGAGCGCGAGGGGGACCGGCCCGGCCGATTCGGAGTCCCGAAAACAGGCGATCAGACAGATCCGCGGCGGGCGCGGGGGCCGCATCAGCTCCATCAACACCGAGGCGCTATCGGCATCACCCCACTGCGCGTCGTCGATCACGAGCACCAGGCGCTGAGCGGTACCGAGGTGTTCGAGCAGCTCGCGGAGCGCGCGCGTCGCGAGGCGACGGGACTCGCGCGGGTCGGGTGTCTCGGCCTGGGCGATTGCGGCGGCGGCATACGGCGGCACCTGGCGCAGCACGGGGAACAGCCGGACGAGCGCGCCGACGTGGTCCGGCATGCCCTCGTAGAGGTCCGCCTCGGGGATGGTGCGCAGGTGGCGAGTGAGCGCGTCGATGAGCCCGTCGAGCGCGCGGAACGGCACGTTCTCTCGCTCGTGACATCGGCCCTGCAGGACGAGCGAGGGGGGGGCCGCGTCGTGAAGGTCGGCGAGCGCGCGATGAACGGTCGCGGACTTCCCGATGCCGGAAGGGCCGCTGACGAGCGTCAATACCGTGTCCTCTGCGCGCACCGCTTCGAGGATCGCCTCGCGCTCCGGACGGCGGCCCACGAACGCGGCCGAGCGCACGATTCGGGGTGCGCCTCCGAGGCGCGACAGTACCTGATCGCCTGCGGGGCGCTCGTCGGGGTTGCGCTTCATCAGGTCGCGGGCGAGGTCTGCGAGGTCGGCGGGGACGTCGGGTTCTCGCTCGCGGGGGTCAGGGCCATCGTACGCGCGGCGCGCGGTGAGGACCTCGAGCGGCGCTCCGCCAAACGGGAGGACCCCGGTCAGTGCGAGGTAGAGCATCACGCCAAAGCTGTACCAGTCCGATTCGACGCGTGCACCGCCGCCGATCTGCTCGGGGGCGACGTAGTCGGGCGTTCCTGCCCGCATCACGTCGACCTGATCCGCGATGGCGACGAGCCCGAAGTCGAGGATTACGACGCGGCCATCGTGGGTGACCATCACGTTCGAGGGCTTCACGTCGCGATGGATTCGCCCCTCGCGGTGCAGCGCCAGCAATCCTTCCGCGAGCTGACGAAACAACGGCCGCACGAGGTCGCGGTCGAGCTTGGTCGAGTGTGGCACCGAGCCATGCGGACCCGCGACCCGGACCGCCGCGGGCGGCGCCGTGTTGGCCGCGAATTCGTAGGTCGCCTCGACGGCGTAGGCCATCGACGAGACGCTCGCGGACGGGTCGCCGAGCAGCGATTCGCCGTCTACCAGTTCCATTGTGTAGAACCAAGGTTCGACGTCCGCAAAAAGATCGTACAACACGACGAGGTTCTTGTGGGACAGGCCGGAGAGCGCGCGGAACTCCTGTTTGAACCGGAGCATGCCTTCGGGGCTCGCCCGGGTCAGGATCTTGAGCGCCACCTCGACTCCGCGCACGGAGTCCCAGGCCGCGTACACGGCGCCGAAGCCGCCATGACCGAGCGAACGCTTCAGTTCGAAGCGTCCCTGGGTAGCAACAGTGGGGAGGGGGGCCGATTCCAAGCCGGGCGATCCTACGTCAGCGCCAGGATTCGACGTGGTCGATCCGCCGTTCGACGTCAGACAGTCGCTGCTCGAGCCGCTTCACGTCGGTTGGATCGGCGGGTTGCATGTCATCCGCGCCGCTGCGAATCAACGCCTGCGCGTCGCGGATCGTGTCGCGCAGCGAGGGGATGGCGCAAGTGGCCTCGCTCGCCTCCAGGGCCGGCAGCGCTCCGTCGTCGCCGAGGGTGCCGAGCCAATCGGCGGCGGAGTACCTCGCCCACACGAACGGGTCGTCGAGCAGGGGCGTGATCGCGGTGACTGCGTCCCGACGGGCCTTGTCGGTGTCGACGCGACCGACAAGCTCGACGAGCGCGTCGCCTGCGCTGTCTCGAACATTCTTCGGGGCGCCGTCTGCGAGGGCGGCCGTGAGCCTCGGCACGTCGGTGGCGTCGCCGTGGGCGCCCACGATCTCGGCGGCAGCAGCGCGCTCCCAGCGTCCGAGCTTGACGTCGGCGAGGCTCTTTCGTGCTCGCGGCAAGGCGTCTGCTGGCGTCGCAGTGCTCCACGCGCGGAGCGCGGTCGCGCGCACTTGGGGGTCGCCCTCGCGCGCGAAGGCCGTCGCGATCACCTCGCCCGATCCAGCGGCGCCAAGCCCACGAAACGCCGCTTGCCGCACGCGGACGTCCGGGTCTTTCGCGAACGCAGTGAGTGCGGCGATGGCCGGCAGACCGTGTTTGCCGAGCGCGTCGATGGCGGCGGCGCGCATCGGTGCCTGGTGTTTCGTGTCCTGACCGAGCTTCACCAGGGCGTCGAGCGCGTCGGCGTCAGGGCTCGCCTCGCCGAGGTGCTCGGCCGCGACGTACCGCGCGCAGGCCGAAGGGGAGCGCTCGAGGGCAGCGATCCACGCTTCGGTCGGCTGTTTTTGGGTCCATGCAGCGATCACCGCGCACTGCGGGTCGGCGATCACCCAGTCGGGCGGCGTCGCCGCGTCGAGCACGAGCTTCGTCTCGCCGGGTCCGACCAACACGCGGCGCACGCGCACCTCCGGCCCCCCGATCTCCACGTCGACGGGCACGGTGAACGGCGTCCCGTCTGCGTCTTCTCGCAACGTCACCGTGAGCGTGCCGTCCGTCCACTCGCTCGTCACCTTGATGGTCGGCGCACCTCCGCCCGAGACGTACTCGTCGAACAGCCAGCCCAGGTGCTCTCCGGAGGCGTCCTCCATCGCGCGGCGAAGATCGGAGGTCTCGACGAATCGTTCGGCGTTGTCGTGGGTGTACGTGCGCAGCCCCTGAAGGAACACGTCGTCGCCGAGGTACGTCGCGAGCAGGTGCAGCACCATCGCGCCTTTGTCGTAGACCGAGCCGTTCTCGCGGCCGTCCACGATCGTCGTCGCGTTCGGCGCGAGCGGGTAGGGGTCCTCGAGCGCGTTCTTCTGCCAGTCGCGCACGCTCGCCGCGAACTCCTCGTCGCCGTACCGGTGCTGCAGCCAGCGCGACGCCCAATACTCGGCGAAGCCCTCGTTGAGCCACAACTCGCGCCAGCCGTAGCAGGTGAGCCAGTCGCCAAACCAGTGGTGGGCGAGCTCGTGGGCGACGCCGTTCTCGGTGAACGTTCCGCGATCGACGTCATCGTCGAGCAGGACGCCGACGTCGAACGTGGTGATCGCCGGGTTCTCCATCGCGACGTACAGGAAGCGCTGCGTGAGCACCTGACGATTCAGCGCCCACGGGTAGCGCACGCCGAACATCTCGCCGTACCAGGCGAGCGGCCCTTTCACGAGCCCGAGCGTCCTTCGCACATCAGCTTCGGGAAGGTTTCTCGGGGCGACGTACTCGAACGGCACCTCGCCCGCGTCCTTGTACACGGCGTAGTCGCCGACCGCGACCGCGACGAGGTAGTTCGTCAGCGTGCCGTCAAGCGCGTACGACCACCGTACGAGTCCGTTCGCGAGCGTCTCGCGCGCCGTCTCGCGCCCGTTGGTGATCGCGACGAGCGCGGCGGGAGCGGTGACGTCGGCGGTGTACGAGAACCGGTCGTTCGGGTAGTCCCACGACGGGTACCAGTAACGATTGTCGGTGTCCTCACCTTGCGACCAGGCCTCGACGATCGCGTCCCCCGGCGGACCGCGGAACTGCAGCCCGAGCTGGGGCTCGGCGTGCCAGGTGATCGCGACGGTATGCGACGTTGAAGCGCCCGCGACGGGCACGTCGATCCATTCGTCGGCCGTCCGCCAGGTGGCTATCGGCGTGCCGTCCACGGTGATCCCGTCGATCGTGAGCGCGACGGCGTTGAAGCGCACGTACGAATCAGCCGCCCCGAGCGCTGTGATCACGTGCGTTGCGGTCCCGCTCACCGCTCGTACGCGCGGATCGATCGTCACTGAGAGGTGCAGCGACTGCTCGTCCCACGCCCGGCGCGGCATCACGTCGCCCGGGAGATCGCGCGGGATGTCTTCGGCGCGGGCTGCGTCGAAAAACCCGATCAATGCTTGGCCTTGTTCGCCTTGATCAGATCGTACATCACGGTGGTGGCGACCTCGTAGGCGCCCTTCACGTCGTTCACGATCGCCTCTTCGATCTTCCCGCCGAAGAACGGGACCCGCACCTCGATCTTTCCGTCCACCAGGCGCTCGCAGCCGCCGCTCGCGAGCGCCGCCACGCGGAACGTACCCTCCGCCGTGACCTTGTCGGGCACGACGGCGGGGCGGACCTTCCACGTGAGCAGCCCGGACGCGCGATCGAACATGTTGTCCTGCTCGTAGATCAGCCGATCCGTGCCGGCGAGGGCCGCCACCGGCGCGGGCAGCGTCTTCTTGGGGGTGAACCGGTAGCGCAGGTGCCGCTTGCCATCGACGTTCCGCTCCTCGAGGAGCTCTCGTTTGACTTCGTTTCCGTTCTTGGCTTGGAGGGCCACGTCGTACGCCGGATCCCAGAACAGGGTCCAGAACTCGTCGGGGGTGCAGTCGAAAACGTGGCGAACCTGCAGCTTCACGCGGCCTCCGGGGGCGCCACCATAACACGGCTCGCGGTCGGGTTAGCAGGGGCGAGGGGGATGTCATGTCGCGCTCGTTGATCCTCGTCGTTGCGCTCGGTGGGTGCCTTTCCAAGGACGAGAAGCTCGCCCTGTTCGACGACGACCTCGACGGTTTCTACACCCCGTTCGCGGTGGACTGGGGCGGCGAGGAGCCTTGGGATTGCGACGACAATGACGCGACGAGCTATCCGGGCGCGCCCGAGGCGTGCGACGGCAAGGACAACGACTGCAACGGCACCACGGACGATGGCGTCGGCACCGAGTTCTACGTCGACGGTGACGGCGACCTGTTCGGCGACGACGCAAAGACCACCATCGCGTGCGCGCTTCCGGTCGGGTACGCAGCGATCGCCGGCGACTGCGACGACACCCACGACGCGGTGAACCCCGACGCGATCGAGGTCTGCAACGACGTCGACGACGACTGTGTCGATGGCGTCGACGAGGCGGGCGCCGCCGACGAGGAGGTGTTCTGGGCGGACGTGGACGGAGACGGGTACGGCGACTCCACGGCCGTGGCGACGGCCTGTGTGCAGCCGCTCGCGTTTGTGCCGGCGGGCAAGTCCGACTGCGACGATCTCCACGCGACCGTGAACGACGGGGAGACCGAGCTGTGCAACGACGGGCTCGACAACGACTGCGACGGCACGCCCAACCAGTGCGTCCTGTCGGGCTCGATCGACCTCGTCACGGGTGCGGATCAGGTGCGGTACGGCGTGGACGCCAACGATCACTTCGGGGTCGCGCTGGCCGTCGGCGATTTGAACGCGGACGGGGTGGATGATCTTGTCGTCGCGACCGAGGGTACGTCGCCCACCGTCGAGGGGCGGGTGGACGTGTGGTTCGGCGGTACGGGGTTTGACCTGGAGGGGACCCCTGATGTGTCGCTCGTCGCGACGAATGCGCTTTCGAACCCGCGCGCGTTGTGCATCGCAGACACGTCCGGCGACGGAAAAGACGACCTCGTTGTCGGGTGGGCGACGACGAATGTGAGCCGTCGCGTCACGTACGCGATCTACAACGGCGTGGTCGCTGCAGGGACACCGATCGAGTCGCCGACCACGATCACCGACCCCGGGGCAACGGATGGGCTGGTGAACATCGCCTGCGGCAACTTCCGGGGATCTGCGGCGGCGGACTTGGTGCTAACCCGTCCTTCGGCGGGGGCCTACGATGGGCCGTTCGCGGGCGCCCGCGACCTCGCAACGGCGTCCCTCACCCTTCTGGGCGACAAGTGGATGGTTCGGGAGGTCAACGGGGACGGAATCGACGACCTGATTTCGACAACGACGCCGGGCAACGTTTATCTTGGGCCCGTTGTGCAGACATCCGTGGCGTCCTCGACGTTCTCCGGATTCGTGAACCCGTCGGGATTCGACTCCGCCGACATCGACGGCGATCTCATGCCGGAAGCCCTTGTGGGCGACAATGGGGCGGGGGGCTTCGGTCAGCTTTATTGCTATCTGGGCCAACCATTTACGACGGCCGTGACGCCTTCCATGGCCGACGGCAATCTGACGACGGTATCGGGGGACAACCTCGCGAGTGGGGTTTTCGTTGGTGACATGAACTCCGACGGCCTGTCGGATGTCTTGACAATCCCGACGGCGGCCGCTGTGGCGAGCACGATGCACGTCGTAAGCGGACAGGCCCTCGTGGCTGGCGGGAGCGTGCCAATTCAGTCTGGGTTCGTGTCGTTCGGCGTTCCCGCCGCGATGGGCAATGCCTTACAAACCGCGTCGGGAGAGTTCAACGGGGACGGGGTCGCGGACATCGTGATTGGCCTGCCGACGATCTTGGCCTCTCAAGAGGATGGCGCCGTGTTCGTCGTTTATGGCGTGTCGCGCTGAACGCACGGTTACCCTGGTCGAAAACTCGGTTTTGAGGAACAGACGAAATGCTTGAGGTCCACCCGATTTTCCAGACGCCCATCTTTGTCTGTGAACTCAACGGCATTACCGACGCCTGCGACCTTGAGCCGTACATTCGTAAGTGCTGCAGCGACACGCCCGGCAAGTTCGAGCACGGAATGGTGGTTCAATCGCGCTATGACCTGAATCGCGACGAGAAGCTGGCGCCGCTGTGTCGAGAGATCTTCGAAATTGCGCGCTCGATCGCCCAGAATGTGTATCGGTACTCTCCGAACTATGTCGTAGAGATTACGTCGATGTGGGGAAACATCCAGAAGCCTGGCTGCTTCTTTCCCGCGCACATCCACCACAACAACGTGTTCAGCGGTGTGTTCTACCTGAACGACGATGACGGGTTTCCACCCGTCACGTTCTGGCGCCCGACGGAGACGATGCTGGACCCAAAGAAGCAGGAGTACAACGTGTTCAACCAGGGCTCGTTCCGGCGCCCCGTGAAGAAGGACACACTCATCATGTTTCCAGCCTGGCTGAATCACTCCGTCGACATCAACACAACAGCCCGGGACCGGGTTGGAATCTCATTCAACCTGATGCTCCGCGGGGAATACTACAACACGAGAATGTAGAGCGTCCAAACGCCTGAGGCCATTGCCCCTATGCGGACAATGGCCTCAGACGCCGCTACGCAGACTCGGCTAGATCGGGTATCGGATGATCACGATTCCCGAACCGCCGTTGCCGGCCCTGTTGTTGTTCCAGTAGCTGCCAGCGCCGCCGCCGCCGCCCGTGTTGGGGATGGCATCCACGGTGCCGCTGCCGTGCGTGGTGGCGTTGATCTCGACCGGCTCGTACTGGTAGTTATACTGGGTAGTCGTGCCGTAGCCGCGGCCGCCGCCGTCGTACCCGTCGCCCGCGCGCTCCGAACTGTTGCCGCCGCCGCCGCCGCCGCCTGCGTAGTACGTCAACACACCGCTGATCGAGTTCGACAGGCCCGGGCCGCCATTGCCGCTCGGCGCGCAGCCGCCACAGACTCCTCCAGCGATACCCGGTCCGCCGGCACCGCCACCGCCACCGCCCGTCCAAGAGTAGTTCCCCAGGCCGCCGGCGTTGCCCTGACCAACGGTACCATTGCCAGGGGTCGGGTTGCTGGTGGAAGCGCCGCCGCCGCCACTACCGCCGCTCATGCCGTTGCCCGTGCTCTGCGCGCCGCCACCACCGCCGCCGATCGCCGTAAGGGTTGAGAAGGTCGAGTTTCCGCCGTTGCTGCCAACCTTGGAGAGGGTAGTACCCCAGGACATGTATTTCGCGGCACCGCCGCCCGCGCCGACGGTGACTTGGTACGTGCCGGGCGCGACAAGGTAGGAGGTTTGGTAAATGTAGCCGCCCGCGCCACCACCGCCGTTGCCGTTCGTGGTGCTGTGCTGGCCGCCGGCGCCGCCACCGCCCACGACGAGCGCGTCGACGACCAGCGGAACGTACGTGGTGAAAGTCCCCGTCTCCGTGAACTTGTGGATGCGCTTGTTTGCCGCTTCGGAGACGACACCGCCCACAGCGCGGTTGTAGTACGAGGATCCGCTGAACGGGGCCGTCGGGCGGATGCGGACCTCGTCAATGTAGCCGCTGAAGACTTCGGACCAGTTGGCCCCGGTCTTGATCCCGCCGATGGTCATGACGCCACCGTAGGTTGGCGCAATGCGGCCTGTGGTGCAGGTCGCCGTCTGCGGTGCGCCATTGATGGCGATTGAAACGTTGAGTCCGTCGTACCAGGCCGAAACGTGCGTCCAGGTGTTGATCACGATCGGAAGGCTGTGGGTGACCGTGCACGTTCCACCGGTGGTGGTGACCGTCCAGGTGATGACGTTGGACGCAAGGCGCAGCTTGTAGGCACCCTGCTTCTCGAGCAGCGTGTAGGTGCCTCCCGGATTGCCGGTGTACATCCACATCTCAGGCCAGATCTGGTCGCTGTCGGCGATCTTGTTGCCCGCTGCGGCGTAGATCCCCTCGACGGCGGCAAACCCAACGGACTTTCCGGAGTGGGAGATGCCGCTGTTGGGGCTTACTCCGCCTGAGGTTGCCGCGAGCGTGTTCGAAAGCCCGGACGTGTCGGCGAAGCTCGTAGCGCCGGTGCCCTCATCGAACTCGTATTGACCGATCATGTTTCCCGGATTCGTTCCAAGGCCGCCGATCTGGGTCTGAAGGGTCGTGATGTTCGTGTTGGCCGTGCCAATTTGCGTGGTCAGCGTGCCAATGCTCGACTCGGCCGTTGCCACGCGCCCGGTGAGCGTGGTGACGCTCGCCGTGGTGGCGTACGCCAGCAGGTTGTTCGCGAGGAAGCCATCGATGACGGCCTCAGACAGCGGCAGCGCGCTGCTGTCCGTGCAGGACCAAGTGCCCGAGCCATCCGACATCAAGACCTGATTCGCGGCGCAGGTTTGCTTGGCCATGTACACCGAGTTCAGGGCCGTCGTGAGTTCGCCCTGGGTGTCGAACGCCACAAACCGTGCCCAACCTTCAATCGCGGGCTTGTCGGCGCTGATGGTGGTGCCGGAGATTCCGATGCCCAGGCCAGCGGAGTAGGTCGGACCGACGTCGTCACCATCGCTCAGGCCGGCGGGGATTGACGTCGCGTTGAGCGCCGACCACGGGACGTTGTTTGCGCTGATGGTGGTGCCGGAGATTCCGATGCCGGTACCCGCGGAGTACGTAACGCCGGCGGGAATCGTGGTCGGGTCGAGATCGGACCACGGGATGGGGTCGGCCGCCATGCGGAGCTGCGACACGTCGGTGCCACCAACGGTGTTGGCGTCATCGCAGTACTTCGCGTACCCGGCGAAAGGCGCCGAGCCGATCTCGAACCGGGGCAACATCTCGGCGCCGCCGTCCACGGCCATGCCGAGGTACAGCCCGGTGTTGTCACGGAACAGCCCGAGGTCGAGCGCACCGTCCGAACCGAGGTACGCGGTGAACTGCCCGTCGAACACGTCGACCGACATCGGGCCCTGGTTGTTGTTGTTCCACTGGGCTGTGGGGCCCGTCGCGGTGCGGTAGATCTTGAATTCGATGTCCACCGCACCGTCGATCGGGAGCCCGTTCGCATCCGTGAGGTACCCGGTGACGGGGATCAAGGACGGCGCGGCGGCCTCAGCGGCGAGCGGCGCGAATAGCGCGATCAGGGCCGGAATGGCGGTGCGATGGTTCATGGTTCCCCCAAGAAGTGTCGGAATTTTGAAAAGAACAGAATTAGCGGGGCAGGACAGGGCCGAGCGTCACCTTGTAGCCGCCGCCGCTCGCCGTGCCGGACTGCGGTGCACCGACCGCGGCCGTCACTGCGTAGCCGCCGCCGGTCGCGTCGCCGCCGCCGTTGGTGGGCACTCCGAAGGACGATACGGGCGCGTCTGCGTCGGTGTCCGCATCCGTGTCTGCGTCGGTGTCCGCATCCGTGTCTGCGTCGGTGTCCGCATCGGTGTCCGCATCCGTATCCGAGTCGGTGTCCGCGTCCGTGTCCGTGTCGGCGATCGTGCCGGTTTCGGCGGTGTCTTCGGGTTTGTGCCGGCACGCGGTCATGAGTCCAACGAAAAATACGGCGCTTACAAGTCGCATGGGGCCCCCGTTTCGATTCGTCACATTACCTGAATGCTATTTCGACGGTCAACCAGAACCTCAGCCGCCGCCCGCGCCCGCGCCCGCGCCGCCCTTCGGCCGCGGTGGCGTGAAGTCGCCGAACATCAACGTGAGCTCGACGCCTGCGGAGAGGTACAGGCCGATCCCGACCCCGCCATCGATGACGTCTCCCACCGGCGGCGTGTAGATCTGGCGCGAGGGGATGTCGAACTGCGCGTACAAGGAGCCCTGGTAGGCGCGCGAGTTGTCGCGCACGACGAGGCCGGTCTCTCCCCGGATCGGGAACGTGTTGACGCGGAGCTTTGCGGGATCGACGCCGTTGAACACCATGGTGCCTGCGCCGGCCTCGACGCCGAGCAGGAAGTCGAGCGCCGATGACTGCTTGACCCAGTTGTACTCGAGCATCACGTTCGCGCCGAAGAAGCCGCTACCGAGGTCGAAGCCGGCATCGACGCCGAGGCGGGTTGCGGACGACGCGTAGTAGGTGGCGTTGAGGCCAGCGATGAAGTCACCGCCGACCTTGTCGATCGCGGCGTCATCTCCAACCACGCCGGGAAATTTGATCGGATACCGGCCGGGCAGGAACGTCGTGCCGATCTTGGGTCCAACGCCCCACATCCAGTAATCGAGCGCCCACGCCGGCTCTGACAACGCGAGCCCGGCGAGAACCACAGCCAACCGCTTCATCTGGCCTCCTTGGCGCGCAGCATACACGATGTGCGCGTCGGGCCGGGAGGTCGCGGCTTCCGGTCAGGGCTTCTTGTAGGCCAGGACG
>CANNIZ010000103.1 GCA_947505245.1 Pseudomonadota bacterium | reverse complement strand
TGCGGATGGGGGGACTCGAACCCCCACGATGTTACTCACTAGCTCCTGAGGCTAGCGCGTCTACCAATTCCGCCACATCCGCGTGACGGGTGTTCCGTATCCCGACGGGCATGAAACGCAAGCCTACGGGGCGTTCGGACGCCGGGAGCGGCGCAGGACACCGGCGAGCAGGCCGATCAGAGGCAGCAGACCGCCGAACGCGCCGCCGGTGGTGCAGCCGCACGGGTGCTCGGGCTCGAAGGTCGGGTCAGCGGTGTCGCAGGCGTCGTCGATCTCGCCGTTGCAGTCGTTGTCGACGCCGTCACCGCAGAATTCGGGGGTGCCCGGGTTCGCCCAGCCGTCGGTGTCGTCGCAGTCGTCCGACGTGTAGCCGTCGCCGTCCTTGTCGGTGAAGCCCTCGTCGACGCGGCCGTCGCAGTTGTCGTCGAAGCCGTTCTCGACCTCGGTCGCGGCGGGGTTCACGGTGTCGTCGAAGTCGTCGCAGTCCCCGCCGTCTTCCGAGAAGCCGTCGCCGTCGTCGTCCGTGCTCGGGCCGCCTTCGTCGATCTGGCCGTCACAGTCGTCGTCGATGCCGTTGTCAGGCACCTCGTCGGCGTCGGTGTTTACGTCCGGGTTCGTGTCGTCGCAGTCGCCGAAATTCTCTGAGAACCCGTCGCCGTCGTCGTCGTAGGCGGACGTACCCTCGTCGAACAGGCCGTCGCAGTCGTTGTCGACGCCGTCCGGCCCCTCGGGCGCGCCGGGGTACTGGTGGGCGTCGTTGTTGTCGCAGTCGCCGCCTTCCTCGGTGTAGCCGTCGCCGTCGGGATCGTAGGCGCCCGTGTCGACCGAGCCGTCGCAGTCGTCGTCGATGCCGTTGTCGGGGACCTCGGCGTGGAGCGGGTTCACGTCAGGGTCGCCGTCGGCGCAGTCCGAACCCGTGAGCGTCGCGCACACGGCGATCGAGCCCGAGCAGCGGTCGGCGTCGACGTCCTCGCACGCGCAGTCGCCGTCGTCGTCGTAGCACTCGGTGCCCTCGTCGATCGTGCCGTCGCAGTCGTCGTCGATGCCGTTGCACGTCTCCGTCGCGTTGGGCGCGGCGGTGCGGTCGCTGTCGTCGCAGTCGCCGCCGGCCTCGGTGAAGCCGTCGCCGTCGTCGTCGTACCACGCCGTGCCTTCGTCGACGCGGCCGTCGCAGTCGTTGTCGACGCCGTCGGCGATCTCTACGGCGAGGGGGTGGGTTGCCGCCTCGGTGTCGTCGCAGTCGGTCCCGCCGACGATCACCGACTGGACGCCGTCGCCGTCGACGTCGGCGAGGTCGGCACCGTCGCAGTCCTGGTCGATGCCGTCGTACGCGATCTCGGTCGCGCCGGGGTGGACGGCGCCGCTCTTGTCGTCGCAATCGGTTCCGTCGGCGAGGTAGCCCGCGCGCTGCGTGCACTCGAGGACGCTGGACTTTGCGTCGCCGTAGCTGTCTTTGTCCGTGTCGGCGTACCAGGTGGTCGAGCCGGTGGCGCCGGGTTCGTCGATGACGCCGTCGCAGTCGTCGTCGAAGCTGTTGCACACCTCGGGCGCAGCGGGGTTCGTCGCAGCGCGCTGGTCGTCGCAGTCCTTGTTGTCGCCGACGTAGCCAGCGGGCTGCGCGCACGCCTTCGTCGTGTCCTTCGCGTCGCCGTACAGGTCCTTGTCGTCGTCGTCGAACCAGGTCACCGCGTCGACCGCGTCCGCTTCGTCGACGAGGGCGTCGCAGTCGTCATCCAGTCCGTTGCACTTCTCGGTGGCGCCTGGGTGGATGGCGACGTTCGTGTCGACGCAGTCGGTCTTGTCGGCGACGTAGCCCGACGGGGCCGCACAGGAGGCCTTGGTAGACGCGGGGTTGCCGTATTTGTCGGCGTCCGCGTCGGCGTACCAGGCCTTCGCGTCGGTGGCGTTGTCGTCTACGACGGTGTCGCAGTCGTCGTCGATGAGGTTGCACACCTCGAGCGCGGCAGGGTTGATCATCTTGTTCGTGTCGACGCAATCGCCGCCGACGTCGGCGTAGCCGAGCGGAGCGGAGCAGCGGAGCAGCGTGGATTTGTCGTTTCCGAACGTGTCGACGTCGGTGTCCTGGTACCAGACGAGGGCGTCGGACGGCGGGGAATCGAGATCGGCGTCGTCGATCTTGGTGTCGCAGTCGTCGTCGAGTCCGTTGCACCGCTCACCGGCGCCGGGGTGGATGGCGCTGTCCTTGTCGTCGCAATCGGACTTTCCGGCGACGTAGCCGGCGGGCTGGGTGCACGCCTGGGTCGACGTGGAGCCCCAGCCGTACGTGTCCTTGTCGGCGTCGAGGTACCACGTCGTGGTAACGGCTTCATCGATCGACGCGTCGCAGTTGTCGTCGTAGCCGTTGCACACCTCGACCGCGGTCGGGTGGACGGCCGCCTTCGTGTCGTCGCAGTCGGTCGCGGTCGCGACGGATCCCATGGGCTGCACACACGCGCTCGTGAAGGACTTCGCGTTGCCGTAGGTGTCCTTGTCGGAGTCCGCGTACCACGACGGCGCACCGGTGACGGTGTCCTTGTCGTCGATGAGCGCGTCGCAGTCGTTGTCGATCGCGTCGCACACCTCGGTGGCGAGCGGGTTGATCGCGGCCTTCGTGTCGTTGCAGTCGCGGTTGTTGTTCACGTAGCCGGCGGGCAAGCTGCATTGCGCCTTGGAGACACCAGTGCTCGAGCCGTACTTGTCGCCGTCGGCGTCGGGCCACCACGTGCCGGTGCCGGTTGCGTTGTCGTCGATGAGCGTGTTGCAGTCGTTGTCGAGGCCGTCGCAGATCTCGGTGGCGCCGGGGTGGACGGTGCTGTCCTTGTCGTTGCAGTCGTCGTTGCTGGCGACCGACCCGGCGGGCTGCACACACGCGAGGCTCGACGTCGTGCCGCCGTGGGCGTCCTTGTCGGCGTCCACGTACCAGGTCTTTCCGTCCGTGGGGCTGTCGTCGACGAGCGTGTCGCAGTCGTCGTCGCGGCTGTTGCACGTCTCAGGCGCGCCGGGGAACGTTGTGGCGCGCGTGTCGTCGCAGTCGGTGTTGCTCGCGACGTACCCGACGGGCGCCGCGCAGGCGGCCTTCGTGGACGCGGGGTTGCCGTACTTGTCGGCGTCCGTGTCGGCGTAGAACGTGAGCTGGACGCCTTCATCGATCGCGGCGTCGCAGTCGTCGTCGATGGTGTTGCAGACCTCGACCGCCCCGGGGAACACGGCCTTGTTGCCGTCGTTGCAGTCGCCGCTCGTGCCGACGTAGCCCACCGGAGCGGCGCACGCGCTCTTCGTCGTCGCGCCGCCGAAGCTGTCCGTGTCGCTGTCCTGGTACCAGACCTTGGTGACGATGCCGTCGTCGATCAGGCTGTTGCAGTTGTCGTCGACGCCGTTGCAGACCTCGGTTGCGGCGGGGTTGATCGTGGCCGCGGCGTCGTTGCAGTCCTTGTTGTCGGCGACGTAGCCGGACGGCTGGATGCAGGCGGCCTTGGAGGCGCCGGTGTTTCCGTACTTGTCGACGTCTGCGTCGGCGTACCACGTGGGCGCGCCGCTGACCGCGTCCTTGTCATCGACGAGCGCGTCGCAGTCGTCGTCCACGCCGTTGCACACCTCGGTGGCGCCGGGGTTGATCGCCTTGTTCGTGTCGACGCAGTCGCCGGCCTTTGAGACGTACCCGCTGGGGGCGCTGCAGCCGGACTTCGTGGAGGTGAGCAGGCCGTAGGTGTCGACGTCGAAGTCGAGGTAGTACGTGGTCTGAACGCCCTCGTCGGTGGAGCCGTCGCAGTCGTCGTCGACGCTGTTGCACACCTCGAGCGCGGCGGGATTTATGGCCTTTGCGGCGTCGTCGCAGTCCTTGTTGTCGGCGACGTAGCCGGAGGGTGCGCTGCACGCCTGCTTCGTCGCCTTCGTGGTTCCGTACGTGTCGAGGTCGACGTCCGCGTAGAACGTGAGCAGCACGCCGTCGTCGATCACCGCGTCGCAGTCGTCATCCTTGCCGTTGCACACCTCGACGCCGACGGGGCTGATCGAGGCGGCACTGTCGTCGCAGTCGGTCTTGTTCGCGACGTAGCCTGCGAGCGGAGTGCACGACGGAGTCGCGGCCGCGGACGCGTTGCCGTAGCCGTCCTTGTCGGTGTCCGGGTAGTAGTCGGTGGTCTTGCACGTGCACACCGGGTCGGCCGCGCAGTCGCTGTCGGCGCAGTCGACGAAGCTGTCCTTGTCGTTGTCGATCGTGTCGTTGCAGTCTTCGTGGCAGCCGCCGGCCCCGTCGGTGAACCCGAGGTTGAACGTGCTCGGCCCCGCGAACGACTCGACGACGATGTAGTAGGTGAGCCCCTTCGTCGCGTTGAACGTGACCGAGTCCGTCGCGGTGCTGGAGGCGTTGGACGATGAGACGCACTTGTTGGGGTCGCACAGCGATTCGAGGACGTACAGGTCCTGATCCGACGTCATCCCCGAGAGCGTGAACGTGACGCTGCCGGTGGCCTGAGGGACGAACGCGTAGATCGTCTCGGGGTTGGTCTGCAGCGTGTCCGGGTAGGGGTTGCCGCACTCGTAGAAGTCGAGCGCGTCGCTGGTGCTCGACGTGGTCGAGCCGGCGACGTCCGTGCTGCACGTGATGTTCGACTGGACGTGTTTGCTGACGTCGCAGGTCGTCTCGCAGCCGACGACGACCTTGAAGTCGTAGCCGACCTTGTCGTTGTAGTCGTCGACCGTGAAGTAGTAGTTGCCACCGTCCGACACGAATTCGACGCGGTCCGGCTGCTTGGTGAGGTTGGAGTAGCCGATGCACGTGCTGTTCGAAGCGCAGTCGTCGCCCTGCACGAACAGGTCGATGTCCGTGTTCGACTGCTGGTCGAACGTCTTGACGACCACGTGCTGGCCGGCGGGCGCCGTGAAGCCGAGTACGCCCTCAGAGCCGTTGTAGCTCGTGCTGTTGTAGCAGGCGGGGTAGCTGTTCGCGCTCGAGACCGTGTCGGTGGTGATGATCCACGCGCTGTTGCAGGTGACGGTGAAGTCAGGGCTGCAGGCACCCGCATCCGCCGCCCGAGCGAGGGCGACGAGCGGCGCGAGACGTAATGCGAGGGGCCTCGGAACCATCCCTTCACCCTAACATCGGATTCCGCGAGCCGCTTGTCAGCCTTCGACCAGGGTTGGCGGCGGTCGCACCGCGGCGTACAGCATCGCGAGCGCGCACAACACGCCGGCGAACACGAAGTGACCGGTGAACCCGAGCGCGTGCAGGACGAAGCCCGACGCCATCGCGGCAGCGATCGTGGCGGTGACGACGACGCAGGCCTGGAGCGTGTAGTCGGACGCTGCCGTGCGCGGCTCACACGCGTCCATCATCGCGGTGAACAGGGCCGCGGTGGCCATTCCCGACGCCAGGTGCTCGATCGCGGTCACGGCGATGACGAGCGCGCGATCGTCGCCCATCGTGGCAGGCACGGCCCACAGCGCGACGGCGAGCGCCTGGAACGCGCCGAACGCGACGAGCGCTCGCTGCCGGCCGAGGTGACGCACAGCCCACCCGCCGAGCAGCGCGCCGGTCATGCCGAACACCGAGCCGCCGAGGCCGAGCAGCAGCCCGATGTCGTCGAGCCCCCAGCCATGGTCCTTTAGCCACAGCTTGACGACGCTGCCGCCGAGCGACTCGCCGGCTTTGTACAGCGCGAGGAGGCCGAACCACGGCACCATGCCGGGCCGGGCGATCAGGCGTCTCAGGGCCTCGCCGTACCGGGGCGCCTCGTGCGCGGACGCCGGGGGCTCGCGGTACAGCGCGACCGGGAGCGTTGCGAGCGTCAGCATCGCGGCCATCGCGATACACGCGCCGCGCCAGCCGATCGTGTCGTACGCGGCGAGCAGTCCGCCACCGCCCACGATCATGCCGAACCGGTACGCGCCGACCTGCACGCCGTTCCCGAGGCCGCGGTCGTCGACGCCGAGCAGATCGATCGCGAGCGCGTCGGTGGGGATGTCCTGGGTGGCGGCGAACAGGTTGCTGATGAACACGAGCACGCCGAGCACGAACAGCCGCTCGGGCGTGGGCTCGATCGCGCTGATCCCGAGCAGGAGCGCGACGGTGCCCGCCTGGAGGGGGAGGATCCACGCGCGGCGGCCCCACGCGCGGGTGCGGTCGACGAGGGGCGCGCCCAAGAACTTGAACGCCCACGGCAGCGCCACGACCGACGCGAGGCCGATCGCCTCCGGCGACATGCCGTGGGCGCGCAGCATCACGGGGATGGCGATCGTGAAGTACCCGAACGGCAGGCCCTGGCTGAAGTACAGGCACGCGAGCAGCACGATGCGCGCGAGGCGATCGGTCGTGGCCTGGTGCGCGCGGGTCTCGTCCATGTCCGGAGTATCCACCGTCAATGCGGTCCGAGTCCGTGCGATTCGCGGTCAAGGGCCCCCGAAGTCGACGAATCTGGCTTCGGCGGGGTCCGCAGCGAGCACCGCGAACGGACGAACGCCGATCGTATCGCTGGTCTATTCTGCGGCGCGCGACCACGGCAGGACTCGGCTGGCATTGACTCGGTGACCCGTGGAATCGGAGGCCCTTGACCCGCGCGGCGCGGTCAATGCGCGTACGGCACGCCGTGAATCGCCGCGAGCACGCGGTAGATCTGCTCGTACAACACGACGCGGGCGACCTCGTGGTTGAGGACCAGCCCCGACAGGCGCACGCTCTTGTACGCCCTCGCGCGCACGTCCGGAGCGTGCCCGTAGGCGCCGCCGATCGCGAACACGAGCCGCGCGCCTTCGTTGCGAGCGCCGTCGAACAGGGCGCGCCAGCTCGTGGTGGTGAGCTCGTCGCCGCGCTCGTCGAGCACGATCAGCCGGTCGCGCGGCCCCACCTGCGCCAGCACGCGCTCACCCTCGGCCTGCCGGACGGCGTCCTCGTTTCCGCGGAACGTCTCGTTGCGAACGGCGATCTCTTCGATGCCGCCCCACCGACGCACGCGCTTCGCGTAGTCTGCGACGGCCTCGTCCGCCCACGAGGTGCCGCCCTTGCCTACGATCAACACACGGGATTTCACCGCTGAAGGGTACACCATGGCAGATGCATTCGTCCTCGCTGCCGGCCTCGGCACGCGCCTCCGCCCGCTCACCGACCACCGGCCCAAGCCGCTCGCGCCGGTGTGCGGCGTTCCAATGCTCGCGTACTCGCTCGCGCTCTGCGGAAAACACGGCTTTCGCGACGTGATCGTGAACGCGCACTGGCTGGCCGATCAGGTCGAGCGCTGGGCCGGTGAACACGAGGGCGTCCACGTGACCGTCAGCACCGAGCCCGTGCTGCTAGGCACTGGCGGGGGCCTTCGCGCCGTCCGCGACAGGCTCGCAGAGCGGTTCGTCGTGGTGAACGCGGACGTGTTGTGTGACGTCGACCTGCGCGAGCTCGTCGAGTTCGTGCCGGACGGAGGCGCGTGTATGTCGCTGCGTCACCACGCCGTGGATGCGGCCCGCTACGGCGTGGTCGCGGCCAACGCCGACGGGGTCATCGTGCGGCTCACCGCCGTCGCCAGCTTGCCCGGCGAGCGCGCCTTCACGAACGACACGCACTTCACCGGCGTGCACGCGATGCACCGATCCACGCTCGACCTCGTCCCCGACGGCTTGCAGTGCATCGTGCGCACTGCCTACAAGGCGCTCGTGCCCCAACGCAAGGTGCGCGGCCTCGATCACGACGGGCTGTGGCTCGACATCGGCGACCCGGAGGCCTATCTGGCTGCGAACCTCGCCGCGCTCGCCGGCGACCTCGACCTGCCGCTCGACCCGTTCACACGCCAGGGTGACCGCGGAATTCTCGCTGGGGCGAAGGTCGAGGGCGCCGTCTGGGTCGGCAAGGACGTGCAGCTCGGCCGCGACGTGACGCTGCGGAACGTGGTGCTCGGGGACGGCGCGCGCGTCGCGGACGGTGCGGACCTCGTCGACTGCGTCGTGTGGGATGGAGCTTCGATCGCCGGTTCCCATCGAAGGACCATCGCTCATGATGGCGGCCACCTGGCCGTGGGGTAAGATCCGTCACATGGCGGATGTTTGACGATCCTTCATCACTTTCCGGACGACTCCAACCCGAAGCGCGTCATGATCCACCGCGGGTTCCCGCTGATCCAGACGCTCCTCGCGGGAATTGGCGTTCACCTCGAGCGATGGGCGGCGGACGTGAACCTCGACGCCTCGTCGTCGCCCGAGGTCGTCGAGATCCTGTACGCCGACCTTGTCGAACGGACCAAGGCCCGGCGTGGGTTCTTGATGCACGACATCATCATGGTCGATGAGCACCATCCTGCGAAGGACGAGCTTCGCGAGATGTTCCTTGAAGAGCACACGCACAAGGAAGATGAAGCGCGGTTCATGCTGGAAGGGTCGGGGCTGTTCTCGTTTCATGCAGGTGCTGGCGTGTACGCGCTCACCGTCGAACGCAACGACTTCGTCAACGTGCCAGCGGGCATGAAGCACTGGTTCGATATGGGGCCGGCACCGCACTTCAGCGCGATCCGGTTCTTCAACAACGACGAGGGGTGGATCGCCCATTTCACGGGTGACCCCATCTCGCAGCGGTTCCCGCGCCACGGGTGAGCCGCGGCCCCTTGTGGTATTATGAGAATCGTACGGAGGTGGGACCTTGACGCTAGCCCTCTACCGCTTCCCAAACGACACGGACGCGACGGTGTTCACGATCACCCGGGACCCCGTGGTGATCCGGGAAGATCTCGGACGACACCGGATCACGTTCGAGCGCGTGCCGATCAGCGGCATGGCCGATCCCCTCACCCATCCCCACACGCTCGAGATGCTCCACGGGCGGCTGATCGAAGGCTTCCTGGAGAAGGGCTCGTACCAGTCGTTCGACTTCATCGGCGTGGACGCCGAGCATCCCGCAAAGGCCGACCTGCGTGAGATGTTCCTCGCGGAACACATCCACACGGAAGATGAAGCTCGCCTGTTCCTGCATGGCGGCGGGATGTTCGCGTTCCATGTGCAGAACAGCGTGTTCTTGCTGGTCACCGAGAGGGGCACCCTCCTCTGCATACCGGCGGGCGTGCGCCACTGGTTCGACATGGGGCCCACACCGGATTTCACGGTGTTGCGGATGTTCAACAACGCCGACGGGTGGGTCCCCCACTACACGGGCGACGCGATCGCAGGGCGATACCGGACGATTGACTCGCTGGCCGCGCAGTCGCCTGTGGGTCCCTCGATCGTGCAGCGAACGCGCACGCCGGCCTCGGCGGTGGGCTCGCGTGACCCGACCGTCTTGATCGAAGGCCGCAAGCGTCGCACGGTTTGACGTGACCAGCGCGCGTCAGCTGCCCTCGGCGAGGTCCTTTTCACCGATGCCGGTGCGGGTGCGCACGAGCTGAGCGACGCGCTTTTCGGCGGCTTCGAGCTGCTCGTGGCAGGTCTCGGCGAGCTTCACGCCCTCTTCGAACAGGCGGAGCGCCTCTTCCAAGGGGACGTCGCCGGCTTCGAGGCGCCGCACGCGCTTCTCGAGCTCCGACAGCGCCTCTTCGAATCCCGGCTGTTCCTGATCCGACGTCGCCGAAATCGCGGTCATGCGAGCACCCTCACTTTCTCGATGCGATCGAGGACGTACGTGCGCCGTTCGTCTTCCTCGCGGTCCAAGCCTACCAGAACCGGCGCGTCGGATTTGAACGCGAAGCGCTCGGGGTGCACCTTGCACGTGAGCTTCTGGTTGTTCTTCGCGAGGTAGACCATCTCCACGTCCTTCTCTTGCGACATGGCGCGGTCGAGCGCGCCGCGCACGGTCTCGGTCGGGTCCGGCGGGGGGCCGAGCTCTTCGGGCACTTCCGTGGGCAGCTTGGTGGCGATTCGCGTGCCGGGCACGGGGCCGAGCTTCTCGGCGGTGGCGACGGCGGCGGCCTTGACGAACGGGTCGGCGGCGGCGTCGCGGGCTTCGGCCACCTGGCGGTGCAGCGCCTGGCGCGCGCCAGCCTGCGTCGGGTCGCCCGGGTAGCGGCGGTGGTCCTTGCTGGGGTCGAAACCGGCCTCTTTCAGTGCGGACTCGATGTCCGCCACGCGGTGCCGATCAACGGCGTACATGCCGGGCGCGAAGCGGTGCAGCAGGTACGGCTTCATGCGCCGGTTGCCTTCGAGGCGGCGGATCTGGCTGCGGTGCACGGTCATCAGCACGAGGTCGTGGAACTCGACGTCTCCGCGGTGGCCGATCCAGCCCTTGAGCGTCTGCTCGACGTTGTCGGGCACGCCGATCTGGCTGTTGTCGCGCAGGAACTGGAGCAGGTCGTCCCGCCGCCAGCCGCGCTCCATCGCGCGCCCGACCATGGTGTCGGTGATCTTGTAGGTGTTCGCGCGGTCGCAGCCCATGAGCTCGGCGATCTCGCCGATGCGGAACAGCAGCGAGGGAGCGAGGCCCGCCGGCGCCATGATCTCGAACGACGGCGTGAGGTAGAACTGGCGGAAGCCGTCGTCTTCGGGCGGCTCGAGCAGCTGGCGACCGCGCGGCGACAGCCGGTAGAACTTCTCTTGACCCCACTGGCCCATGTCCAGCAGGCCGATGCGCACGAGCGGAGCGAACGAGAACGACTCGCGCTCATCCTTGCGCGTTGCAGCGACCTGGCCGCGCGTGAAGCGCTCGCGCCAGTCTTCGCCGCGCTTCCAGCGGCGGTACATCGACACGAGCGGGCGCTCGGCGACCCAGGCGCCGTCGGCTTCGTGAATCGCCCACAGGACCCATTCGGCGAGCGGGAATCGCTTGTTCAGCGCGCGGAACAGCAGGTCGCGCTGATCTTCGGACTCGAGCTGCAGCCACTCGTCCATCACGTCTTTGTTGAGCGTGAGGGTGTCGCCGCGCAATTCGACGAGCTGGTGCATCATCAGGAAGTCGATGTGGAACGAGAACAGCTCGCTGTCCGCCTGCCACACCTGCTTGAAGAACAGGTCCATCGCTTCTTGATCGTGGCGATGCAGCTCGTGCCGCTGCGTCAGGCGCGGGCGGTGCTGATCGATGTACGTCGCGAGCGTGGTGATGGTGAAGTCGAGCGGCGGGCAGAAAACCACCTGGTCGAGCACGCGCACGTCGTCGGTGCCGGGCGCGGCCGCGGTTCCCGCTCCTCCGGGGGCTGCCTGGAATTTCGGCAGGCGGAGGTCTTCACCGAGGTCGGCGAGGAAGCCGTCGACCAGCACCTCGGGGACGACGTAGAAGAAACCATCGGCGTTCTCGCCGGCGGCCATCACGAACCCGCGCTCTGCGAGCGTCTGCAGGCTGCGGTTCCATTCGCGCTCGTGGCCGGCATACGACAGGATGAGCTCGCGCACGAATTCGTCGCTCTGGGCGATGCTACCGGCTTGAAGCAGCGCGGCCATCACCTTGCGGTCGCGCTCGTGCAGCGCGCGCATGGCGGTGCCGAGGCGGCCGGGTTGCGTGACCGCACGCACGGCGAGGTCGAGCACGCGCTCTTTGTCCGGCTGGCGGTTTGGCTGGCCGCCGAGGCCCTTGTACAGGTTCGTGAGCAGCACCTCGGGCATCTTGTCGAGCCACGCGCGCATCGACGTGTGGTCGGGGCGCTCGAGCTTGCGGCGCCGGGCCGCGACGGAGCCGGGCACGCCGCGACGCTGGCGCGAGGGGCGCTTGCGCGACGGGTTCTTTCCGGACGAGGGCACGTTGACGACGGTGCCGACGATCTCGACGCTCGTGCGCCGACGGAACTGCTTGCCCTGGGCGGGCTCGCCGCCGTTCGTGTCGCCTTCGACAGCGAAGACGTCGTCGCCGAATTCGGAGGCGGTGGCGCTGACTGCGATGCCGATGTCTTCGGCCCCACCGCTGCGACGACGACGCCTGCGCCGCTTACGCCGACGTCCGCCGTCGCCACCTTCCCCGCCGGCTCCGCCCTCGATCACGTCCTCGTCCATTTATGCAGCTCTCTCTTCGATGAAATAGCGGTAGCCCTGCTCGGTCAGGAACAGCTGTCGCTTCATGGCGAACTCCTGCTCCTTCGAATCGGACGTGACGACGGTGTAGAAGAACGCCCCGAGGGCCTTGGGGCGCAGGATGCGGCCGAGGCGCTGGGCCTCTTCCTGGCGGCTGCCGAAGCTGCCAGAGACCTGGATTGCGACGTTCGCGTCGGGGAGATCGATCGCGAAGTTCGCGACCTTGCTCACGACGAGCTTCTTGATGACGCCGGTGCGGAACTTGCGGAACAGCTCCTCGCGCAGCTTCTGGGGCGTCTCGCCGGTGAGCAGCGGCGCGTCGAGGTCGCGCGCGATCTCGTGCAGCTGGTCGAGGTAGGTGCCGATGATCAGGATGTTGTCGCCGGGGTGGCGGGCGACGATCTCGCGCACGATATCGATCTTGATCGGGTTTTCGGACGCGATCCGGAACTTCTCACCTTCGGCGGCTTCTTCGTAGCGGAGCCGCTCGCCGGTGGTGAGCGGCACGCGCACCTCGTAGCAGCGGGCCTCAGCGACGAAGCCCTTCTTCTCGAGCACCTGCCAGGGAAGATCGTAGCGTTTCGGACCGACGAGCGAAAACACGTCGCCTTCGCGGCCGTCTTCGCGGACCAGCGTGGCGGTGAGGCCGAGGCGTCGGCAGCCCTGCAATTCGGCGGTGGCGCCGAACACGGGCGCGGGCAGCAGGTGGACCTCGTCGTACACGAGCAGGCCCCAATTCTGGTCGCGGAACAGGTGCAGATGCTCGTAGTCGGCGTCCCGGCTGCGGCGGTACGTGAGCACCTGATAGGTGGCGACCGTGACCGGGCGGAGGTTCTTCTCCTGGCCGGTGTACATGCCGACCTGGTCTTCCCGCAGGGTCGTCTTGTCGAGGATCTCGCGGATCCACTGCGTGACAGCCGTCTGGTTGTTGCAAAGAACCAGCGTGTGCTGCTGCACGGTGGCCATGGCTTGGAGCGCCACGACGGTCTTTCCGGCGCCGCACGGGAGCACGACCACGCCGTGCGCGCCGGACGCCTTGCCGCCCATGTACCAGCGGTTCACCGACTCGATCTGGTAGTCCCGCAGGCCAAACGGCTTGCCCGCGACCGTCAGCTGCCGCAGCTGCATCGGCAGCGACTCCCCTTCGACGAAGCCGACGAGGTCTTCGACGGGCCAGTTCTCGGCCAGCAGGCGCTGCTTGAAGATGCCGCGAAAGCCGGCCGCGATCTTGAAGAACCGCTTGCCGTCCGGCAGCAACATCTCCTTGCCGGTCTTGGTGGCGCGCACGACCTTTTCGACGAACGCGGTCTTGAATGCGACCCGGATGAATTCGCCTTTCGCGTCGGGCAGGCCGGAGGCCGTTCGCAAGTTGTCGGGGTGCGCGTGCAATTGCACGAGCCCGAAGCGACCGATCGTGTCGTCGATCTTGGTCTCGACCTCCTCCGGGATGTCGAACTTGGACAGGGCGCGCAGCTTCGTGACGATCTCGTCGCGGGTGACGCCAGAAGATGCGGCGTTCCAGAGGGACAGCGGCGTGATGCGGTAGGTGTGGAGCAGCTCGGGGGACGACTCGAGCTCTGCGAAGCGGGCGAGGAAGTCGCGTGCCCGGTCGAATTGGGCGTGGCGTGCTTCGAGCAGCACTTTCCCGTCGCCCTGTACGATAAGGGGGTTCGCGGGGTTCATCGTAGATTTTGGACCATGGAGCGAGGTCCTCCGGAGCGAGTGCAGAACCGCCGCGGGGTGCGGGGGCCTCGCGGGAGCGGCGCGGCCGCATTGGGCGGCATGGCGACGGCGGGACGGCAAGCGTTGCGCTAAGGCACCACAGGTGACGTAGCGGGTGTGTTCTTGAAGAGGCGGCGCTAGACGCACACGACCTCAGCACGCTCAATATACTCCTAAACCGGACGACCGTCAAGGTTCGGCTTAATAACCCCGGTTACGCGGAAGGATCAGGGTGTTCCGGCAACGAAGCGAAGCGTGTCTTCGGGTGCGAGGGGGGTGCTGCCCTCGGTCCCCTTGACTGCGCTCCAGCCGACGCGAAAGCCGCCGCGGGTGACGAGGACGTGGGCCTCGTGGGCGCTCGCGACGGGGGCACCCCAGGACAGCCAGGCCGGCTCGTCCTGGGCGGTGACGGCCACGGCGGAGATCGTGTCGCCGGTTGTCCAATCACCGCTCGCGTCGACGTCGGCGTAGGCGCCGACGCGGAATCCGGCGACCGTCACGTCGGGGGTGCTGAACCACGTCGACGCAGGCGGATTGCCCGCGGCCGTAACCTCCCACGGGTCGGTCGACGTGTGGCTGCCGACGGCGATCGTCGCGTCTTCGGTGGAGAACGCCGCGACGAAGGTCGTTTGGGGCGCGTCCCACGTGCCGGTCGCGGTGGCGTCGGTGGCAGGCACGAGGTTCGCCTCAAGGGTGAGGGCGAGCGGGTCGCCCACGTCTGGGGGGCCTTCGTCATCCGCGCGGAGCGCGTTCCAGCCCTCGTGCAGACCGATCGCGGCGTACGGTTCGGGGACGGCGCCCTGGAGGTAGACCGCGTCGAAGCGGGTGATCCCGAACAGGCCGTTCGCGTCGGGTGCATTGTCGTAGGCGACCAGCGCGTAGCTCGCCACCTTGAGACCCGTGGCCCACGGCGCGTCGAAGAGCGCGTCGGAAGGCGGCGTGTAGGCAAGTGAGTAAACGCCGTCCACGAGCGGCGTTGGCTCGAGCGGGGTCTCCGAGAGGACGGCGAAGAAGGTCGTGTCGAGCGGGAACAGCGCGAGCGTCTTGGTCTGGAACGCGAGCGCGTCGTCGGGCGTGACGCGCAGGGTCGTCTCGGCCGCTGCGGAGTCGGTCTCGACCGCCGTGTCCGAGTCATTGATCGTGTCGGTCTCGGGGGCCTTGCAGGCGACGAGCAGGGCGAGCACAAGCGACATGGAACACGCTCCAACGCCACGGTAACGCGCGGCAGGCGGCTCGGCGGATCAGGCCCCGTCGATTCGCAACCGGAGGAGCTCGTCAAAACGGGCAGGGGAGAGCGCGTCCTTCGTGGTCCACGTGACGCCTGCGCGCCGATCGTGGACCAGCGGACCTTTGGGTTCGAGGCGGCGGATCGGCTCGTCGGAGGTGGGGGCGAGGCGCCAAGAGCCGGTCAATTCGCCGACGAGGTCGCGGTTCTCGCCGAGGGAGCGGGCGTTCTGGAGGACGAGGCCCCCGGCCACGAGCCGGGAGCGGACCCGACCTCCGAACACGCCCTCGCGTTTGAGCGCCTTGTGTTCGTCGATCGCGATGTCTTCGCGTACATCGGTCCACGGCGCCACACGGACGCGCGCGATCGCATGCCCGTCGCCCTCTTTGACGCGATGGACCCCGGTCTCTCCCGCGAGCCACCCATAGGCGAACCGGCCGCGAATTGCGAGGAACGCGGGCTCGCCGTCGTCGAGCG
>CANNIZ010000102.1 GCA_947505245.1 Pseudomonadota bacterium | reverse complement strand
GGGCGGTAGGTTTTCATACACCGAGTAGATCAGGCGCCGGCAACTTCGTCGATCGCCCTCGTGATCATCGGCTCAGAGGCTCAGTTTCCCCACGGGCCGATCTCGATCAGTGCCGCCGACTATGGCGCTATGTTCGACACGCTCCTAGTTGCAGGGTCCCCACCGGCATGACCTCCAACATCGGGGCTGGGCCGCCATAGCAGCCCCAGGTGCCCTGAAGCGTTGGCTCCCCGTCTACGTCCCACACGATCGCCCCGTCGCGGCAGCCCGAGTCGTCACCCTCGTACAGCGCCGCCCTCCCGGTTTGATCGTCGAGCACCCAATTCGCAATCACGCCGTCCGGGTCGACCAGGGAGCCCGTGTCGCCGTTCCACGACAGGGACCAGTCGTCGGCGGTCACAGTTCCGACGCCACTGTCCAAAGGGCTGACCTCTAACGACCGCATGGTGCTGCCCGCGAACCACCGCGTCAGCGTCGTGCGCGTGTCCGGGCCGCCGCACACGTAGGCGACGACGTTGACGTCCGTCACAACCAGGCCGACTTGCGCGTCCGTGCCTTGAACCGTCCCGACGAAAACGCGCTCGTCGGGGCCGCAGGCGATCAGGTAGGGGAGCAGGAGCAGGGACGCGCGCATGAATCCTCCGTCCGAAGTGGGCAACTAACCCAGCGCAGGACCACCGGCGCCGCCCCGGCGTCCGTGTCTTCGGCGCAGAGCGCGTAGATCTCGCCGCGAGGCCCCACCGACGCCGAGACGCCCCACGCGAATCCCCCGTCGCCTGCGGGATTCACGTCGCTCCAGAGCAGGTTTCTGGCGAGGTCGTAGCCGCGCGTCCACATCACGTACGCGAGGGTCGTCGTGCATGAAGAGCGCTGCAAGAGCATCTCGGCCTTTGCTTCACGACCGCATACCGTGCCGCGACCACCCCGACCGTCGACGCCGCGTTAACCAGCCCCCTCGGGGAGCCCAAATGGCCTATCTGGCGATCGCGCGGAAGTACCGTCCTGCAACGTTCGACGAGATCGTGGGCCAGGACCACGTCGTCCGCACCCTCACGAACGCGATCGCGTCCAACCGCATCCACCACGCGTACCTGTTCGCGGGCGCCCGCGGCGTGGGAAAGACCACGGCCGCCAGGGCTCTTGCGCGCGCGCTCAACTGCGCCTCGGGTCCCACCGCGAAGCCGTGCGGCACCTGCCCGTCGTGCCTGGAGATCGGCAACGGCAACAGCCCCGATCTGATCGAGATCGACGGCGCGTCGAACAACTCGGTGGAAGACGTGCGCGACCTGCGCGAGACGGTGCGGTACGCGCCCACGCGCGGGCAGAAGAAGATCTACCTCGTCGACGAAGTGCACATGTTGTCGAAGGCCGCGTGGAACGCGCTGCTCAAGACACTCGAGGAGCCGCCTCCGCACGTGGTGTTCATCTTCGCGACCACCGAGGCGAGCAAGATCCCCGACACGATCCTTTCGCGGTGCCAGCGGTTCGACTTCAAGCGCATCCCCGTCGCGCAGATCGCCGAGCGACTGCAGTCCATCGCTACGGCTGAAGGCGTGAACCTGACCGAGAGCGCGTTGAAGCGCATCGCGCGGGCGGGTGACGGCTCGATGCGCGACGCGCAATCGCTGCTCGACCAGGTGATCAGCTTCGGAGCGGAAGACAAGAAGCTGATCGGCGACGTGGAGGTCGCGCAGGCGCTCGGCCTCATCGACCCGCAGCTGATGTACGACATGCTCGGCGGGCTGTTCTCCGGCACACCCGACCGCTGCCTGGAGGTGATCGCCGCGGTGTACGAGCACGGCCACGAGATGACCGAATTCAGCGCCGAGCTGCTCGAGATGCTGCGCAACGCCACGTTCGTGCGCCTGTCGCCGTCGGCGCGTAAGCACCTGGACCTCGCCCCCGACGAGCTCGAGCGCCTCGTCACCCTCACCCAGGGCGTCGATCCCGAGGTGATCGGGCGCACGTTCACGGCGGTGCTGGAGACGCACGATCAGGTGTCGCGCGCGCCGCGCCCCCGCACCGTTCTGGAGATGGCCGTAGCCCGCCTCGCGACGACGCGACCGGTGCAGCCCGTGGGCGTGCTGATGGGCCGCCTGGAAGACCTCGAGCGGCGCCTGCGCACCCAGGGCGCCGGGGCCACGGCAGCCCCGCTGCGCCCCCAGAGCGGTCAGCGCTCGCCGCGGTCCCCGAAGCCGCCGGCGGCCGGCGAGAAGACCGACGACGACAGCCCTGCAGCCAGCCCATCAACCGCGGCGAATACGACCAGCGCGGAGGCCCCCGACGCGCGTTGGCGCCAGTTCAAGGACCTGCTCGTCGGTGAGGGCTTCCCGTACGCCCACATCCCCGACGGGACGTGGGCGCTGCGCGGCAATGTCCTCGTCGTCGCGCTCGGCGGACGCGGCCTCGCCGAGGCGCGCCGCGTGATGGGCGATGCGACGGTGGCTCTCGCGATGCGGCGCTGCTATCCGGAAGGCACCGCGCTTCAGATCGTTTCCGCGTCCGAGCCCCGGGGCGAAGACCTCACCCGCACCGTCGCCGAAGAGCCCGCCATCCGGCGGATCATCGAGCGGCTCGGTGCCCGAATCAAGTCCGTAAAACGGCAGGAGTGACCGATGTCCAATCCGTTCGATCCCAACATGCTCGGAAACATGGGCGGCCTGATGGGCATGCTCGGCGGCGTGCAGCAGAAGATGGAAGACATGAAGCGGAAGGCGGCCGAAACGATCGTCGAAGGCCAGGCGGGCGGCGTCGTGCGCGTCAAGATGACGGGCGACTTCCAGGTCAAGTCCGTCACCATCGACCCGAAGGCGATGGCCGACCGCGAGATGCTCGAAGACCTCGTCCGCGTCGCGGTCGGTGACGCGACCGACAAGGTGCGCGCCGAGCTCGCCGCGCAGATGAAGGGCGTGATGGGCGGCCTGCCCATTCCTCCCGGTCTGCTCGGCTTCTAGGGCGTGGCCGAAGCTCCCCCGCAGGACCCGATCCGCCGCGCCGCGCGCCAGCTCGCGCGGTTCCCGGGCATCGGCGAGAAGACGGCCACCCGGCTCGTCTACTGGCTGCTGCGCGCACCGCAGGGCACCGCCGCGGAGATGGCGGAGGCGCTCGTCGCGCTGAAGGACGGGGTCCGCGAGTGCAGCGTGTGCTGCGACCTCACCGCGGTGCGCCCGAACGAGACGCGCTGCGCGGTGTGCGCGAACGGCTCCCGCGACACGCGCACGATCGTGGTGGTGGAGCACCCGCAGGACGTCGGCGCTTTCGAGAAGAGCGGTGAATTCCGCGGGCTGTACCACGTGCTGCATGGTGCGATCAGCCCGCTCGACGGCGTGGGTCCGGACACGCTCCGCATCCGTCCGCTGTTGGAGCGGCTCCGCGACGGGCACGTGCAGGAGCTCGTCCTCGCCACCGATCCCGACGTGGAAGGCGACGCGACCGCGCTGTACCTCGCGCGGCTGCTCGCCGGCATCCCGGTCAAGGTGACGCGCCTCGCGCACGGGCTGCCCGTCGGCGCCGAGATCGAGTACGCCGACGCCGCCAGCCTCGCGCGCGCGCTCGAGAACCGGCGCCCCGTGTGAAGGTGCCCGGCGACTTCCGCATCCGGTTCGAGGACACCTGGCTGCTCGTCGTCGACAAGCCTTCGGGCACGCCGACGCAGCGCACGGAGACAGGTGAGTCGGGGCTGTACGAGGCGCTTCAGAAGGCGTTCCCCGGCCTCGCCTTGCACCACCGGCTCGACCGCGGCGCGTCAGGGCTGGTGATCTTCGGCAAACACCCGGACGCGAACAAGGGCCTCACCACCGCGTTCCGCGACCACGCGATCGGCCGCACCTATCTTGCCGTGCTCGACGGCGAGGTCAAGGACGGCACCTGGGCGAAGAAGCTCGACGGCAAGGACGCGCGCACCGACGTGCGCGCCCTGGGTCGCGGCGAAGGCGCCACCGCCGTCGAGATCAACCTCCACACCGGGCGCACGCACCAGATCCGTCGCCACGCCGCCCTCGCAGGTCGCCCGGTCCTCGGTGACCGCCGCTACGGAGGCGAGGTCGGCGATCGCTGGCCCCGCCTCGCGCTGCACGCCGCGCGGCTCGCGTTCAAGCACCCCGTCACCGGGGCGCGCGTCGAACTCGACAGCCCGATGCCCGACGATCTGATCGTGTTGTGGCGGGCCGCCGGCGGCTCATGAGCGCGCGGTCGATCTACGAGGACGGCACGTACGCGGCGCACAACCCGACCTGGCACGCCGAGGACTCGCGCTGGAAGGCGACCCACATCCGCGCGCTGCTCGAGCGAAACGACGTGCATCCCACCACCGTCTGCGAGGTCGGGTGCGGCGCTGGCGGCATCCTCAACGCCCTGGCGGACGACCTCGGGCCGACCGTACAGTTCACCGGGTTTGACGTGGCGCCCGACGCGATCGCGCGCTGCGTGCAGCGCCCGAACATAAAGTTCGTGTGCGGCGACGCGCTCGATGATCCCGCGACCTTCGACGTGGCGCTCGCGATCGACGTGTTCGAGCACGTCGAGGACTACCTCGGCTTCCTGCATGGGCTGCGTTCGAAGGGAGCGCACCACGTGTTCCACATCCCGCTCGATCTTTCCGTACAGTCCGTTTTGCGCGCTACGCCGCTGCAACACAACCGCGACCGCGTCGGCCACCTGCACGCGTTCACGAAGGAGACCGCGCTCGCGACGCTCGAGCACGCCGGGTACACGATCCTCGACCACGCGTTCACGTACGCCTCGCTGGACCGTCCCAGCCGGAGCTGGCGCGCGTCGCTCATGAAGGGCCCTCGAAGGCTGCTGTCCGCGCTGCACGCCGACCTCGCGGTGCGGATCCTCGGCGGGGCCTCGCTGCTGGTGCTGGCTCGATAGCTGCAACCCACACGACGAACCCACGGGACAGGAAATAGCGCATGCGCATCGTTCAGGTCGGCACCGCTCTGCCCCCCAACTACGTCGACCAGGAGACCCTGATCGCGAGCTTCGAGCGCATGTGGGGCAAGAGCCACCACAACGTGCGCCGGGTCCGACAGCTCCACGAGTCCGTCAAGGTCGGCGGGCGCTGGCTCGCGCTGCCGATGGAGCAGTACGAGCACCTCAAGGGCTTCGGGGACGCCAACGACGCCTTCCTGCGCGTCGGCGTCGAGGTCGGTGGGCGCGCCCTGAAAGCGGCTTTCGAGGGCACGGGCCTCGACTTCAAAGACATCGACGCGATGTTCTCGGCCACCGTCACCGGCGTCGCCGTGCCGTCGCTGGAAGCGCGCCTGTTCCACCATCACCCGCTGCGGCCTGACTTCAAGCGTTTCCCGCTGTTCGGGCTCGGCTGCGTGGCCGGCGCCGCCGGGATCAGCCGCGCGTTCGACTACCTCAAGGCGTGGCCCGATCAGGTCGCGGCGCTGCTGAGCGTCGAGCTGTGCTCGCTCACGTTGCAGCCGTCCGACTTCTCGATCGCCAACCTGATCTCGAGCGGCCTGTTCGGCGACGGCTCGGCAGCGGTCCTGTGCGTGGGCGACGCTCGCGCCGAGGTGCTCGGGCTCGAGGGTCCACGCGTGGTCGCCACCCGCAGCCGCATGTACCCCGACTCCGAGCGCGTGATGGGCTGGGACATCGGCGAGTGGGGCTTCCGGATCGTGCTCGACAAGAGCGTGCCGGACGTCGTGAACAGGTACCTCCGCGCCGACGTCGACGGGTTCCTCGCGAGCCAGGGCTTGTCGCGCAAGGACATCACGAGCTGGGTCTGCCACCCTGGCGGCCCGAAGGTGCTCGAGGCCTTCGAGACCGCGCTGGAGATTACGCACGACGACCTTCAGCTCACCTGGGACTCGCTGCAGCAGGTCGGCAACCTCAGCTCCGCGTCGGTGCTGTTCGTGCTCGCCGAGACGATGCGCAGCCGCCGTCCGGCGAAGGGCAGCTACGGCATGATGCTCGCGATGGGGCCGGGGTTCTGCTCCGAGCTCGTGCTCCTCAAATGGTGACCTCGGCGGCACTCTACGTCGCTTTCCTCGCAGCTACGGGCGCCGAGCGCCTGGTCGAGGTCCGCACGAGCAACCGCAACGCCGCGTGGAGCTTCGAGCGCGGCGGGGTGGAGTACGGCCAGGGGCACTACCCCGCGATGGTGGCGCTCCACACCGCGTTCCTGTTCGCATGTGCCCTCGAGGTGGTGCTGCTTCACCGCGCGTTCGTGCCGTGGCTCGGCGTGCCGATGCTGTTGGTCGCGCTCGGCTGCCAGGGCATGCGCGCGTGGATCATCACGACGCTGGGGCCGCGCTGGAACACCCGCGTGATCATCGTGCCCGGCCTGCCGCGCGTCACGTCCGGTCCCTACCGCTGGATGAACCACCCGAACTACGTCATCGTCGCGATCGAAGGCGTTGCGCTTCCGCTCGTACACGGCGCGTGGCTCACCGCCGCCGCGTTCACCGTGCTCAACGCGCTCCTCCTACGCACACGCCTCGCCGTCGAAGACGCCGCGCTGCGCACGCTCCCCCGAGGTACCGAATGACCTGGACCGATGAATCGGTGCGCGCCGAGCTGCACGTGATCGCCACCGAACAGCTCGGCTGGAAGGGCCTCCCCGACGGCGAACTTTCGTCGACCCTCGACAGCGCCGAACGCCTCACGCTGGTGGTCGCGATCGAAGACCGGTTCAAGGTGGTGTTCGAACCCGAGGACGACGAAGCCGCGGACTCGATCGACGCCGTCGTCCGCATCGTGCTTCACCGTCTGGAAGCCGACAATGGGCCCTGAGACCCTGATTCACGCGCTGCTCGAGCGCGCCGCCGAGGGAAGCGATCCCCAGGTCGGCTATCGGTTCCTCGATCAGGCCGAGCGCCCCACCTTCCTCGACCTGCCGACGATCGCGGAGCGCGCGCGACGTGCGGCCGGCGCGCTGCGTGCCCTCGGGGTGGGAAGCGGCGACGTGGTCGCGCTGATCCTGCCCACCCATCCGACGTTCTTCGACGCGTGGTTCGGCTGCCAGATGCTCGGCGCCATCCCCGTCGCGCTGTACCCGCCGGTCCGCCTCGGCCGCCTCGACGAGTACGTGACCAAGACCGCCGCGATGCTGCGTGTGTCCGGGTCGTGCATGATCGTCACCGAGGCGCGCATCCGCCGCCTGCTCGGCCAGGTCGTCGAGCGCCAGCACGTGAGGCTCGGCGTGATCGACGCCGACAAGCTCGCCACCGGGCCGCGCATCGAGCCCGTCGCGATCGGCGCCGACGACGTGCAGATGCTCCAGTTCTCGTCCGGCACGACGGTCGACCCGAAGCCGGTCGCGCTCACGCACCGGCAGACGCTCGCCAACGCGCGCGCGATCACCGACGTCATCCTCGCCGCCGATCCACTCGGCGGGGACGAGCGCGCCGCCGGCGTGTCGTGGCTGCCGCTGTACCATGACATGGGCCTGATCGGCTGCGTATTCCCGGCCATCCTGGCGCCGGGCGCGCTCACGCTGATCCCGCCGGAGCTGTTCCTCGCCAAACCCGCGTCCTGGTTGCGCGCGATCAGCACCTACCGAGGCACCATCTCGCCAGCTCCGAACTTCGCGTTCGCCTTGTGCGCCGAGCGCGTGCGCGACGAAGACGTCGCGGGCCTCGACCTTTCGACGTGGTCGCTCGCGCTCAACGGCGCCGAGCCGGTGTCGCCGGCCGTTTGCCGCGCGTTCTCCGACCGGTTCGCGAAGGTCGGCTTCCGTCCTGACGCCATCCTCCCGGTCTACGGCATGTCGGAGATGGCGCTCGCCGTCACCTTCGCGGCTACCGGTCGCGGCGTGCGCACGCGCAAGCTCGATCCCGACGCCCTCGCCCGCGGGACCGCCGAGGTGCTCGACGACGCGAGCCGCCCGTGTGTCGAGCTCGCCACCGTGGGCAGGCCGCTGCCCGGCTACGCGATCGCCATCCGCGATCCCTCGCGTGCCGACCTGCCCGAACGCGTGATCGGCCGCATCTGGGCGTCGGGACCGTCGCGCATGTCAGGCTACCGCGACCGCGCCGAGCAGCCGTTCGACGGCGCCTGGCTCGACACCGGCGACCTCGGGTTCCTGGACGACGGTGAGCTGTACATCACAGGCCGTGCGAAGGACCTCCTGGTCATCCGGGGTCGCAACCACGCGCCGCAAGACGTGGAGGCAGCGGTGGACGCCGTCCCCGGGGTCCGCACGGGCTGCGCCGCCGCCGTCGCTGATCTCGACGCCGACGGCGAGCACCTGCTCGTGTTCGTCGAGGTGCGCGAACCACACGACGGGCAGGCCGACGCCTGCGCGAACGCCATCCGCGCGCGCGTCGGCGTGTCGCCCGATCTCGTCCTGCTGCTCGATCCTGGCACGTTGCCGCGCACGTCGTCGGGCAAGATCCGACGCGGCGAGACGCTCACGCGCTGGAAGACCGGCACGCTCACACCTCCCGAGGACGTCACGACGATGATGCTGGCCGGCGCGTTCGCCCGCAGCGCGCTCGGCTTCGTTCGGGTCGCGTGGCGCACGCGTTGACGTCTTAGAAACAGGACCGCGCGCTGGCCGTGCCGACCGTGTCCACGACGCCGAACGTGCCGGCGGGCCAGTTCAGGCGGCCTACCTCCCATGCCTCGTTGCGCTCCAACGTGCGGCTGCGCTCGTCTTCGAGTACGCCGAACGTCCACACGCGCACGGTCGCTATGATCGAGCCGTCGCCGTCGTCGTCGAAGTAGTGAACCGCGACGTCATACGCGCCGTTCGCCGGAGACGCGACGTTGATGTTCTCGGGCCCCAGTCCGCTGCGGTCGTCGAGGTCGAGCGTGGCGCCCCAGGTGGGGTGGCTGTTGCACCAATTGCAGTCGCCGGGCCGCTCGTAGAGGTCGGCCCCCTGTTGCCGCAGGTGCAGGTCCACGTCCGAGCGCAGACCGTCCCAGATCAGCTCGATGTGCAGGTCTTCGGTGGGAACCGCCGCGATCCTGCACCGGGCGGGCGCCGAGCGCACGCCGAGGCTGTTGGTGACGACGAGCTCCACGTCGTAATCACCTGCGAGATCCGCGAAGAACTCGGTGTCGGCGAGGGCCTGTTCAGCGAGCTCGGCCTGGGAGCCCGTCGGCTTGTCGACGATCGTCCACCTGTAGGTGAGCGGGAGATGGCCGCCGGGATCGGAGCTGCCGCCGTCGGAAACCGCGACGTTCTCAGGCGGATCGACGTCGGCCGGGCAGTCCGCGACCGCGATCGGGTAGCTGCCGTCGCCGCCGCCGTTGCCGATCAGCGCGACCTCGACGACCGGTTCGTCGGGGTCGTTCGTGCCGAGCGTCAACGTGGCGCCGTCGCCGTCCGCGTTGGTCGGCGCGTAGCTCACCACGACCGGGAGCTCGTCACCGGGCATCACGGTCTGGTCGGACGGATTCGTGATCAGGAAGAACGCGCCAGATCCCGTGTGGCCGAGCAGACCGAGCTCGAGCGGCGCGTCCCCGACGTTGCCGATCGTGAACAGCTGCGTCATTGAGCCCGGCGGTGTCACCGGGCCGAAGTCGATCGACTGCGGCTCGACGAACACGTCGGGGGTGGGCTCCGGGACGCCGCGACCGGACAGCGGCACGGTGAGCGACGGGCTGTCATCGTCGTCCGACGTGAGCGTGATGATGCTGCTGTAGTCGAGGTACGTCGCCGGATGAAACCCGACCGTGACGGTGCTGCTCTGCCCCGGCGCGACGACGAGGTGGGTGACATCGAGCGTGAACGCCGTGTCATCGACGGCGAGATCGACGGTGAGGTCGACGCGCCCGCCGTTGCTCACGAATAGCGGAAGCTCGGTTCCGGAGAGCACGGGCGTGTCGCCGAACGCCAGAAGCTCCGGTGCGACCGCGATCTCCGGGTGTTGTTCGACGATGCCGGTGTCCGAGTTGCACGCCCACAACACCGCGAAGAACGCTTGCATCTGTCTCGCTCCCGGGGCCAGGATACCCGGAGTTCCCCGCGCCGCGCGCGGCGGACTTCGGAGCGTGCGTGTCGTTGTGGGTCGCCCTGTTGCTCGGATGCCGTGCGTGCCAGCCCGAGGCGACGCCAGCTCCCGGTGACTCGGACACCGACGGCGGACCGGGCGACACCGATCTGCAAGAGACGGACGTGCCCCCTCCCCGATGCGACGTGATCGGCGCCGAGCCCGACAGCACCACCTCGCTTGGCGTGCTGCCGCTCGAGGCGCTCGCGTGTGGCGAATTCGCCAACCCCGGCGACGTGGACTGGTGGCAGGTCGACCTCGCAGAGCCGGACTGGCTCTCGCTCCGCGTCAGCGCGCGCGCGATCGGCAGCCGCGCCGACCCTGCCGTGGTCGTGTTCCACGACGGGTCCCCGATCGCCGCCCTTCGCGACCGCGAACAAGACGAGGACGTGTACCTTCGCATCCCTGGGGAGGTCGCGACGTACACGTTGTTCGTGACGGAGGAGCTGCTCGCCGGCGCGCCAGAAGAATTCAAGTACGAGCTGCTCGCGTCCGCTACGAAGCCTCCCGTCGACTCCTGGGACGTCGACGATCTCGAGCCGAACGACGGAGCCCTGGCCGCCCAGTCGCTGCCATCGGCGCCGATCGTGCGTGCGATGGGCCGCTCGGACCACCCCGGCGACGTCGACGTGTGGCGCATCGACGTGCCTGCGGGCGAGAAGACGGACTTCATCGTGCGGGTGATCGCGTCGGCAAAAGGCTCCCCGGGAGACTTCCGCGTGGACGTGCAGGACGGCACCGGCGTGGTACGCGCGTCCGCGAGCGAGGGTTCCCACGGCGGGGAGCGCGACCCCGTCGTGAACGTCACCAGCGAAGGTGACGAGTCGCTGTTCGTGTTCGTGCGCGACGAGCTCGATGGGGACGGGGTCTGCTACTGGTACGTCCTCGAAGTCGAACGGGCGGTCCAATGATCACGTTGTGGCTCTTCGGCTGTCACCCCACCAACACGCCCGACACCGCGCCGACGATCGACACCGGCTGGTTCGCTGAGACCGGTGATTGGCGGTGCGCCGACCGGGTGATGTCGACGCGACCGGACGCGGGAACGGCGGATTGGTACTGGCGCGACGCGCTGGTGGTCCGCACGGGAACGCGTGAACACGCGCTCTATGACGCATGGATCGTCGATCCCGACGGCGTCCCGGTGGCGTCGGACGTGAGCTGGAGCCCCGATCAACCCGAGATGGTGGTGACCCCAGGCGTCCCGCTCCGCCCATCGTCGACGTACTCGCTCGTCGTCCGGGACTGCGAGGGCCTGCAGTTCGTGCCCTTCGGCACCTCGGTCCTCGGGGAGCCGCTCACCGGAGGCCCGGAGTCTCTGATCGACGCGACGTTCGCGGTGCGCCTGCAGGACGCGGTCTGGGACGAACCCGCTGGTCTTGGCGGGTTGATCGCGCTTTACCTCGACTGGCCCGTGCTGCTCGGCGTCCAATTTGCAAACGACGACATCGTCGATCTGATCGGCGCGCAGGGCTACCTCGACGGCAATGGGCACGCGCGGCAGATCGGAAATTCTCCGACCTGGGACTACCCGCTATCGAGCTTCGCTCAGGCGCCCTACATCGACACGACCGCGCCACAGATCTTCATCGCTGCTTCCTCGGCGGTGGTGTTGCCCGTGTACAATTTCCGCCTGCGCGCGACGTTCGCGGCTGACGGAAGCGCCATCGCCGGCGCGCGGGTGAGCGGCCTCGCCGACACGCGAGGACTCGGCCCCGCGCTGGACATGGGCGAGGACGAAGACGCCGTGTGCACGGCCGCTACCGCGTTCGGCGTCACTTGCGTCCCCTGCCCCGACTCAGCACCCTACTGCCTCCAGATCGACGCCCACGACGTTCGCGGCGAGCGCGTCGAGGGGGTCGTCGTGGTGCCCGTCGTCCCATGACGTTCAAGCGTAGCTGGCCTCACCTGCGCGCGGCGTTCGTGCTGTTTCACCTCACAGCGATCACGCTCATGGCGTTGCCAGCGCCGGGCGGCGGCCTCGATCGGCAGCAATGGGCCGATCCAACCGTCCAGGCCGAGTTCCGCCTGTGGAACCAGCGGCTCGACGGGCTCGGCGTGCACATGACCCAGGCGCAGTTCGAGGACCGCCTGTACGCCGCAGCACACGCGATCATGGACGTCCGCGAGGTCGCGCTCACGCCGTTCAAGCCGTACTACAAGTACTGCGCGACGAACCAGTCCTGGCGCATGTTCGTGGCCCCGCACACGTACCCGGAGCGCCTGCACATCGAGGTCAAGGAGGGCGGCGAATGGCGGACCGTCTACGTCGAGCGCGACCCCACCGCGACCTGGCGCGGGTACCAGTTGGACCACGATCGGATGCGGTCGGCGATCTTCCGGTTCGGCTGGCGAAAGTACCGCACGTCGTACGTCCAGTTCGCCGACTGGACCGCGCGCCAGGCCGCGGTCGACTTCCCCGAGGCCACCGAGGTGCGCCTCCGGTACTGGAAGCAGCGGTCCCCCTCGGCCGCTGAGGTGCGCCGCGGCTTCGAACCCGAAGGCGACTGGGACGACGTGCTGGTCCGCACGCTGCGGAAGGTGCCGTGATGTGGACGTCGTTCGTCCGCGCCGTGTCGCGCGAAGAGCCCGCGACGCCGTTCGCGCTCGCGCGAATCGCGCTCGGACTCACCACCACGTGGATGCTCGTTGACGTCGTCAGTCGCGGCCTCGTCGACGTCCTGTGGGTGAGCGCGGCGAGCGGCGGCTACCGCGATCTCGGCAGCGGGAATTGGCTCGTGAGCGCCCTCGGCGGCCCGACGCTCCCGGTGATGCACGGCCTGACCGCCCTCGCGATCGGGTTCTCCGTGGCGCTCACGGTCGGCTTCGGCGGTCGCATCACCGCGCTCGGTGCGCTGTTGACGGTGTCATCGGTCACCGACGTCAACTCGTTCGCAGGTGGAAGCTACGACGAACTGCTCGAGAACGCTCTGTGGCTGCTCGTCCTCGGGCCGAGCACCGCGACGTTGTCGATCGACTGTCGCCTGCGCACCGGCGCGTGGACCGATTCGACGCCGCGTTGGGCCGGGGTCCGCTACCTGATGCTGTTTCAGCTGGTGCTGATGTACTGGACCACGGGCCTGCAGAAGGTGAGCTACCACTGGATGCCGGGCGGCCCGTTCGACGCCTTGTACTTCATCTTTCAGCAGCCGACCTGGCAACGCTTCGACCTGCGCTGGATGGCGTGGCTCTACCCGCTCACGCAGCTCGGTACGGCTACCGCTTGGTTCTGGGAGGTCAGCTCCCCGCTCTGGCTGCTCGCGACGTGGTACCGGCTCACGCGCACCCGCCCGGGCTACTTTCGCGCGTGGAGCAACAGCGTCGACCTCCGTGCAATCTACGCGACGATCGGCGCCATCTTCCACGGCGCCCTGTTCGTGTTCATGAACGTGGGCCCGTTCTCACCGATCTCGCTCGCGTACTACTTCGCGGTGTTCGACCACGACGAGTACGTCGCGGCCTGGCGCCGAATCATCGGCGCGGGAACGCCTCGAACAGCGCAAGGTGGGCCCCGGCAGGGTCCTGGATGACCGACACCTTGCCGGTCTCGGGGACGGTGAACTCGCCCATCATCAGCTCGGCCCCAAGGCTCTGAGCGCGTTCGCGGCTCTCGGCGAGGTCCTTGACCAGCACGTACGACAGCCAATGCGGCGGCACACCGGTCGGCGTCTGCCCGACGTCTGCGACGCCGCCCACAGGTCCGTCCATCTCGAGCGTGACCCTGCCGTGGAAGTCACCGATCTTGTAGCCGACCACGGCGGCGTAGAACGCACACGCCTCGGCCTTGTCCGTGGTGTTGAGGCTGTCCCAACAGAACGTACCGCCTGCGGGCGGCCTGGCTGGCGCCGTGTCGCCCTTGATGTCCTTGTACAGCGCGACGGCTGCGCCCTGCGGATCGGTGATCATGACGAACCGACCCACGTTCGGGATGTCGCGCGGCCCGAACAAGACCACGCCGCCGTTCGCCGCGACCCGTGTGGCCGCCGCGTCCACGTCAGGCACGGAGATGTACTGCACCCACGAGGACGGGACCCCCTTCATGTCGGCCCCGAGCTCCATGGCGCCGGCGACGTTCTTTTCGCCGACCTGGAACAGGCGGTAGACGCCCATCGGCCCCATGTCGACGTCCTTGGTCTTCCAGTCGAACAGGTCCGTGTAGAACGCCGTGGTGCGCTCGAGAGAGGTCGTCATGGTCTCGCGCCACACGATGGCGCCGGGGCGATAGATGCTCATGTTCAATCTCCATTTTGTTGGTCACGCCGTCGAAAGTCGCGGACCGCGAGCGCCGCGCGCAGCACGCCGAACGCGATCAGCAAACTGCCGATCGCGCGATCGTCCGCCGCGAGGAACGAAGCCCCCGCGACGAACAACATGGCCACCGTCATCACGCCGAGCAGCGTGCTGGCGCGGCCCGTCACAAGCTGGAGGGCGCTTCGAACGAGCGGCGATTCAGCCACTCGGGGAAGCCCGTACCCATGCCCGTACCGGCCCAGTTCTCGTTCACGAACTGGCCAACGAACAGACGGTCCGTCTCCTTCAGGTGGGGCTTGAGCAGGTCGCGAATGCGACGCGCCGACAGCTTGGACTCCACGATCCAGCAGTTCGGAAGGCGATTCGACCACGCCCCGAGCGCCTTCATGGAGTTGCGCAGGTTCTCGTATTCTTCGTCAGGTCCAGTCAGGTGCAGAGCGATGAAGTACATCTCGGGCCTCCGCGCGCGGTAAGCGCGCCACAACGCCCGACCTAGCCCCCGGACGGTCCCCCGTCGAGTCCCGCCGTCAACGCGCGCCACCACCAGCGCGCGTCTTCGCTCCACGATCCCGTCTCCGGGCCGCGCTCCGCGCCAAGCCCCGCCACGCTCGGAAGATCGGAAGCCTTTCGGTGCTTGCGCATCCGGTCGAGCGCCATGCGCGGACCGATATCGACCTCGAGGTGCTCCTGCAGGACGCGCGCGCGGCTCGCGAGGACGCCGAGGAGCGCGGTGCGGACGGCTGGCGGGAACCCGCCCCAGCGGACGTCCAGCCCGGACGCCGCCCATTGGACCTTGCTCGCCTCCTCCGTCAGGTCCGAATCGTCCGCTGGTGGCGCGCCCAGCAACGCGACGAACTCGCGCAGCGCCTTCACCCAGTCTTCGTCCGCCGCGTACGGCGCGACCTCGAAGCCGTCGACAGGAACGACCGGCACGTCATCGTCCGCGTGCCGTACGAGCCCGGGCGGCGAGCCTCCCGCGTCCGTGTCCGCGCTCGTGTCGAGTTCGCCAGGGTTGAACAGCGGTTCCTGGCGCTGAATCTCGACTTCGTCGGTGTACCACCGCTCGAGGTCCTCTGCGTCGGCCGGACGGTCGGACGTGATCTCGGGGATGTCCGTATGGGGATCGATCTCCAGCGACTCGGCGGTACGTTCTTCCGACGCGTCCGCGCGCTTCAAGAACTCGAAGTCATCGCCCGCGGCGAACGGATCGGCGCCGGAAGTCGCCACCATGTCGCGCCAGACGACGTGGACCTCGCGCCCGAGGTCGCGAAGGATTCCCGACAGGGCCTCGCGGATCTCGGTCGTCTCGGCGCCGTCGCCCATCCGATCGAGCAAACGGGTGGCGTCGTCGGCCTGCCGGAGCAGGGTTCGTACACGATTATTGTTGAGCAGTCTTTCCATGGTTTCGAATCCTAGCGCATGTGGGGCACCCGGCG
>CANNIZ010000101.1 GCA_947505245.1 Pseudomonadota bacterium | reverse complement strand
TGACCACGAAGGACGACGACCTCGACGGTGACGGGTTCGTAAAGGCGAACGACTGCAATGACGCGGTGTCCACCATCAACCCCTCGGTCACCGAGGTGCCGTACGACGGCTTGGACAACGACTGCGCCGTGACCACGAAGGACGACGACCTCGACGGTGACGGGTTCGTAAAGGCGAACGACTGCAATGACGCGGTGTCCACCATCAACCCCTCGGTCACCGAGGTGCCCTACGACGGTGTGGACAACGACTGCGCGGCGGGCACCAAGGACGACGATCTGGACGGCGACGGATTCGTGAACGCGCTTGACTGCAACGATGGTGCGGCGGCGGTGAACCCGTCGGCGACGGAGGTGTGCGGGGGCGTGGACGAGAACTGCGACGGTGTGTCCGCGATCGGTACGGTTCCCACGGTGAACGCGGGCAGTCGCTCGCCAGGTGTCGACAAGGCGTGGCGGTACAGCGCGCTCGGCGCCGGTGCGGGCCACATGGAGGCGAACTGGACCCCCGTGACGGGCGCGACGTCGTACGAGGTCGCGATCGGGTCCTCGGCCGGCGGCACTGACATCCGTGCGTTCGGAGCGGTCGGTACGGCCACGGACGCGGACATCACGTCGCTCACGCTCCAGGGTGCGTGGACGAACACGAGCTACTTCGTCACGGTGCGGCCGGTGTTCGCGGGCGTCACCTGCGCGGTGGGCACGTCGGCGGCGGTCGGTATCGCCGAGGCCGTGACGTTCACGGGCGACGTTTCGGTGCTGCGCACGCCGGACGCGCGCGGCGGGCACTCCGTGAACTGGCCGACTTCTGGCCAGAGCGCGATCTACGGCCAGCACTGGTTCGAGACCGTGAACGTGGCCTCCGGCTCGACGGTCGCGGTCCAGGGCTGGGGGCGCGCCCAGTCGGTTGCCCAGAGCGTCGCAGCGAGCGCGGCAGCCGTCACCTCGCCTGCGGACGGCTGGCTGACGTTGTTCGCGAACGACATCTCGATCGCGGGGACGGTAACGGCGTCGGGCCGTGGCTACGGCGGCGGCGGCGGCGGCCAGGGCGGGGCCGGCGGTAATCGAGGGAACGGCGGTGTGAACGGCCTCGGGGGCGTCGGAGGGAACGGCGGGGCGGCTGGCTCGATCCGCGGTGCTGGCGGCGGAGGGTCGCCGTTCGGTGCAGGCGGCACGTCGGGCTTCAACGGCGGCGCCGGCAACCTCCTGGGTGGTGGCTCGGGCTCGACGGGCTGCGCTGGAAACGCGGGTCGTCCGGGCGGCGACGGGGCTTCCGGAACCATTGGAGGTCATGGCGCCAGTGGAATCGTCGGTTCGGGCGTGGCTGGAGGTGGCGGTGAGTACGCCCTCGGCGGTGGCGACGGGGTCGCGGGGTGCGACAGCGGATCGGGCGGCGGCGGCGGTGGCTACGGCGGCGGCGGCGGCGGCGGCTCCCAATGGGACGGCGGCGGAGCCGACTCGGCCGGCGGCGGCGGTGGTGGCACCGGCGGCGTCGGCGGCGGGGTCGACGTCATCGGTGGCAGCGGGGCGGGCGCGATGGGCGGCGCCGGTGGGGCGCGAAATGTGGCTGGCTCGGACGGCGGGTATCGTGCGGCCGGGGCCAACGGCGACGTCACCGTGGACTTCTCGGTGTTCCTCGGTGGTGGCGGCGGCGGCGGTGGTGGCGGCAACCAGGAGGCCGGCGGCGGCGGCGGCGGCGCCGGCGGCGGCGCCATCTCGTTGTTTGGGGCCGATCAGGTCGTCCTGACCGCGACGGGTCGGCTGCTCGCGAACGGGGCTGGCGGTGGCGGCGGCGCGACCGACGGTGGCGGCGCCTCCCAGGGTCGTCGAGGCGCGGCCGGCGCGGGCGGTGGCCTGCTGTTGTGGTCGCCGTCGCTGACTCTGGCGAGCGGCTCGGTGGTGAGTTCGCGCGGAGGCAACGCGCAGGTCGCGAACGGTGGCACCGTGAAGGTCTTCTACGGCATCCTCACCGGGGTTGCGCCGACGCAGGCCGGCCGCGTGTACAACGCGGGCCCTGGGTCCGCGCCTTAGGGCCAGATCAGTCGAGGCTGCGGGCCAGACGGAACCCAGCGTGGGGGTCGCGGAGGTCGGGCGCTTGAAGCGTCCGCGCCGCGACCCGGACGCAGCACGCGCCGTCCTTCCACGAGCCGCCGCGCACCGGGACGACGGCGGCGCCGGGCTCGGCGGCCACGACCTCAGCGACGTTCCCGAGCATGTCGTACAGCCCCCACGTGTTTGGCAGCAGGCTCGCGACCGGTGCGGTCTCGGGGAAGCCGTCGTCGCAGCCGACCGAAGCGTCGACGTTCGCGGTCTTGCACAGCTTGGCCGCGTCCCGCACCGCGCCGTAGGCGCTCGTGGTCCACGCCCGCGCTGCGAACTCCCATTCGACCTCGGAGGGGAGGCGGTACCGGTGGGTCGCGTCGAGCCCGTCCTGGGCGCTCAGCGCCGTTAGGAACGCGTCGATTTCGGGTTGGCTGACGCACACCACCGGCGCCTTCGGGCCGACCGTCCCGCCGCAGGCCGCGTCCACGACCGGGTTGGTCCCCATCAATGCGGTCCAGAGGTCCTGCGTCACCTCGGTCGCTCCGAGCGCGTAGGGGTGCTCGATCGTAGCGGTGGAGCGCACCTCGTCGTCGGAGCGCAGCGGCTCGTCGGGAGGGCTCCCCACCTCGAAGCTGCCGGTCTCGATGCGGAGCATGCTGTACCGCTGCCGCTCGAGCGTGGTGATCGCGCGCTTGCTCAGCTCGATGGTGACGGATTCGGCCGCAAACCCGAACGAAACGTCGATCGGGTGCGTCGTGATCACGCACCACTGGGGGCAGCGGCCCTCGCCGCAGCGCGCGATCGCGCAGTCGGGCCCGCGCGCGATCTGGAGCTCGTGGTGGCCCGTGCGCACGCGCGGCAGCGCGAAGCCGTGGGCGTCAAAGGCCTCGACGCGACGGCTGTCGAGCAGGATCTCGGTGGGCGCGTCCGCCGGGTCCCCGCTGATCGTCACGTTCAATGGCCGCGCGTCGGGCCAGCGCGCGATCGCGACGTCGACCGCGAGGACGAGCGCGCCTCCGACGAGAACGAGCGCCCACAGGCGCTTGGAGGGGTGGATCGGTTTCACGGCTGCAATTGTGCGCCGCAGCTGAAGCAGTGCCGCACGTTGAAGAACCGCCTGCCGAGGTAGGTGTTGCACGCGGGGCAGCGCCAATTCCAGAAGCTGAACCCCAACGCGACCACGACGCCCACCAGACCCATACCGAGGTAGGTCGGGTCGATCGGCGCGTGGCGGTCGCGGAAGATGAACGGTCCGAGGAACACCAACATGACGGGAGTAGCCGCCATCTGGCGCCACCAGCGGGTGTTGAATTCGCTCTGGAGGTCGTTCATCCCGTCTCCTGATCGCTGTTTGGGGCCACCAACGCGACGGCGACGGCGGCGGCCGTGTCTGCACGTAGCACGAAACGACCAAGGCCCACGGGCCGGCCGCCCGCCGCGAGTATGGTGCGAACCTCGACTTCGGTGAGCCCGCCCTCGGGTCCGACGACCACGGCGGCGGCGCCGTGAGCCGGTTCCGCGCGGGCGGCTCCCGGCATGGCGACGAAGAGCTCGCAGCCGCTTAGCCCCGCGAGCGCGCCGGCGAGGTCGGTCGGGGCGAGCACCTCGGGGACGTCGCCGCGACCGCACTGCTGGGCGGCGGACGATGCGACGCGCTCCCAGCGATCGACTCGCTCGCCGCGCGCGATGGATCGGCTCGCGAGGAACGGCCGGATGCAGGTGGCGCCGGCTTCCGTTGCCATGCGGATCGCGTCGTCCATCGCGGGGCCCTTGAGCACCGCGAGCACGAGGTGGAGTGGGTGCGTAGGACTCGCGGACCGGGGAGGCCCGTCGATCGTGAGCACGGCGACGCCGTCTTCTACGTCCGTGAGCGTGGCCGGGGCTTCGCTTCCAAGTCCGTCGAACACGAGGACCTGCTCCCCGCGCTGGATGCGTACGACGTCGAGGAGGTGGTGCGAACCTTCGCGATCGATGGTGAGTCGCGAGCCGGGGTCGGTGATCCCGGACACCTTGAACCGCCTCACGAGGCGCGCCGGTAGTGCAGCCCCACCCACTCACCGTCGACGTAGCGCTCGACGAGGACGAGCTCGCTCAGCGCGGTGGTCACGAGGCCCTCGCGGTCGGCCAGGATGCCCGCGAGCACGAGGTCGGCGGTGGTGACGCGGAGCAGGTCGGCCGCGAGCATGACGATCAGCTCGGCGTGCAGGTTCGCGACGACGAGATCGGCCGGGGCTGCGTGGTCGATCGTGTCGGCGCGGAACGACACGGCGACCCCGTTCCGTTCGGCGTTCTTGATCGCGTCGCTGATCGCGGTCGTCTCGACGTCAAAGCCGCTGGCGGTCAGCCCGAGTCGGGCGGCGGCGATCGCCAACACGCCAGACCCACAACCGACGTCGAGGCAGGTCGCGCCCGGTCGAGCGAGGGCGTCGATCGCGCGCAGCGCCATGCGCGTGGTGGGGTGGTGTCCGGTCCCGAAGCCCTGGCCGGGCTCGATGATTACGGCGCCGGGACGCGCGTCCCAGGGCGGAGCGACCGTGATGCGGGGCGACACCTCGAGCACCGGGAAGTTCGCCTTCCACGACTGCTCGTAGTCCACTTCAGGCACCGGGGACCACCGCGTCGGACCGGCGTCCAGGCCGGCGAGCGCCGCCACGGTGGCGGTGATTCGCTCGCGGTCAGGGTCCTCGAACCACGCTTTGACGATGACGCGCTCCGTGGCCTTCGGCGCGGGGCCGGTGTCCCACGGCTGGCGCGGGGCCGGGGCCTCACCGGGGCGGTGTTCCTCTTGGACGCCCGACGCTCCGGCGCCGAACAGGGCGCCGCTTACGCGGTCGAACCGGCGGCGCGCCACGTCGACGGCGACCTCCCACCACACGGCCGCCTACTCTTCTGGTTCGGGCGGGCAGGGGGGCGGCGGCGGCATCGGCCGGCCGCTGCGGTGCGCGCTGACAACGGCTTCGAGGGCTTCAGCGCCGCCCTGGATCAGGATCCAGGAGTCGCCGTGGGTGCCCTTGAGGAGCATGGTGGGCGTCCCGCGCACGCCGGCGGTCTTGCCTGCGACCGAGTCCTGCCGGACGGAGGCTTCGGTGGCCGGGTCGGCCATACACGCCTTCCAGGTCGGCACGTCCAGGCCCACCTGGGTGGCCATGAATTCGACGTCGGATGGCTCGAAGTAGCCCTGGTTGTCGAACAATTGGTGCGACATCTCGAAGTACTTGCCTTGCGGACGCGCACACTCGGCGGCGTACGCAGCGGTGCAGCGCTCGGGGTGGTTGCCCGGTCGCAACAGCACGTCGCTGCACTCGCCCGTGAGGGGGAACACCTTGAACGTCAGCTTCACGTCCTTGTTCGCCGCAAGGAAGGGCTGCAGGCGCTTGGAGGCGTCTGCGCAGTGGGGGCACATGTAGTCGGCCCACTCCACCACGGCGTACCTGGCGCTCGGCGGGCCCCAGGTTGGTTCGGTGCCATCCAACTCGACCGTGCCACACGCTTCGGTGTACAGCTGAGCGAGCATGGCGTCGTCCAGGTTGCCGCTCTTCACCTGCGCAGCCACGCTGTTGGACTGTTGTGACTTGAACGCGAAGCCGCCTCCCGCCACGGTGACGAGGAACACGACCGCGATGGTTACGAAGTCGCGAGACGCGCCGAGCTCCATCGGGTCCCACGGGCCGGGCTGCTTGCGCGTCCCGGCGATGGCGGCCCACAGCAGCAGCAGGTTGGACGCGTAGATCGTCATGCACAGGACGCACAGTGCCTGGACGACGAAGACGCTGATGTAGGCGAGGAACGCGGAGTACACCAGGTTGACGATGGCGAACACGAGGTTCAGCTGGTGGAACCGTCGCGCGTCTTCATCGCGTACCAGCGAGGCGATCGCGAGCCCCGCGTAGAAACCCATGCCGAGCAGCGTGATCGGGAGGCCGAACGCGGTGGACCACTCATTGGCGTTGACGCGGTCGCAGTCGATGTAGGTGTTGATGTTGCAGATGGACGCGGTCGCCTTGGCGGCCTCCCACTTGTGGGAGAACAGGTACGCGTTGGCTGAGAACGCGCCAACCGCGGCGAGCAGCGAGCCGAGCCGCGGAGAGCGCGCGACGATCGAGGCTGTGAGCGCCAGGTAGGCCCCGATGCCGAGCGCGAGGCCGACGCCGTCGGGTCCGGCCGCAGAGGCGATAGCAGCCCCGACGGCGAGGAGGGCGGCGAGACCGAGAAGACCCTGTTTTAGCGCGGTGTCCATGGGGTCTGCGCCTATCCGGTGCGACGTCCGGCCGCCATTTCCTTGCGGGCGTCGCGGTCCTTGATGGTCGCGCGCTTGTCGTGCAGTTTTTTGCCCTTCGCCAGCGCGATCTCGACCTTGACGTAGCGGCCCTTCAAGTAGATCCGCAGGGGGATGATCGTGAGGCCCTTCTCGGCCGTCCCTTTGTGGAGCTTCGCCAGCTCTGGCGCGCGCAGCAGCAGCTGCCGCGATCGTGTCGGCTCGGGGTTGTAACGATTTGCATCGCGGTAGGGCGAGATGTGGCATCCCTCGAGCCACGCCGAGCCCTCGCGGTCCAGGCGGATCCACGCCTCCTGAAGGTTGGCGAGGCCCTGCCGCAGGCTCTTCACTTCAGGGCCGAGCAGGACGATGCCGGCCTCGAATCGATCCTCGACGAAGAATTCGTGGAGTGCGCGCCGATTGACGAGCAGATCTCGGATGACGGTCTTGGTCTCGGCCATGGCAGCGGCACCTTCAGGTGGTCCCCGTAACGCGGTGCACACCCCACCTCGGCAGTGCCTCCTACTGGGCGAAAATTGATCCACATTTTCCCACTTTTAAGATCAGGCGAACTTAGGCCGATCACAGGCGATCTGATCCCCAAAGATCGCGTTCGAGGATCGCTCCCGATCGGTTGCGAGGGGGAGGAAGTGGGGTAGAGTGGTGACGCGTGGAGGAACTGTCCTCGCGCGGGGCGCCGCCCGATGTTGAATGTGCGATTTCATCAGGAAGTGACGGTCGATGCGAAGGGTCGCGTCGCGTTGCCCAGCGCCTTGCGCCGGGCCCTGGAAGATCGCGGCCTGTGCAAGCTGGTCGTCACGTTCACGCAGGGCCGCCTGCGCGCCTGGGACCTGCAGACGTTCATGACCGACGTGGAACAGCCGATCGCGGCCCTGGACCCCTTTGATCCGAACGTGAACGACTTCGCCGATGGGATGCTCGCGTTCGCGACGGATGTGGATGTGGACGGGCAGGGGCGCATCCTGCTGCCGAAGAAGCTCCGCGAGCTGGCGGGCATCGAGAGCGTCGTGATCGCGAACTCGATGTTGCGCTACGTCGACCTGTGGGAGCCCACGCGGTGGGAGAAGCGCGCTGCGGAAGCCATCGCGCGGGTCGCGGAACAGCGCGGGATGCCGGCGAAACGGGAGGACGTGCGTTGATGCTTTCCTCCCTCTCAACTTGCCCTTCGAGCTTCTCAATTTCTCGCAGAGGCGCAGGAGAATGCGCAGAGGTCGCAGAGGATCGGCGCCTTGGCGCGCTCTGCCCAATCTCTGCGGCTCTGCGAGAAACAAAGACTTCTCGTGCACAATTTGCGCTCCCGGAGGTCGCATGACCTTCGTGCACGCGACCGTCCTTCGCGATGAGGCCGTGGCTGCGCTGCGCCCCGCGGCCGGTGAGGTGCACGTCGATTGCACCCTCGGCGGCGGCGGTCACGCCGAGGCGCTCCTCGAGCGCGCCGACTGTCGCGTGATCGGGCTCGACCGAGACTCCAACGCGATCGCCGCGTCCACAGCGCGCCTCGCGCGCTTCGGTGACCGCTTCACGGCGGTGCGCGCCAAGTTCTCGGACCTCGGCAAGGTGCTGGACGACCTCGGAATCACGCTCGTCGACGGCATCCTCGCGGACCTCGGCGTCAGCTCGCCGCAGATCGACACCGCGGCGCGCGGGTTCTCGTTCCGGAACTCCGGTCCGATCGACATGCGCATGGATCCGGACGCGCCGTTGTCTGCCGCCCATCTCGTGAACGAAGCCGCCGAAGAAGACCTCGCGAACGCGATCTGGCGGTACGGCGAGGAGCGCCGCTCCCGGGCCGTCGCGCGCGCGATCGTCGAGGGGCGCCCCTGGTCGGACACCACGGCCCTTGCCGAGGTCATCGCGAAGGTCGTCGGCAAGCGCGAGGCGCACCGCATCCACCCCGCGACGCGGACATTTCAGGGCCTCCGAATTGCGACCAATGACGAGCTTGGTGAGCTTGATGCGCTCCTCGCCCAGGCGCCGGATCGGCTCGTTCCAGGTGGTCGCCTCGCGATCATCACGTTTCACAGCCTCGAGGATCGAGCGGTCAAGCAGGCGCTCCAGCGCTTGTCGGGCCGTGGAGATACCGAGCGGGACGCCTACGGCGATCCCGTTGTCCCCGCACGGATGACTCCCCCGTCATCTGTCACCCCCCCCGAAGACGACCCCAATCCACGGGCGCGCTCTGCGCGCCTCCGCACCGCTACGAGGTTGCCGTGTCCCACGCCGTGACCCATCCCACCACCCAGACGCTGCCCGTGTCCGCCGGCGCCACGACCACCCTGCTCCCGCTGCAGGAGATCGTCGGCGCCGGCGCACGTGCGCGTCTGCTCCCCCTCTGGCGACATGCCACCTGGCTCGTCGCCCTGTTCATCGTCGCCGCGTTCGCGGTGTCCGTGCGCCTGCAGGTGCAGGAGTTCCGCAAAGACATCGACCGAATGGGTCGTCAAGAGCACGAAGCCGAAGTGCTCAACGAGCGCCTGCACCTCGAGATGGACGCCCGTCGCCGCGCGAGCGCGATGGAGCAGATCGCAACCCGCATGGAACTCGGCAGCGCCGCCCATGTCGTGCGTCTCGAGGGAACCCCTTGAGCACGGCAATCGAGATTCCGCGCGTTGAGGTCCCCGTCGAGACGCGGTCTTCGGTGCGCCGTCGCGCCCGCGGGCGAGCCCGAATCATCGGCGCCGCGCTCGTGCTCGCCCTGTCGGGCCTCGCGGCTCGGGGCGCGCAGTTGTGCGTGGAGCCCTCGGACCGCGTGATCCACGCCGGCTCCATGCTCCGCTACGACCAGGTCACGCTGCGCGCGCGTCGCGGTGAGATTCTCGATCGCAACGGTCGGCGGCTCGCATTCTCCGTCGAGACCCCGACCGTTGCGGTCGATCCCCAGCTGATCGCCGAGCTCCCGCCAGACGAAGTCGATTCGATCGCCGCCAAGCTGTCGGACATCCTCGGCATGCCCAAGTCCGATGTGCTCGAGCGGATGCAGCGCTCCGGTCGCTACGTGAAGCTCGCGAGCAAGGTGCACCCGAAGGTCGCGGCCCAGGTGGACGATCTCCACGTCGAGGCGCTGTGGACCCACCGCGACCCCCAGCGGTACTACCCCGAAGAGAACCTCGCTTCGCAGGTCGTGGGCTTCGTCGACGCGTCGGGAAACGGTCGGGCAGGACTCGAACAGGCCCTCGACGACGAGCTGCGCGGCGGAACGGTCATCGTCTCGCGCCGCCGCGATCGCAAGGGGCTTGACGTCGATCGCCCCGCCGCAGTCGCGCTCGACGCGAACCAGGGCATGGACGTCCACACCACCATCGATCGGCAGATCCAGCACATCACCGAAGAGGCGCTGCTCGAGATCGTTACGCTGAGCGCGCCGGTGTCCGCGTCCGCCGTGGTGGTGGACATCAAGACCGGCGACATCCTCGCGATCGCGAACGTGCCGGAATTCAATCCGAACGCGATGCCGGAAGACTCCGAGCCGCGCAAGAACCACATCGTGGTCGACGCGATCGAGCCGGGCTCGATCTTCAAGCCGTTCACCATCGCGGCGGCGGTTGAGCTCGGCCTCACCAGCCCCGACGAGAAGATCGACTGCGAGGGCGGCAGCTGGGCCGTGGGCCGATCGCGCATCCACGATGATCATCCGCACGGCGTCGTCACGCTCACTGAGGTGATGAAGTACTCGTCGAACATCGGGGTGGCCAAGCTCGCGTTTCGCATGGGCGCGGACGCGTTCCTGCCGTACCTTCATGCGTTCGGGTTTGGGCAACTCAGCGGGGTGCCGCTGCCGGGTGAGCGCCGCGGCCGCGTGCGCGACGCAAAGACGATCCGCCCGATCGAGCTCGCCACGACCGCGTTCGGGCAGGGCACCACAGCCACGCCGCTGCAGCTGGCGATGGGAATCGCCACGCTCGGGAACGAGGGCGTGCGAATGAAGCCGCGCCTCGTCACGCGCATCGACGACGCGTACGGCGTACCCGAGCGGATTCAGAAGCCCACCCCCGTAGAGCGCGCGATCTCGATCGAGACGGCACGCCAGACGGTCGCGATGATGGCGACGGTCACCGAAGACGGGGGCACGGGAACCCGCGCTCGCGTGCCTGGCTACCTCGTCGCCGGCAAGACGGGCACGGCGCAGAAGGTCAAGGACGGGCACTACTCGGACGCCCGCATCTCGTCGTTCGTCGGTCTTATCCCAGCCGACCATCCGGTCCTCGCGATCGCGGTCATCGTCGACGAGCCGACGATCGGCAGCAAGTACGGCGGCCTCGCCGCGGCCCCCGCGTGGGCGAAGATCGCCGAGAAATCGCTCCGCTACCTCGGCGTGGACCCGGACCCCGCGTTGCTCGTCGAGAAGCCGGTGGACGACATGGTCGCGGTCGAGGACCTGCCCGCCGTCGAGTCGCTCGACCTCGCGTGGGACGGCGACGCCTGGGGTGTGCCGGACTTCCGCGGACGCCCCGTGCGCGACGTGCTCGTCGCGTTGAAGGGCAGCGGCCTCGCCGTCGAGATGTTCGGTTCAGGTGAGGCGATCGCCCAGGATCCACCTGCAGGAACACCCCTGACGCCCGGACAGAAGATCTCCATCACGTTTCAGTAGGAGCCCCGCACCGCCGATCCGCGGCCGGACCCCGAGTTTGTCGTTTGCCCCCCGCCTGGCCAGGTCCCCCGCGTCGGACCCTCCCTCCGTGATTCAAGCGGCGTTCCCCCGCCGCCGCGCCACGAGCCGCCGCCCTCGCCAGGCAACGACGAACCCGCCGGCCGCGGATCGGAACCCGCCCTCTATGGGTGGAGGTTCAGGTACCTCGCGTCGATCGTACCGATGATCAGGACCGCAGCCGCGACTCCGGTGACCAACCCGAACACGGCGGTGGTCGCATACGCGATCGGCACCATCGGCGTCTCGGGTGCCGTCGGTTCCGGGCTGTTCGGCGCGAGCAGGACAGGCACCGCCGGCGATTGAATCGACGGGCGAACCATCATGATTCGGGGAGGAGCGTTGGGCGACGTCGCCGCTCGCTGCACGGGCGCGACAGGCGGCGCGACGGGCTCCGGGTCCCATGACGCTTGCGCAGCTTCGAGCCACATCACGAACGCCTCGGCGTCCGGAATGCGCCGCTCTGGATCGGGCTCGGTGGCCTTGCGCACGATGTTTCGCAGCCACGTCGGCACGCCCTCACCGGGGTCGAGCGGCGGGGCCTCCTTGCGCTTGTAGTCGAGGAAACGCAGGGCCGCGCGGCGATCGGCGGTGACCATGACCGGGAACGCGGACCTTCCCGTCAACGTCTCCTGCAGCATCACGCCAAGCGCGTAGAGGTCCGACCGCGGGCTGCGCCCCTGCGTCGCGAGCTCCGGCGCGGCGTACGCGAGGGGCCCGAGATCGGCCGGGGAGGCTGCGCGTTCGAGCTCGGACGCCTCGACCGCGTCGTCAAAGTCGTCGAACTGGACCCGGCCCGTGCGTGTGACCCGCACCCGATCCGCGCTGATGGCCTGATGGACGAAGCCCCCGGTGTGCACTTCTGCCAGCGCCGAGGCGATCTGGTGGAAGATCTTGCACGTCTGCTTCCAGTCCGGTGCGTCTTCGCGCACGTAGTCGGCCAACGTGACGCCGTCGCAGTACTCGGTCGCGAGCCAGACTGCGCTGTTCGCCTGCGAGAAACCGAAGTCGTAGTACTTTGGAATTGCGGGGTGGTCGAGGGCGCGCAGGATGCGCACCTCGCGCTTCGCGTTGGCCATCGCGTCGGCGCCCTTCGGGAGCACCTTGATCAGCGCCTGTTTGTCGGGCAGGTCGACCTGGTGGGCGAGGTAGGTCTGTGGCACGCCCGGTGACAGGGCGAGCTCGATCTCCCATTTCCCGACGCGGTCGCCCGCGCCGAGGATCGCAGGGCTATCGGCGGCCACTGACCTTCCCCTTGTTCTTGCCGCCCTGGCTCATGCGGCCTTCCAGCGCGCCGCCGCTCACGATCGCGGTGTACGCGGTATCAGCGAGGAACAGCGCGATCGAGGCCGACCCGTCACTGGCGAGGTCGTACTGGCCTGTGACGGTGTGGGTGGAAACCTGCCCGTCCTGGTTGAGCGTGACCACGGCGCGGACGACGCGATCGGCCTGGAAGGAGAGGTCGAACGTGCTCGTCGCGGTCCCGGCCTTCCCGACGTACGCGCCGTCGAGCGCGGCCGCCGCGGCTGGAATGACCGGCGCTGCCTTTACGGGTGGCGGGTCCTTCGGGGCGGCCACCTCGACGACCTTCGGAAGCACCGTCGGGACGACGGGATCGGGAACCTTGGCGACCACGGCGACTTCGGTCGGCGGCGCGACGCGCTTCTTTGCCGCGACGGCGGGGGCCGGTGGTGCCGGGGGAGCCGGAACCTGGACGTAGATCACCTCGGGCGCGGGCGCCGGACCGGGCACCGGTACCTCGACGCGTTCGACGCGAACGATCGTCTCAGGAGGCGTCGGCGTATCGTCCGTGGGTCCGATCATAAACCACCAGCCCGAGACGAGGCTTGTGGTCGTGATGACGGTGACGGCTACGTAGAGGGCAGCGAGCTGGGCGAACAGCGCCCACGGCGTGGACGGGCGGTAAATCTCGGCGTGAAGGGTCTCGCCGGCGGGGCGTGGGGTGTTGGGGTCCGGATCGAGGGTGCCGGGGCTCACAGAGTGGGTCCGATGGGCTGAGCGATCTTCCGCTGGCCGGTCCGTGGCCTCTTCGCCGCGCGCGCTCCGGTTGTGCGGGGCCGCGTCTGTGCTCGGTTGTGGGTTCACGGCCATCGTTCAGGCGAACGCGCCATGGGTGCTCGGAGCGGCATTTTCCCCCCAAAGTGGCCGAAACCCGTTCGGCCTGGGTGTTAGCATACACCCTGGCGCGTCCCCGCGTACGGCTTCGGGATAGGGTGCCGTCGGAGTCGGAGGAACGCGATGGTCCCGATCATGGTGCTCGGCGGCGTCGCGTGTGCCCCGCCTGTAGACGACGGGCAGCTTGGCGCGTGGCTTGCCGAAGCTCGGGAAGCGGACGCGGGCGCGCGGGCGCTGCACGAGGAGGTCAACGAGCGGGCTTCCTGGACGCTGACGTTGTCGGGCCAGGTGGCGAGACCCGAGGTTCTTCCCTGGGAGACGGTCGACGCGCTTGCGGACTCCGAGGTGCTCGCGAGGCCCACGGTCGAGCGTCCGCAGGACGAGCCGATCCGGTTCCGCGGCGTTCGCCTGGCGTCGCTGCTCGTGCGCGCTGGAGCGGCCCCTGCCGCCCGTGAGGTGACGATCGTCGCGAGCGATGGCTTCCGGGCGACCTTTGCGGCCGCGGACGTCAACGCGATGCCGATCCAGTTGTCGGTCACCCGCGATGGCGAGCCGATCTCGCGGAGCTACGGTGGTCCGCTGTTCGGCACGCTACCGAACGTGGACTTTCCCGGCATCGAGTCGCTGTACAAGCAGTCGTGGTGGGCCTACTACGTGACGCACGTGATCGTCGACACGTCCGACGTAGCGCTCCAAATTGGGGAACGGACGGTTGGGGCAGTCGACCTGGCGGGGCTCGAGATGGTCACCGTGCAGGCTCCGCACGGGTTTCGGACGGGCTGGGACGCGGGTCCGGTCGCGGTGGACGGCGTTCGGGTGCGCGACGTGGTCAAGCTCGCCGGGCTGACGCTGTCGCCGGGCGATTTGCTCCGCGTGCGCGTCATGGCATCGCTTCCGGATGATGATCAACATGCGCTTCGGTTGCCGGCGGAGGCGCTCGATCGCGATGACCTCGTGTTCGGGCTGACGGTTGGCGCGGCTCACGAGCCGATACCGGCCCGCTTGGGCGGCCCGGTCGTCCTGCTCGTTCCCAAAGACTACGCCGTGGATGGTGCGTCCGAGTGGCCGACGTTCGTACAAGGCCTCACGGTCGAGCGTCGTCCATGACCCACGCGACGTCGCCGCTCCGCTCGATCGCCGCTCGTCTGACGATCTCGACGGCGCTCCTCGTCGCGGCCGTGCTGGCTGCGGTGACGTTCACCTGGGCTGCGAGCGAACGTCGGCTCATTCGCGAGTCCACCGAACACGAGGCTCGCTCGATCGCGACGAGCCTGGCGGGGTCGTGGGAGAACGAGCTGATCGACAACAACTGGAATCAGATCCGGACGATGTTGATCACCGTCATGGACGAGAACCCCGACGCCGTCTACGTCTTGTGTACGGACCGGCGGCGCGGTGACCGCATCATCGCCGCGGAGCCGCCCGAGCAGATCGACCGCTACGTTCCCGACCTCGTCCGCGTGGCGGTGACGGAGGCCGCGAATCTCCCGTCCACCGCGCCCCGAACGATCGACGCCGTGCTCCTCCGCGACGTCGAGGTGCACGGGGTGGTGCGCGGTCGGCGCGGCGAGCGCATCGTCGAGGTCGCGGCGGACATTCGCGCGTCCGATGGCACGGGGACGGTGGGCGTCTTGCGCGTCGGACTCTCCACGCATCGAATTGATCAGGCCCTGGCGGACGTGCTGCGCGACGTGACGCTCGTGGCGACCTTGTTCCTTGCGATGGGCGCGTTGGGGGCCCTGCTCGTCGGCTCGCGCCTCGCTTCGCCGCTTCGCGAACTTGAACGCAGCGCCGGGCGAATGGCGCAGGGCGATTTGGGTCATCGCGCAGCGATTCAGCGCAGCGACGAGATCGGTACCCTCGCGCGCACGTTCAACGTGATGGCGGGCGAACTGCAGACGAGCTTCGGTCGCCTCGAGGCCACGCTGGCGTCGTTCGAGCGCTTCGTGCCGCGGAAGTTCCTCGCGGTCGTCGCCCCCGAGGGCATCGAGAACATCCGCGTCGGCGTGGGCGCGCGGCGCGAAATGACGATCCTGTTCTCGGACATCCGGGGCTATACGGCGCTTTCCGAGCGCACCTCACCCGAGGAGATGTTCGAGCTGCTCAACGAGTACCTGGCGCGCATGGGCGCCGCGATCGAGGCGAACGGCGGCTTCATCGACAAATACATCGGCGACGCGATCATGGCGCTGTTCGACGACGCAAACACGGACGGCGCGCTGCGGGCCGCCCTCGCGATGCGCGACTCGCTCGACGCCTGGAACGTGGAGCGGGTCGCGGCCGGAAAGGAGCCGCTGCACGCGGGGATCGGCGTCCACCGGGGCTCGGTGTTCCTCGGGACGGTCGGCTACCGCAGCCGCATCGACTCGACAGTGATCGGTGACGCCGTGAACCTCGCCGCCCGCGTCGAGAAGCTGACGAAGGACTACGGCGCGACCTTGCTCGTCACCGAAGACGTCGTGAAGTCGCTCGCGACGCCGGACGCGTTCGTGTTGCGGGTCGTGGACGCCGCGGCCCGCGTCCGCGGAAAGGGGACTGCGGTCGCCCTTGTCGCCGTTGAAGGCCTGCGGCCGGGGTGACGCGCGTGGCGATCGGGACGTCCTGGAAAGTAGGCACCCACACGGAAGATCCGCTATGATCGGTCCATGATCGATCTGCTGGCGCGCATCACGCATGACCCTGCCCAGATGGGTGGACGGCCGTGCATCCGCGGGTTGCGCGTGACCGTTGGCACGGTCGTGGGCTTGCTCGCGGCGGGTCGGAGCTCCGACGAGATCCTCGCCGCCTACCCGTACCTCGAGGCGGACGACATTCGCGCGGCCCTCACGTGGGCCGCGTGGCGCTCGGAAGAGATCGAGGTCCCGCTCCGCGCGTCATGAAGTTCGTCGTGGACATGAACTTGGGACC
>CANNIZ010000100.1 GCA_947505245.1 Pseudomonadota bacterium | reverse complement strand
GGTGCGAACCGTCCCGGGCGCGGTGGGCCAGGTGCTCGCCGGGCTCGCGATCGGCGTGCTCGTCTGGCGCGGCGGGGTCGAGGTCCTCGCCGGTCACATGGGCGCCGGCGAGCTCGTCGGGTTCGCTGTCGCGCTCGGCCTGATGAACCGGCCGTTGGCCGGCCTCGCCGAGGTGTGGACGCTGCTCCAGCGGTCGCTGGTCGCGGCCGACCACGTGCTCGACACGGTCGCGTCGCCGCCGCCGATCGTCGTCCGCGACCCGGCCGTGCCGATCCCGGCGGGACCGATCGACCTCGTGTTCGAGGGCGTCGCGCATCGCTGGGCCGAAGCCCCGGTGCTGTGCGGCGTCGATTTGCACGTCCGAAGCGGTGAGATCGTCGCACTTCAAGGCGTCACCGGCGCCGGAAAGTCCACCCTCCTGCTGCTCGCCAGCCGGATCGTCGATCCGGACGCCGGTCGCGTACGCCTCGGCGGGGTCGACCTCCGCGACGCCGCTCCGACCGACGTGCGACGCGCCGTCTCGCTCGTCGATCAAGAGTGCGTGCTGTTCGGGCGCACCGTGGGCGAGAACCTCCGTCTTGGACGCCCCGGAGCCTCCAACGAGGACCTTTGGAGCGCGCTCGAGGCCGCCGGAGCGGCGGGACTGGTGCGCGGGCTTGCGGGCGGCCTCGACCACCCCGTGGGCGAGCTCGGGCGCACGCTATCGGGGGGCGAACGCCAGCGCCTCGGGCTCGCGCGCGCGTTCGTGGCCGGCGGGCGTGTACTTCTGCTCGACGAGGCGACGAACCAGGTCGACGTCGCCACGCGGGACGCGATCATCGCGGCCGTGCGAGCGCGACGAGCCCACCACGCCGTGTTGTGGGTGACCCACGACCCCGCGGTCGCAGCGATCGCCGATCGCGTCGTGCGGCTGGTCGACGGCGCTGTCGCGCAATGATCGCGCACACGCTGTTCAGCCTGCCGCTCCTCCCCCTGTGGCTCGCCGCCGCAGCTCTCCACCCCCGCCAACGCCGCGACTTCGCCGAACGCGCCGGCCTCGCGACCGCGCCGGTGCAGCCGGGGGCCCTGTGGGTCCACGCCGCCAGCGCCGGTGAGGTCGCCGCAGCGACCGCGCTGATCGATGCGATCGACGGGCCGGTGTTGTTGACCACCGACACCGACACCGGCGCGGACGTCGCCCTCCGGATCGCAGCCGCGTCACGCGGACGCGTCGTCGCGCAGGCCCTCCCCGTCGATCACCTGTTCACGCTCGCGCCGCTGTGGGCCGACGCCCGTCCGCGCGCGGTCGTATTCGTCGAGGGCACGTTCTGGCCGGGGCTCGCCGCGCGCGCGCGCAGCGCCGGGGTCCCCGTGGTGCGGGTCTCGGCCAAGGCGGGCCTGCGCACGCGCCGGTTCGCGCTGCTTCAACCTCTGCTCCCGTGCGATCGCGTCGTCGCGCGCGACGAGCACGAGGCGGCGTTCTTTCGGCGATTCGTCGCCGACGTCGTGGTCGGCGGCGACCTGAAAGGGGACCGCGCGCCCGTCGCCGCCTCCGTCCGGTGGGACCGCCCGTTCGTCGCAGGGATCTCCCTGCGCGACGGCGACGACGTCAGGCTGCTGAGCGCGTGGCGACCCCTGCGCGCCGCCGGGATCGGGCTCCTCCTCGCGCCGCGACACCCTGGCCGGCCCGTTCCCGAAGGCGCCGTCCTCCGCTCCGCTTTCGGACCCGAACTGCCCGCCGACGTCGACCTCGTCGTGCTCGACACCACCGGGGAGCTCGCGGGACTCGTGCCGCAGGCGAAAGCCGCGGTGATCGGCGGCTCCTTCGACCGCAACGTCGGCGCACACTCTCCCGCCGACGCAGCGCTCGCCGGGGTGCCCGTGGTGGCCGGCCCCCACGGCGGCGCCAACGAGTCCCTGCTGCGCGCTTGCGACGCCGAACGGGTCTCGGAGGCCGATCTCCCCGCCGCCCTCGCGCGCGCGATCACGCGCCCCCGGACGGTCCTCTCACGCAACGGCGCCGGCGCCCGAACCGCCGCGCTCATCCCGTCAGGTCCGCCAGCGCCCGAGGCCTCCCCTCGCCCGTGGCTCGCGGCGATCGGCCCGCTGTACGGCCTTGCAACAAGGTTTGTGCGCGCATCGCGACCCGTCACTCACCTCGACGTTCCAACGTTCGTCGTCGGGAGCCGCAACGCGCGCGGGGGAGGAAAGACCACCACCGCACGGGCCGTCGCGCGCGCCCTCTCCGAGGCAGGTCACCGCGTCGGCGTAGCGGTGCGCGGGCATGGACGCCCGAACAGGGGTTCGGACGTGCGCCGCTCGGATCACACGCCAGGCGCGGCCGATCTCGGCGACGAGGGCGCGCTGTTCGCGTTGGACGGTTTCCTCGTCGCGGCCGGACCCGACCTCGCGAGGGCCGCCGCTGCGGTAGCACCCGACGTGGACCGGATCGTCGTCGACGACGGTCTGTCGGCGTCGATCATCGGGGCCCTCGCCGTCGAGGTGATCGACGCGCGGTTCCCGAGCGCCCGCGGCCCGCTCCCGTCGGGCGAACGCCGGCACCACGTCCCTCCGGCGGACCTCGCGGTGTGGCACCATGTCTCCGCGCAGTTCCCTGCACCCAGCGATTCCCTCCTCGCGCACCGCGTCGCGGGCCCGTGGCGGCTCGGGTCCAGCTTCGCGCCGCTCCCCGAAGGTCCCGTCGCGGCCTTCGCAGGTCTCGCACGCTCCGCCGATCACGCACGCTCCCTCGAGCGTCCCCTCGCCCGCTGGCGCGCCCTGCCCGATCACCAGCCGATCGACGACGCCCTGTTCGAGGCCCTTCTCGCGTGGGCTGGCGACCTCCCCCTGCTCACCACCGCGAAGGACGCTGTGCGAATGACCGACGCCCAACGCGCCCGCGTGTATTGGCGTGACGAGTTTGTGCAGATCGACGGCCTGTCGGCTCGGCTAGACTGCGCGCGGAGGTGACCGTGACCCGCCGCCTGATGCTCGCGCTCTTGCCCCTGTGTGCCTGCAACAAGGTTGAATGCCCCGAGTACGCGGGTCTGCACGAGGCCGGCGAGGAGTGGGACTGGCAGCACACGGCGGCGTGGACGGAGGCCAACAGCGGTACCACGGGCACGTGGACGGTAACGCTCGACGCGATCGACCTGAACGAGGCGGGAGACGCGCTCGATATCGTCGCTTCCGCGGTCGGTCTGGACGAGACGCCCGGCCTGGCCAACACCCACTGGTCCACCGACGTACGCCTGCAGTGCGACGCGAGCGGCCTCTGGCTCAAGTCGGGGTCGTGGACGGGCGAGATCGCCACACCCGTCGGCACCTACCCGGTCACCCTGCTGCGCGACCTGACCGCGTACGACCTCGTGATGATCCCCGAACCGGAGCCGGGCTCCACGTGGACCACCACCGTCGAGGGAACCGTCTCCGACCCCCAGAACGGTGAGCAGCCCTACACCGAGACCTTCGTCCGGACCGTCACCGACGCGCCCGGCATCGTCGTGCCGGCAGGTACCTTCGAAGCGCTCAAGGTCACCACCGTCGGCGACGGCGGCGGGACCGCGACGTCCACCGCCGCACCCGACGTGGGCTCGGTCGTGGATGACCTCGGCGAGCTCGTCGCGTACCGCCCGGTCCCGTAGCCCAGCCTAGATCGGCGGCTTCGGGGCCTCGTTACAGTCGATCTGGCAGTCGGACCGGATCTTGTCGATCGACACGGCCTGCATCATCCGCTGGTCCATGCAGTCCTTCACGCACGCTGAGTCCGCCGCCGGGGCAACCGGCGCGGCGACCGGGGCAGCCACCGGGGTCGGCTCGGGCATCGCAGCGGGCGGGGTGGGCGCGGGGCACCCGAGCAGCGCGAACAACAGGATCATGGGCCCTCCAGGGCTTCAGTCTACTCCACGCCCGCGTCCAAGCTCGTGGCGACGGCGAGGTCGAACGCCTCCAACGTAAACGGCTTCGGCAGCACGCTGAGGTGCGTGGGCAGGCCCACCGGGGTGAAGGTGGCCCCCGACATCAACACCACCGCGACGCGCGGCCAGCGCTCGCGCAGACTCGCCACCACCTCGGGTCCCGATCGGAACGGGAGATTGACGTCGCACACGATGAGGTCGACGTTGCCCGCCCGCCTCGCCTCTTCGAACACCGACTGCCCGTCCGACGCGACAAACACCTGATGCCCGGCAGCGCTCAGCCGCTCGGCAAGGCTGTTCCGAAGGTCCTCGTTGTCTTCGACGAGCAATACGCGCCCCGGCCGAGTCGCGACGATCCGGTCGACAATTCGCGGCAGGAACACGCGAAAGCGCGACCCCGCGCCGGGTGCGCTCTCCACCAGCACGCGTCCCTTGGATTGCTCGACGATGCCATACACCGTAGCGAGCCCGAGCCCCGTGCCAACCCCCGGCTTCGTCGTAAAGAACGGCTCGAACACGCGCGCGCGCGTCGCTTCGTCCATGCCCGCGCCGTCGTCGGCCACGTCCAGACACACCCACGAGCCAGCGCCGATCGCAGTCGCGAGCGGCTCGCCAGCCTCGACTTTCACGTCGCGCACCGCGAGGGTCACGTGCCCACCTTGGTGCACCGCGTCGCGAGCGTTGGTGATCAGGTTCAACACGACCTGGTCGAGTTGGCTCGCGTCGGCCCATACGAACCCCGACGCCGGGTCGATGTCGACCTGAAGCTCGATGCCGTCGCCCAACGCCGATCGCGCGAGGTCTTCGATCCGAAGCGCGACCTCCGCCAGGCGCACGCGGTCTGGATGAAGCACCTGGCGCCGTGCCAACGCGAGCAACCTGCGCGTCAGCGTCTCCGCGCGGGCGGCCGCCGCTACGATCCTCCGCAGCTGCGTCTGCTGGGAGCCATCTCCGGGGACGGTCGCTTGGAGCATCTCTGCGTTGGCCAGCACCACCGCCACGAGGTTGTTGAAGTCATGGGCGATCCCGCCGGCGAGCCTGCCGAGCGCCTCCATGCGTTCGCTCGAGTGAAGCCGCTGCTCCAACACCCGCCGGTCCGTCACGTCGTGGATGATCGAGAGGAGCAGCCGGCGACCGCCGACGTCGAACGGACCCGAGTAGATCTCGACGTCGCGCTCGTCACCTGAAGCGCGCCGATGGCGAAAATGGAAATAGCGTCGCTGTTCTTCACGAGCCGCCAGCAACTCGTGAGCGACGACGTCCTCCGGCAGGGTGTTGATGTCGGCGACCCGCATCGAACGCAACACCTCGAGCGGCCATCCGTAAAACCCAACCGCCGCGGGGTTCGCGTCGACGATCCGTCCGTCATCCGGGTCGATAATCAGCTTTACGGCTGTATTTACCTCAAACAGCGCGCGGTAGAACGCCTGACTCTCGGCGAGCGCCTTGGCCGCCGCGAGCTGTTCGGTGACGTCGGTGAGCATCACGATCGTGTAGATCGAGCCGAAGCCGTCTGGCGCGCCGGCGACGCGCACCACAAAGTCGAACTCCTCGCCATTTCGTCGGACACCCCGCGTCACGTATTCGCCAGGCACGGGCAGCCGGGCCTCGCGCAAGCGGATGCGCTCGAGGATGATCGGTCGCCCGTCCGGCGCGATCAGGTCGATGACCGGCACCCCGAGAAGCTCCTCCGCCGAGCCGTACCCGAACATACGCAGGTAGGCCGGGTTCACCGCGACATGCACGCCCGCGCGGGACACACGGATGGCTTCGCGCGAGTGCTCGAAGATCGCCCGGAGAAGCCCCTCAGGTACCAATGACGCGTCGGACATGACCTCCGCGCTATAGCATGGTGGCGGAGGCCGAGTGCCGGGCAAGCGGGACGAAAACGAAAACCGGACCGTCGTGTACGGCGCCGCGACGATCCCGCCGCGGCCTCCCTCTGAGCCGCTGCCTGCCCCAGCGCCGCCCGTGCCCCTCGCGGAGCGCCCGGTCCCGTCGGAGCGCTACGAATACGTCAACATCATCGGCGTCGGCGGCATGGGGGAGGTGCACCGCGTCCGCGATCGCGAGCTCGGCCGCGTGCTCGCAATGAAGGTGATCCGCGCAGAATTGCTGCGCGCGCGCTCGGTCGTGGCGCGGTTCGTGGAAGAGGCCCAGGCCACAGCGCAGCTCGAGCACCCCGGCATCGTCCCCGTTCACGACTTCGGCAAGCTCCCGGACGGACGCTGGTTCTTTACGATGAAGGAGGTCCGAGGTCGGACGCTCCGCGACGTGTTGCCCGAGTGGTCCCGCACGCGCACGATCGACGCGTTCCATCGCATCTGTGAGGCCGTCGCCCACGCCCACGATCGCGGCGTGATCCACCGCGATCTGAAGCCCGACAACGTGATGGTCGGCGCCTACGGCGAAGTGCTCGTGCTCGACTGGGGCCTCGCGAAGGTGATCGGCCGGCCCGATCTCCACGCGGAAGAAGGTGAATACGACCTCGTCGCCACCACGCGCTCGGCGAACCAGTCGTTCCAGACGCGCCTCGGCATGATCGCGGGCACACCAGCGTACATGCCGCCGGAGCAGGCGCGCGGCGAGATCGACAAGCTCGATGCCCGCAGCGACGTGTACGGCCTCGGCGCCGTGTTGTACGAGATCCTGTCGGGGAGGCCTCCCTTCGTCGGAGATGACGCGACCGAGATCCTCGCGCGCGTGCGCCACGTTCCGCCGCCGCCGCTCGACCGCATCAGCAACCCGGAAGAGCTCGTCGTACTGTGTGAGCGCGCGATGGCCCGCGAGCCCGCCGATCGCTTCCCCCACGCCGGCGCGCTGGCCGAAGCGATCCGGCTGTGGCAGGAGGGCGAAGGCAAGCGCGCACGGGCGCTGCTCATCGCCGAGGAAGCCAAGGCGATGCAGCCGATCGCGGGCGAGATGCGCGCGCGCGCGGCCGAGCTTCGCCAGGAGGCTGCGCGGCGCCTGCACGATCTCAAGCCCTGGGAGCCCGTCGACAAGAAGAAGCCCGCGTGGGCGCTGCAGGACGAGGCGGGCAACCTCGAGACCGAGGCGGAGCTCTCCGAAACGAAGGTCATCCAGCTGCTGCAGGGCGCGCTCACCCACGCGCCCGATCTCGCCGCGGTCCACGAGCTCCTCGCCGATCTGTACCGCGAGCGGCATGAAGCCGCCGAGTCCGCGCGCGACATCCCGCGGGCGCGCCGCTACGAGGCGCTGCTCATCGCGCACGACACCGGGAAACACGTCGGCTGGCTGCGTGGCACCGGCGCCCTGTCGCTCGTGACCGATCCCCCCGCGGAGGTCGAGCTCTACCGCTACGTCGAGCGCGACCGCCGCCTCGTCCCCGAGCGCGTCGCGTCGCTCGGGAAGACGCCAATCAAAGAGGTGCCGCTGTCGATGGGCAGCTACCTTTGCGTCCTGCGCGCTCCCGGCCGCGCCGAGGTGCGCTACCCCGTGCACATCGGCCGCGAGGAGCACTGGGACGGCAAGAAGCCAGGCGACAGCGCGCCCACGCCCGTTCACCTGCCGCGCACCACCGAGCTCGGGCGCGACGACGTCTACGTGCCCGCCGGGTGGGCGTGGCTCGGAGGCGACCCGGGCGCCCCAACAGCCTTGCCACGGCAGCGGGTGTGGATCGACGGCTTCGTCATCCGACGGTTCCCCGTCACGAACGCCGAGTACCTCGCCTTCTTGAACGACCTCGTCAAACAGGGGCGGGCCGACGACGCGGAACGCTACGTCCCGCGCGAGCGCTCAGGGCAGGTCGACCGTCCTGGCGCGCGAATCTACGGGGTCAACGAGCGTGGCCAATACGCGCTCGTCGCCGACTCCGACGGGGACATGTGGAGCGCTGATTACCCCGTGTTCCTCGTCGACGCGCCCTCCGCCGCCGCCTTCGCAACATGGGAGCAGCAGCGTTCGGGGGGCGCGTGGCGATTGCCCACCGAACTCGAGCGCGAAAAGGCCGGGCGGGGCGCCGACGGGCGGTTCTTCCCGTGGGGCGACTTCTTCGACCCGACGTGGGCCTGCCTGCGCGACAGCCACGCGAAACGGCCCCTCCCAGCCACGGTCGAGGAATACGTCACGGACGAGTCCCCCTACGGCGTTCGCGGGCTGGCTGGAAACGCGTCGGACTGGTGCCAGAACCTCGTTGTTCGGGGGGGAACGTGGTCAACGTCCGCCACGCTCGCGCGCCTCGCATATCGCAGGTATTACGCAGAATCGTGGCGTATGGACTCGATCGGCTTCCGACTGTGCCGCTCGGCTTGACGATCGTACGCGAACCGAGGCACAATACCCGGGCACGGGCGAGACGAGGCGAACATGTGGCGAATGATGCTCCTTTCGGGCACCGCTCTGACGTGCGGCTGCCAGACGCCTTTCGGTTTCGGCGGTGAGGAATGGGACGACAACGTCGACGATCCGTTCGTCAACAACGACACGACCCAGGGAGTGACGGACAGCGCGGGCGCCGAGGCCACGGGTCCGTTCGTGCTCGCGGCCCACGCCTACTGCGCGGACGGTGAGCCCCATGGAATGGGTGCGCTCGTCGACGGCGCCAACGTGTGGGTCACGCACGTCGGGTTCTCGGACGAATGTACGGCCTGCGCGTCATGGAGCGTCCAGGCGATCCCCGACGGAACCGACGTCGTCATCGCCTACAGCGACCTGGACGGCGCCACGTGCGACTGCGACTGCGGTGTGTTCGGCATCGAGTACGTGATGACAGGATTCACATCGGGGACATGGAACCTCGCGGCCGGCGATGACGCGGTCTCGTTCGACTACGACCTGGTCACGGAGTGACCATGCGACCCATGCTGCTCACCGCGATCGTCCTCGCCGCCCTCACCGCCTGCCAGACCCCGTTCGGCTTCGGCGGCGAAGAATGGGACGGCACGAACGACACCGCTGCCGGCGACCCGCTTCCGAGCTACACGCCCGAGGACGGCGCGTCCCCCTCCGTGCTCGCCTCGCACGCGTTCTGCGCCGACGGCCGCCCGCAAGGCATGGCAGCCATCGTGGACGGGTCCGACGTTTGGGTCACGCACGTCGGCTTCTCGAACGAGTGCACCGCCTGCGCCGACTGGACGGTGACGCCCGCGACCACCGACACCGACGTGGTCATCACCTACGAAGACGTCGACACCACCACCTGCGACTGCGACTGCGCAGTCTCCGGCATCGAGTACGTGATGACCGGCTTCTCGGCCGGAACGTGGACGATCGCAGCCGGCGACGACAGCGTGGACGTCGACCTCTCCGAGTAGTCGGTCGCTGGGGGCGTCCCTCGCTGACCCACCACCGGCCCGCCGCCGAGCCAGCCGTCCCCAATTTCGGGATCGCGCGAGCCAGCGCCTCCGAGTTTCGCAATCCCGACCTCACCGCGACGGCGCCATCGAGCCAACGCCCGCTTTCGCGCCCAGCCGCCCCGTCGACCGCTCGCCTTCGTCCAAAAGCGAAACTCGAGCCGGCTGGCCCGCCGAATCGCGAACTTCAGATGGGCTGGCTGCCAACGCAGCCCACGGTCGCCGTTCAACCGCCCCGAGTCGTCGCGGCTACTCCCACATCCCCCTGAAATCGCACGACCCGTCCGCCGTCACCGCACACCCCGCCGGGAACTGCATCTCAGGCGAGCCCGCCCACGACGTCGTCAGGAACTGCAGGATCTGATCCCGCGCGGCGTGCCCCGCCGGCGTGTCGCGCGCCGCGAACCCGTGGACGTCGTACTGACCGGTGTTCGGCACCCAGAACTGCGTAAGCGTCGCCCCGTCCGTCACCAAGGCGTCGGTCGATTCGAGGCCGATCACCGGCGAGAGCGCCGGCTCCAATTGCACGGCGCCGAACGCGTTCGCGAGCAATTCGCTGCCGAGGTTGGGCAGGATCGGGTCCTCCATCGACTCCTGGAGCAGGAACACGCCGCCCGCCGCGACCGCCTCGTCCGCCCAGGGCCCGCCGTCCACCTCGTCCCAGCTGCCCTGCCCCATCACGACGGCGAGCTGTAGATCGAGGTCGTTGCCGTACGTCTGCTTCATCATCGAGCCCGCGCCGCTGCCCCACAGCAGGGAGTGTGGGATCATGTGCGTCCAGCCCGCGCCGGGGACGTTGAGCACCGCGATGCGCAGGCGCGGATCGGCCGACACCATCACGCCGCCCATCGTGCCGCCCATCGAGCCGCCGAGCCACGCCACGGTCTCGGTGTTCGCGCGGCGGCCGGCCGCCGGGTTCACCTCGTCGCCGAGCATGTCCGCGGCGAGCGCGTCGCCGAGGGCCCCGTCCATGGCAGAGAGGAGCACGGTGCTCCCCGCGAGCGCCTGAAGCAGGCCTGCGGTCGAACGCTCCGAGCCCTGCAGGTAGGTGCCGAAGCCGAGGAGCGTCTCGACGAAGTCATCGCCCGTCCACCCGTCGAAGCGCGTCGCGAGCTTCGCGATCCCCTGCCCGCCGAGCTCGGTGTCGAACAGCGGGTCGGTCATGTCGCCGCCGGTGCCGTGCCCATACAGGGCGACGCGGTACGGCCCCGTCCCCGCCGGGATCATGATGCGGAACGGGATGTCCGCGGTGCCGGTGATCTGCGGAATTCCGGCGTCATCGAGCACGAAGAACCCGTCCGCGTCCAGGAACGACGGCGCGTTCGTGAGCCGCCCGCGCACGATCACCGCGATGTTCTCGTTCGAGACGGTGGTGACGGCATCGAACGCCACGCCGAGGTCGTCCTGTGCGCCCGCGAGCGCGTCCATCATCGCGTGCATGCGGAACGTCGGGTCACCCGCTGAGCGCGTCGTGAAGTCCCAAACCCGCACGATCCGCGCCGGGTCGATGCCCGCGTCCGCGATGACCTGCCGCGTCGGCGCATGGTACGCGGCGAGCGCCTGTTCGTCGGCGTCTTCGGGCTCCACCAGACCGAGCGCTACCTCGACCGCGCGCGGCCGCTCGGTGCTGCCGATCGTGTCGAGCACCACCACGACGTGATCGCTGTTCGCCGCCATCACCGCGGCCGGCCGCCCGATGACGAGGTCGCGCTCGCCGTCCGTGACGGACTCGTCGTGGATCACCTCGGTGCGCAGCGGCACGCGCGCGGCGTAGTTCGCGGCGCCCGGCTGCGCGACGAGCACCTGAACCGGCGCCAGCGGGTCCATGCTCGACCTGGGGTCCCAGGACATCGTCGTCGCGTCGATGCGGCCCGTGAACGCGGTGGTCACGCCCGTGACGCGGGAGAACCCGTCCGCGCTGTTCACGTAGTCGATGCGATCCACGATCGGCAGCGCGTCGGGCTCCACGCTCACGCGCACCCCCGTCTCCGTCGCCGGGTCCACCTTCAGGAACGACGAGGACGGCCACGGCAGCAGGCACTCGAGGGGATCAAGGTCGTTGCACGTCGACGTCAACACGCGCGTCCGGTCGCCCGGCTCGCGATCATCGAGCGGGCGCGTGCAGGCGAACAGGGCGAGCAGGACAACCATGAGACCCCCGGGACGTACGAACATCATGCCCGGGGCGGGGCTCGAACCCGCACTCCGTGAGGAAGAGGATTTTAAGTCCTCCGTGTCTACCGTTCCACCACCCGGGCTTTGCCTAGCGTAACCGACCGTGCCTACCGAACGGACGCGAGCCCCGCAGCGAGGTCGCGCTCGCCCACCGCGCCCACGAACATGCGACCGCGTTCGCCGTCGGCGCGCACGAACACGGAGACCGGCACTACGTCGGGCCAATCGCCCATGATCGCCGGCAGCGCGAGATCCGGATCGACGTCGTCGATCATCAGGGTTCGGAGGTCCGCGAGACCGTTATCTCGGACGAATCGCTCGACCACAGGCCGCTGCGCGCGAAACTCGGTGTTCACGAGCACCACCTGAACGTCGGGGTTCGCACGCGCGAACTCGGCGATGCGCGGTAGCTCGGCGACGCAGGGACCACACCAGGTCGCCCAGAAATTGTACAGCCGCGGGCGCGCGTGCGGCGACTTCATCTCCGTGTGAATCGCAGGCGCCTTTTCGGTGTGTACGCCGACCTCTTCGCTCGCGTCGACCGCCGCCGGGACGGGCGTCGGCGAGCCGCACGCGAACAACGTCAACAACAAGGTCATGCAGCGCTCGGGGCGGAGATTGCGGGTTGACGAGCGGCCCATCGGGAGACCAGCGCCAGCTCCGCAAGCGGGTAACCGGGCAGCGCTCCCGCGGCGCAAAGCGCACCCCCGAGCCCCGTGGAGACGTCGCCGGCGAGCAGGAACAGCGCGGTCACCGCCACATCGGCCGAGAGCGTGGTCCACGAGCGGCCGAGGGCTTCGAACGCGCCACAGCGTCCGACGACGACGTCCACCGGCGCGTAGGCGAGCACCGCGCGCACCAGCAACGCCGCGGTCGCCGCGAAGACGAGCCCTGCAGCGACGAAGATCGCAGCGAACAGGTACAGGCCCCGCGTCGCCAACCACGAGCCGACCAGCGCCACCGGCACGAGGACCGCTCCGGCGACCACCGCGGATACGATCCCGCGCACAGCGTCGACGAAAGCGACGCGGACGCTCGCGAGCACCCCCGCGTCGGCGTCCGGACGAACAGCCCGCGCTCCCGCAGCGAGCATCGCCGCGCGAAACGGGGCCTGCAGGACGGGGCGTGCCACCACCGCTGCCGGGATGAGCGCCAAGAACCATGGGTCACCCCACGCAAAGCGCAAACCCACCCCGAGGCCGACGTCGACGAGCAGCGCACAAGCCGCAGGGAGCAACACCCCCATCGGATCGTACGTCATCGCCGTCCACGCCGAAGTACCGTCCCGGTACAATGGGCCTCCCGTCGCTGGGATAAGCTCGTGGAATGGAGCCCGCAACGTGATGACCCTCGTGTTTGCCCTGTTGCTCGGGTGCCCGAAGCGGGCCACGGACGCTCCCACCGTCGCGGAGTGGCTCGCAACAGCCGACCGCGCCTGGGAAGATCGCGCTGTCGGAGGCTACGATCCAGTGAAAGCGGCGCTGGATCAGGCGTGGGGGCTCGACACCACCGATCCAGGCCTTCGCTGGCGGCTTGTGCGGCTGTCTATCGCGCGCGGCCTCGTCGCCGAGACGCCCCGCGACGCGACGACCGAGTTCGCGACCGGACGCGCGCAGGGGCTCGACGGCCTCGGGCTCCCCGCAGAGTTCCAAGTTCCCAAGCCGGGCATCGACCCGTTCCAACGCGTGAACACCGACCAGGGTCCCGTCGCGGCTTGGACGGCGCTCGCGTGGGCTCGGTGGTGGCTCGCGTTCGGCCCCGACGCCGCCGCGCTCGACGCGCCGCGCATCACCGCCCTCGCCGACGAAGCACAGGCGCTCGGAGCGGATCCGGGTGTCGTCGCATGGACGCGCGGGCTCGTGGCCGCCGGCGCCGGGCAGACGGAGGACGGTGAGCGCGAGCTGCGCGCGGCGATCGGAGCCGCGCCGGACGATCTGTGGCGCCGCGTCGATCTCGTCGTGTACGTCGCCTCACCTGCCAACGACGCGAGCGAGATCGCCGCTCAGCGCGACGCGATCTCGGCGAGCACGATGGACAGCCCCGAGGACCGCGCAGCGAAGGCGCTTACAGCGACATGGTGAAGTCGACGAGGAACGTCGTCTCGCTGATCCCCGCGCGTTGATCCGACGGCGTCCACCCCGCCCACACGCCGATCGGGAACACCACGCCTGCGCGGGCGTCCAGACCCTCGATGAGGTTCGCGCGGAACAGGCCGTTGAGCTCGAGCGGCGACGTGTCCCACGTCTGCATCGACAGCTCGCCCGTCACGCCGAAGCGATCGCCGATGGGAGCGTCGATCGCGACCGCGCCGTTCAGCCGCAACCAGACCGCGGGGACAGGCTCGTAGCTGCCCGTGAAGTGCACGCCGAGCGCGGCGCGGTGCAGCAGCTTCAGCGAGCCGAGGTCGCGCGCGCCCTGCCAGGCGAAGTCGAGCCCCGCGTTTGGCCAGAGGTCCTCGGGTTGATTGGTCCACGTCCACGCGTGGCCACCCGTCGGCACGGTGAGCTCGAGGCCAAAGGCACGGTACCCGTGTTTCCCGTCCTTTCCGCGCCAGCCGTCGATCCCGATGTTTCCGATGTCCATCCCACGCTCGGCCGGCGTTCGGAACGCACCGAACGGCACCGAGACCGCGAGCCAGTTCTTGCCAAGGACGCCGCGCGCCTCGATCGTCGTGGCGTTCGTTCCGCCCGCGCGGCCGATCACGGCTTCCTCGCCGATGCGCAGACCGCTCGCGGCGCCCATCGGCGCGATTCGCCAGCCCTCGCCGATCAGGCCAGGAGACGCTTCTTTGGCGGGAGGCGCGTCGTCTGCGGGCTTTTCAGCATCCGCCGCCGGGGCGTCGGCCGCAGGAGCGTCAGCCGCGGGCGCGTCGGTCGCAGGGGCGTCAGCGGCAGGCGCGTCGGCCGCCGGAGGAGCCTCTGCGGCAGGTGTCTCGGCATCCTGTGCGAGCGCGGATCCCACGAGTGCAGCGAAGATCACAGGGCCTCCCGGAACAGCCGCGCCACGATCGTGTCGTGCGCCTCGGCGGGGTGCCGCCACGGACCGCGACCATCGACCCAGGCGCGCACCGACTGCCCGGGAGCCACGGAGACTCCGTCGAGGCACAGGGCCGTCGCGCCGCCGTCGTAGGGGTCCCAGGCGCCGTCGAGCGAGCGCGTCGACGCGTCGACATCGACGTCGTCCACCGTGACGCGCAAGTCCAGGGCCTCGGCATCTTCGATCGGCTGCGACAGGACGAGGCACGGCCGCCCGGCGTCTTCCTCGACCGCGAGGACCTCGGGCGCGTCTTCGGTCGAGAACACGGCGGTGCCGGAAAGACCCTCCGTCACGGGCATCTCCGGGCCGTGAGGCACGTGGTCCGGGTCCATGAACGTCCACGCGAACCGACGACTCGCAGGCCACGGCTCGGTTGAGTAGAACAGCACGTCCGGACCGTCCGTGATCGACCGGCCCTCGACGAAGCCGCCGTCCTGCAGATCTACGACCGTGATCACGTCACCTGCCGGGTAGTCCGGCGGGATCTGGTTGGCGCCGCCCTGGACGACCAGCGGTTCGCCGCCATCGACGTTTGACCGGCCGTCGAACGGCGCGATCATGCCAGGGAGCTCCTTACACGCGACCAGCGCGGCGGAGACGAGAGCGAGGGCTGTGAGACGCGTCAGCATCGGGGTCTTCCGGGTATCGGGCGCAGCGTACCATGCCGATCTGCATTCCGCTGCGTCCAGATACGACGAGCGTGGAGCGCGTTCATTCGGCGCAACTCATTCGAACAGCGCGAAGGTTTCGAGCCACCCATCGGCCCAGTTCGCGAGCTCCGGGTCCTCCGACGCCACCGATAGCGTGTACACCCGGTCGCCCACGACGAACGTGCGAGCCACCATCGCGTACGTGCCCTGGCCCTTGATGTGGTATTGGCGCGCGGCTTTTCCTGACGCGACCACCTTCCGTTCCTCGATCAGAGTGGCGCCGCCCCCGCCGAGCAGCAGCCCCTCGCGCACCGCGTCCATCGCCGAAGGCGCGTCGACGATGAATCCGGGCGGGTAATCCGTCGTGATCGCCATCAGGAACGCGGTGGGAGCGGACTCGCTGTGCGCGCTGAACACGTGCGTGGTGGCCTGGCCAAGCTTGGTGTTGGACGTGCTCACCTCGTCCTTCGGCACGCCCGGGATCTTGATCCAGTACCCACCGGCCGGCGCGCTCGCGTTGTTCCAACCCGCGAACGTGTCGGCGTACGCGCCGGTGTACGCCACGCCAACCGGCGCCGGCGGGGACGCCGGACACCCCATCAGCAACACGCCAAGCCAAAGCCCGATCAATCGACCCCCATCATCTGAGCGAACTCGCGAATCCCAGGTTAACCCGACCGTGGTGGGACGTGCCGGACTGGTGCCGGCCCCGGTCTTCAAAACCGGTGGGGTCGTCCGAGAGGCCGCGCCCGGTGGGTTCGATTCCCATGTTCCACCGCCACTACGGCCATCGAATCAACGCGACCTTATCGGGAGCACCCGCACGCGAGCGCCTGCCACGTCGATCGTGACGATCGCGCCGGCCGCGATGGCATCGGAGTGGGCCGCGATCTGCGCCTCGACAAGGGAGCCGATGGCGCTCGGAAAGGTGTCCTGAACCCTTACGAGCACGACGCTCGGCCCACGAGCGCCCGTGAGCGCCAGGATCGCAGCGAAGTCGAGGTCAGCCGTCAGGATGACCGCGTCGCGAGTCCTGGCCCACGCTACGATGTCGGCGTCTTTTGCTCGCGGGTCGCCAACCGACGACCAGTGAACGACGTCGTGTCCAGAGCCCGAAAGGTGGGCCACCCAGTCGGGTCCCAAGTTCATGTCCACGACGAACTTCATGACGCGCG
>CANNIZ010000099.1 GCA_947505245.1 Pseudomonadota bacterium | reverse complement strand
TGGCGGCGTGATTGCTGGGGCGTCGACTAATGGTAAGTCACCGGACTTTGACTCCGGCGTTCGTGGTTCGAGTCCACGCGCCCCAACTTTCAGCCAGAAGACACGCGTACGAACACGTCGATCAGGACGCGACCCGCGACCCGTTCACTCGTCGCGCCAACTCCCATAGACCTGCTGGCCGAGGATTTCGGCGAGGGCCTGCATCGCCCCGAAGCTCGCCGCGGTCCTCGGATCGGCGGCCACCTCCACGACGTGCACCGCACCGTCGCTCCCGCGAAATGAAAACGCGATCGGCGTGAGCGCGATGGGCGAGCCAGGCGGAACGATGGTGTCGCCCGGTACGCCGCTCGGGATGCTGGCGGGCAAGGCTTCGAGGCCGACGAGCAGAGCCTTCAGCTTGCGGAGGGCTTCTTCGGGGACCCGGCCGGGTTCGTCGTCGCGCGGGAGCGCAGCCCGCTCGACGGGAAGCCCGCCAGGCTCGGTGACAAGCCACCGCCCGTCGGTGGTGACGGCATAGACGCGCCCCGTGCCGCGGAAGGTCTCCTGGACGAGGACATCGGGAGGCAGCTCGGGAACGGGGTGCAAGGTCGCCTCGATCGGGGCCTGCGTGGCTGGAGGGGTTTCCGCGAACTCCTCGTGACGACCACATCCGACGGCGAAGGCGAGGAGCGTGACGAACGTCACGCGATCGATCATTTGGACATTCCTGTGACCTGCTCGAACGGCATCACGAAGGTGCTGTATTGCCACGGCTCGATGCATTTACCCACGACGGGCGTTGGCGGCCAACCCCTCGCGTCGTTCAGTGCCCCATGCGGGTCCGCTGCGCCTGCGCGGGGAGTTGGAGTCGGTTCTCGTCCAGGGCCCGGACGAGGCCGCGGACCGGCATGCCGGGCTCGAACCCGGCCGCGGACACGACGCTCTGGGCGCCCACGCCCTGACGCGGACGAACGCGTGCGCAGCCTACTCGAGGCCGTGCACGTGGGCGACGGACTGGTCCTTGTTGGGGCCGTGGCACACCATGCAGCTCTCGCCGTAGATCGGATCGGTCGTCAGGGCGATGTGCGCGGCCGTCGCGGCGGAGTCGTGGCACGACGCGCACACGTGACCAGAGATCGCGTCATAGGCGCCTTCGATGTGGCAGGATTGGCAGTTGGTCGTGCCGCCGTCCATGCGGGGGTAGACGACGCTGCTGAAGTCGTCGACGCCGTTAAGCACGTAGGGCGCCGAAAGGTTCGCGCCGCTGTGCATCCGGTGCATGAGGGTGGCGAACTCGACGGTCAGGCCGGGGGAACTCGGCACCAGGGTGATCTTGTCCTCGGCGCCGGCGGTGTGGCAGATCGGGCACCCGAGGACGTTCGTGCGGCTGCCGCCGTGGCCCCACAGCTTGTTGTGGCAGGACTCGCACTTGACCTGATCGACCGGTGCGTGGGTGGTGACCTGGGTGGCGGTCCCGACGAGGACCGCGCTCGTCGCGGCCGCGGGCACGCGAAGCTTGGTGATGAGATCGGGGAGCACGACGTAGCGGTAGCCGGACACCATCAGTCGATAGGTGCCGTTCTCGAGCGGCAGGCCCTTCCAGTCGCCGGCCGCCTCGTCGAGCAACGCGGAGTCGTTGAATTGGGGCGGGTACACGCCGGGCAGCGCGGTGGTCGTGGTGTACTTCCACGTGTGGTAGACGATGTCTTCGACCGACAGGGCGGCGAGGTCCTTCAGCTCCATCGTGAGCTGCATGTGCTCGATCGGCCCCCCAAGGCGAACGGCGCCGCTGATCAGCTCCGTCTTTACGTCGACGGGGCTCCCGTTGTCGTGTGTGGCGGTGTACTCGATGGTGAGCTTGTCGCCAGGGAGGAACTGGCCGCCCGTACCGGTGCCGCCCGTGACGTGCAGGATGTTTAGGTTGATGCCTGGGTTCTGAGCGGGGTCAAAGCGCTCGTCGCGGTGATCGAGGACGATGGTGGATGGCGGGTGACAGCCGCTGTTGGCGCAGGTGAGGTCGTCGTTTGCGACGCCTCCGGTGCCATGGCCCTCCCCGGTAGACCAGACGATCGCGTCGTGGCACGCGCCGCACGCGTTGCGCGTCGAGCGGTCCTGAACGTCGCCTTGCGCCGCGCCGCCGTGGCAGGTGAAGCACTCGGCGGTGCCGGACGGAAGCGTCGTGTACGCCACCTTCGAGTAGTCTTTTGCGTTGAACTTCGGCCAGTTGGGGTCGGACTCGTCGGCGGGCGCGCCGTTCACGATGTACGGCTTCGAGAGGTAGGTGCCCGCGTGCAATTTGTGGATGATGACGGGCAGAAAGAGGGAGAGACCCGTCGTCGTGGTGGGGTCCTGCGGGGAGTATGCGTCCTCCGAGCCCATGACGTGGCACATCAGGCACACCGCCACGTCGCCCGCGATCTTGCGGTCGTGCATCTCGAGCGCGCCGTGGCACTTGTTGCAGTTCGAGGTCAGTACGCGCTCGCGCGGGTAGTCCTCCGCGCCGTCGCCGAGGAGGGCGGTGGATACGTCGCTGGCAGCGTCGAACACGGGCTGGGTGTCGTCGTCGTGGCGCGTGTAGCCCCACACGCCGAACATGTAGGTGCCCGGCTCGAGCGGCAGCCCGCCCCAATCGCCGAGGTCCTGTCCGATGTCGAGCGTGTCGTTGGGAGCGGCGTGGTAGACGGGCGGGATCGGCGTCGGGAACGTGTAGCGCCAGGCGACGCCCTCGGGGGCCTCGGCCGGATCCCACGACACGGGGACGATGTTGGAGGGATCACCCTCGTTTTCGGGCCCGTAATAGGCGATGTCCATGTGCGTCGTGGGGCCGGTGACCCCAAACTGGATCGACGTAAAGTCGTCCGGCATGTACGGAACGCCGTCGGCGTCGACTGCGGTGAACGTGATCGTCGGCACGTCCCCGACCTGGAAGACGCCATCCGCCGACGTCGCACCGCTGACCTCGACGATGGTCAGCGTCATACCCCACGGAGCGTCGCCAAGGTGGTCCCAATCGCCGAGCGGGACCTCGTCGGTGTCGACCACGCCGGTGTCGGTGTCGATCACGCCGGTGTCGGTGTCGGTGTCGATCACCTCGGTGTCGACGACGTTGGTGTCGGTTCCATCGTACGAGGAGAGGAACGGCCGACAGGCCGTGAGGGCGAGGGTCACGAGCATGTGGGCTTTCATTTGGAGTCCTCCTCGAGCCACTCGTCGACGACTGCTTTGGTCCGCTTCGACAGCGGCACACGAGCGTCGAGGAGGGCCTCCCGACCTGCGACGAGCACCGGTGACGGATAGGTTGCGAGCGTGTCCGGCTTGATGCCCTGCCGGACGATCTGCTCGGTGACGTGCGCCGCTGAGTCGGCGATGCTCTGTGTGTCGGGTCGGAAGGCGACGCTGGCCGGGGCGCTTCCGGCCAGGTGACGTGGCTCCCAGGTCACGACGGGAACGTCATGCTGGCGCGCCTTTTCGAAGGTGTCGCGGAGCGCCACGGCCGTCCACAAGCGCGGGTCCTCGGCGATCCACAACACGTCGGAGCGGAACAGCGCCCCGGCTACCGCGTCGTCGATCTCATCGACGCTGCCAGCCTCGACGACGTTGACGTCCACGCCAGCCCCCTGAAGCGCTCCCTCCAGCAGCGGCCACCACGGATCGGAGTCGCCTGCGCCTCGCACGATGCTCACGCTGTGGGCGTACGGAAAAAGCGTCGCGAAGTCCTTCGCTGCCAGGGTGGGGTCGACGTGTCCGGACACCGAGATCAGGTCGTTTCGTCCAGCCCGCCGCGCGGACGCGAGGCTTACGTTGCCATACACCATCGGTACGGTGGGCCACGCCCGCGACGCGACCTCGAGCGCGACGTCGCCCAGCGCGAAGATCAGCGCAGGGTCTGCGTCGTCGAGGTTCTCGTGAATGAACTCCTCGGGGTTTGGGATGCTGCCGAGGTCGTACGTTCGACGAATCGCGAACGTGGTGCTCGCCTTGTAGGCGTCGACGATCGCGGTGGTCGTAGGGTCCTGGTCGCTCGTGAACACGAGCACCGTCTTTTTCTCGGCAGCGTCTGCGTCTTGGAGGCTCATAAGCAGCAGCAATGAGGTGAACATCGTGGCTCCGTCAGAAGGTGGCGGCGAGTTGGAGAGCCGCGCCGATGCGGAGGGACGCCGCCGAGGGGCCGTCCCCGTACGAGACGGCTTGTTCGCCAATCACCTCGCCCTTCACCGCGAAGTGCGCGCCAAGGTCGCGGCGGGCGCCGACCAGGGCGTTGAGCGAGCTGTGGGTGTCCTGTTGGAGAATATAAACCGGGTCCTCAGCCCATTGTTCGACGTACTCGACCCGCGCGTAGGGCGTCAGCGCGCGCATCCGGTGGCTGAATTGGAGGTACGCGTTGCGGTTGAACACCATGGGTTCATTTGATTCACCGTGGAGGATGACGAACGCCTCGCCGATGAGTTCGGTGTGGGGCCGTAGCAGCGCGAGGTGCGCCGTGAGCACGAACTCGTCGATCGACGTGGTGACGATGCCGGGTCCGGCGAGCGTCCCGGGGGCGGGCCGGATTGGATCGTACATGCCGCTCGCGCCGACCTGCAGCCCGCCGGGTGATTGTACCCACAACGCGGCCCATCCGGATTTTCCTGGCGCCGTGTCGAGGAAGGTCGCGGTGGAGTTCAGATCGTACGAGCGGCCGTTGCCGCCGCCGAGGCGCCAGCCGAGCTGGCTGCTGCCAAGGACATACCGCCCCGACAGATCAAGCCCGCCCTGTCGCGTCGCGAACGCCGCGCTCTCGCGCGTGAGGAACTCGGGCCGGCCACGCGTGACCACGTCGAAAGACTCGATCGGCACGTTGGCGTTCCAGTAGCCGAGTGGCGTGTACAGCTTTCCGACGCGCAGCGTCATGTGCTCGGACACGCCGACGTCGAACTCCGCGCGGTCGACGAACTCCATCGCGTTCTGGGACCCGTCCTGAAATGCGACGTCCGCGTGTACGGTCGCTGTGCGGCTGATCCGGGCTTCGTAGCCAAATACGAGCTCGCCAACTTCGACGCCGAACGGCTGCTCCTTGGACCACCCGACGATGCCGCCGGCCGCGTAGCCGTGCACGTTGGAGCCCAGGGCCGGGGGGAGATCCGCGGGGCCGCGCGATGAGGCCGAGTCGCCGAGCGCGAGGTCGACCTGGTGCTCGAGGGCGCGAAGCCTCGCATCGAGGACTTCATCGTTGGCCACCACGGGCGCGACGACCGCCTGGGGAGTGGCCTCCGCGGGCGCCACCTCGGGGACCACCTCGGGGACCACGGCGGGCGACGCCTCGGGGACGGTCGCGTCTTGGGCGTGGGCGACGCCACTGGTCAGGAGCGCGAGCGCGCCCCATCCTCGCATTCGCATGAGGTACCTCGGGCAGTTCACGGCTTGGCCACGGTGAGGGTGAAGCGATTTCCGCTACTCTGGAAGGTCATGGGCAGGTGACCTACGACTCTGCTGTTGACGGTGATGATCAGCTTCCCGCCGGTGTCGCTGATCGTCACGTCTGTGACGAGGGCGGTTCCGACGGGAATCTTGTGGGTTCCAAGACCTGAGCCGCCCCCCTTGAATTGGATGACGTATTGGTTCGGGTAGACGGGGTCGGCCCCCTGCTGGTCAAACGCGTTCGGACGGACGTTCCCGTTCGACAGGGTGCCCGTGATCACGACGACGTCACCTCGGACGGCGACGTCGAGGTCCTCGAGCATGACGGTCTTTGCGACTTCGGCGACGGGGGCCGTTTGCGTCGAAACGGGGTTGACGGGGGACGTCGTGACGATCGGCAGCGGCGGCGTCACCGGGGTCGTCGTGACGATGGGCAGGCTGGTGACCTCGTCTTTGGGAGGCGGTCGGGTCGCCGCGTCGGGCGCGTCGTTGCGCGGCTTCGGGGCGACCCGCGGCGGGGCGGGCGCGACGGAAGGGGAGGGTGGGGTGACGGCGACCACGGCCTCTGGCGCCGGCGTGGACGCCGTGGGGTTTGTCTGCGCGGCCTCTGCGGTGGTCACAGGCGACGGGAGGGACACGTTGCTGGCGGCTTGTACGGTCGAGGCGACCTGATTGCGCCCTCCGAGCCCGAGTACGACGGCGGCCACGATCGCGGCGCCGATGAGGAGGGCGCCCAACATGCCCATGATCGCGAGCCCGAACGGTACGCCGGCGGGCGCGGGCGGCGGGTAGGTCTCTTCGACTGGCCGAATGCTGACGCGTCCGATCGGCGCGCGCTCTCCGAGGTCCTGTTCGACGGGGCGCAGGCTGTGACGCTCGGGCAGCGTAATGACCGGGCGGAGCGACGACGGCGTGGACTGCGACGGAGCGTCGGGCTCGGGGTTGGACGTGCGGTGGCTCGGTGTCCGGCGAAGCGGCGGCGCGGACATTCGTTCGACGAACTCGATCCCGTTCGGCCCCGTCAGGCCGTGCGGCGCGGGCGTGCGCTTGTCGGGAACGCTGCCGAACAGGGCGTCGGGAGGCAGCAGGTAGGGCCGCGGAGGGGCGAGGCCCTTCCACAGGGCCTCGAGCGTGGCGACGTTCGGGATGCGCTCGTCGAGTTTGGGGCAGAGGGCGCCAGCGATCGCGGTCTCCATGCGCGGCGGGAGGTTGGGAACCCGACTGCCGGGGCGGTGGTAGACGCCAGCCTCGGCGTTCGCGAGCACGGACAACATGTCGCCATCGAACGGGGGCTCCCCGCACAACATCTCGTACATCACGGCGCCGATCGCGAAGACGTCGGCGCGCTCATCGACGCCCTTCGCGTTGCGGATCTGTTCAGGCGCCATGTACGACGGGGTCCCCATCGGCGTCCCTGCGCGGGTCGAGTGGCGGCTCGAGGACACCTCGTCGCCGGGGTCCATCGCCTTCGCCAAACCAAAGTCTGCGAGCTTCGCGACGTAGCCGCCGTTGCTCGTGCTCAGCAGGATGTTCCCGGGCTTCAGGTCGCGGTGGATGAGACCCGCCTCGTGGGCGGCCTTTGCGCCGGCGAGGATCTGGTTCGCGAGCCGATCGACCAGCTCGATCGAGGTGATGCGCATGTGGATCAGCTCGGCGAGGCTGGGCCCCTCGATGAGCTCCATCAAGATCGCGGGTGCCCCGTTCGGGAGGTCGAGCAGCCTGAGCGTTCGGACGATGTTGGGGTGGATGAGGCCCTGCTGGAGAGCAAATTCCTGGCGGAGCCTGCGGGTGAGCGAAGGGGAAGCGTCCGTCAGCACCTTGAGGGCGTAGCGGTCGTCCGAGCGGCGGGCGCGCACGCGGTACACGTCGGCGGTGGCGCCACGTCCAATGGCCTCTTCGACGTCGAAAGCCGTGTCCATGTCCACTTCGAGTCGGTCGCCGGGCCGGAGACTCATCGCGATGCCTGCTCCTTTTTCCAAATACTGCAAGGCCCGCGCCATCGTGGGCAGTGCAGGGCGCCAGTCGACGTTTGAACTTGGTTATTTTTGCTGTCATCGGTCGGGCGGCGAGGCGCCTGTGCGCCTAGGCCCAATTCCTCGACGGGCAGGGGTCGGCGAGCAGGTTTGCACGTGGCGGTCCGTGGGCGTCCGTTTCGGACGGCGAGTGACCGTTTGTCCAGGGGGCGCGCGGCATGCGCAGGGTCGAGACCCCATGCCGCCGGTGCGCCTGGTTGGGGTGCGGGATCTCGCCCATGGAGGTTGGGGTGTACGCACACTCCACCTACGTCGAATGTGGGATTCGTTTTTGAACGAGGCCCCCGCATTCGAGGGATGCCGTTTGTACCATGGCGAGGGCGGAAGCAAAGTTTTGTCGGAGACGCGCTCTTCCGCGCATTGTGCGCATGATTGCTGGTCCAGTCCGGCACATTATTTGCATCTGGGGCGCCATGGAGATCGGTTGACGACCGCACAGCGGAGCACTTCGCTCGGACCACGCTTGGGGCGGTTCGAGATTCATCGCCTGGTCGTGGTCTCTGGCGACCGCGGCGCGGTGTTCCTCGCGGTGGATACCTCGTCCGCGATCACGGAGAAATACGCGCTCACGGCGCTCGACACCCGGCGAATGGAGCAGCGTGAACGGGACGCGTTCTTCGAGCGGTGGTCGGCGTCGGCGTCGCTGAACCTGCCGGCGCTCGTCCCGCCGATCGACCACGGTGGCCGGCGCGGCGTGTTGTACGTGGTGACGGAGTGGCTCGACGGGGTTGACCTCGAGCAGCTGGTCGGGCGCCACCTGGTCGCGGAGGGTGTTCCGCTCGGCCTTCGGCAGGTCGTCACGATCGGCGCGGAGCTTGGAGAGACCCTCGGCGCAATCCACGAAGCGCGAGATGTGGACGGGTCGCCGAGGCGGCTCGTACACGGGCGTGTGGCGCTGACGCGCGTGTTCATGACGCGCTCGGGCGGGCTCCGCCTGCTCGGTTTTCCGGGTACGCCGCAGAACATGGTGCTGGCGCGCGCCCCAATCGACGCGAAGGCGTTTGGGTTCCTCGCCCCCGAGCAGCTGCGTGGCGAGCTCCCCGACGTAACCACGGACGTGTATGCGCTCGCGTTGCTGATCCTGTCGGCTCGGCTGGGTCGAAACCCCCTCGAACGACCTACGCTCGCCGATACCGAGGCGGCCATCCTCGCGGGCGTGCGATGGGACGGGTTGGACGTCGAGCCTGTCCTGCGCGAGGTGTTGGAGGACTCCCTTTCGCTAGACCCTTCGGAGCGCCCGCGCTCCGCCCGGCAGCTCGCCAGCCGGCTGCTGCACCTCGGCGTTGGCGCCACGCTCCTTAATTCCGATTGGCGCGCCCTGGTGGAGGGCGACTTCCCCCGCACGCAATCCGTGGCGCATGAGATCAGCGAGGAGGCGGCCGAGCTCGCGAAGTTCCTCATGGAGGAGATCCGGGCCGCCGAGCCGCCGCCGGAAGTTGACGAGGCGCCCGAACCCGAGCCCCTTTCCGAGGAGGCGCCGCGCGACCAGTGGACCCCCGCGTCCACGCCCACCGTACCGCCCCATGCGTCGCATCACTCAAGCTTGGGAGGGGGCGCGCTGGTGCTGTTCGCGCTGGCGGCGCTGGTGGTCTTTGGCGGTCTCGCTGGGTTGTCGGGGAGGTCAAGCGGCTCGCCCGAACGGGCGTCCGAGCCCCCGCCGATCGCGTCTGCGCACGCGCAGGCAGCCGCGTACCTCGATGGCGCCGAGAGCGCCTTGGCGCGCCACGACGCCGTCCTGGCGTCCGCGCTGCTCTCCCAGGCGGAAGCCGCGGGCTTGCCGTTTTCTGACCTGCAGGTTCGTCACGCGTCCCTTCGGGCGGCCTGCGCGCAGGTGCACGATCGGTACGCCGCACCGGTGAACCTGGCCGCGGTTGAGGACGGCGCGGCCGGGGCACCCGCCGTCGCGACGGGCACGCTCGACGTCACCAGCGAGCCTCCAGGAGTCGTGTACGTCGACGGCGAGCCGATCGGCACTGCCCCGGTGACGGGGCAGCGGCTCCCGATCGGAACGCACACCGTCGATGTCCGCCTCGAAGGTCACACGCCGGAGCACCGCGAGGTCGACGTGGCCTCCGAACCGCCGGTGCACCTCAGCTTCCGGTTGCACCCGAGCTAGGGGCGGGTACAGGGGCGCGTGGACGACAGCCCCCGACCCTACTGCCTCCGCTGCCGACGCCCGGAGGTGGTTTGCGTCTGCGGCGCGCTGCGCCCGGTGGAGAGCCGCACGCACGTCGTGTTCCTTCAGCACCCGCGGGAGGCGAAGGTCGGCGTGAGCACGTGTCGGCTTGCCCACCTGTCCTTGCCGAATTCCGAGATGCACGTTGGTCTGCGCGCCGAGGGCAGTCGGCGGCTCGAATCGCTCGTTCGCGAGCCGGACACGATGGTGCTGTTCCCCGGACCCGGCTCGGTGGACGTGCACGATCTTCCCGTGCCGCCGCGGACGCTCCTCGTGGTCGACGGCACGTGGATCAACGCGCGAAAGGTGCTTCAACGGTCGCCGCTGCTCGCCGCGTTGCCGCGCGTCGGGTTCGTCCCCGAGCAGCCAGGCAACTACCGCATTCGCAAGGAGCCGGCGCCCGAGTGCGTCTCGACGATCGAGGCGGTCGCGTACGTGCTCGAGCAGCTGGAGCGCGCGCCGGGCCGGTTCATTCCGATGCTCGCCGCGTTCGAGCGGATGGTCGATCTGCAGCTCGCGTACGTCGCGTCCCAGACCGCCGGGCGGGGTCGGCAGAAACACGCGGTCGCCGGGCCGTCGGTGGAAGAACAGGTCCGGGCCCTCGGCGACCGGCTCGTGGTCGTGTTCGTCGAGGCGAACGTGTGGCGCGCCGAAGCGCCCGACACCCACTGCGAGATCGTGCAGTGGGTCGCCGTGCGGCCGGCCACGGGGGAGCGGTTCGAGAGCCGTCTGCGCCCCGAGCGCGCGCTCGCCGCGCACATCCCGCGGTACCTCGGGATCAGCGAGGCGGAGCTCTTGGCCGGCGAGTCGATGGCGGAGGCCATGGCGCGCTGGCAGGCGTTCGCGCGGCCCGACGATGTGGTCAGCACCTGGGGGACGTACGCGACGGATCTGCTGCGGCGGGACGGCGTCGACGTCGGCGAGCCACTGGATCTCAAGCGCACCCTCAGCAACGTGTTGCAGTCGCGCACGGGCGGCGTGGAGCAGCTCGCCGAGCGGTACGGGACGATCCTCCCGCACGGTGAGGGCCGCGGCGCGCGCCAGCTGGCCGCGATCGAGGGTGTGCTCGCGGCGCTCCGGGACGGTCGCGTGCGTCGGGGTGAGTGACCGCGGAGCCCTCCGGGCCAGCTACTTGCACACCCGGAACGCCTGGTTGCACGCGACGCTGAGCACCTGACCTTCGATCAGATCGACGCGCCGCAGCGAAAGAGGCGTGTCGTCGAAGAACACCTCGATCGTGTAGCTCCCTGGCGGCACCTCGCCGGCGGGGAGCGACACCCCCGTGGACGTGGACTTCAAGTACACGCGTGAAACGTCGCCTTTCACCGTGAACGTGGCGACAGACGAGGGCGCTGCCGGCGGCTGCACGGCGGCGATCGTGGCGATCGGTGCTTCGATCACAGCGGCTGGGGGCGCGTCCGGCGGCACGTCGCGCGGCCTCACCGGCGCGGGAACGGGCAGGGCCGGCGCGTCGGGGACGACGGCGATGGGTGGGGATGCGACGGGCTCGGGCGGCGCTTCAACGACGACCGGCATCACGGGGGCAGCAGGCGTCGTCGCAGGCGCCCGCGGCCACGCGAACAGGGCGACGCCGGCCGCCCCTGTCGCGCCCACCCCCAGGACGAGCGCGATCCCGACGAGCGCCGCCACGATGGCGATCGTGCGGAAGGAAGAGGGCGGCGGATCGCCTGTTTCCGTGTGCAGATCGACCGTGATGAACGGTGTCGTCGCGCCCGCGCCGGACGCGGATGCGGGTGGAGGCGCTGACCGCCCGGTGGCCTTGGACGGTCGGCCGATAGGCGCGGCGAGCTTGGTCTCGTAGGTGTGCCGCACGATCGACTCGTCGCCGCCGCCGCCCAGGTCGTTCATCTCTGCGAGCATTTCGGGGCTGAACGGCGCCGACGCCTCGCGAAGCTGCCAATCCCCGGTCGACTCGCCGTTCCACAGGCTGTGAAGCGCCTCGACGGTGCCGATCCGCTTGTCGCGATCGACGACGAGCGCGGCCTCGATGGCCCGCGCCATGCGCTCGGGAAGGTCAGGGACCCGCTCCTGCGGCGGTACGTACGTCCCGCCCGCCACGCTGGTGAAGATCTCGAGGATGTCGGCGCCGTCGTGGGGGCGAACCCCGGTGACGAGCTCGTACAGCATGACGCCGAGCGAGTACACGTCGGCTCGCACGTCCACGTTCTTCGCGTCGCGGATCTGCTCGGGCGCCATGTACGCGGGTGTGCCCATGGTCACGCCGCTGCGCGTGCGGTGCAGGCCGCCCTCCGGCGCGTCCAAGATCTTTGCGAGGCCAAAGTCCGCCACCTTCGTCAGGATTCCAGCCTCGGACAGCGCCAGCATCACATTCGCCGGTTTGAGATCGCGGTGGATCAACCCCTTTGCGTGGGCGGCGGCGACCCCGGTGAGCAGCCCCGCTGCGATCTCGTCCACCTGGTCCAGCGTCAGGCGCTTGTGGCTGAGGAGCGCCTCGAGCGACGGCCCGCGCACGTACTCCATGACGAGGCCCGGGGTGCCGTTGACCTCGATGACGTCGGTCACCGCGACGATGTTTGGGTGACGCAGCACCGCCTGTACCTTGCCTTCTTGCAGGAGACGGTCGCGAACGGACGCGGCAGCAAGCGACAACACCTTCAGCGCGTGCAACGTGCCGAGCTGGTTGTGGCGCACGCGGTACACCACGGCCATGCCGCCGCGCCCGAGCACCGCTTCCACGGTGTATCGATCGACGAGGGTCCCGGGTTCGAAGGGCGCGTCCGCCATGCGCAAGGGTAGCGGCTCAGCGCCCACCGGTCTACCTTGGGCCCTGCGGGGGTCTCATGCTGGTGCGGTTGTGGCTTGTCGGGGTAGCGCAGGGGGCCGACTGCCCCGTCAGCGCCACGCCTGCCGACATTGACGCCCAGCTCGTCGCCGCCGAGAAGGCGTTCACAGACCTCGATCCCAACGGCTTCGTCATCGCGACGGACCACCTCGTCCTGCTCCAGCCGTGCCTCGACTCCCTCGTGTCTCCGGCGCTCGCGGCCCGCTGGCACCGCGTCATCGCGTTGAAGTTGTACGGCCAGAAGGACGAGGCGGGCGCTGGTGCGGCGATGCGCGCGGCGCATGCGCTCGAGCCGGCCTACGTATGGAGCGACGATCTGCTCCCGCCGGGGCCGCTCCGCGCCCTCTACGAGTCCGCTCCCACGAGCGTCGCAGACCACCGCGTTCCCGAGCCGCGCGACGGCGCGCTCGCGTTCGACGGGACGGTAGGGTTTCTGCGACCCTCCGATCGCGCGTCCGTCGTGCAACTGCTCGACGACGCAGGCAAGGCGACGGCCACGTCCTGGTTGCTCCCGACCGCCCCGTTGCCCGCGTACGTCGCGGTTCCGCGCGTACGAAATCGCCTGCTCATCGGGGCAGGGGTGGCCGCGACGGGAGCTCTCGCGACGTACGCGGGCTCGTGGGCCGCGCGTTCCTCGTTCAACACCTGGACACCAGACCCCGCGGAAGCCGACCCGACGTCGTCGCAGCAGCACCTCGGCGCGCTGCGGGGCCGCGCGAACGGGCTCGCCGCCGGGGCGATCGTGCTCGGGGTGGCCGCGGGCGGTGGCGTCGTCGGGGCCGTCCTGGTGGGTGAGCGATGATCCGCCTGTTGCCAACGCTGGCGCTGCTCTCCGCCGGGTGCGCGTTCGTGCCCGCGCAGGACGTCTCGGATCGCCTCGATCACGACGATGACGGGTCGTTCGCGATCGTGTTCGGCGGCGACGACTGCGATGACGAGGACGCGACGGTGAATCCCTCCGCCGACGATCTCGCCGGCGACGCGATCGATCAGGACTGCAGCGGAGCCGCGTTCTGCCCCGATGGGGACGCCGACACGGACGGGGTTTGCGACGGCGTCGACGTGTGTGCGTCCGGGCCGGACGCCGCTGACGCTGATGGGGACGGCGTCCCCGACGCTTGTGATGTCTGCGCGGGCGACGATCTCGCTGACCTGGACGGCGATGCCCTACCGGACGCGTGCGACGACGACGACGACGGTGACGACGTGCCCGACGAGGCAGAGCTCGCGTACGGCTCGGACCCGCGCAGCACGGACAGCGACGGTGACGGAATCCTCGACGGCGACGAGAACACTGACCACGACGGCGTGATCGACGTGAGCGAGACGGACGCCGCTGACGCCGACACCGACGGGGACGGGTTGTGCGACGGAAACGACGTCGTCGATGCGTGCGTCGGAGCCGAGGGTCTGCGCGGCACCGATCCGCTCGACGAGGACACGGACGGCGACGACCTGTACGACGGCGAGGAGGTCGCGCGCACCAAGACGTCGCCGCTGCTGTCGGACTCGGACGCCGATGGCATCCAAGATGGCGTTGAAGACCGCACCGGCACCGACCCCAATTCCACCGACACGGACGGCGACGGGTGGCTCGACGGCGCGGAGGATGCCGATTGGGACGGCGTGGTGGACGCCGACGAGACCGACCCGCGCGAAGCGGACACGGACGGTGACGGCCTCGACGATAACGTCGAGGGCGACGACCTCGGGACCGATCCGCTGCGAGCGGACACGGACGGGGACGGAATGAACGACGGGGCCGAGGTGGCGCTCGGCGCCGATCTCCTCGACGTCGACACCGACGACGACTCGCTGTTCGACGGCGCCGAAGACGTGGGGGCGACGGACCCCTTGGACCCCGACACCAACGGCGACGGGCGGTGTGACGGCCCGCGGTTCGACGGCGAGGGGGATGGCGTCGACCCGGTCGATCCATGTGGTTGGGTGTGGTTCGTCGACGCCGCGGCCGCGTCCGGCGGCGACGGGACGTCGTGGGCGACGGCGTTCACGTCCATCCCCGACCACGCCGTCGTGGGCGACAACGACGTGTGGGTGCGCCAGGGCACGTACCGCCCGATCGCCGCTGGCCAGCCCGTGCTCGCGCTCGGCGGCGTCACGCGCGTGTACGGCGGGTTCGCCGGCACCGAGACACTCTTTGCGCAACGCCCCGCAGTGCTGCTTCCGACCGTGCTCGAGGGCGATCGCGATTTGAGCGGCGGTCCAACCGTTGGGGACTCGGCCCATGTCGTCCAGGCGCCGGGCGGCGTGCTGATCGACGGGTTCATCGTCCGGCACGGAAACGCCTCGAACGGCGGCCCGGGCTTGTTCGTGGACGGCACGCAGAACCTCGTCGTGCGCAACGTCCGGATCGAGAACGGCTACACCGCGGGCTCGGGCGGGGGCGTGTACGCGCGATCAGCCGATGTCAGGCTTGAAAACGTTCAGATCGTAGGTGGCTACGCCGGTATCGAGGCAGGCGGGCTGTACGTCGAGGGCGGGGCGGTCCACCTCGCCGACGTCGAGATCAGCGGCAACCGCGCTCCGATCGGAGGCGGCCTCGTCGTGCGCGTCGGCGCGCTGCACGTCGCTCAGGCCTGGGTGCACCAGAACCGGACCACCAGCGGTGTGGCGGGCGCGGGTGGCGTGTTCGTCGGCGCGACGGTCGACGGGACCGGTCTGCTGGTGGACGACAACAAGCTAAACGACGTGCCGGCCTGTTCCGCCAGCCCGATGTCTGGAGGAGGTGGGCTGTACATCGGGAGCGGCTCCAACGTGACGATCGACGCCGGCTCGATCTCGCGGAACGACGCGAGTCTTGTGGGTGGCGTTTGCCTCGCGAACGCGACGCTCACGATCCGTGGCAGCCGACTGTACGACAACACCGGCGTCCGTGCGGTGCACGTCGTTGACGGCAACCTGACCGTCGTGGACAGCGACCTCGTCGGCAGCAGCGTGTCGATGGTCGACTCCGACGGGGCCGGAACCCGCGTTCGGGTCGTCAATTCGTCCATACAACAGCGGTCACGCGTGATCGCGATGAACCTCGGTGATGGCGCCTACGTGCGCGTGTTCGGCTCGTCGTTCGACGGTCAGACGATCCTGGGTGAAGGCGGGGACGTGTGGATCTCGCACCTGGTGAGCGAGGGCCGCGTGTTGCCACAGGCCGGCCACCTCATCGACCACACGGCGGCGCGGGCCTTGTCGTGGCCTGGAACCGGCAACATCAGCTTCGTCGCAGACCCTTTCGTACGACGCGACCTCGATCTGGACGGCGCGTACGAGCTGTACCTCCAGCACGCCGGCCTCGACGCGCAGGTCTCGGACGGGCCCGGCGTCGACGGCGGCGACGCGGCCGTGCTCGACCCGCTGCTCACGCCCTACGCGCTCGATTGGCGAACCGGGACGACGTCGAGCGACGGCGCGCTCGACGTCGGGGCCCCGGATCTTGGGCGCCACTACTAGGTTCTTGGCGCGCGGTAGGATTCCACAGTTGAGCGCCGTCGACTCGATTCGTTGCTGCCCCGCGCAGGCGTCGGCGACTGGACCCGGAGCTGGGGCTTGGGCGAGGCGCCCGTAGCGCGGCCCGTAGGGCCGGTCCCCGGAGGCGGCGCAGCGCCGCCGAAGGGACCAAGCGAAGCGCGCGCGCAGGGCACCGACCCCGACGAAGGAGGGGACGCCCCCAAGCGAATGGATGCCCTCGATGAGCCCGTCGATGACGCGAACGTACGGATCAGGCCGTTCGGCTCCGCCGGACGGTCTCAGCGCTGCCGCGGCGATCGATCCGCCTGAGTGATCATCCCTCCAGATGCGGCGACGGGACTGCCAGATCGGGGTGCATGGCTGAACATGTGCGCCGATGTGGCAGTGGATCGGGCGTTTTTTCGACGGTCAAGTGCCAGATCGGCGGGCATAAGGAGGTCATGGGGCCGGAGTTGGCACGCCGGGGGCGGGTTTGACTGCCAGATCGGGGTGCACCGCGGGTCATGGCGGGCGATCTGGCAGCGACCGCGGGCGCCGCCTCGCCGGGTGAGGTGACGGCCGGCGCGTCAGCCGAGCTCGGACTTCACGACCTCCCAGGACTTCGCGTCCGTCACCTTCAACCTGAGCGATCACCGTCCTAGGAGTCTGTCGAACATAGCGGCGGCACCGGCAGACGACGTCGACGGAGGCGTCCGTGCGCAATCGCGGGCGCTCTATTTCGCGGGGTTCCGCCAGAGCTTCAGCAGGTTGTGCGCCGTGCAGAC
>CANNIZ010000098.1 GCA_947505245.1 Pseudomonadota bacterium | reverse complement strand
CTGAAGGCCCTGCAAGGGACCAACGCCGACGAGCTCTCGCTCGAGATCCTGAAGGCGCTCGAGGCCGCCCAGCCCGACGAGCGCGTGCGCGGCGCCTCGACGCAGATCGCTGCCCGCATCGCGCAGAGCCTTTCGCCGTCGCTCGCGGCGTCGTTCCTCAAGCGCTTTTCCTAGCCGGGCAGCCACCCGACGCTGATCCCCGACCACGTGAACGCGGCGAGGTCGACGGTGACCTCCGCGTCATCGTCGGACTGAAGCGTGGCACCGGTGATCGCGACGTCAGCGAGGCCGCCGCCGTTGCCGTCCGGGGTGACGTCGACCGTCGCGGTTCCCGCCACCGCTACCCAGGACCGCTTCAGCGTCTCGGCGCCGGTCGAGACGTCGTTGCACCAAATCTCGCCGACCTCGACGCCCTGGTACGCCGTCAGCCAGCGATTCGTGGCCGACTCCGCGCTGGCGAGATCGTAGTCCATCGACTCGGGGACGCTGCTCACGAGCGCGTCGTCGGCAATGAACATCAGACCGACGGTCCGTTCGGGGTCGCGCGCGTACACGACGACGTCGCCGCAGCCGCCCGTCTCGGTGAGCGCGTCTTCGAAGCCGGGCTGTAGCGCGGGCACGCCACATCCGATGAGCAAGAGTGGCAGCATGGGAACCCCCTAGCCAGCGTAGACGTGGAGGTTGGTGCACGCTTCCATCGCGAGGGCGAGCGCCCGGTCGTGCTCTTTGTGCCGCACCACCAGGTGGCCGTCCCCGAGGAAGGTCTGCGTCCAGTCGCGTCGCTGGGCTCCGATCGGCAAGAAGTCCTCGCGCGCGATGTAGGGGCCGTATTTGCGTCGGAACGTGTCGAGCCCCGCGAAGCGCTTGATCCGCCCCTGGCCGATGGCGCGCTTGAACACGATCCCCGCGTTCCACCGCCGCTCGGTGGGCCCTTCGTAGGCGTGCCAGCAAACGATCCGCGCCCACTCCCGAAACAGGTCCGCGTCCATCGTGAAGTTCATCAGGTCGACCATGCAGGCGCCCGGCGAGCGACAGGCGATCTCGCCGAAAACAGCCTCGCCGCTGCGCGTCCGGAACCACTCCATGTGGGAGAAGCCCGTCCCCATCCCGAGCGCCTTCAGCACCTCGCGTCCCATCGCGATGCCGCCCTGCAGATCGGGGGACTGCATGTCGCGGATCGAGAAGATGATCGGCGAGATCCACTCGTTCTTTCGCGCCTCGAGCACGTTCGGGTAGTAGCGCGTGCAGCCCTCGACCACGGGCTCGGCGTCCACGCTGATCGTCTCGTAGGTGTACTCGTCGCCGGTGATGAACTCCTCGACGCTGGCTTCTTCGATGTGCTGCGTGAGCGAGAGCGTGCGCTCGAACTCGCGCGGGTTGTCGCTGCGCCAGGTGTCGGCCGAGCCGGCGCCCGCGATCGGCTTGAAGATCACGGGCCAGCCGCATTGCTCAGCGGCCGCCCACGCCTCGCGCTTGTTGCGGACACGGAAGCTCTTGGGGACGCGAATTCCCGCCGCGGCGAGGCGTTCGCGCATCAGCACCTTGTCGCGGAAGCCCATCACGGCGTCGCGCGTCATGCCGGGAACACCCCACCGCTCGCGCATCGCGGCGGCGGTGAGCGTGAGGGGCTCCCAGTTCGTTTCGACGCGATCGATCGTACGCCCGCGCACCCAGGCCTCGACGCGCGCGATCACGTCGGCCTCGTCCATGATCGACGGCACCTGCAGGTAGTCCGTGAGGGACTGCTTCACGATCGGCGCGAGGCCCTGCGGTGGCGAGTCCCCGACGCCCAACACGGTCGCTCCGACCTCGGCGAGTCCGCGCACGAACTGCTGCATCTCGGGCGGGTAGTTCGGGGACAGGAACACGACGTTCATTTGCACCTCGCGCGGACTCTACCGCGCCTCGCGTGGCCGGCGTATGGTCCACGTCCCTGTCGGAGGTTCCGTGTCGTTTCCGAAGCCCTTCTTCCGTTGGCGCCCCCATCCCTGGCACGGCCTCTCCCCGGGGCCGGACGTGCCGCGCGTGGTTCACGGGTTCATCGAGATTACGCCCGCCGATCCTGTAAAGTACGAGGTCGACAAGGAGACAGGCTACCTGCGGGTGGACCGACCCCAGCGGACGAATTCCCTGCCCCCGTGCCTTTACGGATTCATCCCACAAACGTACTGCGGCGACCGCATCGCAAAGCTCTCCCACGGCGCCGCGAAGGGCGACGGGGATCCGCTCGACATCTGCGTGTTGTCCGAGCGTCCGATCTTGCGCAGCGAGGTGCTGCTCGACGCGCGCGTGGTCGGCGTGTTCCGCATGGTCGACAAGGGCGAGGCGGACGACAAGATCATCGCCATCCTGAAGAATGACGCGGTGTGGGGCGACCTTCGCGACGTCAGCGAGCTTCCGCGGGTGCTGGTCGATCGGATCCAGCACTACTTCCAGACGTACAAGCTCGAGCCTGGCGGCGGAAACCCCGTTCCCGCGCTCGTCCTCGAGGGCGCAGAAGCCGCCTTCGCGGTGATCCAGGCGGCTCGACTCGACTATGACGAGGCGTTCGGCGGAGGCTGACGCGCCGCCAAAGTGACGCGCGGCCAACAGCGTTGACCGCTGCGGCGACTACATGTGAGGTTCGACGAGCTTCTTCAGCGCCTGCGCGCCGCCGCCGGTGCCGACCTGCTTGCCGACGACCTTGCCACCCTTGAACACGAGGAACAACGGGATGTTCGTCACGCCGTAGGTCTGGGCGGCCTTCTTGTTCGCGACGATGTCGAGCTTGACGACCTTGAGCTTGCCGATGTTGGCGTCCGCGAGGGCGTCCACGTGCGGGGCGATGGCCTTGCAGGGCATGCACCAGGTGGCCCAGAAGTCCACGAGGACGGGAACGTTCGAGTCGAGAACGTCCTTTTGCCAGGCGTCGTCCGTCGTCGTCACCACATTCGCGCTCGCCATGAGGACCTCCGCTGGGGAAACATCCCCTAATCGCCGGGCCCCAAGAGGCAACTGCGGGTTAGACACGTGGTGTGGAACGTCTGGCCTACGTCGCCCCCCTCGCTCTCTACGCGGTCCTCGCGTTCGTGCACCTGTTGCCGGGCGTGTGGGCGTGGGGCGAGCGCAACGTGCCCTCCGTCGGAGGCATCGCGGTCACGATGCACGCGTTCGCGCTCGGCATCGCGCTCACGAGCGGCCACCCGGGGCTCGGCGAGGCGCTGTCGGCCACCTCCTGCGGCCTGATGATCGCGTGGCTGCTCACGGCGCGCGGCGGCATGAAGAACGTCGGAATGGCGCTCACGCCGCTCGGCACCGTCATCCTCGGCGTCTCCACGGTGGTGCCAGATCGCACCTCTGCGGTGATGTCGTCCGCTGGCCCGTCGCCCTGGCTGCCGGTGCACCTCGGCCTGACGTTCGCGGGACTCGCGGGCTTCGCGTTGTCCTTTGGCGTCGGCGTCCTGTACCTGGTGGCGAGGAATCGACTGAAACACAAGGACATCAGCCGTCTTCGGTCGCTGCCTCCGCTGGAGTGGCTGGACCGTCTCCAGTTCCGCGCGACGTTGTTCGGCTTCGTGTTCCTGACGCTCGGGATCGCAGCGGGTGGCGCGTGGGCGGCGGCCGCGCTCGAGCGCCCGTGGGCGTTCGACCCGAAGATCCTCGCCACGCTGGCGTTGTGGCTCTGGTACGGCGTCGCGCTGCAGGTCCGGCTCGTGCTCAAGATGCGCGGCCGCTGGTCGGCGCTGATGAGCATCGCGGGCTTCACGGCGACGGTGAGCTCGATGATCGCGTTCCGTTTCATCTCTGGATGGCACAGTGGCGGCTAGCGGCCACATCATCGCAGTGGGCCTGAACCACCGCACCGCGCCCGTCGACATCCGCGAGAGGCTCGCGTTTGACGAGGCGAACGTGCGCGTCGAGCTCGATCGGCTGCGGACGGACGGCGTGTGCGAGGAGGCCCTCCTCGTCAGCACCTGCAACCGCGTCGAATTGTACGCGGTGTCCGCGGTGGATCCGGCGGACCGCCTGCGCATGTGGTTGTCCAGGTTCACCCAGGGGAAGCCGGTCGACAATTACCTCGCCTGGTGGCGCGAGCGCGACGCGGTGAGCCACCTGTTCGAGGTCGCCGGTTCGCTCGACTCGATGGTGCTCGGCGAGCCGCAGATCCTCGGCCAGGTGAAGGACGCGATGCGGGTCGCCGAGGAGCAGGGCTCGCTCGGACGCACACTCGGCCCGCTGGCGCGCAAGAGCCTCACCGTCGCCAAGCGCATCCGCACCGAGACGGCGATCGGCCGGTCGCGCGTGGGGATCGGGAACGCCGGCGTGGACCTCGCGCGCGGGCTGTTCGGCGATCTCAAAGGCAAGAACGCGCTGCTCGTCGGCGTCGGCGAGATGGGCCGTCAGGTCGCGCAGGCGATGATGAACGAAGGGGTGACCACCCTCGTCGTGCTCAACCGCACGGTGGAGCGGGCCCGGGAGCTCGCTGCTGAGCTCGGCCCCACCGCGGTCGCCGCGTCCTGGGACGAGCTCGAGGTCCGGTTGCGCGCGGCAGACATCGCGATCACCGCGGTGGGCGGCTCCGAACCGGTGCTCACGAAGGACCTCGTCGGTCGCGCGATGCGGCGTCGCTGGGATCCTCTGTTCCTCGTCGACCTCGGCGTGCCGCGCAACATCGAAGCGTCGGTCGCCACGCTCGACGAGGCGTACCTGTTCAACGTGGACGATCTCCAGCGGGTGCTCGAAGATGGCGCCGCCGCCCGAGAGGCCGCGAGCAGCGACGCGCACCGCATCGTCCACGAAGAGGTCGATCGCTTCCTGATCTCGCTGAAAGAGGTCGAGATCGGCCCCGCGATCGGTCGCATCACGAAGCACGCCGAGCTGCTGCGCGCCGCGGAGATCGAACGCAGCAAGCGCCTCGTCGAGTCGCTCGACGCGGCCCAGCGCGCGGATCTTGACGCGCTCACCAAGGCGCTGGTCAAGAAGATGCTCGACGGTGCGGTGCGCTCGGTGCGCGAAGCCGCCAAGAGCGGGGATGTGGATCGGATCGAGGCGATCGTAAAAGCGCTTTCGGAGGGGAAAGATGGAGCGTAAGTCGTTGAAGCTGGCCACCCGTGGGAGCATGCTCGCGGTGGCGCAGAGCACGCTCGTCGCCAAGGACGTGGAGCGCCTCACCGGAATGACGGTGGAGCTCGTCTTGATCAAGACGAAGGGTGACATGATCACCGACCGTCCGCTCGAGCTCGTGGGTGGCAAGGGCCTGTTCACGAAGGAGATCGAGGTCGCGCTGTTGCGCGGCGACGCGGACTTCGCCGTGCACAGCATGAAGGACCTGCCCGCCGACCTGCCCGAGGGGCTGGTGATCGGGGCGGTGCCGCTCCGAGCCGACCCGCGTGACGTGCTGATCGGTGGCAAGCTCGCCAACCTGACGGCGGGCACGGTGATCGGCACGGGTTCAGCGCGCCGCCGGATGCAGCTGCGCGCGGTGCGACCGGATCTCGAATTCCGCGACATCCGCGGCAACGTCGACACGCGAATCAACAAGCAGCGGTCCGGCGAATATGGCGCGATCATGCTGGCCGCCGCTGGCCTCGGGCGGCTCGGCCGCACGGCGGACGCCGACGAGTTCGTGGACGTCGAGACCGTCATCCCGGCGCCTGGCCAGGGCGCGCTCGCGCTGCAGTGCCGGGAGCAGGACGCCGAGGTCCGGCAGATCCTCGGGGGTCTGCACGACTTCGCGACCGGGGTCTGCGTCGAAGCAGAACGGGCGTTCCTCAAGGGAATTATCGGAGGCTGCAGCGTGCCGGCCGCCGCGTACGGCAAGATGACCGGCTCCGGCAAGCTCAGGTTCCTCGCGTTCTTTGCGCAGGGCGACGACGTGCGGCGCACGGTGATCGACGGGGACGCCGAAGACGCCGTCGAGATCGGCGCCCGCGCGGCGTCGGATCTGCTCGGCTGAAATGAGTCGTAAGGACGGGTAATCCCGTCTCGTGGTCGTTCGGGGCAGATTGCGGGTGAGGAGACCGCATGTCTTGGAGAACCATTCTTCGGATCGGGCTTGGCGTCGCGACGTGTGGCCTGGCAACGGGCTGCAATGTCGATCCGGTGTACTTCACCGACGACGTCGACCTCTCGTTCGACTTCATCCAGCAGCTGCTGCCGATGTTTCCGGGCGCCGACATGACCCACGGCCCGTACGTCGTCGGGTCGTCGTTCCGGGTGTTCGTGAACACTCAGCGCAGCACGCAGTCGATGGCGGCGTGGTCGTGCGAGTCGTCGGACCCGTCGGTGTTCACGGTGAACGCGGTGTCGTTCAACCGCGGCGAGTCCGCGGACACGGACTGGCTCGCGGTGGACGTGACGATGGTGGGCGACGGCGAGGCCGATCTCGTGGTGCTCGATGGCGATCGCGTCGTCGACACGACGATCATCGACGCCCGGGTCCCTGACTCGGCTGAGCTGCACGCGGCCGCGCCGCTGTTTGTCGACACCGGCGGTCTGGTGCCGACGCGCTCCGATTCGCCGCAGATCCTCACCGGCGGCCAGGCCACGTACGAGGTTCGCTGGTTCCAGGGCGGCGAGCCGATTCACGGGCACGGCGCGCTCTCGGTGGACGCGGGTGGCGAGGTGGAGGTCACCACGGAGCAGACGTGGTTCTTCGAGAGCCGCGATTGGATCCACGTGTTCCCTCTGAACGACGGCCCGGCCACGTTCACGCTGCGGTCGTACGGGTTCGACGTCCAGGACGTGACGATCCACGGCGTATCGGCCGAATCGGTTGCCCAGATCGACGTGTTCGGCGGGCAGGAGAACGGGGCCGAGGAGGGCGCGTGGCTCGGGCTCATGGCGCAGGCCACCGACGCGCGCGGCGAGCCGATCCACGGCGTGGACTTCGCGTGGGATCGCGACGGCGTCGAGGAATACGGCGTCGGCGACCTCTACCGCTACGAGTTCGCGCCGCTGGAAGAGGTTCCGATGAAGGCGCGCTTCGGTGACGTGGCCTCCGACGAGGTCGTGATCCACGCGGCGGGCGGCTACGTCGACTCGTCGAACTACGTCGGGTGCGATTCGTCGACGGTCGGACCGACGGCGCTGCTCGGCCTGGTGGGACTCGCGCTGGCGCGCCGCCGGCGGTAGAATGGGGGCATGGAACCCGCACTCAAGCTGCTGACGGAGTCCGAGTACCTGCTGGACGAGCGTGCGCGCGAGTTCAAGCACGAGTACGTCGACGGCATGGTGTACGCGATGGCCGGCGCGTCACGTGCGCACGCCCTGCTGCAGTCGTCCCTGGTCGCGGCGCTGCATCCGATCGTGCGTGCGCGAGGCTGCGACGTGGCCGGGTCGGACATGCGGCTCAAACCTGGCGCGCGGTTCTACTACCCGGACGTCGTCGCGTTCTGCAAGGACGCCCCGTTCCTCGACGACGCGTTCGACACCCTGCTCGACGCAACGCTGATCGTCGAGGTGCTGTCGAAGTCCACCGAGCGTATCGATCGGGGCGAGAAGTACGAGGCCTATCGGCGCCTGCCGTCGTTCCGCGAGTACCTGCTCGTCGACGCGCGGCGCGTGCAGATCGAGCAGTACGTCCTTTCGGGCGGTGTGTGGCAGCCGCCCGTCATCCACGGCGCGGCGGACACCGTCCCGCTCACGTCGTTCGAAGGTCGCCTCGAGGTCGACGCGATCTACGACGGCGTCGAACTCGAACCGATCCCACCGCCCCGGTAGCTAGTCGATCATCGTCTGGAGCAGCGGGGAAACGACGACCGGGGCGTCGTCGATGGGCATCGCGGTGCGCACCATCGCGAGCGCCTCGTCCAACGCGTGACCGTCGCGGTGCCACACCGTGCACAACGGCTCGCCGCGCTCGATGCGGGCGCCCGGACGGCCGAACACCTCGAGCCCGACGCCAAAATCGACCGGATCTTCGGCGCGGCGGCGGCCGGCGCCCAGGATGAACGCGGCGCGTCCGAGCCCGCGGGCGTCAGCGGCCTGGAGGATGCCGGCGCGCGGGGCTTCGACGACGACCTTGGTGACGCCCGAGCCGAGCAGAGGCTTGTCGAGCGAGCCGCCCTGCGCGCGGACCATGCGCGCGAACCGCTCGTAGGCTGCGCCGGACGCGAGCACCTTGGCGGCGTCCGGGTGCTCGGCGAACGCGAGCGTGATCTCGCGCAGATCGTCGGGGCCGCCGCCTTTGAGGGCGTCGATCGACTCCTCGACCTCGAGGCCGTTTCCGACCTTGATCCCGAGCGGGCGCTCCATCGCGGTGATTCGGGCCATGCAGGACACGCCGTAGCCCTTCGCGACGTCGACCATCGCGCGCCCGAGGCGCTCGCTGTCTTCGTACTTCTGCATGAACGCGCCCGTGCCGGTCTTCACGTCCAGCACCAGCCGTTGAACGCCCTCAGCGAGCTTCTTCGAAAGGATGGAGGCGACGATGAGCGGGATCGACTCGACCGACTGGATCTCGTTGCGCAGCGCGTACAGGATGCGGTCGGCGGGGGCGAGCTCGGCCGTCTGCCCGGAGATGAAGCAGCCGACGTCGGCGAGGACGCGGTCGAGCTCCTGTTCGGTGAGGTCGGTCCGGTAGCCCGGGATCGCTTCGAGCTTGTCGAGCGTCCCGCCGGTGTGACCGAGGCCACGACCGCTCACCATCGGCACGCGCAGCCCAAGCTCGGCCCACAGCGGCGCCAGCACGAGGGAGACCTTGTCCCCGACGCCGCCGGTGCTGTGTTTGTCGATCAGGGTGGGGCCTTCGGGCCAGCGCATCACGTGGCCGGACTTCGTCATCGCGCGCGTCAGCGCGACGGTCTCTTGCGTGTTCAAGGTGCGGCGGAACGCCCACGCGAGCCAGGCTGCGGCTTGTGGGCGCGAGATGGTCCCGTTCGTGACGCCGGTGACGAACGCCTCGATCGCCGCGTCCGGCTGGGGTTCACCGCTGCGCATCCCGATCAGGATGTCTTCGACGTGCATGTCAGCTCCTACTTCGTTGCGTTTGCGACGGCGCGCACGGTGGCCTCGCCGATGCCTGATGTAGCTGCGAACTTCTGTACCGTGGTGAACGGCCGGTTGGCGAGGATCACGATCACACCTTTGTCATAGATGTGAGCCGCCGTAAGGTCCTGCTCCGACGCCGTGTTCAGCCACGCGATCGCCTTGTCGGCGTGGGCCTGGGAGTCGAACTTCACGTTGTCGGCCACGAGGGGATCGTCGGAGACGGGCGCCGGAGGCCGCGGCTCCCATTTCGGTTTCGGGTCGACGGCCGGTTTCGGTTCGGCGGCGGGTTTTGATTCGGCAGCCGGCTTTGGGTCGGCCGTTTTCGGTTCGGCGGCCGGTTTGGGATCGACCGGCTTGGGATCGACCTTCGGCTTCGCAGTCGGCGCCGTCGCGATCGACTTCTTCGGTGGGCTCGGGGGATCGTCCTCGATCGCGGCGGGCACCACCGGAGGCGTCGCCACCACCTGTACCGGCGTGGGCGGCGTCGCTGGGACGAGGACACCGTCGGGCCTGGGCCAGGTAGCGTAAAGCGCGGCCCCACCGAGCGAGACGATCGCCACGACCGCGAGCGCGGTGAGCAACACGCCGGCCCCGAGCCCCGAAACGAGCGGCACCGCCCAGTGGTGCGCGGTGACGGGCGGCGCGTGGGGCTTCGCGATCCACGCGGCGAGCGCGTCCGCGAGCGCGCCGGCGTCCTGGAACCGGTCGATCGGGGCCTTCTCCATGGCCTTCTGGACGATCGCCTCCAGCTCCGGATCGACGTGGACGCTCGGGTTGGTGCGCACGAGCGGAGGATAGGGCTCGGTGATGTGCAGGATCACGGTGCCCATGGGGTTCTGGCCCTGGTAGGGCACGGAGCCGGCGAGCATCCGGTACAGCAGCACGCCGAGCGCGTAGATGTCGGCGCGCTGATCGACGGTGGCCTCGCCGCGCGCCTGCTCCGGCGCGGTGTAGGCGGGGGTGCCCATGTACGTGCCGGTGCGCGTGATGTCGTCGTCGCGCTCGGACGCTTTTACGAGCCCAAAGTCGAGGATCACTGCGCGTTCGCGGTCTCCGTCCATCACGACGTGGATGTTCGAGGGCTTGATGTCGCGGTGGACGAGGCCCGCCTCGTGCGCGTGTTTCAGCCCGCGGGCGATGCCTTCGGCGAGGTGCGCGGCCCGAACCGGGTCGACGGGGACGTCGCGGATGAGCTCCTTGAGGGAGCCGCCCCGGAGAAGCTCCATGACGACGAATTGATCGCCCTGCTCCGTGGAGCCATAGTCGTGGACCGTGACCACGTTGGGGTGGGACAACCGACCGAGCAACGCCGCTTCTCGCTGAAAGCGCGACGAGAACTCACGGCGGCTCTCTGCGTTTACGTCGTAGCGAAGCATCTTTACCGCGACGTCGCGGCCGATCGCTTCCTGGCGCGCCTGATAGACACGGCCCGCGCCGCCTTCGCCGACGACGCGCTCCACGCGATAGCGTCCCGCGATCACGGTCCCGAGGAGTGGATCCTCGGAGTAGGAAGGGGTCATCGGGACGTCGGCGGGCACCCGAAGGATTATATGCCAAGGACGGAGTGGTGATGCAGGACTTCCGCGAAGCGCTCGCGCGCGGTGTCGTCGTGTTCGACGGCGCGATGGGCACCGAGATCTACCGGCGCGGGGTGTTTATCAACCGCGCGTTCGAGGAGTTGAACCTCGCGCAACCCGAGATGATCCGCGACATCCACGCGGCCTACCTCAAAGCTGGCGCGCAGGTGCTCACGACGAACACGTTCGGTGGAAACCCGATTCGGATGAAGGAATTCGGGCTGCTCGAACAGTTCGAGGCGCTGAACCGCCGCGGCGTCGAGATCGCGCGCGAGGTCGCGGGGGATCGCGCCTGGGTCGGCGCGTCCATCGGTCCGATCGGCCAGCAGCTGGCCCCGGTCGGCAAGCTCGCGCCAGGCGAGGCGTTCAGCGCGTTCCAGGCGCAAGCGAAGGCGCTCCTCGAGGGCAAGCCCGATCTTTTCGTGCTCGAGACGTTCTACGATCGCCGCGAGCTCTGGCAGGCGGTGCGCGCGCTGCGCAGCGTCACGAACCTCCCCGTGATCGCGTGTATGGCGTTTACGCCAGAGCCCAACGGCCACATGTCGGCGTCGGCGCCGGATGAGCTGCTGCTCGTGGCGTCGTGGAACGTGGACGGCGTCGGCGTGAACTGCGGTTCGGGGCCAAAGACCGTGCTCGATGTGGTCGAAGCGGTGCAGGATCGCCTCACCAAGCCGCTGCTCGCGATGCCGAACGCAGGCCTTCCTCAGGAGGTCGACGGCCGCCTGATCTACATGGCGTCGCCCGAGTACATGGCGGAATACGCGCGTCGGTTCGTGCAGAAGGGCGCCCGCGCGGTGGGCGGCTGCTGCGGAACGTACCCGTCGATGATCAAGGAGATGCGCTCGTTCATCCGGTCCGTGGCGCCGAACGTCCACGAGGTGCTTCCGCCCGCGATCTCCGACGAGCAGACGGACGAGGTGGCGAAGCCGCTCGAGCCGAAGCCCGTGGCCGAGCGCACGGAGTTCGCGCGCAAGCTTTACTCCGGCAAGTTCTGCATCTCGGTCGAGCTCGATCCGCCGCGCGGGCTGCACCCTGGCAAGTCGCTGGAAGGCGCCAAATACCTGAAAGAGAACGGCATCGACGTGATCAACATCGCGGACGGGCCGCGGGCGGTCGCGCGTATGGGTCCGCTCGCGATGGGCCTGATGTCGCGCGAGTTCTGCGGCATCGAGAGCGTCGTGCATTACTGCTGCCGCGACCGCAACCTGCTCGGCATGCAGATGGACCTGATCGGCGCGAACGCGCTCACGATGCGGAACGTACTGGCGGTCACCGGCGACCCGCCAAAGATGGGCAGCTACCCCAACGCGACGGCGGTGTTCGACGTCGACAGCATCGGGCTCATCACGTTCATCCAGATGATGAACCGCGGGCTCGACTTCTCCGGGCGTCCCCTCGGCGGGCAGACGGAGATCTTCGTCGGCGCGGGCTGCAACCCGGCGCATGTCGATCTCGACCTCGAGATCGCGCGGTTCGGCAAGAAGGTCGAAGCGGGCGCCGAGTTCTTCTTCAGCCAGCCCGTGTACGACGACGACGTGTTGTTCTCGTTCCTCGAGCGCACGGACAAATTCCGAAAGGTGCCGTTCCTGGTCGGCATTCTGCCGCTCGCGTCGTACAAGAACGCCGAGTTCCTGCACAACGAGGTGCCCGGCATGCAGATCCCGCAGGGGGTGCGCGATCGCCTGCGCGCGGCCTCCACAAAGGATGAGCAGCGCAAGATCGGCATCGGGGTCGCGCGCGACACGTTGGCGGCCGTGTACAAGCATCCGCGCATCTCGGGCGTGTACATCTACCCGCCGTTCGGCTCGTACAAGGCCGTTTTGGACGTGGCGAGCGTGCTGGATGGGCTGGACCGCGGCGACGGCGGGAAGGCGGTTACGGCGTCCGCGCCAGCCTGAAGCCCAGGTCGTCGCGCTCGCGCGTCGGCAGATCTTCGCTCCGACCGACGGGCATGCAGAGATCGAACGCCGGACGCGGGTCGCCAGAGCGGCTCATCTTACAGGTGCTGTACGAACCGCCGTTGTAGAGCGTGAGCTCCCGACCGTTTGAATTCGTCACGCTGCCGCTGACCCACTCCTGCACGTTGCCGTTCAAGTGGTACAAGCCCCACGAATTCGGCTTGAAGGCGCCCTTACCGGAGGCGGGCGGCCGGGACGGGGCGAGCCTGTCGTCGAACACGTCGGCCGCGCCCGGCAGGCAGTCATTGATGGGGGTGTTCGTGAAGTCGCAGCCCCAGCTCGCGTTGCCATATTCGCCATAGGCGCTGGTCTTCCCGGCGCGCGCCGCCCACTCCCACTCGTCCGCGGTGGGGAGACGGTATCCCTTTCGGTCGAGCGCGACCTCGACGGTGCGGGCGTCTCCCTCACCGGTGATCGTGTAGACCTGCTGGTCAGCGCCGAGCTCCTTTGTGGTGAGCCAATTTGCAAAGTCGATCGCGTCCCACCACGAGACGCGCACCGCCGGCAGGTCGGCCTTGTTCTCCTGCGCATCGGTGGGATCGTACTGCTGGTACAGCCCCCAGGGCGTCTCCACGTCCGCCAGCAGGAACGGCGCGACCGTGACTTCGCGCGGCGGCCACCAATCGGCCCCCGGCTCGCCCGGCAGCGCGCCGGCGGTGAACGTGCCGCCAGGAAGCTGCACGAGGTCGACGCTCCACGAGGTCTTTCCGGCTCCGCCCCGTAGGAGCGGTGGCGTCAGGTGCGCGCCGGGGGCGCCATCCACGACCATCGTGCGTTTCGGCTCGTCTGCCAGGGCGATGAACGTCAGGAGGGTAGCGAGGACGAACATGGGGTCTCCGTGGTCGCGAGGGGGCGGTGGACGGGCTAGGGGGAGCCCATGCGTACCACGCTCTCCCTGCTTTCGTCCCTAGCTCTGGTCGGTTGCGGTGACATCGGTTGTCCCGACGGTCCTGACGGCTGTTCGATCCCCTCGGCTTGTGAGGGCCTCGCGTTCGAATGCGACGCGGGCAGCACCGAAGCGTACGTGATCACCGCCGATCACACGCCGGGCCTGACGGGACCGATCGCGCTGTCGGCGACGGGCGACGTGGTGCTCGCGAACGACTTGATCGTCGCTGTGATCGAGGCGCTCGATCACCCGCACGACATCGCGCCCACGGGCGGCGGGCTGGTGGACCTGACCGTGCGCGGCGAGCCCGCGGACGCGTTCCGGCACATCTTCCACGCGACGGGGCTGCTGCCCGAAGACGCGGCGCACTACGACACGATCACCATCCTCGACGAAGGCGACGTGAAGGCCGTGCTCGTCACCGGGCACCTCGACGGGTACCCGAAGTCCAAGGTCGCGACGCGGTACGAGATCCGTCCGTGTGAGCCCGGCGTGCGCGTGCGCACCGAGGTGATCAACGGCGGGCCGGATCCGCTCTCGTGGTTCGTGACGGACGCGTGGTACTTCGGCGGGCGCGGCAGCCTGCCGTTCACGCCGGGCCCTGGCGCCGGGTTTGACCACCCGAGCTTCGGTCTGTCGACGATCAGCGCGGCGTTCCGCGACACGCCGTACCTCGCGACGGGCGGCCACGAAGGACCGTCCGCGAGCTTCGTCGAGGTCGCCTGCTCGGAAGACCTGCTGTCTGGCTTCCACTCGGCGGAGCTGTCGGCGGTGGGGCCCGCGCCCGCGGTGGTGTACCCGGGCGATTGGATGGTGTTCGAGCGGTTCATCGGCGCGGCGCCGGGACCCAGCGCGGCAGGCGGCGTGGACGTGGCGCTCGAGGTTCGGCGCCAGCTCCACGACGAGCCTTACGTCACGCTCTCTGGCAGCGTCGAGGTGCCGGGCGTGCGCGCGGACGCGGTGGAGACGTCGGTCGTCATCCTCGAAGGGGACGTGCCCTGGACGCAGGTGTTCCCCGACGGCGACGGTTCGTTCGATGTTCGGGTGCCGTCGAACAAAGACTACACGGTCGAGGTGCGGGCGTTCGGCAAGGTCGCCGGGCAGGCCAGCGTGAGCGTGGGCGACGCGGACGCGGACGCGACGGTGGAGCCGATCGTGCTCGACGCGCCCGCGCAGATCACGCTCGACGCGACGGTGGACGGGGAGCGCGATCAGGTGCAGGTGTTCGTCGTGGCGGCCGATGACGCGACGGCGGACGCGACGAAGGGCGACTTCCTCGGGTACTTCTCGGGATGTGCGCCGTACCTCGGGAACCCGCACGGGAACTCGCCAGCGTGCAATCGCGTGCTGGTCGACGGGCCGACGACGATCGTGCTCGAGCCGGGCCTGTACGACTTCTACGCCTCGGTGGGCCCGTTCTCGACGCTGGCCGCGGCCCGGCACATCACGGTCGAGGCAGGTGTCTCGCAGACGTTGCCGCTCTCGCTCGACATGTTGCCCGTGCAGCCCGAAGGCACGTTGTCGGGCGACTTTCACGTGCACGGCGCGGCGAGCTTCGACGCGCAGATCGGCGACCTCGACCGCGCCCGCGCGTTCCTCGCGTCGCGGGTGCAGGTGATCGCGACGACGGAGCACGACGCGGCGTGGGACTACGCGGACGCGCTCGTGACGCTGGGCGCCACGGACAGGCTCGCGCTCATGATCGGCACCGAGTCCACGGGGCACATCCTGTTCCCGTACCGCACCGACGACCCGTTCCCGCGGGTCACCGGGCACTGGAACTTCTGGCCGATCACGTTCGACCCGGACGCGGCGTGGCATGGCCCCGCGTGGGACGAGCTCGCCGAGCCGGGGTTGCTGATGACGAGGCAGCGCGATGCAGGCTGGGACGACGCGAACGGCGTCGTGGAGCTCAACCATCCCGTCGGCGGGCTTCAGTTCGGGCGGGACTTCGGCTGGGCGAGCGCGGCGGGGTTCCACCTGAACGAGCCGCTGTCGCACGACTACGACGGCACGCCCCAGACGCTGTTCTTCCACCAGCCCGACGGCGCCGCGTTCGCGAACTCCGACTACGACGTGCAGGAGGTGATGAACGGCACGAACAACGGCACGTTCCTCGACTACCGCGCGTTCTGGTTCTACCTGCTCGACCAGGGCATCGTGAAGGCCGGCGTTGCGAACAGCGACTCGCACAGCCTGACCGAGAACGTGATCGCCACGCCGCGGACGCTGGTGTGGACCGACACGACCGTTCAGGACTTCGACTCCGCAGCGTTCAACGCAGATCTGCGCGCCGGCCACGCGATCGGGACGAACGGCCCCGTGATCGTCGCTGAGCTGCGCGACGGGGATGCCGTGGCGGTTCCGTCGGTGGACGTGTTGACCCCGTCCGGAGCGGCCGTGCTGCACGTCGAGATCTCGGCGGCGCCGTGGGTTCCGGTGGACGAGGTGCGCATCATCGTCAACGGCGAGGTTGCGCAGACGCTCACCGATCTTGCCGTTCCGACGGACCCGTTCGGGGATGGGGACCTCGATCGCCTGTCGGTCGACGTGCAGCTCGCGGACCTGCTCCCCGCCTCGGGCGACGCGTGGATCGTGATCGAGGCCGGTCACGCGCTCGAGGCCGCGGCCGATCTGGATTGCGACGGCATACCCGACACCGGCGACAACAACCGCGACGGCGCGATCGATTGGCGCGACGTGGCCGAGCTCACCGCCGATCCCGGCGTCGACTGCTTCGATACGATCGGCCCGCTGGCCGAGCCGCCGGACCCTGAACGAGGCACGCCGGACGCGTGGTTCCGCGCCGTCACGCCGGGCGGCTACCCGCTCGCGTTCACGAACCCCTTCCTCGTCGACGTCGATGGCAACGGCTTCTCCGGGGTGACGCGATGAGCCACTTTTGCGAAGAGATGGCGCTGCCGAGCGGACCCGTGGTCGCGGCCTTCCAGCCCGGTGATCTCGGGGCGCCGCGGCGCCTGTGTACCCGTGACGAGCTCGCGTTCGGCGGCGGCGGCGTGATCGTCGCCGACGCGGACCACTTTTACGGGCACATCGTCGCAACCGGCGATCTTTCGGGCAGCTACGCGGTCAGAGAGGACACCGAGCTGTTCTTCAACGCCGAGATCGTGCGCTCGGACGGCATCCTGGGCGCGATCGGGTCCTCGTCATTGGCGCCGGGCCACCTGTCGCTTGGCGCGATGCACGCGTTCGCACCGCTGGACAACTTTGGCGGCGCCCTGCACGGTCGGCTCGTGTTGCCAACGGCGATCGGCGTGTACCAGCACGGTCATCCGTTCGGTCTCGACGTCGGGTTCACCATGGCGCAGCCGCTCGTGGGGCGGTTGTACGCGCACGAGGACGTGACGCTGTTTGGGCAGGCCGTGTTCGGCGGCGGCACTGGCGGTCTGCGCGGCGGGGTCGGCGTGCTCGCCGGCGTCGAGTGGAGCGCTGGGAAGGCGTTCGGGCTCGTCGGGGACGTACACGCCGGCTTCGGGTACGCGACCGCGATCGACGAGGTCTCCATCGCGCCGGGCTTCCGGTTTGCCGGTGGAAAGCACTTCGGCGCCGAGCTGTCGGCGCTGGTGCCCGTGGTCGGGCGCGCTCGCACGCCGCTCGCTGCGGCCGATCTCAGGTTGTCCTGGCGGCTCTGAGGCGCTCCACCGCGTCGGCCGGGCTGAGGCCGCTATCGGCGAGCAGCAGCATGCCGCGCAGCACCTCCACCTTGAGCGAGTGCGGCTGCACGGGCGCGAACGTGAGCAGGCGCACGGCGTGCATGAAGGCGTTGTCGGGGCCGATCGG
>CANNIZ010000097.1 GCA_947505245.1 Pseudomonadota bacterium | reverse complement strand
TCGACAACGACTGCGACGGCGAGACGGACGAGGCGTCCGCGAGCGGAGCGCCGTCGTGGTACGCGGACGGCGACGGCGACGGGTATGGAAGCGCTGTGTCGATCAAGGCGTGCGCAGCCCCGGCAGGGTTCGCGTCCAAGGCCGGCGACTGCAACGACGCCGACAGCACCCGCAAGCCCGGAGGCGCCGAGGTGTGCAACGGCGTCGACGACGATTGCAACGGCGCGGTGCCTGTGAACGAGGTGGACGCCGACGGTGACGGGCTGCGCGCCTGCGCGGACTGCGACGACACGAACAAGCAGATCGGCCCGGGTAGCGCGGAATTGTGCAACAACAAGGACGACGATTGCGACGGCACCATCGACGAGGCGCCTGTGGATGGGGCGACCTGGTACCGCGACGCGGACAACGACAAATACGGCGTGTGGACGCAGTCGACGCGCGCCTGCGCGCAGCCGGTCGGGTACGCAGCCGTAGGTGGCGACTGCAACGACGCAGACGCGACGTACGTGCCGGGTGGCACGCAGGTGTGCGATAACAAGGACCACGACTGCGACGGCTCGATCGACTTCGACGGCGACGACGACGGGTACGCTTCATCCATCTGCGGCGGCAAGGACTGCAACGACAATGACCCGCTCGCTCCCGACGCGACGGGCGTGTGCAGCTACAAGAGCTGCCAGGCCTTGTACACCGCGGGCAGCAGGAGCAACGGCATCTACGCGATCGACCCCGACGGCGGCGGTGGGAGCGCTCCGTTCAACGCGTACTGCGACATGACCGACAACGGCGGCGGGTGGACACTCGTGCTGCGCGCGGGCCTCGGGCGCGACCTCACCACGCCGGATCTCACGGGCACACAGGGCTCGTACCCGACCAGCCCGACGCAGCCCGCTGCGAACGTCCTGGAGAAGATGAGCGACGCCTTGATCAACCAGATCAAGACCTCGACTGGCTCGGACATCGGCTACTGGGTGACCACTCCCGGTGACGGCGTCGGACTGCTCGGCGCTGAGAACTTCCATCGAGCCGACTGTGTCTTCCAGCTCCATCAGCTCTCCGCGGCGGTCAAGTTGAACAGCTGCAATTACTCGACGGTCGCGTACTCCGCGACACCCGTTTGGAGCGCGGGCGGCCACTGGTGGGACAACTCGCCGGGGTACAGGTGGGCGTTCGGATACGCGAACGAAGGTGACCACGGCACGGGAAGCCTGTGCTACGCGAACGGCACCGGGCTGGGCGCCCACGTGGCACCTTACGCCCCGTTCCATCGCGGCTGGTGCGCCTCGCAGGCGTGGGGGCTCGTGTTCGTGCGTTAGGGCGCCTTGCCCACCGACCCGGAGCCCGCGCGGATCGCGTTCGCGAGGCCGCGGGACTCGTGCTCGCGCGTCGGCTCGCTGCTTCCATGGCTGCGGCGGCGGTTTTCGTCGGAACGCAGGTTCTGATCGTCCGCGCGCGTCTCGGCGCGGTAGGTCTGCTCGCTGAAGTCGCTGTCGGGCACCACACCCATCGACAACACGGCCTGCGGACCGAACTCGTTCATCGCGTCCTGCACCGAGCCCGGCGACTGCGGGTCGATCGCCTGATCCGTGACCGGCAGGCGCACCGCGGTGATCAGCACGTCGCGCACGTCGCAGGTGGCGGGCTCCTGAACCTGGTACTTCCACGTCGCGGTGTAGTACTCGGCAACCTCGGCGCCGCCGCCTTGCTTCGCGCGTTGGAGGAAGCGGTCCGTCTGGGCGACGTTCACCTGCTCGGGGCCGCCGATCAGGGCGTCGCCGAAGCCCGCCTGCATCGCGGCGGTGAGGTTCTCTTCGTGCGCCGCGAAGTCGCCCGTCGGGTTGTTCTGGATCGAGTCCATGAACGTGCCAAAGCCGGTGATCAGGATGCGGTACGGCTCGCCGTCGGCCACGCCGCCGCGCAGCGAGATCTGGTCGAAGTACCCGCGGAACGCGGCGCCCACGACCTTTCGCGTGTTCTCGTGACGCTTCGCCTGGTCGGCGACCTCGGCCTTGTCGTACGTCTGTTCGTCGTCGGGAAGGTGCAGGAAGCCCGCGAGCGGGCCGCCTTCGCCCTGAACGACCGACGAGCCGGGCTTCGAAGCCTCGTCCAGCGTCGAGAACAGCGTATGTTCGCAGTAGTAGCCGCCGGCCTCGCTCGACTCGACCACGTTTGCGCCGCCGACGTCCATCGGTCCGGTCAACGCGCTCGCAGGCCCGGCGACGCTCTCCGCGAGGTGCGCGTTGCTCGCGTTCGCGTTCGACGCGTTTGCGTTCGCGGAGTTGGCCGTCGACGAGGCCGCCTTCCCACCGGTCGCGGCGGGCTTGGACGGCGTCTTGCTGGCTGGTTTGCGGGCTTTCGACATGTGGGGAGCTCCAGTCGAGACCCTGACGATACCATCGGGGTGCCTTCCGACGCTACCCTCGCGCGGCGATCAGCCCCCGGCGGCGCCGACGCCGGCAGCCAGGCTGTTGAAACGACCGAACGCCGCCACGCTTAGGACCGTGAGTCCCGCCAGCGTCAACAGCGCGATCATCGACGCGAGCATGACGTACTCGATGGCGGTAGTACCCGACTCATCGTGCAAGAAAGAGTTCATCGGTCGCATGATGTCCTCCGCCTTCGATCGGACGACTCGGGGAGCGCCCGACCTCGCCCCTCAGCTACGCCCCGCCGGGTCCGAGGCAACGGCTTGCCACGCGATGCAGGTGACCGGACAGGCGTCAATCGCTCCCTGCACGCGGTCCATCGCGCCGTCCTGCCGGTACGCGCGGGCCTTCTCGCCGTCAGGCAGCTCGAACACCCCGTCGATATGCTCCACACACGTCCCGCACGCGATGCACTCCTCCTGATCGACCTCGAGGTGTCGACCCGCGGCGCGAGCGCGCGCTGACTCGTTGTCCACCGGACCCCAGAACGGCGTCCCATCGATCGCGTAGCGGATCTCAGCGTCGTAGGTCACGCCGATGACGCGGTCCCGCGTGCCATTCGCGATCGGCGCGTGCGCGTGATCTTCGTCTTCTTCTTCATCGGCGTCGTCGTCGACGCGGAACGTGGTGCCGGTGGAGAGCCCGTCGCGCGCCGCGTCCGAGGCGAGCATCGCGAGGCCACGGCGGGGCCCCGCAGGGGTCGGTACACTCGACGGGAGAGCCTGGGACGGCACCTTCGGCGCCAGGCGCGGCAGGAGTCGTGCACGGACAGCGTCGCGCAGCCCCATCTCACCCCCCTAGTTGAAGCAGAACGTCCCGTAGCTGTAGTAGTCGAGGCCGGTCCAGGAGGTCAGGATCGCGCCGGTATCGTCGCGTACGCTGCCCGAAGAGCCGCCGTCGCCCCAGCTGTCGTCTACGAACACGCAGCCGCCGCCCTGGACGTCGTACGTGTGCGTGTAGGTCGCGTAGTTCGTGCTGAAGTACCCGCTGTCCGTCGGGTAGTAGTAGTCCGTGTCGAGCCAGAGCTCCCAGGTGATCTCCGACGCGTAGCCGTCCGCCGTGATCGTAAGCGTGATGCTCGACCCGCACGTGTTGGTCGGGTCGCCGGGGCAAGGGTCGACCGAGTCGCACACGCCGTCGTTGTCGACGTCGTTGAGCTTGTCGTTCGGGCAATCGTCGCAGCCGTTCGGCACGCCGTCGCTGTCGGAGTCGACGTTGTCCGGGGAGCCCGGGCAGTCGTCCTGGCTGTCACACACGCCGTCGCCATCGCTGTCGTCGTTGCGATCGTTCGGGCAGTCGTCGCAACCGTCGGGGTTGCCGTCGTTGTCGCGATCGGCACCGTCGTCGGAGCCCGGGCACACATCGTCCGCGTTGCACACGCCGTCGCCGTCGCTGTCCGAGCAGTCGGTGGTGTCGGTGGTGTCGGTCGTGTCCGTCGTATCGGAGGTGTCTTCACTCGACGTGTCGAAAGGCGCGCCGGTGTCGTTCAGCGCGATCATTCCGCTGCCACAAGCCGTGAGCGCGCTGATCGCGAGTGTAGGAAGCAGAAGCCGCATCGGGACCTCCGGCGTCGTGCCCGCCGAGCGCGGCAGCTTATCCGAGGTCGCGGCGACCCGCGACAGCCAACCGTTAATCAGCAATCGTCAATTCCTGACCCCTTAGAAGAGCCGCTCGAGGAGCGCATCCGTGACCTGCCGGGTGCCGAGGTCGCCGCCGAGCTCGCGGGTGGTCTTCCCGTCGCGCAGGCAGGCCTTCACCGCCTCGCGCAGGCGCAGCTCCCATTCGGCGTGGCCGAGGTGCTCGAGCATCATGCCCGCGCTCAGCATGGCGGCGAGCGGGTTGGCGATGCCCTTGCCGGCGATGTCGGGCGCGCTGCCGTGGACGGGTTCGAACAGCGAGACCCGGCCGGGGAAGATGTTCCCGCTCGCGGCCATTCCGAGGCCGCCCTGGAGCGCGGCGCCAAGGTCGGTCACGATGTCGCCGAACAGGTTGTTCGTGACGATGACGTCGAACCGCTCGGGCGTCCGGACCATCTCCATGCACAGCACGTCGACGTAGAGGTGGAACGTCTTGATCTCGGGATACTCGGCGGCGACGAGCTTCCACACGCGCTGCCAGAGGTCGTGGCCGTGGCGCATCGCGTTGGCCTTGTCGGACATGCACACGGACTTGCGCTTGTTGGCGCGAGCGTAGGCGAAAGCGGCGCGGATGATGCGCTCGACGCCTTTGCGCGTGTTGATCTCCTGCTCGATCGCGATCTCATCGTCGGTGTCGCGCTTGAACTGGCCGCCGATGCCGGTGTACAGGCCCTCGGTGTTCTCGCGGAACACCATCATGTCGACGTGCTCGCAGCCCTTGTCCTTGAGGATGCTGTAGCGGTCGTGCAGCAGGCGGATCGGCCGCAGGTTGATGTACAGATCCAACGCGAATCGACTGCCGAGGAGGATGTCCTTCGCGTGGACGTTGGAGGGCACGCGCGGGTCGCCGAGGGCGCCGAGGTACACGGCGTCGAACTCAGTGCGCAGGCGCTGCATCGTCTCCGCGGGCATCGTCGTGCCGTCGCGCAGGTAGCGCTCGGCGCCGAGATCAAGCGCCTCGAACGTGAGCCCGAGGCCCGCCCGCGCGTCGATCGCCTGCAGGACCCGCAGGCCCTCGTCGATCACTTCGGGTCCGATGCCGTCGCCCTTGATCACCGCGATGCGCGAAGTCGTCATGACGCCTCCCGCCGCTTCGGTAACGCGACCATGACGCGCGGCGTCACATCTTCGCGCGGGTAGCCTGTTGAAGGGCCTGGATCGTCCGCACGATCGCGTCCACCGAGGGGGTGCCGCGGTTCGCGAGGCGGACCTTTCGGGCCGGGTTGACGAGCACCACTGAGGGTACGACGCGGCCTCCGAGCACCGGCACATCCGCCCAGGCGCCGTACGACCGCGCGACCGCGCCGTCCGGGTCCGACAGGCGCGGAAACGACACGGGACTCAAAGCCGCTGCGCGCCCGACCGCGAACGGGGTGCAGCCGAGCCCGGCGAGGGCCTCCGTGCGGGCCTCCACGACGGCGAGGTACCGCTCGTCCCGACCGTGGAACACGAGCAGGTTCCAGCCCTCGAGGGTCCGGACGGCGCCGTCGATCGCCGGCAGGAAAAACAGCGGTGCGGCTGCGCCTTCCCGAATCAACGGGAGAGCGAGCCGCACCAGCGCGTACGTGAACCCGGTCAGGGTTGTCTAGCCGTCGTCGCGACCGCCGCCGTAGCCGCCGCCGCCCTGGCGACCGCCGCCGCGACCACCGCCGCGACCACCACCGCCGCCGCCGAAGCCGCCGCCACCACCACCGCCGCGACCACCGCCGCCGCCGCCGAAGCCGCCACCGCCGCCACCACCACCGAAGCCGCCGCCACCGCCGCCGCCGTCACGGCCGCGGAAACCGCCGCCGCCGCCACCGCCGCCTTCGCGACGAGGACGCTCGACAGCTTCGTCAACGCGGATGGTCCGCCCGTCGAGGTCGGCGCCGTTCATCGCTTCGGCCGCGCGCTTTGCAGCGTCGCCTTCACCGAAGGTAACGAATCCGAAACCACGGCTCCGGCCCGTCTCGCGGTCTACGATGACCTTTGCGTCGACTACATCGCCGAACGAACCAAAGGCTTCACGCAGACCATCATCGGTCGTGCCCCAGCTCAAACCACCAACGAACAATCGGGTACCCATCTCTCACCTCGTGACGGTCACTCTTCTACTGCCTGAGGGAACTGCCCCCCCTGCCAAAAACGCGGAAAAGCATTATCCGGTGCCTATATGGAGCGCCACCATGATCCGTTCGATCGCGTTCCTCGCTCTAATCGCGTGTTCGCCGCACGACGGGGACTCCGATTCTGCCGACGCCTCCGGGGGCGGCGACACGGAGGACACAACGGACACGGACCTCCCGCTGCTGCACCCCGGCCGAATCGCCCTTCCCTACGCTGAGATCGGCGAGGCGGCTCCGGCTTCGGCGCTCGATGGCACGGTGAGCCATGACGTGCAGGGCCCGTTCACGCTCGACGGTGGCTCGGTCGTGTTCTCGGGCTCGATGGCCGACCCCGGGCTATACACCGGCGCGGTGACGTGGAGCGACGGTAGCGCTCCGACCGAGCTCGCAGCGGTCGTGGGTGACGCGGGACTCGGCGCCGCCTCGTGGTCGGACGGGGACTTCGGCACGACGGTGGCGCTCGTCGATCTGCCGTCCGCCCCGAACGCTGACGGTTCGACCTCGTGGAACGACGACACGGTGCTGTTCGCAGTTTCCGGCTCGTTCGGCGACGACGGCGTGAACGTGATCACGCACCTGCACGGGCACAACTCGACGATCGAAACCACAGTCGCGGACCAGCTCCTCGTCGAGCAATACGCGTTGTCGGGTCGCGACGCCGTGTTCATCGCCCCGCAGGGGCCTGTTCAGGCCGCGAGCGGAGACTTTGGCCAGCTCATGGACGCAGGTGGGCACGAGCGCCTCGTCCGCGACGCGATCAGCGTGTTGTATCGGGAAGGCTTCGTGACCTGGCCCGTGATCGGCGATCAGGTGGTGACGTCCCACTCGGGCGGATACTACGCGACGGCCGCGATCGTCCGCGACGGCGGGCTGCCGATCGACGCCGTGCACCTGTTCGACTCGCTGTACGGCGAGCGCGCGACGTTCCGCGACTATGCCGCGGACGGAGGCGTGTTTCGCAGCAACTACACGGCGGACGGAGGCACGTCAGGCCAGAACGGGACGCTCGCCGATGAGCTCGTCGGGCTCGGCGTGGACGTCGCCGACGCGGACGGTGACGAAGATTTGCTCGCCCAGCGCGCGTCGATCGTGTTCGCAGCGACGGATCACGGACACTGCATGCGCGATCTGCTGACGGATGCGCGCTGGCTTGCATGGAGCGGCCTGCCGTTCGGCGCGGACGCCGTGCCCGAGCTGCGTTCGGTGGTCGCTGCGGGCAGCGACGTTCGCGTCACCTTCGTGCCCGACGGGGATCCCGCTTCGAAGATGCGCGTCGAGGGCTCGAACGACGGCACGGCGTGGGAGACGCTCGCGACGGTGGACGGGGCGTCGGCGGTGGTCGCGGCGCGCGCGCGCTACCGCGTGCGGCTGGTCCGCGGTGACGTGGTCTCTGCAGCTTCCGACGTGTACGCATTCCGCGCGGGTGGCGCGCGCTGGCTCGTGGTGGACGGGTTCGACCGCGTGCTCGACGGGTCCTGGCACGAGCCAGCCCACACGTTCGCAGCCGACGTGGCCGAGGCTTCCGGCCTGTTCGTCGACTCTGCAGCAGACGACGCGGTGTCGCGCGGAGACCTCGATCTCGCAGACTATGACGGTGTGATCTGGCTGTTGGGTGACGAGGGGACGGGGGACGTCACCGTCGACGCGAGCGCACGAGCGGCGATCACCACCTACGTGAACGGCGGCGGAAGGCTCGTGCTCAGCGGCGCCGAGGTCGGGTACGCCGCGAATCGAACGTGGCTCACGTCGTCGCTCGGCGCCAGCTACGTGTCCGACGACGCCGGCACCGACACGCTCGAGAACGGCTGGCGGTTCGGCGTCGCGTACCCCGAGGACTGGCCGGATGTGCTGTCGGGCGCGACCGTGTTGTGGCGCTACGACACCGGTGGCGCCGCGGCCGTCGTCGACGGGAACGTGGCCGTGGTCGGCTTTCCCCTCGAGACGCTCGACCCGGCCATTCGCGCGGAAGCGTTGGCCGCCATCGTGGATGCCACGGCGCCGTAGTAGGATCGCGCGGTGAATACCCGCCTTGGTCCCTATGAGCTCCTGGAACCCGTCGGGAGAGGCGGGACCGGGCGCGTGTGGCGCGCCGTCCATACCGACACCGGAGCGGTAGTGGCCGTGAAGGTCGTCACCGCGGAGCGCGCTCGCCGGCGCAACGTAGCCCGCGCGCTGAAGGCGGAGATGCGCGCGGCGGTGGCCCTCGAACATCCAAATGTGGCCGCGATCTACGACCTCGGGGTGGTGCCGCGGGAGGCGGTTGGGACCGGTGAGGGCGCGCTCGTGGCGAGCAGCCCGTACCTGGTCATGGAGTACGCGGACGGCGGAACCCTCAAGGAGCGCTGTGGGCGGGTACGTTGGCCCGAGGCGCGCGGCGTGTTGCTCGCGCTGCTCGACGCGCTCGGCCACGCCCACGCGCGGGGCCTCGTTCATCGCGACGTCAAGCCCGCGAACGTGCTCGTCGCCGGGCCCGATCTCGTCGCGGGGATCCGCCTCACGGACTTCGGTCTCGCGCGCGTCGATTTCGACAACCGCACCGACACGACCGACCCGGTCGTAGGAACCCCCCGGTACATGGCACCCGAGCAGATGCTCGGGCACTGGCGCGATCAAGGGCCTTGGACGGACCTGTACGCGCTGGGACGGCTGTCGTTGGCGCTCCTGATGGGTCCGCTCGACGCGCCGTGGGTGCCGCCCGAGCTGCCCGCGGGCCTGGGAGCGTGGCTGGCGCGGATGCTCGCCCCGCGGCCAAACGACCGGTTTCAGCTCGCCGCCGACGCTGCCCTCGCGCTGCGCCGGCTGCCGAGCGCGCTCGAGGAGGATCCCGCGCGCGTTCGTGAGCTGATCTCCGCGAGCGCAGCCGAGCAAGTCACCCGCGCTGAGCGCCGCGTGCCTCCGATGGCGCCGCTGTTTCCGATGGCGGTCGCGTTCCACGAGCGGCCTCCAGGGATCGGCGTCGACCTGCTGGCCTCGCGGCCGCCCTCGTTTGTCGCACGTGACGCCGAGCTCGCCGCGCTTTGGGACGCGCTGCACGCCGTGCGCGGCGACAGTCGATCGCGGGTGGTGTTGCTGCGTGGTCACGCGGGCAGCGGCCGATCGCGCCTCGCGGAGCATTTTGCGGAGCGCGCGAACGAGGTCGGCGTCGCCTCGGTGCTGGCGGCGACGGGCGGTCCCCACGCGATCGCTCGCGTGCTCGCCCGTCAGCTCGGTTGCGTGGGCCTCTCGGGAGCTGCGCGGCGGGACCGGGTCAGGGACTTGCTCGCCGCGCAAGACATCCGCGACGACTACGAGGCGGAGGCCCTGTCCGAGCTGTTACGGCCCGGCTGCGCGCCGCGGGTCGAGGAAGACGCTCTCGAAGAGACGCGCACCGAAGAGCGCGTCGTCGTGCGATTCGGAAGCCCCGAGGAGCGCTGGGCGCTCGTGTCGCGCGCCCTCGCGCGGATGGCGCGCGTACGGCCCGTGATCGTCGTGTTCGACGACGCGCACGCGGACGCCGACACGCTCGCGCTCGCAGCCCACCTCGCGGGTGGTGCGAACGCCGTGCTGTTCGTGCTGACCATTCGCGACGATGATCTCCCGGACGACGCGCGGACGCTCGTCCAAGCGCTCGCGGCGCGACCGTACACGACCACGATCGCGTGTGCTTCGCTGCCGGCCGTGGCGCATGCAAGGCTGCTCGACGGGCTCGCGGTTCGCGACGCCGACCTCGTTCAACGCATCGCCGAGCGGACGTCCGGCAACCCCCAATTCACCGTCCAGATCGTCCGGCACCTGGTTCAGAATGGCAGCTTGCGGTGGATCGACGGCGGCTTCCGCCTGCGCCGCGGAGCCGTCGTCGAGCTTCCCGACGACCTGCACGCAGCGTGGCGTCAGCGGCTCGAACGGTTGCTGGAGGACCTGCCTCGCGAGGGCGGCTGGTGGCTCGAACGGGCGGCGGTGCTCGGCCACGACGTCGACGCGATCGATTGGCGGCTTGTCTGCGACGACCCACGCGCGCTGCAGTCAGGGCGGCGGGACGTGTTCTCTGCGCGCGGAGAGGCGGTTCGCGCGCGGGTCGTCGACCGCCTGCTCGCCGCGCGGTTCGTCGCCGTCACAGAAGACGGGTTCGAATTCGCGAACGCGATGGTGCGCGAGGCGCTCGAACGTCGCGCGCGCGAGGCCGGACGGACCGCGGCCCACCACCGCGCGTGTGCAGCGCTGCTCGCCCATCGCGACGGCGCGGACGTCGCTGAGCGTCGCGGCCGCCACCTCGTCGCAGCGGGCCACTTCGAGGCCGCGCTGGACCCGTGGTTCGTGGCGGTCGAGGCGATGCGCGACGGCGGAGATCCCCGCGCCGCGCTGCTGCGGCTCGACGCGATCGAACAGGTGTTGAAGCAGATCCCGGTCGCGCGCAACGACCGCCGCTGGGGGCGCGTGTTGGAGCTGCGCGCGGCCGTGTTGTTCCTCGCGGGCGACTACGAAGCCGTCGGACCTGTCACCGACAAGCTCGAAGAGGTAGCGCTGGCCAACGATTGGCCCGATCAGCGCGTCGCCGCCTTGCTGCTGCGCGCGCGCCCGCTCACCGGTCGCGGACGATTCGGCGAGGCCTGCGGGTGGCTCGAAGAGGCCGTTCGCCTCGCGGAGCGCGAGCAGCTGCCCGAGCAGCTGGGGGCAGCCGAGACCGCGCTCGGCGGCGCGCTGTCGGCGACGGGCGAGGCGGAACGCGCGGTCGCGCTGCTTCAGAAGGCCTGCGCGGGCCTGCGCGAGGCGGGTGATCTGTCGGGGGAGGCGTTCGCGTGGAAGGCCCTCGCGGCAGCGTTCCGGCAGCAGGGACGCCTCGCCGAGGCCGCGTTCGCGTTCGATCGCGCCGGCGAGCGGCTCGCCGTCACCGGCCATCGCTACGCGGCGTCCGAGTGCCTGAACGGACTCGGCGACGTTCGCCGCCTGCAGGGCGATCTCGGGGGCGCCGAGGAGGCCTACCGCGACGCGCTGTCTGGCTGCGCGCTGCTTGGCTCCTGGCACGTGCATGTGATCCAGGTGAACCTCGCGCTCGTGCTGATCGCGCAGCGTCGCTACCTCGAGGCGTACGCCCTCCTCGTCGACGACCTGCCCGAGATCGAGCGTCACGGGCTCGCGTGGCTGTCGGCGGTGACGCACGTCGTGTGCCTGCCGTGTACGGCAGCAGCGGGCGATGACGGCGCGTTCCTGCGGCACCTCGACCAGGCCGAGCGCCTGTTGGCCGGCACGGCGTTCGCGGACGTCGACCTCGCACGGGTCGCCGAGCTCGCGTCCACGATCTGGCGCGACCGCCGCGAACCCACGCTGGCCGACCGCGCGGCGACGCTGGCGATCGCCCAATGGTCGGCGTGTGGGCGGCTCGAAGAGGCCGATCGACTGGCGAAGCGCGTTCGTTAGCGCGGGGGTCCTTGACGTCTTCCGGAGGTGCGTATAGTTCGAAGCATCGAACGAAGGGAACCTCCACATGGCCAAGAAGGACCCCGCGCCCCCCACGCCCCAGCGGCTCTCCGAGCTGCTCGAGGACATGTTCGGGCTCATCTATTACCGTTTCGCCGGCGACTCGATGTCGCTGATGGCCGAGTCGGGCCTGACCATGCCGCAGATCGTGACGATGAAGATCCTCGATCACGCCGGTCCCCAGAGCATCAGCGTCGTCGGCGAACGCCTGTCGCTCACACCTTCCACGGTCAGCCACCTCGTCGATCAGCTCGTCAAAAAGGGGCTGATCGATCGGAGTGAGGATCCTGACGACCGCCGGCAGAAGCGAATCGCCATCACGGCGGCAGGCTCCGCCCTGCTCAATCGGCTCACGGACGATCGCGTGACCGAGATCGCCCGCGTGCTCGGCTCGCTCGATCCCGACACGCGCAACGCGATGGCCGGCGCCGTCGAGCGCGCCATCGCCGACCTTTCCCGCGACCTACCTACCGCACATCCCGGAGCGACAAAGCGATGAACGCGATCGTCGAAATCGACAACGTCACGAAAGACTACCCCCTCGGAAAGGTCACCGTCCGCGCGTTGCGCGGCGTGTCGCTCTCGATCGGGAAGGGCGAGTTCGCAGCGATCGCGGGGCCTTCGGGCAGCGGAAAGACGACGCTGCTCAACCTGATCGGCTGCGTAGACACCGCCACCACCGGCAAGGTCACTGTCGCCGGTCAGGTGACGAACCAACTTGCAGACAGCGCGCTCACGCGCCTCCGCCTCAACCACATCGGGTTCATTTTCCAGACGTTCAACCTCGTAAACGTGCTCGACGTGTTCCAGAACGTCGAGTTCCCCTTGCTGCTTCAGGGCGGCCTGTCGGGCGCGGATCGGCGCAAGCGCGTCGAGGAGATGGTGGACAAGGTCGGCCTCACCCCGCAGATCCGCCAGCGTCCAAACGAATTGTCCGGCGGTCAGCGGCAGCGCGTCGCGATCGCCCGCGCGCTCGTCACGCGTCCGTCGATCGTGCTCGCAGACGAGCCCACCGCGAACCTGGACTCGGTCACCGGCTACGCGATCATCGACCTGATGCGCGACATCAACGCGAAGGACCAGACGACGTTCATCTTCTCGACGCACGACCACAAGGTGATGGAGCACGCGCGGCGGATCGTGAAGATCGCCGACGGCGTCCTCGGGGCCGACGAGCAGGTCCAGCCGGTGGGCGCATGAACATCACGCGGTTCGTGCAGATCTTAGCGATCCTCGCCCTGCGCAACCTGTGGTCGCACAAGGTGAAGTCCGGGATCGTCGCCGCGATCATGTTGTCCGGCACGTTCCTGGTGGTGTTCGGCAGCGCGATCCTCGACTCGATCGAGCGGTCGATGGAGGAGTCGATCACCTCGTCCATGGCGGGCCAGGCGCAGGTGTACAGCAAAGACGCGAAAGACGACCTCGCGCTGTTCGGGGGCTTCGGCTTCGGCTCGACCGACATCGGCGAGATCGCGGACTTCAGCAAGGTGCGGGCCTCGCTCCTCACCGTGCCGAACGTCGAAGACGTCGTCCCGATGGGCATCACGATCGCCACGTCGTTCGCCGGCAACGACATCGACCGCGCGCTGGTGGACCTGCGACGGTCGGTGGAGCAGAACGACGCCCGCCGCGCGGAGCAGAACGCGGGTCGCGTGCGCCGCATCGCCGAGAGCGTCGCGAAGGACTACGACCTCGCGTCCGAGATCCAGCGCGACAAAGAGAAGGTCACCAACGACAAGGCGGCCCTGGCGCGCGCGAGCTCCGACGAGTTCTGGGCGCAGCTCACGGCCGACCCCACGCCCAACATCGAGTGGCTCGAGCGCAACATCGCGCCGTTGTCGCAGGACGGCCGCATGTTCTTCCTGCGCACGATCGGCACCGACATGGAGCAGTTCCGGTCGCGCTTCAGCAAGATGAAGATCGCGGACGGCACGTTCGTTCCGCCGGGCCAGCGCGGGTACCTGATCAGCAAGCGCACCTATGAGAAATTCCTCAAGAACCTCGTCGCGCGCGATTTTGACGACATCAAGGACGAGTGGGATCACGGCGCGCGGTTTTCTACCGACACGTTGCTCGCCGAGCGCGTGATCCGCAATTCGCGCCAGTACAAGCGCATCCTGTTCCAGCTCGATCCGGACCAGCAGGCTTCGCTCGAGCCGAAGCTGCGCGCCGAGGTGGGTGGCAAGGAAGGCGACCTCGCCGTGTTGATCGAGGAGTTCCTCAAGGTCGACGACAACAACATCGAGGAGCGGTTCAAGTTCTTCTACGCCGAGATCGCCCCGCTGATCCGCCTGTATGAGGTCAACATCGGCGACACGCTCACGCTCAAGGCGTACACCAAGTCCGGCTACGCGCGGGCCGTGAACGTCAAGGTGTACGGCACCTACGAGTTCGAGGGGCTCGAAAAGTCCGACCTCGCGGGCGCCGCGAATATGACGGATCTCGTCACGTGGCGGCAGCTGTACGGGAAGATGTCCGACGCGCAGCTCCAGGAGCTCGACGCGATCACGGCTTCGGTGGGCGTGAAGGATGTCACGCGCGACAACGCTGAAGACGCGTTGTTCGGCGGCGGCTCGGCCTCGGTGGAGACGGTGGCGTCGGCGGAACCCACCGGGTTCGACGAGTTCGCGGGCATCGATCTCGCCGGCAAGTCCGACAAGGCGGCGGCGCTCGACACGAAGGTCTACTCGTCCGACGAGCTCGAGCACGGCGTCGTACTGAACGCTGCGATCATCATGAAGGACCCTGATCAGGCGGACGCGACGCGCGCGGCGATCGCCGCGAAATCCGATGCAGACGGCCTCGGCCTGAAGGTCATCGACTGGCAGAAGGCGGCCGGCATCGTCGGCCAATTCATCGTCGTACTGCGGGTCGTGTTGGTGCTCGCGATCTTCGTCATCTTCCTCGTCGCGCTCGTGATCATCAACAACTCGATGGTCATGGCCACGCTCGAGCGCACCGCCGAGATCGGCACGATGCGGGCGATCGGCGCGCAGCGGCCCTTCGTGATGGCGCTGTTCATCGCCGAGACGATGGTGCTCGGGCTGCTTAGCGGAGGCGCCGGCGCACTGCTCGCGACGCTCGTGGTGACCGTGTTGGGCCAGGTCGGAATCCCCGCCGGGACCAACGACGTGATCGTGTTCCTGTTCGGCGGCGCGCGGTTGTACCCGCACGTCGGCCCGGACGACCTGATCTTCGGACTCACCGTCATCCTCGTCGTGAGCGTGCTGTCCACGTTGTACCCGGCGTTCATCGCGGCGCGCGTCCCACCGGTCGTGGCCATGCAGGGGGGTGAGTCGTGATGATCCTCAACGTAGCGGCACGGAACCTGATCCAGGCCCGCGTGCGGACCGGCATGTTGTCCCTCGCGATCGGCATGGTGACGATGGCGCTGATCCTGCTGATGTCGCTGTCAGCGGGCATCAACGACAACCTCGTGCGCGGCGCGACGACGATGTCGGGCGGAATGATCACGGTCGGCGGGTTCTACAAGCAGACGCCGACGTCTGCGGCCCCGCTGGTCACGCACATCGACGAGGTCCGGAAGGTCGTGCAGGAGAACACGCCGAACCTGGACTACATGATCGACCGCAGCCGCGGCTGGGGCAAGCTGATCAGCACGACCGGGTCTGCGCAGTCGGGCCTCTCGGGCATCGACGTCGCCGAGGAGAGTCACTTCTTCGACGTGATCACGCTCGCGAAGGAGTCCGAATACAAAGTTGGCGGACGTGACGAGGCGTTCGGAAACCCTCGCGACCTCGCCAAACCCGACACGATCATGCTGTTCGTCAGCCAGGCCAAGCGCCTCGACGTCACCGTGGGTGACCTCGTCACGGTGCAGATCGAGACGATGGGCGGGCAGACGAACACCGTGGACGTCACGGTCGTCGCCGTCGCCAAGGATCTCGGCCTGCTGTCGAGCTTCGCGGTGTACCTGCCGAAGTCGACGCTCCGCGAGCTGTACAAGGTGGATGACGGCGTCGGCGGCGCGGTGTGGGTGTACCTCAAGGAGGTCGACGAGTCCGAGGCGACGATGAAGCACCTGCGCGAGGTGTTCGCCGCGAAGGGCTACCGCGTCATGGACCACGTCGAATCGCCGTTCTTCATGAAGTTCGAGACGGTGCAGGGCGAAGACTGGACCGGGCAGAAGATCGATCTCACGATCTGGCGCGACGAGGTCGCGATGCTCACGTGGGTCATCACCGCGTTCGACACCGTCACCGGCGCGCTCGTCGCGGTGCTGGTCGTGATCATCGCGGTCGGCATCATGAACTCGATGTGGAACACCGTGCGGGAGCGGACCCGCGAGGTCGGCACGATGCGGGCGATCGGAATGCAGCGCGGTCAGGTGGCGTTGTTGTTCCTGGCGGAGGCCTTCTTGCTCGGGCTGTTTGCGACCTCGATGGGCGCCCTGTTCGGAATCGCGCTGGCGCTCGGCATCGACGCCCTGCACATCACGATTCCCGTAGACGCCGTGAAATTTGTGCTCCTCGCGGACACGTTGCACTTCAAGGTCCGCCCGCTGTCGGTGTTCTTCGCGATCAGCACGCTCACCACGGTCACGGCGCTCTCGGCGGTGTGGCCCTCCATCCGCGCGGCCGGTCTGCGGCCCGTCATCGCCCTTGGGTACGCACAATGATTTCCCGTCACGGAGGCCCTGCCATGCGTTCGCTCCTGCTCGCGCTCACGTTGTTCGCCGCCCCTGTCGTCGCGCTGTCGGTGTCCGAGGTCGCGCTGGCCGCGACGCCGACCGACGCCGACATGGTCGGGTGGCTGAAGGTCGTCGATGACCGGCAGGAGAACAACGGCGACTACAAGGCGCTCGTCTACATCGAGAATAAAGAGAACGACAAGTCCGACGTCGTCTACCAGGCCGCGATCTACCGACGCGACCTCGAGGACAAGCTCGAGATCCTGTTCGTGAAGCCGCAGGCCGAAGCCGGCAAGGGCTACCTGCGCGTCGACAACAACCTGTTCTTCTACGACCCGAGCGTCGGGAAGTGGGAGCGTCGTACCGAGCGCGAGCGCATCGGCGGCACGAGCAGCCAGCGCAGCGACTTTGACCAGTCGCGGCTCGCGGTCGAATTCACGCCCAAGTACGTCGCCCAGGAGACGCTCGGCAAGTACACCGTTCACCACATGGAGCTCGCGGCGAAGGAGGGCATCGACGTCGCCTACCCTGTCGTGCAGCTGTGGATCGACAGCGCGACGGGCAACGTGCTCAAGCGCCAGGACCTCGCACTGTCGGGCAAGCTGATGCGCACCACGTATTACCCGGAATGGCAGAAGCTGTTCTCGGCGAGCAAGGGTACGGATGTGTATTTCCCGAAGGAGATCCGGATCTTTGACGAGGTCGAGAAGGGCAACCAGACCACGGTCGTGATTCAAGAGGTCGACCTCTCCACGCTCGATGACTCGATCTTCACGAAGGCCTGGCTCGAGTCGAAGTCGCGATGATCGCGCTGCTGGCCAGTCTTGCGTTCGCAGAGGAGCCGGCACCGCCAGCATCGGAGCCGCCGCCTGCCGACGCGCCGCCCGCCGACGCGCCGCCCGCCGACGCGCCGCCCGCCGACGCGCCGCCCGCCGACGCGCCGCCCGCCGACGCGCCTCCGACGGAT
>CANNIZ010000096.1 GCA_947505245.1 Pseudomonadota bacterium | reverse complement strand
GGTCGTCTGCTCGGCGCCCTCGCGGCGGCGGCTGTGGCGCTGCTTGTGGGCGGAGGGGCCTTCGTGTCGGCCGAGTGGTCGGCGGCGGTGTCGGACACGTGCGACACCTGGGAGCCGGTCGACATCACGATCGAAGACCTGATCGCGCTGAAGCGCCGGAAGAACGCGTGGCAGGCGTCCATGGACGAGGACGCGGCGCTGGTCATGTCAGACCGCGAGGTGGACGCCATGCTGCGCGGCACCACGGATTACGAGCTGCTCGCGACGTTCTTCGGGGACGTGATCCACGCGCGGCTCACCGCACCAATCGCTGGACGCGGGTGCCTGAACGTCACGTTCGATGGGCGCGCCTGGGTCCTTGGCGGCGTGGCGTACTTCGCTCCTCAACAGCTCATCGTCGGCACGCTCGACCTCTCCGAGGTGCTCAGCGGCAAGCAGATCGCCATCTCGGCCGACCTGGCCGACGGCTGGGTCGACCCCGCCGTGCTCGCCGCGCTTCGAAACTCCGAGAAGGTCGTCGTCAAGGACTCAGCCGTGCACATCCAGCTCTATGACCGGCGGAAGGTTTGGTAGTCCACACGCTGCTGTTGCTGTTGTCAGGCTGCGTGCTGCGCGTCGGCCTCGATTCCCACCCCGTCGGCGCGTTCGTGGAGCTACCGAACGGAAAGGTCGTCAACACGCCCGCGGTCGTCCACGTCACCTGGGTGCCGCTGATCAAGCAGCCCCTGCTCGTGACCGCGCCCGGGTACCGCGATCTCCACGTCGGTCTCAAAGCGAACGCGGTCTCCACCCGTCGCGTCCTCGGCGGCCTGCTCCACCCGTTCGCGTGGGCGCGCAAGGAACCTCGTTACGCGCTCGACTTCGTCCTGATCCCGGAGCACGGCGCTGCCGGCGAATGGACGCCCGAAGGGGAAGGGCTCGGAAAGTAGGGCGACGCGGGCGCCCTACCCACCAGCCGGTCAACCGCGCCGCCGCCGAGTACTTCAGCCTCCGAACCGCCCCCTCGCCCACTCGGCGATGCGCGCCATGGTCGCGGCGTCGACGGCTTCGGGCACGATGATAACGGCGCCGAGGGTGCCCGCGAACCGCGTGTTCGGCCCGTAGTACCCGTCGTCCATGGCGCCGCCCAGCCTCGACCATGAAGGCGCGATCGAGGGATCCGCGTAAGCGACGTCGCCGACGGCGACGCCGTCGATCCACACCTGCACGGCGCCGTCCACCCCCTGTGTCACGCCCGCCAAACGCACCTCACCCGGCCCCTCCTGCAGGCCCGAACCTTGGGCAAAACGGGACCACCGGGGCTCCCCGTACAGGCCAAGCTCGGCATCAAGGTGCAACAGCGTCACCTGCCCGCTCGAGAGCCCGACCGAGCTTACCGGCATGCCCGCAGCCGCCGGTCCGGCGCCTCCAACGATCGTTCCGAGCGGCGCATACGCCTCCTCCCAGCCCCACGGCGCCGGCAGGTAGGGCGCGCGGGCCACCCAGAGCACCGTGCGACCTTCTGGTTGGGACACCGACTGCGCGAGCGACAGCACCGAGGTCGAGCCGTCGAACTGCAACCCGGGCGCGCCCGCACCGAAGGCGTCGGGCACGAGCACCGGTCGGTTCGCGTCGGTCGCGGCGGTGACGACCTGAACGTCTCCGAGCGCCGTCCAGGAGCGCGCGGCTTCGCCGCGAAACGGTACGAGCCGCCACGCGGATTTGTCGACGCCAGCGCCAAAGCCGAAGCTGTAGTTGCCGCCCGCGTACAGGAGGAAGTCCTCGGTCACCGCCACACCCTGCGCGTGGGAGCCTGGCGCCGGCGCGTCCTTCGGGAGCGAGCGCCACGTCTCACCGTCTTCGGAGTACCAGACCTCGTTCGCGTTCCCGGCGCTCCAGCCGTTCGCGGGGTCCCCGTACGTGTACCCGAACAGGATCCACAGCTTGTCGTCCCACACCACGACGTTCGGCCAGATCTTGCCGACCCAAGGCGGCGCGGCGTGAAGCCGCCAGGTGACGCCGTCCGTGGTGGACCACACCTCGTTGGACATGGAGTGCCCCTCCGCGTCCTCGCGTTCACGCGCGCAGCCGACGAGCCACATTTCACCGCGGAAGTCGACGAGCCCGTCGAGCACCCCACAACCGGCCCAGCGCGTATCGCTCGCGGGCCCATCGGCAGCAACCTCGGTCCAGTGAACGCCGTCTTCGGTGCTCCACACGTCGTTGTGGAACACGTACTCGCTCGGCGCGCCAAGAATGTCCTGTCCCCCCACCATCCACAACTTGCCGTCGTACACGCCGCTCACCTGCAGCGCGCGCTCGGACCACGGCGGCTCCGTCGTGCCCGGCCCGAGCTCCACCGTGAAGTTCACGCCGTCGGCGCTCGACACGACGTCGTGGTTGTAGAACCCCTGGTGCGCATCACCGCCGATCATCCACAGACGGTCGTTCCACAACACCGTGTTGTGGGAGTGGCGACGCTCGAACTGCCCGGTTCCATGTGACACGTCGAGTCGCCAGGTCACGCCGTCGACGCTCGACCACACCTCGTCGGTCGTGTTCTGCGGTGGGTACGTGGTGTCCGGCGGGTCCACGCTGAAGCCGTCGGGCACCTGGTAGCCGTTCCAGCCCGCGATCATGACGAACCGCCCCGCCGACGGCAGCCAGTTCAGCGTGTTTCCATCGCGAACCCGCCAGTCGGGAGCGATCTCCGGGGTCAGGCGCTGCCACTCGTAGGTCGTCGTCGGCTCTTCGACCGCGACGCCGCTCGACGCGTCGAACAGCGACGCCCGGGGGAGCTCGGCCGGGCTCCAGGCCTCGACCGCGTCGGCCAGAACGGCCTCCTCGCCGCCGCGCCGCGCCACGATGTCCAGGTCGCCCCCCGACGCCACCGCGCTCGACCGCACGTGCAATTCGGTGTCGGACACCACGACGAGCTCGGTCGCCGGCACGCCACCGACGGTCACGGAGTCAACCGCAGTGAGCTCCGCCGTGCCCGCGAAGCCGACGCCATGTACGACCAGCCGCGATCCGCCGCGCGGGTCGACGATCGCCGGTACCACCGCCGACAATCCGAGCGACGGCGACGGTTCGGCGTCCTCGCCGTGGCAAGCAACCGACACGAGCACGATCCAAACGCCTTTACGCATCGACGGCCCCCCAAACCACGGCAGACGCTCGGCGAGCGTACAACTCTCGGCCAGCGTACTACACAACTCTCGGCGAGCGCACTACTGAAGTGGCTCGCGGGCGACCAGCCGCACCAGGCGGAACGCGTACATGCCCGGACAAAGCTCGCCGCCATGGGGCGACATCAGCCGCCCGCGGTTGGTCAGGTGCAGGTCATCCGTCACGCGCCAGCCGAGGGTCGCGATCTGGCGCGGCGTCCACCGCTTCTCCTTGTCCGTGATCGCCGGTAGCCCGAGGATGATGCGCGCGTCGGGCACATCGCTGCGCAGCGCATACAACACGGAGCGGAGCTTCTCATCGTCAAGTCGGCCCGCGCCCGTCTCGAACAACACGAGCGGCTTCAGGCCCGGCGTGCGCTCCACGGCCCACCGCTCCTCCGGCAGGGCCACGCGGATCACGCTCTCCCACGCATCGACGAACGGCGAGTCCTGCAGCAAGCGCGACTTCAGGTCGAGCAACGCGGGGCTCTCGACCTCGCGGTGCTGCGCGAGAACGTCCGAGTGACTGCCGAGCAGGCGCGCCCAACGGGCATCAAAGCCGCCGCCGAGGCTCCAGGTCACCAGGCGATGGCCGCTTTGCCGCGCCCGATCGAACTCGTCGAGGATCATCCGGTCGACGAGGTCGGTCCGCGCGCGGATCGTCGTCAGTAGCGCCGACTGCGGGATCGTAGGCAGCAGGTTCGGGTGGTGCTTGAGCAGCCACGCGGCGACGGGATCGAGCGGCCGGTGGATGCGCTTGCCCTCGACCGTGCCGAGCGCGAACAACATCCACCGGGCGATTACGGGTAGCCGCTGCTCGATCACGCGCTCGGGCTCCATCGCGTCAGGTGAGCCTGCACTCTACCACCCGCAATCCATCCGCTGTCACCTGCACCCCGGATGTTCGTCCTTGACGGGGACCCCGCTACATGGCGAAACTCACGGCCGGAGCCATCGATGCCACGTCCCTGGAAGTTCACAAACACGGCCGCCGCGGGCCTGCTGTACAGCGCGATGACGGGCTGCACCGCGATCAATGGCTACGCCCACCTCGACGGGGCCGACCAGGCGTTGGCACGGGCCGACGAGCAGAACGCGAAGGAATTGGCGCCCTACGAGTACACGCTCGCCAAGCGTTATCTGGAAAAGGCCGGCGAGGAAGCAGGATATTCGGACTGGCGCGCCTGTGAGGACCTTGCGGTGCTCTCGGCCGAGTGGGCCGACAAGGCGGTGATCGCGGTCGCGACCAACAGGAGCGCAGTCAAGGCGGACGTGCCAGCGGCGACGCCGACGCCGCCGACGACTCCGCCCCCGCCCGGCGCCGTGGTCGTCCCGCCCGGCACCGTCGCGGTGCCAAAGCCGCAGCCCGTCCCTGACGTGGCCGTCCCGCCCGCCAGTCCACCCGCGCCCGCAACCCCGCCGGCGCCGACGTTGCCCGCGCCTCCGGCGCCGACGTTGCCCGCGCCCGGAACCCAGCCATGATCACGCGACTCGGGGCCACGGCCCTCGTGATGCTCGCGCTGACCGCCTGCGCAGACCCCCGCCAGGTCAAGGCCACGCTCGACGAGACCAACGTGACGATCGAGCAGGCGCGCCGCGTGTACGCCATGATCTGCGCGCCCGAAGAGCTCGCGAACGCCGAAGCCGGCGTCGCGTTTACGCTGCTCGAGTTCAAGCAGGGCGACGTTCGCCGCGCGCAAGACCACGTCGAGTTCGCGAACGACTGGGCCAAGAAGGCGCTCGAGAAGGCGACGCCGTGCGGCACGGCGGACCGCGACAAAGACACGATCGTCGACATCATCGACCAATGCCCCGACGAGCCCGAAGACTTCGACAAGGTCGAAGACGAAGATGGCTGCCGCGACATCGACCCGATGGGCGACGAAGACAAAGACGGCATCAAGAACATGGACGACGCGTGCATGTTCGAGCCCGAAGACTTCGACGGCGACGCCGACGAGGACGGCTGCCCGGAGACGTCGTACGACATCGATGGAGACGGCCTCATCGACGCGGTCGATCAGTGCCCGAAGGACCCGGAAGACCTGGACGGGTTCAAGGACGGCGACGGCTGCCCCGACCCCGACGACGACGAAGACACCGTGCTGGACATGAACGACCAGTGCAAGCGCATCCCGGAAGACCTGGACAGCTGGGAAGACCACGACGGCTGCCCCGACCCGGACAACGACCTCGACGGCCTCGCCGACGAATACGATCAGTGCCCGAACGAGCCGGGTGATCGAATGAACAACGGCTGCCCGAACCTCGATCGCGACAAGGACGGCATCTCCGACGCGAACGACAAGTGCCCGGACAACCCCGAGACGGTGAACCAGTACCTCGACGACGACGGCTGCCCCGACAGCCCGCCGAAGCTCGTCGTCGTCACCAAGGACCGCATCGAGATCAAGGAGCGCGTGCAGTTCGCCACGGGCTCGGCCACGCTGCTGCCGGCGTCCATGCCCGTGCTGAACGACGTCGCCAAGGCGATGAAGGACGCCACGGCGCTGAAGGTGCGCATCGAAGGCCACACCGACAGCGACGGTGACGACGCGTTCAACCTGCGCCTGTCGCAGGACCGCGCCGAATCCGTGAAGGCGTACCTCGAATCGCAGGGCATCGAAGCCTCGCGGCTCGAGCCCGTCGGCTTCGGCGAGACCAAGCCGATCGACACCAACCGCACGTCAGCGGGCAAGTCGACGAACCGCCGCGTCGAGTTCCACATCACCGAGCAGTAGGCGGTCGCGCGGCCTCGGGGATACATGCCGCGCGCGAGGTGGCTGTGTCATCAGAGGGCGATCGGTTCGAGACCAAGGTGATTCACGCGGGCCAGAGCCCTGAGCCGCGCACCGGCGCGGTCATGCCGCCGGTGTTCCAGACGTCCACCTACGCGCAGCCGTGGCCCGCGAAGCACACCGGCTACGAATATGCGCGCACCCAGAACCCCACCCGCGAGGCGCTCGAAGCGTGTGTCGCGGCCCTCGAGAACGGCACCACGGGCGTGGCGTTCGGTTCCGGGCTCGCGGCCACCACCACCGTCCTGCACGCGTTCGGCGGTCAGGGCGTGAAGGTGGTGTGCGGCGACGACGTGTACGGCGGCACGTACCGCCTGTTCGAGCGCGTGTTCAAGAACACCGGCACGAGCTTCTCCTACGCGGACTTCTCGACGCGCGCGCCGGCCGACGTGATCCCCGAGGGAACGAACCTCGTGTGGCTCGAGACGCCCACGAATCCGATGCTCAAGATCAGCGACATCGCCGCGGTGGCAGCGCGCTGCAAGCAGATCGGCGCCATCCTCGCGGTCGACAACACGTTCGCGACCCCCTACTTCCAGCGCCCGTTGGACCTCGGCGCCGATCTCGTCGTGCACAGCACCACCAAGTACCTGAACGGTCACAGCGACGTGGTCGGCGGCATCGTGCTCACCAAGGACCCCGCCATCGCCGAGAAGCTGCGCTTCCTGCAGAACGCCATCGGCGCCGTGCCGGGCCCGTGGGACTGCTGGCTCACGCTGCGCGGCGTGAAGACGCTCGCCATCCGCATGCAGCGCCACCAGGAGAACGGCAAACACGTGCTCGCATGGCTCGGCGCGAACAGCCGCGTCAAGCGCATCCACTACCCGTTCCTTCCCGCGGACCCCGGCTACGCCATCGCGAAGAAGCAGATGTCCGGCTTCGGCGGCATGGTGAGCTTCGTGCTCGACTGCGATCTGCCGCGCGCCGAGAAGTTCGTCGCGAGCACCAAGCTGTTCACGCTCGCCGAGTCGCTCGGTGGCGTCGAGAGCCTGATCGAATTGCCGGCGGCCATGACGCACGCGTCCGTGCCGGCGGCCAACCGCCGCGCGCTCGGCATCGAAGACGGCCTCGTTCGGCTGTCGATCGGCATCGAGCACCACGACGACCTGATCGCGGACCTCGACCAGGCGATGAAGGTCGCGCTGGCCTGAAAAGCGCCTGCTATCGGTGTGGGCAGCGGGGCTCGGAGCGGCGGTAGATGTCGGACTCGTCCTCGCTGACCTTTCCTTCCGTGGTCGCGCGGTAGTAGTTGGCGATCGAGCAATCGTCGAGCTGACGGAACCGCAACTCCGAGACCGTGCTGCTGGGACCGGGCTCGAACACCACGGTGATGGTGTTGCCCACCTGCGTGTACGTGCCCTTCAGGCCTTCGCCGACCATGTTGTCCCAGGTACGATCAACCTTCGTGTCGTTGCGGAACTTCATGTAGTGGCCATCGGACTCGTACGTCTGGAACGCGACCGAACCGAATTCGGGCGCCGCTGCAGCGGGCGCGGCCGCGGCGGGCGCAGCTGCAGACGAAGCCGTGGCGTCCGCGTCCGGAGTCGGAGAGCCCGCTCCCCCACAAGCGAGCAGGCAAACGATCACGGGCAGCACCGCGCATCTAAAACGCACCAAGGGGTCTCCTTTGCAGACTCGGAACCGTCCGACGAGCCGACCTTACCCCAAGAGTCTTGGCCCCGTGCCGCGGCGCTTGACAACCACGGAGCTCGCGCCCAGCCAGCGACCGACGGCGGGGCCTTCCGAAGGTGCCGGCGCAGCCGCCTGATGCGGCGGCGGGACCTGTGCAGGCGCCGGGGTCACCACCCCGACGGGCGCGCCCACCGGAGCCTGATCGCACGCCCAGACCAACACAAAAACCCGCAACAACAGCGCCTCCGAGCGAGCGCTACTTCGCATACTCCGGCACACCCCACAGGCCCGCGGTGACGCGGTAGCCTTCGTTGTGGCAATTCGCGCACGGCTCGCGGTACCCGTCGTCGAGCGTGCCGTCGTCGTTCACCATCGCGAGCCACCAGTTGCGACCCATCTCATCGGCGTAGTCATCGCGTTTCACCTCCACACCGTGCGCCTCGATCCGATCGACGGACTCGTGGATGATGACGGTACCAACGGGGAACGTGTCCTCCATCGGCTCCCACCAATTGTCCTGATCGATCGTTCCGTACAGCTCATCGGCGGTCAGGTCCGAGTCCGGCACGTTGAGCGGCGACACCCACACATTCCGCAACATCGGCGTCGACGAGTAAACGGGCATGTACGGCTCCGCGTTCACCTTCACGAGCTGCCCGTCGTCCATGTGCGTCACGAGGTCGAGCACAGCGGCCTCGTCGAACGCACAGCCAGCGGCCTCGCCCGAGAACCCCGCTGGGCATGCCCCGTCACTCCACGGCAGGCAGGCGTTCGAAAGAAAGACCACGGCCAGCAGCAGCGGTCGGCGAAATGACATGGGCCCTCCACCCACCCGTACGACAGAGGTCGCCCAAGGTTGCGCGGAGGTCGTCGACTTATGGCGTGTACAGAATCGGCTTCTTGCCGGTGTAGATCGCGTTGACCTGCGCGTCGGACAGGGCGACCCCGTTCCAGACGGCGTACTCGGCGATCTTGCCGTTGTAGAAGTACTGCCCGGAGCCGCCGCGCGCACCGCTGAAGGTGCCGAGCACCACCGGGCTGTCGTTGGGCGCGCAGGTGCCGCCGCCGGGCAGGACCAGGTTGATCCCGCTGAGGCCGTTTCGCGTGTAGGTCATGGTCGAGCCGTTGGAGCGCCACACGTGGTGGACCCACGATCCCTGGATGGACGTGCCCTGGGCCATGTTCCACTCGAGGCCGCAGGTGCCGAGGTGGACGCTGTCGACCGAGTCCACGAGCAGGTAGAAGGGGCTGCCCGAGCCCTGCCCGTCGACCGGGTAGCTGCGCCCTGCCGGGTTCGCGGCATCCATGAAGGTCCAGACGGAGACGGTGTAGGTGGAGGAGGTGATGAGGCGCGCGACGACGTCGAGGTAGTCGTTGACACCGTCGAAGTCCGCCACCGCAGGTTTGGTCGTCGGGAGGCCGGTGAACGGGCTCGTCGTGCTGTCGTAGACCGTGCCCACGACGTTGAAGTTCAGGTTGCGGAAGCCCGGGTACTCGTTCGCGGTGCTGTTGAACAGCCAGTAGTCGGTGAGGCCTGCGGTCGCAGCGGCCGCGGGGTTCGCGTAGAATCCGATGTTGCACTTGTCCGAGCAGCTGGCGTCCAGGTCGTTAAGATCGGTCCCGCCCGAGGCCACGGTCGTCTTGCCGTCGCCATCCTGATCGTAGTCATTCCCGCCGTCGCAGCGGTCGTCGACGCCGTTGTACCAGACCTCCGCGGCTGCGGGGTTCACGGCTGGGTTGGCGTCGTTGCAGTCGCCCGCCTTGTGGCCCTCATTCACATCGAGGCAGTCCGAATCGGACGACGTGAGCGACGTCGTGCCGTAGTCGTCGTCGTCCCCGTCGGTGTAGCAGGTCTCCTTGCCGTCGCAGTTCTGGTCCTTGTCGTCCCCGGCGATCTCGACCGCGGCGGGGTTGATGCCCGCGACGACGTCGTTGCACTCGCCGGCCTTGTGGCCTTCACCGGCGTCGTTGCAGTCGAGGTCCAGCGACACGACCGGAGCGGAACCATAGTCGTCGTCGTCCCCGTCGACGTAGCAGACCTCCTTGGCGTCGCAATTCTGGTCGATCTCGTCGCCCGTGATCTCAGTCGCCGCCGGGTTGATCGCGGCGTTGCCGTCCACGCAGTCGAGCGCAGCGGTCGCGAGGGCCTCACCCGCCGACGCAAGGCACGCGAGATCGGGCGAGTTGACGGTCGCGGCCGTACGCGCCCCGTCTTTGTCCGAGTCCACGTAGCAGACCTCGGCGCCGTCGCAGTTCTGGTCCTTTCCGTCGCCCGTGAGCTCGCTGGCCGCGGGGTTCACCGCGGCGTCGGTGTCCGCGCAGTCGAGCGCGGCGGTAGAGAGCGCCTCGCCGGACGACAAAGCGCACACCAGGTCCGGCGAGTTCACCGTCGCGGCCGTGCGCGCGCCGTCCTTGTCGAAGTCCACGTAGCAGACCTCCGCGCCGTCGCAGTTCTGGTCGTTTCCGTCGCCCGCCACCTCCGAGGCCGCGGGGAACACCGCCGGGTCGCCGTCCACGCAGTCGAGCGGGGCGCTCGCGAGCGCTTCACCCGCCGACGCCGCGCAGCTCACGTCGGGGGAGTTCACCGTGGACGCCGTACGCGCACCGTCTTTGTCGGAGTCCACGTAGCAGACCTCGGCGCCGTCGCAGTTCTGGTCCTTGCCGTCGCCGGTGACCTCGCTGGCCGAGGGGTTCACTGCGACGTCCGTGTCGAGGCAATCGATCGCAGCGGACGCCAGGGCTTCGCCGTCGGCCTTGGCGCAGGTGGCGTCGGACGACGCGACCGTCGCGCCGGTGCGGGCGCCGTCTTGGTCGCCGTCCACGTAGCAGAGCTCCGCCGGGCTGCAGTCCTGATCGATGCCGTCGCCGGGGAGTTCGGTGGCGCCCGGCGCGATCGCCCCGTTCCCGTCGGCGCAGTCGATCAGCGCGCTCGCCAGGGCCTCGCCGCTGCTCGCCGCGCAGGTGGCGTCCGGCGACGCGACGGTTGCCGCCGTCCGCGCGCCGTCCTGGTCCGCGTCAACGTAGCAAAGCTCGGCGCTGTCGCAGTTCTGGTCGACGCCGTCGCCGGGCCGCTCGGTCGCGCTGGGGTTCACAGCTGCGTCGGTGTCCGCGCAGTCGATCACTGCAGAGGCTGCGGCCTCGCCGGCGTTCGTGGCACACAGCAGATCCGACGAGGCTACCGTGGCGGTCGTGCGCGCGCCGTCGTGGTCGCTGTCGACGAAGCAGAGCTCGGTCGTGTCGCAGTCCTGATCGACCGCATCACCCGCGAGCTCGGTGGCGCCGGGGTGAACGGCGGCGTCCACGTCCGCGCAGTCGAGCGCAGCCGTGAGGTTCGCCTCACCGTCCGCGGTGCTGCACAGCAGATCGACGCCGATCACCGTCGCGGTGGTCCGGGCGCCGTCTTCATCGCTGTCCACGAAACACGTCTCCTTCGCGTCGCAGTCCGAATCCACGCCGTCTCCCGCGCCCTCGGGAGCGCCCGGGTGGATGTCGATCTCCGCGTCATCGCAGTCCGTGTCGAAGTCCGACTCGCCGGGGTCGCTGCAGTCCGTGTCGGATGACGCCACCGTGTTCAGCGATCCGAACCCGTCGCCGTCGAGATCTTCGAAGCAGCCGTCGATCCCGTCGCAGTTCTGATCCGTGCCGTCCCCCGGGATCTCGGGCTCGCCGGGGTTGATGGCCCCGTTCTTGTCGTCGCAATCGTCGCCGGAGGTGGACTCGGAGAAGTCTGCGCAGTCGACGTCTGCGCTCACGGTGGTGGCCGCGGAGCCGACCTTGTCACCGTCGGTGTCGAGGAAGCAGACCTCGCGACCGTCACAGTCGGAGTCGATCGCGTCGCCGGTGATCTCGGTCGCGCTCGGCGAGACCGCCGCGTCCGTGTCGTCGCAATCCCCCTCATCCTCGGAGACGCCGTCGCCGTCGTCGTCGATCGCGTCGGGCGAGAGCACGTCGAAGTACACCGTCGCCGAGACGAGGTGATCGTCGGTGTCGAGCACGCTGAACGTGAGCAAGTGGTGGCCCGCCGTCAACGTCGCTTCGCACGACGCCGCGCCATCCGTCGTCACCTCAGGCGTACACACGGTGCCGTCGAGGTCCGACTCGAACTCGACGATCAGGTCTTCTGCCGCATCTTCGGGGTCCGAAACGGTCGCCTCGAACAGGAACGAGTCACCCTCGACGATCTCGGTGTCGGGCTCCGGCGCGACGATCACGAGCGTTGGAGCCGCGCTGGATTCGAGGAGGGAGATGGCGACGGTGGCGGTCGAAACGAGCGCGCCAGAGTCGGTCACGCTGAGCGTGATGACGTGTTCACCGGCCGAGAGGTTCGCGCTCGTGAACGCGACGAGGCCCGTCGCATCGGCACCATCCTCCGACAGGAGGCCGTCCACGTCGCTGGACCACCCGATCGCGAGCGCGTCTTCCGCGTCTTCGGCGTCGAACACCGTGCCAGAGAACGCGATCGGCTCGCCGACGTCGAACGACTCCCCGGCCGCCGGAGTCGCGATCTGGGCCGTCGGGGCGACGTTCTCGACCTCCGACTTGCGACAGGAGACAGCGAGGAACACGACCCCGAGACGAACGGACCAGCGCATGAAGCCCCCGAATCAAAGCACTATAGCCGAAAGTGCAATTGCCAAGCCCAGCGGGCCGTGGTCACATGGGCCATGCGCTCTCGCCTCTTCGTCCTGGCCCTGCTCGCCGCCTGCAAACGCGACCCCGGCGGCAACGGGGCGTACGGAGCGCTCCCCGACGCCCACGTGAAGTTCACCGCCGATGGCGACGGGCCGACGAACGAGCTCACGCTCCAACCCCTCGCGGCCGGCACGCGCGCCTCCAACGGGAGGAACTGGGACCGGTGGCCGGGAGCGGTGGACGCTGGACGCGATGACGTGCTCCTCCACGACGCCTCCGGCGGAAACTCGCTCTGGGCCCCCAACTTGGGCAGCGGGGTCGGGCTGTACCGCGGGACGCGGGACGGGGTCGTCGTTCACGCCCTCGACGCTCCGCTCGACGACGAGGTCTGGCCGGTGCTGATGGTACCGGAGACCGTCCGGCTTGGAATGACCTGGGAGTCCGAGTACCGCGACGGCGGCGTGACGCGATCGACGGTCCACCTGTGTTCGGGCCGACCGACCTCGTCGTGGTCGAACAAGACCAGGCGCGCGTGGAGCCTGGGCTCGAGCCCGTCCCGCTCACCGGCGTGTTGCCGCTCGCGCAGCACGTGAGCACGCATGACCTCTTCGGGTGCTCCCTGAAGCCGCGACCGTCCTCGACCTGAGCGGCGCCGGAACCGTCCCTGGAGATACCCTCACCGGCTGGGTCGTCGACGGCGTCGTGCACAGGTTGACGTTCAACGAAGGGAACGCCACGAACCCCCAATTCGCCGAGCTGACGTGGACGACCGAGACGCCGACGCGCGCGCCCATGGTCGACGCCATCCCCGCGCGTGACCTGTACCTGCCGACGCCCTACCAGGACTCGGGCGTGACGTATTGGACGAGCTTCGTCCGCGCTCTGGCTCGGGCCAGCGCGGGTCGACGCCGGCGCGGACATCCACTTCGCGGTGTGATGAGCGCAGCTCGTACTCCGCCTCCACCTGCGGACGCGTGTTCGACCTGCGCGTCGATCAGGCCACCGGCGACGTCACGACCAACGGCCTCGTGCGGCCGTCGATCGGCATCGAGCACCACGACGACCTGATCGCGGACCTCGACCAGGCGATGAAGGCCGCCCTCGCGTAGGAGGGAGCCGATCCACCTCCGTCCGACGACGGAGATCGGTGGCACGAGACAGCTGGTGAGCTAACGACGGAGGATGAAACTCATACCAATCCTTTGGTCGTTGTTCCTCAGTTCGCCCGCCATGGCGGGGGCCGCGCTCGCCGAGCCGGAACAGACCGGACTCGCCCAGGGGGTGCACCTTATAAACCCGACGGAGATCGATACGTACAACTCGGTGTCGTACGAGTCCTCCCAGGAGTCGCTCAAGACGAAGTTCGCGATGCCATTCGTGAGCCAGATCGTCACGTACAACGACCCGGACAGTTGGCCCAACGGGCTGCGCACCGAGGAGCAGCGGGCCAAGCGGTACGCGGAGATCCAAGGGTACGCCGCGTACCAGATCGCCGTGCTGCCCGACGGCGACGCCCTGTTGTGGATCCCGGCCGACGAGAACCAGGGCATGGCTCCAAAGCTGGTCCCGGCCCACGACCTGTTCGTGATGGTGCGTCCGGGCGGGCTCATGCAAGCGAACGGCACACGCGCGCTGCCTGACGGGAGCCTGCTGCCGCCGCCTATCGTCGTACCGAGCGTCGACGTCGCCACGTTCGGGTCCCAGCTCGACGCCCTGATCGTCGCGCTCGCGACCGACTTCGCGTCGATAAAGGGCGCGGTCATCCCAAACCCGAATTCGATCCTGCCGATGCTGGAGCCCACGGTGTATGCGAGCACCACCCCGCTGGACGGCGCGTTCAGCACGAGCTTCTGGGGGACCGGCGCCGCCGCTACGCTCGTCGCAGACTACGGCGACTACGACGACCCGACGCAGGCCGACGCGATCGTCGAGACCCTGATCGCGGCCGTCGACGCGGCGCCGAAGCCGTGCTGCATCCTCGTCAAGGATCGCCTGGTCAACCAGGTCTTCGTTACGACGTACTACCTCCCGTTCGACCCTTCGCACCAGATGGCGCCGGGCCTCGCCTCCATGGTGCTCGAGATCGAGTTCCACAAGCACCTCGCGATGGACGTGAACAACAAGCTCGTCGATCGTTACAGCGTGAACCTGAAGATCCATCGGCAGTAGGCTCCCACCTCAACCACGGAGACTCGCCATGCAATACCGGAACCTCGGCCAGAGCGGCCTCAAAGTGTCGACGCTGTGCCTCGGCACCATGACCTTCGGCGAGGCCGACGCGAACTCCATGATGCACGGCGCGTCCGCCGACGAGCCCACCTCCCACGCCATCCTCGACCGCGCCCTCGCGGCGGGCATCAACTTCGTCGACACCGCCGACGTGTACGGCCAGGACGGCCTGTCCGAGCGCGTGATCGGCCGGTGGTTCGCGAACACCAAGCGCCGCGACGAGGTGGTGCTCGCCACCAAGTTCCGGTTCCGCATGGGGGAAGGTCCGCTCGGCACCGGGGCCTCGCGCCGCCGCATCGTAATGGCCTGTGAAGCGAGCCTGAAGCGCCTGCAGACGGACCGCATCGACCTTTACCAGATCCACATGCAGGACCTCGACACGCCGGAAGAAGAGACGCTGCGCGCGCTCGACGACCTCGTCCGCGCCGGCAAGGTGTTGTACCTGGGCGCCAGCAACTACGCCGCCTACCGGCTGGTCGACAGCCTATGGACGAGCAAGACCGAGCACCTCGAGCGGTTCGTCGGCCTGCAGATGCAGTACAACCTGATCACCCGCGACCTCGAGCGCGAGCACGTCCCCGTCGCGAAGAAGTTCGGCCTCGGCATCATCCCGTGGTCGCCGCTCGCGGGTGGCTTCCTGTCGGGCAAGTACCGCAAGGGCGAGAAGGCGCCCGCGGGCAGCCGCCTCGACGCACCCAAGTTCCAGGCGCGGTTCCCCGGCATGGACAACGCGCGCAACTGGGCCATCATCGAAGCGCTGCACGCCGTCGCGACGGAGACGGGCCGCACGCCGGCCCAGATCGCCCTCGCCTGGCTGCTGCACAAGCCCGCGGTCACGTCGGTGATCTTCGGCGCCCGCACCGTCGCGCAACTGGAAGACAACCTGCCCGCCGCCGACACCGTGCTCGCGCCTGAGCTGTTGCAGCGCCTCGAAAACGCGAGCAGCTACGACGTGGGCTACCCGTACGCGTTCCTCAAGAACCTCCAAGGGAGCTGGTAGTGACCCAACCACGTTGATCCAGTCCAGGCTCGACGCCCTCGGCCCGTTGGTCGAGGGAAACGCGACGGCGACCCAAGGGACCCTCCAGGCGCTGCGCCGCGAGGCGAACCGCAGCGGGGCCGGCGACGAACGGTTCTGGTCCGATCGCACGCTGGACCTCACCGGGGTCGACGCGCGCGCGCTCCCCCCGCAGGCCAGCACCAAACAAAGGGTGAGGAGCGCAAGGAACCCCGTCAACGATCCGCGAGCGGACATATTCTTCCCTCGTCGGGAGGCGTATGCCACCTCGCCGCACCGGGTTCGCGGGGTCGCCGCCCTCTGGCAGCCGCCTCGACGACCGCAGCCACGCCCGACCCGACCGCGACGTTGGGCACCGGACCGGCCGCAGGGTGTCGATCGCAGTATGATGGCGCGATGAACAGTCGCATGCCCGTGGTGGCCTGTCTCGTGGTGGCGTCGCTGTGGTCCACCTCGGCTCGGGCCGACCAGGAGGTCGCGCTCCAGCTGCCGGGCCTCAAGGTCGTGGTCCCGGACGGCTGGGTGTACGAGGCGGGCGAGATCGGCGGGCGTCCGGAGGTGTTCAAGGACGCCGGCGGCGCGGTCATCGTCAGGTTCGGGATGGACATCACTTCGTGCGTCGAGACCGTGGCGCAGTTCGCCCTCGGCGGCGGCGAAATGGTCGGGCAGATCTCCGATCCCCCCCAGGGGTGGTCGGGCTGGAACTTCGTGTCGGACGGCGTGCCGGTCACGCTCCACTGCCGCGCCGACGAGAGGACTGGCGTCCCTGTGTACTTCCACGTGATGGGCGACAGCGCGGACACGGGCACCTTTCTGCGCGCCTACAGCGCGGGGATCGATGCCTATATCGATTCCCTCGTGGGCGTGACGACCGCACCGGACGCCGTCGCGACCACGCCCGACGTGACGACGCCCGGCGTGACGACGCACGACGGCGCCGAGCGGCGACGAACGTTCATGTTCACAATGACCGGTGGGGTCGCCCACACCACCCACGAAGGCGGGACGCTGTACGGCGGCCGCGCGGCGATGGTGGTGATGACGATGCTCCCCCTCGGGAAGGTTCCCCTCGGCGTCGGGCCGGGACTGCGGTGGAACGACGGCGCGGACATTCACGGCTCGCGGCTTATCGACATCGACTACGTCCTTGGCGGCGGGCTGTTGGTCGGCGGCCTCGCGCTGGGTCCCCTCGTCGGATTTGGCGGCGACTTCACGCCGGCCGCTGCCGACGCCCCACCGACCGCGTTCGTCGTCAAAGGCGGCGGCTACGCCCAGTACGGCGCCCGCCTCGGGTACGCGTTCAAGTTCCCGCTCACCCTGGAAGCGATGTACACGAAGGCGTTCCGGGCGCCCGACGTGCTGCCGCGCGAGACCCGCCTCGACGTGCGCGTGGTCATCTACTGGATCGCGCTCACCATGCGCTACACCGAATACGGCACGGTGCCCGACTCCTACGGCGTGTTCGGCCCCGACGGGCGCACAGCGCAGACGTACTGGTTCATGGGCGGCTTCGGCATGTGATTCACCCCGGCTCGTCGCCGATCCACCTCGCCACGACGGGCTCCTCGACCGGGCACGCCGCGCTGCGAAGGTCGACGACGCGGAACCCTTCGCCGCTCTCCAGCCCGGCGACGATGCGTCCGGTGTCGTCGCGCACCCAGGCCTCCGCGACCGCGCCGAGGAACGGGACCGCCCGCTTCGCCCCGACGAGCCCGTAGGGGCCCCAGGTCCAGCTGTACGCCGACCGCCACTCGTTGTCGCCGGTGCCCATCACGGTCGCGCGAGCGACGGGGCGGCCCTGCGCGTCGCGCGTCTCGGTGCCGCTCCCGAGCACCTCACCGTCGCAGGTGAAGTCGAACGTCGCGTCCAGACCCGTCCACGTGTACGTCGACCCGCACCGCCGTCGCTCGCGATTCTCCACCTCGAGGACGTCGATCGCCAGCGGGCGACCGACGTCGTCGACGGCGACGTCCGTGGTCGACATCTTGTGGAACGGCCCCTCGCGGTAGTCGTGGGCGATCGAGACTCGGCCACCGCCTGCGCGCTCGACGTGGACCGACCGCGTGTCCACGAGGGGCTCCTC
>CANNIZ010000095.1 GCA_947505245.1 Pseudomonadota bacterium | reverse complement strand
GTCGCTCGCACGTACACCGCGATCGGCAGCAGGAGCGCGACGAGAAGCGACACCGGGTACGCAAGATTGCCGCCGAGGTGCGCCGTCGCTTCGAGCTTGGTGCCGAGGGGTGCGTCCGATCGCCACACACGCCCCGCGAGCTTGCGGAAGGTCTGCACGGCCCCGCGCGCCCACCGACGCTGCTGCGCGCGAAACGCCGGTACTCCGGCCGGGAGATCGGCCGTCACGATGACGTCGTCCAGGTACACGAACCGCCAGCCGGCGAGCTCTGCGCGGTACGACAGGTCGAGGTCTTCCGTGAGGGTGTCGGCCGACCAGCCGCCCGCCTCGTCGATCGCGGCGCGTCTCCACACGCCGGCGGTACCGTTGAAATTGAACCACCGCCCGAGCGTGTGCCGAGCCGTGTGCTCCACAGCGAAGTGCCCGTCGAGCATCAAGGCCTGCACCCCGTCGAGCCAGCCCCCGTTGCCGCGGTGCCCCCAGCGCGCCTGCACCATGCCGACCCTTTCGTCTGCGATCAGGTGCGGGACGGTGCGACGAAGGAAGTCTGGCGCCGGGGTGAAGTCCGCGTCGAATACCGCGACGAACTCCCCCTTCGCGACGCGGAGCCCCTCTGCGAGCGCGCCCGCCTTGAAGCCGGTTCGAATCGTGCGGTGCACGAGGACCGCGTCAACGCCACGATCGACGAGGTCCGCGACGGCCGCCGCCGCGATCGACGTCGTGTCGTCCGTCGAATCATCCAGCACCTGCACGAACAGCCGATCGCGCGGCCAGTCGAGCGCGCCGACGCTCGCGATCACGCGGGCCGCGACGTTGCGCTCGTCGAACAACGGCACCTGCACCGTCACCATCGGGGCGGCGCTCATGGTCGGTGTGGGAAGGAACCGCGCGGACACCGTCGCCAACGTCAATCGCAGGCGATGCACGCCCACGACAGCGAGAAACGCGAGCAATGCGAGATACAGTCCTACGATTGCAGCGGCCACTCGCCTCCTTCGGCGCTTTCCGACTCGTAACCACGGGATGCGCCCCCGGGAATGTCCGCGTTACGCGAACCCGATGCACACCACCGACGACGCCGACGCCCTGCGCGCACGCGCGCAAGCGATGGAACCCAACGAAGCCCAACAGCGCGTGGAGTGGCTCGTCCCCGAGCTCCTGCGGCACAGCCGCCTCTACCACACCGAAGGGAAGCCAGAGATCGAGGATCGCGCGTACGACCTGTTGTACCGCGAGCTCGAGATCCTCGAGGAGCGCTTCCCCGAGCTGACCCGGGTGGACTCGCCGACGCAGATGGTCGGAGACGCTCCGGTGGCGGCACTGCAGCCGTTCAGGCACCGCACGCCGATGTTGTCGCTCGCCAACTCGCTCACGGAATCGGAGCTCGCCGATTTTGACGCCCGCGTGCAGAAGCTCCTCGCGCGCGGCGGCGAGCCCGTCTCGTACTGCGTCGAGCCGAAGCTCGACGGGCTCGCGATGGAGCTCGTGTACGAGCAGGGCGTCTTGATCGGGGCCGGCACCCGCGGAGATGGCGAGACCGGCGAGGACGTCACGCACAACGTGCGCACCATTCGCGACATCCCCGCCACGCTCGTAGGGCCCCATCAACCATCGCGCGTGTCGGTCCGCGGGGAGATCCTGTTCTTCTCGGACGGGTTCGCGAAGATGAACGCACAACGCGTGGCCGCCGGAGAGCGCCCGTTCGAGAACCCCCGCAATTCTGCGGCCGGGACGCTCCGCGCGCTTGATCCAGGCGTCGTAGCCGCCCGTCCGCTGCGGTTCATCGCGTACGCGCTGGGCGAGTGCGACGGCGTGGATCTTCCCGACACGCACCACGAACAGCTCGCGCAACTCGCCGCCTGGGGCCTACCGACCAACCCGAACAACCGCGTCGTGCTCGGGCTCGACGGCGCGCTCGAGGCGATTCGGGCGCTCGGCGCCGAGCGGCGTTCGTTACCGTATGAGATCGATGGCGCAGTCGTGAAGGTCGATTCGATCGCGGATCAGCTCGACCTCGGCTTCGTCACGCGGTCCCCGCGGTGGGCCACAGCGTTCAAGTACCCGCCCGAGCGCGTCGTGACCGAGCTCATCGGCGTCGAGTTTTCAGTCGGTCGCACCGGCGCGGTCACGCCCGTCGCACATCTGAAGCCAGTTCGCGTCGGCGGCGTGACGGTCAGCCACGCCACCCTGCACAACGCGGACGAGCTCGTCCGCCTCGACCTCCGCTACGGCGATCGTGTGGCGATCGAGCGATCGGGCGACGTCATCCCGAAGGTCGTCCACGTCGTCGCTGACGAGGAGCACGCGAACCGGGTCGCCGTCACCTACCCGACCACCTGTCCCGCCTGCGGCGGCCCCATCGCCCGCGAAGTGGACGTCGCCGCGACGCGATGCGGCAACCAATTCGGATGCCCCGCCCAGGTCCGCGGCGCGATCCGCTTCTTTGGCGCGCGCACGGCGATGGACATCGACGGCCTCGGAGAAAAGATCGTCGATCAGCTGGTCGAGAAGGCGCTCGTGACCCGGCTGTCGGACCTGTACGTCCTCGACGTCCCCGCGCTGTGCACGCTCGAGCGGATGGGAGAGAAGTCCGCGCAGAACCTCGTCGCTGGCATCGCCCAATCCAAGGCGCGACCGCTCGACCGCGTACTCGTCGGCCTCGGAATCCCCCAGGTGGGCGAGGCCACTGCGCGCGATCTCGCACGGCACTTCGGCACGATCGACGCGCTGCTCGCCGCTGACGAGGCCGCGCTGTCCGCCGTCGACGGCGTCGGCCCAATCGTCGCGACGGCGGCACGGACCTTCTTCGTCGACGCGGGACACCTCGAGGAGATCGCGCGACTGCGCTCCCTGGGGGTCGCGTTCACGCCGGTCGCCGCACCCTCCGCAGCAGGCGCCCTCGCTGGCAAGACGTTCGTCCTGACGGGGACGTTCCCCACGCTGAAGCGCGAGGACGCGAAGCGACGAATCGAAGCGGCCGGCGGGAAGGTCGCAGGTTCGGTGAGCAAGAAGACCCACTACGTCGTCGCCGGCGAGGACGCCGGCAGCAAGCTCGAAAAGGCGAAGGAGCTCGACGTTCCCGTGCTTGACGAGGCGGCCCTGCTCGCATTGTTGGAGGGAATGTGACCACCAAGGCGTTCCGATTCATCGTCAACGGCAAGGTCCAAGGGGTCGGCTATCGCGCGTTCACCCAACACCTTGCACGAAAGCTCGGTCTTGTCGGGTTTGTACGCAACGAGGCAGACGGCAGCGTCACCGGCGTGGCGGAAGGGACCGTCGAGGCACTGAACACCTTGTTCAAGCGCTTGGAGGTCGGTCCGCCTTCCGCCGCCGTGCGGTCGGTCGACCTCACCCGCAGCGGTCCCACCGGGCTCACCGCATTTGAGGTTCGTCGCTAATCACGGCGTTCTCCGCCATCTCTTTGGCGTCCTTGACAAGAGGGGCCAAATCCGCAAAGATTGACGCGCTCAGACCTCCTCACCGGTGGTGTCTGGGTTCCCCGCAACCGGTCCCTCCCGACTCCCTCCAGGCCATGCCCCTCGACCTCCAGAAGCTCCACGAAGCCCCCCTCGCGGACCTCCGAAAACAGGCCACGGACGCCGGCGTACCCAACGCCGAGAAGCTGAGACGCCAGGACCTCGCCTTCGCCATCGCCAAGAGCGTCGGCGAAAAAGAAGGCCAGATCTACGGACGTGGCGTCCTCGAAGTCCACGGTGAAGGATTCGGATTCCTCCGCTCCCCCGCAGACAACTTCTTGCCCGGCCAGGACGACATCTACGTCAGCCAGAGCCAGATCCGTCGCTTCGACCTCGAGACCGGCGATACCGTGATCGGCATCGTCCGGCCGCCGAAAGAAGGCGAACGGTACACGGCGCTCCTGCGCGTCGAGACGGTCAACGGCGACCCGGCCGGCGCGAAGGCGCCAAAATTCGAAGCGCTCACGGCGATCTACCCGGACGAGCGCATCCCGCTGTACAAGGACGATCTGCTACGGCCACTGGGCCTCGTAGCGCCGCTCGGCCTCGGGCAGCGTGGGCTGCTCATCGCCCCCGCGCGCACCGGCCGCGTCGAGATCCAGCGCCGCCTCGCAGACCTCCTCACGGCCGATGACGACCTCGAGGTCACCGTCCTCCTGTTGGCCGCCGCGCCGGAAGAGATCCAGGAGTGGCGCGCGAACAGCAACGCCGAGGTCATCGCGACCCCGTTCGACGAGCCCCAGGCGCGTCACCTGCAAGTGGCCGACATCGTGTTCGAGCGCGCCCGGCGCCTCGTGGAGCGCGGCGACGACGTCGTCCTGCTCGTCGATTCGATCACGCGCCTGATGCGCGCCTGTCTCGCAGAATTGCCGCCCGCTGGACGCGACCTCGGCGGCGTCGACGCGGCCGCGCTTCATCGCATGCGACGGTACATGGGCTCGGCTCGCGCCCTCGAAGAAGGCGGATCGCTGACGGTGATCGGGGTCGTGAGCGGCGACGCCGACAGCAAGATCGACCGCGCCGTCATCGACGACCTCCGCGACGTCGTGAATTGGGAGGTTCAGCTCTCGCGCGACCTCGCCGATCGCGGGATCCGACCGCCTGTCGACGTGCAACGCTCTGGCAACAAGCGGCCGGAGCGGCTGCTCGACGCCACCGAAGCCGACGCCATCGCCAAGTTCCGGTCCACGCTCACGGGCGACGCGCTCGAAGACGCGACGGCGTTGCTGGCGCTGTCGGCTCTGCTCGACAAGAACAAGATCGCTTCAAAGTAGACGTACGTGACGTGACCGGTCGGCGCTCAGCCGCCGACCGAGGTCATCGCCCCGTCGAACGCGAGGCCAGAGCCTAGCTCGTGCGCGTCGTGGCCGGCGATCTTGCCCCACACGCGTTCGCGGAGCGCCTGCTCGAGCGCCTCGTCGGTGATCCCAGCGCGGATCACGTCGCGCAGGCTCGGCGCCGCCTCGCGTGACAAACACGTGCGCAGGTGCCCGTCGGCCTGCAGCCGAAGGCGGTTGCACGACTCGCAGAAATGTTCGGTGATCGGAGAGATGAAGCCGACGATCAGACCGCTCTCGACGAGGCGCCAGTGCTTCGCAGGCCCCGAGCCCTGGGACACATCGACGGGCTCGAGCGTCCATCGCTTTGCGAGCCGCTCCCGCAGGCGCGAGGCCGCGACGTGTTTCCACGACTGGCCCTGCGCGACCCCGTCCGCCAGCGCGGAGAACGGCATGTACTCGATGAACCGAACCTGGGTGGTCGCGGCGTCCGACGCGAAGTGATCGACCATCGCGTCGACCTGATCCTCGTTCTCGTTTCCGATGATCACGGCGTTGATCTTCACGGGTACCAGACCCTGATCGCGTGCAGCCGCCACCGAGTCGAGCACGCGGGCCAGGTCGCCTCCGCGCGTGAGGCGCTTGAACTGGACTGGATCGAGGGAGTCGATCGACACGTTCAGCCGCCGGAGTCCCGCGCGCGCGAACACCGCTGCATCCTTCGCGAACAGGTGCCCGTTCGTCGTCATCGCGATGTCGGTGATGCCCTCGATCGCCGCCAGCCTCGCGACGAGGTCGGGGAGGCCCTTTCGAACCGTGGGCTCACCTCCCGTCAAGCGAATCCGCACGATCCCGCATCGCGCGAGCGCGGTGACGATGCGCGCGATCTCCTCGTACGTGAGCAGATCCTCGCGCTTCATCCAATCGAGCCCCGCGGCGGGCATGCAGTACGCGCAACGGTAATTGCACCGGTCGGTCACGCTCACGCGGAGGTAGGTGTGAACGCGTCCGAACGCGTCGACGAGCGGCCCCGACGTTGGACGCTGCACGCCCGGCCGGCGCTCGGGCAGCACTAGGCGGGATCCGCGGGCAGCGGCACCTTCGTCGCCACCTGCTCGGCGAGGCTCGCGAACAGCTTGGCGGTCGAGTCGTCGCCGAGCGCTGCTGGAACACCGTCGTCACCGGACTGGCGCAGCGCCGAGCGGAGCGGCAACTCGACCAGCAGGTCCACGCCGTACTTGTCGGCCATGCGCCGACCGCCGCCCCGGCCGAACACGTAGTCGCGCGTACCGTCAGGGAGCTCGTAGTAGGCCATGTTCTCGACGATGCCGAGCAAAGGCACGTCGAGCTTGCGGAACATCGTCACGCCGCGGATCGCGTCGGCGAGGGCCACGTCCTGTGGCGTCGTGACGACGACCGCGCCGTGGATCTCGGACCCCTGAATCAGCGTCAACTGCGCGTCACCCGTGCCGGGCGGGAGGTCGACGACCAGGTAGTCCACGTCCCACGCGGCCCGCTGCAGCAGGCGCCGGACCATGTCCATCACCATCGGACCGCGCCAGATCACGGCCTCTTCCTCGGGCACGATGAAGCCGACCGACAGGCACTGGATGCCGTGGGCCATGATCGGCACCATCTTTTCGTCTTCGGTCACGTACACAGGCCCCTGCGTGTGCATCATCTTCGGCAGCGACGGCCCGTAGACGTCGGCGTCGAGCAGCCCGACGCGAAACCCCTTCCTGCTCAGCGCCACCGCGAGGTTCGTGGACACCGTGGACTTGCCTACGCCACCTTTGCCCGACGCCACCACGATCAGCCGCTTCACGCCGACGAGCGGCTGCTTCTGAACCGGCCCGCCGTGCGGCCCCATTCCCTTGCCGGTCATGCCCGGCACGGGGTCGGACTTGGGCGGTGGGGGCGGAGTCGGGGGCTGCTGCGCCTTCTTCTCCGCCGCGATCGAGCCTTCGAGCCGCGGGAACGGCACCACGTCGCCCGCGTAGCCGAGCGACCGAAGCTCGCTGATCAGCGCGTCGGTGACGGTGTGACGCTGCTCCTTCGTGTACTCGCGCTTGAACACGAGATCAAAGCGCAGCGCGCCCTCTGCGACGCGCGGCCGCTGGACCATGCCTGCGAGCCAGATGGAGCTGTTGCCGAGCGGGTCGCGCACCTTGGTGGCGGCCGGCTCGAGGAGGGAGATCGCGTTCTCTGCGTTCATTGGACACCCCGACCCCGGACGGTAACGCGTCCGAGCACGTCGCGTCCTACAACGTCTTCCGACCCGCGACGATGGCGTCGACGACATGTGGGTCCGCTAGCGTTGACGTGTCGCCGAGCGAGCCGACCTCTCCCTCCGCCACCTTTCGGAGGATGCGCCGCATGATCTTGCCGGACCGCGTCTTCGGCAACCCGGACACGATCTGCACGAGGTCGAGGCGCGCATGGGCGCCGATGTGCTGGCGCAGCGCGGCCTGAAGGACCTGCTCGAAGTCGGCGCCGATCACGGCGCCCGGCTGCAACACGACGTACGCGTACACGCCCTGACCCTTTATCGGATGTGGGAACCCGACGACGCCGCTCTCAGCGACCTCCTCGACGCTCACGAGCGCAGACTCGAATTCGGCGGTCCCCATGCGATGGCCCGAGACGTTCATCACGTCGTCGACTCGACCGGTGATCCAGTAGTACCCGTCGCGATCGCGGCGGCACCCGTCACCGGTGAAGTAGTACCCTGGATAGGCTGAGAAGAAGGTCCCGACGTACCGATCGTGCTCGCCCCACACCGTGCGTGCGATCCCCGGCCACGGCGCCGAAAAACACAGGTGACCATCGCCGGGCCCGCGCAACGCTCGCCCTTCGTGATCGACCAGCACCGGCGCGATCCCCGGCATCGGGTAGGTCGCCGACCCAGGCTTCGTCGGCGTGGCCGGCGCGATCGCGGAGATCATGATGCCGCCCGTCTCGGTCTGCCAGTAGGTGTCCACGAGCGCGCACCGGCCGGCTCCGACGACGTCGTAGTACCACCGCCATGGCTCCGGGTTTATCGGCTCGCCCACGGTGCCGAGCACGCGCAGGGTGCTTCGATCAAACGGCGTGACGTGCTCGTCTCCGGCTGCCGCGAGCGTGCGGAGCGCCGTGGGCGCCGTGTAGAACACGGTGATCTTGTGCCGTTGCACGACGTCCCAATACCGGCCCGCGTCGGGGTGCGTCGGAATCGACTCGAACATCAGCGTCGTCGTGCCGTTGCACAGGGGCCCGTAGACGATGTAGCTGTGGCCCGTGATCCACCCGACGTCCGCGACACAGGCGAACACGTCATCGTCGCGCAGGTCGAACACCGTGCGGTGCGTGTAGGCGACGTAAGTGAGGTAGCCGCCCCGGGTGTGGACGATGCCCTTCGGTTTCCCCGTGCTGCCCGATGTGTACAACAAGAACAGCGGGTCTTCGGCCGCCACGGGAAACGCCGGGCGGGTGATGGCGCCTTTCGCGATCTCCTCGTGCCACCAGTGGTCGCGGCCCGCCTTGAAGTCGATGGCCGTCCCGGTGCGCCGAAACACGAGCACCTTCTTGACGCACGGCGCCTGCGCGACCGCGTCGTCGGTGATCTTCTTCAAGGGAATCGCCTTCCCACCCCGCAGCGCCTCATCCTGGGTGATCACCAGCTCCGCGTGACAATCGAGGATTCGGTCCCGCAACGACTCCGCGGAGAAGCCGCCGAAAACGACCGAGTGGACCGCGCCGAGGCGGGCACAGGCCAGCATCGCGATCGCGGCCTCGGGCACCATGCCCATGTAGATGATCACCCGCTCACCGTGTTTGATCCCAAGCGCCTCGAGCGCGTTGGCGGTTCGGCATACCTGCTCGTAGAGCTCGTCGTAGGTGATCCGCCGCGTCTCGCCAGGGCGATCGCCCTCCCACAGGATGGCGACCTTGTCGGGTGTGGCCTGGGCGTGTCGGTCGACACAGTTGTAGGTGACGTCGATCTCGCCGTCCGCAAACCAGCGTATCGGCTCGTCCTTCACGGTGCGGAAGTCTCCCTCGCACGCGATCGTCGGTACGGTGTGCCAGTGCAGGTTCACGCGCGTCCAATCGAGCCAGAACCCGTCGGGATCAACCTCCGCGCGGTGGTAGGCCTCGCGCCAGCGATCTACGTCGACGATCGGGTTCGGGCTGCCGTCGCGAACGCGCGCAGGCACGGGGTAAACTTCGGCCAAAGGTCCCTCCGCAGAACGGCGATGTTACTGCAAATCCATCGTGCAAGGCGCCTCCACCATCGTCGGGACCGCAGGTCACATCGACCACGGCAAGTCGTCGCTCGTTCGCACGCTCACGGGCGTCGATCCTGACACGTTGCCTGAAGAGAAGGAGCGCGGCATCACGATCGCGCTCGGCTTCGCGCCGATGAGGCTCCCGGATGGCCGCACCGTGGCGTTCGTCGACGTCCCCGGTCACGAGAAGCTCGTACGCACCATGGTCGCCGGGGCCACCGGCATCGACGCGGTGCTGCTGTGCATCTCGGCGATGGACGGCGCGATGCCGCAGACGCGCGAGCACTTAGCGATCCTCACGCTGCTCGGCGTGTCCCAGGGCGCCGTCGTGCTCACCATGGCGGACCTCGTCGACGCAGAGCTGCTCGCGCTCGCCCGCGAAGACGCCAGCGCGTTGGTCCGTGGCACGTTCCTCGAAGGTCGACCGATCGTCCCCTACTCGTCGGTCACTGGCGCAGGCCGCGACGAGCTGCTCGCGGTGATCGCGTCGTTCGGTCAGAAGCCGCGCCCGACCGACGGCGCGTTCCGGCTCCCCGTCGATCGCACGTTCGTCCGCACGGGCTTTGGCACCGTGGTCACCGGTACGGTGGCATCCGGCGAGCTCGAGGATGGCGCGCTCGTGCAGCTGCTCCCTGGGGACGGCACCGCGCGCGTGCGCGGCATCCAGGTCCACGGCGAGGCCTCGACGAAGGCCTCCTCTGGCTGGCGGGCAGCGCTCAACCTCGCTGGCATCGAGCGCGCCGAGGTCCCGCGAGGCACCGTCGTCACCTCCGGATCCGTCGCGTGCAGCGCGATGATCGACGTCCGTTATCGGCACCTGGCGTCGTCCGAAGCGCTCCAAGATGACGTCCCGATCCGGATCCTTCACGGCACCGCGGAGCGCATCGGGCGCCTGCACATCGCCGAAGACCGCGACCAGATCGAGCCAGGCACGTCGGTGTGGGCGCAGCTTCGACTCGACGCCCCGCTCGTCTGCTGGCCAGGCGACCGGTTCGTCCTGCGGCGTCCCTCCCCCGAGGAGACGCTGGGCGGCGGTGAGATCGTGGACCCATGGGCCCCGCGGCTCCGCGCGAAGGACCGCGTCCGCTGCGGGGAAGAGCTCACCCGCCTCGCGCGCGGCGATCGCCAGGTGTGGCTTGAACGCGCCGGAGAGACGGGCCTCGCCGCCGCAGACGTCGCTGCGCGGCGCATCACCGGCGGCGTCACCCTCGGGGAGCGCGTGCTGTCGCCCAAGGTGACGGCGCGCCTCGAAGGTGCCCTGATCGAGGCGCTCGGCAACTACCATGCGTCCCACCCGCTCGCCGAAGGCGCACCACGGCGCGAGCTGTTTGCTGGTCGCCTCGAACACCTCGGCGAGCGATCGTTCGACGCCCTCACCGAGCGCCTCGCCGCGAACCGGGCGGTGGTCACCGAAGGTCCGAGCATCCGCCTTTCCGCGTTCAAGATCGGGCTCTCAAAGGTCCAGCAGGAGCTCCGAAAGCGGATCCTCGCTTCCATCGTCGTAGCTGGCTTCGACGGTCTCGCGCCCAAGGCGCTGCACGAAAAGCATCCGGAGCCCGAGGTGCACGCGCTCGCGCAGCTTCTCGAGAGCGCCGGGGATATCCAGCCGGTCGCCGGGCTCGGCTGGGTCGGAAAAGACGTGATCGAAGACCTCGAGGCGCGCATCCGAAAGTGGTTTTCGGGCCACGAAGACCTCACGCCCGGCGACTTCAAAGAGCTCACCGGCCTGTCGCGAAAGGGCGCCATCCCCTGGCTTGAGTGGCTCGACAAGACCCGATGGACGCGCCGCGTCGGCGACGTCCGCAAGCGAGGACCCAAATGATCAGCCTGCTCGTCGCCAACGCCCTCGCCTGGGATCAGAACATCGCGGACTGGTCCACGAACACGGCCCCAGTCGAGGAGCCGTTGCTTCTCAACGCCACGAGCTTCACGGACGCCGGGCTCGATCCGGACGAGGTCGAGGCCACCTACCAGCGCGCGCTCGACGTGTGGAACAGCGAGTCCGGCGCTGACTTCTACCTCGAGTACGGCGGTCGCAGCACGTCAACGACGCGCGGCGGGGGTGACGACGACGTGAATGTCGCGTTCTTCGGCGGATTCACCGCGAGCGCCGGCATCGCGATCACCACCTGGGGCTACGCCGACGCCACGGTGAACGACTGCGACACCGAATTTCACGATTCAAATATTTACGGCGCGCTCGACTGGCACGTCGGCGACGAAGACGCCCCCGCCGGGGTGTTCGACCTCCAACACACGATGACGCACGAGACCGGCCACTGCCTCGGGCTCGGGCACAGCGAAGACGACGACGCGATCATGCGCGCGTTTACGACCGACGGTACCGGCGAGGGCGATCGGCACCTCCGAGCGGACGACATCGCGGGGGTCCAGTCCATTTACGGCGCCGTGGCACCCGAACTCGTCGTCCACGACGCGATCGTAGCCGACACGCCGTTCGAAGGCGACACCGTCCGCATCGACCTGCCGATCGAGAACACCGGCGACGGCACTGCGTGGTTCGTAACGGCCTCGGTCGACGGCGAAGATCCCTACCCGATCGGCAACATCGGCTCAGACACGCCCGTCGGCGCGCGCGTCGCACCCAGCGTGTTCGCGCTTTCCTTCCCGTGGACGGTCACCTGCGACGGCGGTTTCGACGTCACCCTCGCCGACCACCTCGGCACGACGTGGGACTTCGCGGTCCCTGTTCAATGTGAGCCTGCGGACAACTCGGAGGAGCCTGGCGGCTGCGGCTGCGCCTCCAGCGGAGCACGACCTTCGTTCGCGATGTTGGGGCTGCTCGCGCTGGTCGCCCTTCGCCGCCGGTAGCGCTCAGTCCTCGGACAACGCCAGCAGCGCGGTGTTCGCGTTGAACCGCACCCACGGATCCGCGTGCCCTCGCAGGCTCGCGAGCAGCGGCTCCGCGCTGTCGACGTCGCACGCGCCGAGCGCCCAGATCGCGTTCAGCGGCGGAGCTGCGGCGTTCCCCTGAATCGCCGCGACGAGGGCTGGGCCCGCCGCAGCGTCCCCGAGCCGGCCCAGCGCGTCGATGCTCGCGCGGGCAACTTCGGGATCGGCGTCCTGTACGTGGCGGGACAGCGCCGGTACAGCCTGCGCGTCCCCGATCTTCGCGAGCGCGTCGGCCGCGTCGCGACGGATGTGCGTGTCCGCATCCTCGAGGAGCGCGATCAGCTGCTTTGTAACACGTTCGTCAGCGATGTCGGCGGCGTCCACCACGGCACCTTCGCGCACGGCCGGGTTCGCGGAGCCGAGGCCAGCGAGCACCTCATCCGCGTCGGAGCACGCGAGCAGGCCGAGCAGCAGCATCACGCGACGCCTCCCTTGCGTTCCGCCGGAACCGGCGTTCCCGACTTCGGAGCCGGCCCCTGGGGCTTGACAGGTCGCTGATAGTAGCGCGTATAACGACCATACCCGCCGGCGCTCGACGACACCTTCGTGAGCACGAAGCCGAGCGCTCCGACCTTCGCGCTCTCGAACCGCGAACGCGTCTCAGCGAGCATCCGCTTGGTGGTGCGCCCCGCTTCGATAACGACGACCATCCCGTCCACCGCGCGCGCCAACATGACCGCGTCGTTCACCGCCAGGACCGGCGGCGTATCGACGACGACCAGATCGTAGCCGCGTGACACCTCGAGCAGCACCTGCCGCATGCGGAGCGACTCCGCGAGCTGCCCGGGGTTCGGCGGGAGCGCGCCCGACGCGAGCAGATCGAGGCCTTCCACCGGCGTGTGCTGGATCGCGTCCTGGGGCTGCTCGGTGCGGCTCAACACCTCGACAAGACCGGGCGCCGCGCGCAGCTCCGGGAACGCCTTGTGCAACGTCGGCAGGCGAAGATCCGCGTCGACGAGCAGCACCTTGCGACCGTCGCGCGCGGCTGCGATCGCGAGCGCCATCGCGAGCGTCGACTTCCCCTCACCTGGCGCGGACGACGTGATGCCCACGATGTGTACGGGCTTGTCGAGGTTCGCGAACTCGATAGCACTTCGCACCGCGCGGTGGGCCTCCACGAGCGGATCGGACGCGGGGAGATCGACCACCACCGGCCGGAGCGCTGTCTTGTATCGGGGGATCGCCCCGAACGCAGGCAGGTCCCAGACCGGGCGCAGGTCCCCTGCGCGGCGCACCGTGTCATCGACGTACTCGAGCAGAATCGCCGTGGCGGCCCCGAACAACAACCCCAGGACGAGCCCGGCCACCGCGTTGAGCACGGGCTTCGGCGAGGTCATGTCCGTCGGCACGGTCGCGCGCGAGACGATCCGAAGGTCCGACATCGTCATCGACTCCGCGATGCCGAGCTCGAACGACTGGTCCTGGAGCGAGCGGTAGACCTCCTCGGCCGCGTCGGTCTTGAGCTCGATCTCGTTGTAGCGACGCCGCATGTCGGGGTACGCCGAGCCCTCCGCCTGCGTGCGCTCGATCGCGTCGGTCAACGCGCGCTGCCGCTCGAGCAGGCCGGCGAGGTCGGCTTGGAGCGCTGCGATCGACGGGTCGAGGTTCTGCTGCGTCGCGAGCGACGCGGTGAGCGCGGCCTTCACCGCCTCGAGCTTCGCGTCGATCTCCGCGATCTCCGGCGCCTTCGTCGTGTACCCCTCGAGCATCAACGACTGGCGCTGAGACTCGAGCTCCGCGAGCTGGCCTCTCTGCTTCCCGACGATCGGGTTCGTCGTCAGCGTCTGCGACGACACGCCTTCCACCGTCTCTTTCGCGTTGAACGACTCACCCGAGTCGATGCGCGCGCGCTTCTCCTTGATCTCCCCGAAGACGAGCTCCCGCTGCATCGTGAGCTCGGAAAGCCGCGTCACCGCAGCCCGTTGCTCAGCGTCGAGGTCGATCACCGACGTCGCGCGTTGGAGGGCTGCGAAGTCGCTGTAGGCCGCGTCGAGGTCGGACTCGACGACGCCGAGGCGCTCCTTGATGAACCTCTGCGCGCCGGCGAATTCGGCCCTGGCCTCGCGCGTCTGGCGGTCGATGTACACGTCCGCGAGCGTGTCAGCCATCAACCGCGCGGCCTCCGGACTGGGCCCGGTCGCCTCGATCACCAGCACGTCCGTCCCCGTCGTCTGGGTGACCTCCACGCTCGGCGTGCCCGTGATCGGCGAAAACAGCCCCGCATCACCGACGTCTTCCCCAAGGTACAGGGTGCCGTCCTTCTTGCGCAGCTGGAGCTTCCAGATCACCTCGTCCACCACGGGCTTGCCGGTGGCCAGGTAGATCTTGTTCTGGATGTCGTCGGTCGCGGTGGTGAGCGACTTCGCCATCTCACCGAGGCCGAGGTCCGACAACATGCTCGTCGCGGACTCGTCGCTGTCCACGATCACCTGGGTCTGAGCCGTCCATTGCTCCGGCAGCAACCACGTCCCAAGCGCCGCGGCCGCCAGGAACACCCCGACGGAGAGCAGGATCGTGCCCTTTCGGTTCCACAACATCGCAAACAGCGCGACGAGCTCCAGGGGCGACCTCCGATGGGCGGGAGTATAGCCAACAAGCGACCCGATCGCCTCACAGCCAGGCGGGATGTCCTATGAGCAGCGCAGCGCCGACGCCCTCCCCGTCATTCCGCAGAGTGCCTCCCTCACGGGTCGGCCCCTCCGTCAGCGGCTTGACCGCGACATGCGGCGGCAACGCGAGCGTCGCGCCAGGATCCAGCCGAACGCGGTAGGCCGCGTTCCAGTCCGTCTCGCACAACGTGTCGGCGCGTACACCCGGCGCGAGCTCGCGGGTCGCGATCTTGATCCCCGCCGCTGTCCGGCGGATCGAGACGCCGGGGATCGCCCGTCCCTCCAAGATCGTCGGCTTGCGCAACGTCATCGATACCGCCGTGATCGGCGCGCGGCCCTCCCCTGGGATCGGCGCCACGAGCAACATGCGGGCGAACGCAAGCGCCATCGTCTCCAGTAGCTTGAAGCGACCGTTCCCCGCTAGAAACGCGATGTTCTCCGTCACCGCCGCATAATCGACCGAGCGGTCCAGGCGGTTGTGCTCACCGGCTTCGTGAAGATCAAGCTCCATCAACAGCTCGATCACGAGCGGCTGCGGCGTGATCTGCTCCCGATCCAGGATTCCAAGGATGACGTCGAGCTTCAGGTCGACGAGTTCGACGCGGTCGTACACAGACACCTCCACCTGCCGCCAACCATAGCCCTCCGGGGGCGACCCCGGGCGACCGTGCTAAGGGGGCGGGCTTCTTGGAGTCCGAATGCACGCCGAGTCCGCCCCCGCGCCGTCCGCTCCTTCCGAGGGACTCCCCGACCTCACCCAGGTCCCGCCCGACGAGCGCGACCGGGTCTGGTTCAACACGTACTACCAGGGCGACAAGGTCCCCCAGCTCACCGTACGCGCGGTGCTGATGGGCGGCGCGATCGGGATGCTCATGAGCGTGAGCAACCTGTACCTCACGCTCAAAATCGGCTGGGCGTTCGGCGTGGCGATCACCGCGTGTGTGCTCTCGTACACGATCTGGAACGGCCTCGTCAGCGCCGGCCTCGCAAAGACCAAGATGAGCATCCTCGAGAACAACTGCATGCAGTCCACGGCGTCTGCGGCTGGCTACTCGACAGGTGGAACGCTCGCGACGGCGGCCGGAGCGATGTTGCTCATCAACCACGACGCCGGACGGATGGACTGGTTCACGCTCACCTGCTGGGTGTTCCTGGTCGCGATCCTCGGCGTGTTCATCGCGATCCCGATGAAGCGGCAGATGATCAACCAGGAACAACTGCCGTTCCCGTCGGGCATCGCGGCAGCCGAGACCCTGAAGAGCCTCTACGCCGAAGGCGAAGCCGCGACCAAGAAGGCGAGCGCGCTGATCGACGCGCTCATCTTCGGTGGCATCTACGGCCTCGCGCGCAGCTTCGGAATCCTTCCAGCTGAAATTCCGTTCGTCGGTGACATGCTCGTAAAGCGGCTCGGCCCCGACGGAAAGCCGTCGGAGACCACCGTCTCGTTGGGTTCCCTCCAGGGCCTGACGTTCGAGCCCTCCGTGTTGTTGATCGCGGCCGGCATGATCGTCGGAATGAAGGTCAGCGTCTCGATGATGGCCGGTTCGATCCTAAACTATTTCATCCTTCCAAACTTCATCATGGCGCTGCCGGACTGGCAGGAGACCCTCGTGGGTCCCACGGGCGAGACCATCACGAAGACGTTCCTCGGCCACTACGAGATCGTCCGCGGTGAGAGCGGTTCGATCGACGTCGTGAAGATCACGCGTTGGAGCTTGTGGCTCGGCACCGCGATGATGGTGAGCTCCGGGCTCACGTCGTTCGGGATGAGCTGGCGCACGGTGCTGCGCGCGTTCAAGAACGTCGGCCGGAAGCCCAACGCCGACGACGCGAACATGGACGCCATCGAAGTCCCGAATTCCTGGATGATCATGGGCCTGATCCCGACGTCGATCGGCATCGTGCTGTTGTGCTGGTTCAGCTTCCACATCGCATGGTGGCTCGGCCTCGTGTCCATCGCCCTCTCGTTCGTGCTGGCGCTCGTCGCCTCGCGGGCCACCGGCGAGACGGACACCACGCCCGTCGGCGCGATGGGAAAGATCACGCAGTTCACCTTCGCGCTGCTCGCTCCAAAGGACATCACCGCGAACCTGATGACCGCCGGCATCACCGCTGGCGCGGCGGGCTCGTCCGCTGACCTGCTGACCGATCTCAAGTCGGGCTACCTGCTCGGCGCGAACCCGAAGCAGCAGTTCATCGCCCAGCTCTCAGGCGTGTTCTTCGGGACGGTCTCGATCATCCCGGCCTGGTACCTGCTCGTGCCGAACGAGGCAGCGCTGCAGAAGTTCAACCCCCCTGCGACGAACATGTGGTTCGCCGTCGCACAGGCCCTGTCGAACGGCATCCACGTGATCCCAACGTCCGCCCGCTACGCGATCGCGATCGGCGCCCTGATCGGCATCATCCTCCCCCTGCTCGAAAGCGCATTTCCGAAGGCGCGCCCGTACCTGCCGTCCGCGATGGGCCTCGGCCTCGCGTTCGTCGTAACGTTCAGCAACTCCCTCGCGTTCTTCATCGGCGCCGTGATCGCCGACCGCTGGGCCGCCCGCGACGCAAAGTCGGCCGAGGACTACATCGTCCCGATCGCGTCTGGTGCGATCGCCGGCGAGTCGCTCGCGGGCGTCGGCTACGCGGCGTACTCGATGGTGTTCGTGCCTTTGATCGCTGCGATCGCGGCCTGGTTCGCGTCGTAGGTCTCCCGCGGCTAGGGCGCCCAGCCCGGCAGGTCCCAGCCTTCGGGCTCCACCCATGCGCCCTCGTCGGGTTCCTCCCGACCGTACGGGACGTCACGCGCCTTGGTGCCCTCCATCTTGTACTGAAAGTGCCACCACTCCTTCCAATAGGACTGGAACCCCTGGCGTTGCATGGCTTCTTTCAGCACCGTGCGCCGGGCGAGCACCTCGCCCTCCGCGTTGGTCGTGTGCGAGCGCTCGTCGAGCGTGTCAAACGGCGTCCCCATGTCCACCAACGCGCAGGTGCCCGGCTCCGCGAGGCCCAAATCGACCGTGTGACCATGATTGTGCCCTGAACGGCGCGCGATGTAGCCGTTGTCCAGGAGCGCTTGCTGCCCG
>CANNIZ010000094.1 GCA_947505245.1 Pseudomonadota bacterium | reverse complement strand
GGAGCCCCGGCTGTGCTCGTGGCAGTCGATACACGAGAACGTCGAGTAGTCGGGCGCCGCGAGGTGACACGACCCGCAGTCGGAAACGCCCTCATGGGGGACGCGGAAGTAGTCGTTGTGGTTGAACGTGGCGTCGTCCCACGACGTTGGAGTGTGGCACGACGCGCAATCGGAGCCGTCGAAGTGGCCGTTCGGACGGTCTTGTTCGTGGCAGCTCGAACAGGCGGGGTCGAGGCCCTGGTAGGTGCCGTTGGTGTGGCAGCTGTCGCAGGCGAGGTCGTGCGCGTGGGTGAGCGGGAAGAAGTCGTGGTTTATGTGGGCGCGGTCCCAGCCTTCTTCCGTGTGGCAGACCTTGCACGGACCGGGGTCGTGTTGGGCTGGACGATCGGCCTCGTGGCAGCCTTCGCAGGTGAGCGGGACCTCCGCCGCGATCCCCGCGGGGTGGCACTCGGCGCAGGCCACGCCGACGTGTTTACCGAGCAGCGGCCAGGACTCCGTCTCGGGGTGCGGTTGCCACGTAGGGGTGCACGCTTGCGCCGCGAGGATCGCAGCGGCGACGCCGAGGATCGCGAGGAGGCCTTTGGTTTGCGGAAGCATGCGGGCTCCGGTCAATGGGGGAAAGCCGCGTCCCAGGTGTAGGGCGCGTGACACATCTCACAATCGGAAAACGAAGGCGCTTGATGAGCCGGCTCGTCCATCGGTGCGTCTGCGAGGTGGCAGACGCGGCACTCGTCGGGCGTGCCGACGTAGCCGGTGGCGTGGCACGAATCGCAGGACGCCAGGCGATGGGCGCCGCGAAGCGACCAGCCGGTCTGGTCATGGCGGAAGCGCGTGCGCAGCCAGGTGGAGGGGGTGTGGCAGTCCTGGCAGGTGTCGCCCAGCTGGTGGCGGTGGGCGTCGTCCGTGCTGTGGCAGGCAAAACACTCCCCGATCGCTTCGCCTTTAGGGGCGTCGGGCACGTGGCAATCGGCGCACACCACCGACGCGTGGGCGCCGACGAGCGCGAACCCCGAGCGCGCGTGTTCGGCGCGCGGCAACGTCGCGGGCGACCAGCGCGCTGAGATGTGACAGGTGCTGCAGGCACCTTCGAAGTGGCCGAGCGGGTGGTCGTCCTCGTGGCAGGAGGTGCACTCGGTGTCGGCGATCGCGAACTGATCGAGGGGTGTGTGGCACTCCTTGCAGGTGACCTCGACGTGCTGTGGATCGAGCGCGAACGGCGTCTCGGCGGTGTGATCGAATGTCACGTCCACCCAGCCCGTCTCGTCATGGCAGCTCGCGCACTGATCAGCGGGGAACGTCCCGTTGTGCGGCTCCTTGTCGGCGTGGCAGCTCGCGCACGAGTCGTGCTCGACGCCGTGAAACTTCTGGTCCGTGTGGCATTGGTCGCACGCCACGTCCGCGTGCAGGCCGACGAGCGGGTAGTCCGTGCGGGCGTGATCGAACTCCCCCACGGTCCACCCGGTTGGCTCGTGGCAGGAACGGCAATTGGTGGGCTCGAACTTCCCGTCGTGACCGTCCTCGTGGCAAGCGTCGCAGTCATCGGCGTTCAGGTTCGTGTAAGGACCTTTCCGCTTGTCGGCGTGGCAATCGATGCATTCACCTTCGAGGTGTTTGCCCGTCAGCGGGAAGGTCGTGTTGGCATGGTTGAAGCCGACGAGCGCGAACGCCGCCACGTTGAGGTCATGACAGCTCGTGCAGTCCCTCGGGACGAACTGCTGCACGTGCGGGTCTTGGTGGCAGTCGGCGCAGAGCTCGTGAGCTTTGGGCGCGGTCACGTTGGCACCGTGGCATTCATCGCACGTCACCTCGCGGTGCGATCCCTCGAGGAGGAAGCCGACGTCGAGGTGTTCGTAGTTCGGTACGCGCCAGGTGCTGTCTGCATGGCAGCTCTTGCAATCATCGGAGAACGACGCTCGGTGGGGATCTTCGTGGCAATCCATGCACGAGCCGTGGGCGAGCGGTGCCGTCACCTTCTCACCGTGGCAGGCCTCGCAGGTGACGGTGCGGTGCGCTCCGCTCAGCGCGAAACCGACGTTGAGGTGCTCGAACCCGGCGACGCGCCAGGCAGGTTCTTCCGTGTGGCACGTGGTGCAGTCGTTCGAGAACGGCGCCCGATGTGGATCCTTGTGGCAGGTCGTGCACGCCTCGTGCGCGGTGGGCAGGAAGCGAGCGGCCTCGTGGCACGACGCGCAATCCACCTCCAGGTGGGCTCCTCGGAGCGTCATGTCGGCCTGGTCGGCGTCGGTGTGGTCAAAGGCGCGCGCGAGAACCTTCGCGGGCACCTTCCAATCGAGCGAGCCGTGACAGCTCGCACATCCGTCCAGCGTGGAGCGCTTGCTCAGGTCGGCTCCGTGAGGCTCGTCGTGGCACGACCGGCAGCCCGCGTCGAGGCCTGCCCACCCTTCGCCTTTGTGGCAGTCCTCGCAGGAGGCCTCTGCGTGCTTGTTCGCGAGCGGAAAGCCGGTCGGGGCGTGATCAAAGCCCTTCTCTTCGAGGGTGATGAGCGGATAGTCGCGCCCGCGGTGGTCGCGGTGGCACGTCTGGCAGGTCGCCCCTTTGTCGCTGTGGAAGCCTTGTTTGCCGGTGACCTGGGCTGCGACGTCGTCGTGGCAGTCCATGCACCGCGCGGCCGAGAGGCCCCTACCGGCCTCGTGGCACAACACACATTGGGTGAGCCCGTCATATTCGGCGTGGGCCTCGGCGAGTGGGCCGGGGCTGAAGAAGCTCCCCCAGGATTGGGCAAATGCCTGGCCTGGGATCGCAACACCGAACATGAGCAGGGCGATAGGCATGAACTGCCGCACAAACGACCCCGCGTCTGGGAGCAGCCTACCACGTAGAGGACGGGACTTCAATTGGGACCAATCTGGTCGCGGCGCGCTTGTATGGGTTCACGAGGCTGCCTCAATCGACCGCTCGCTCGGACGTACTGGAATCGCGACAGTTCGAACGATAGGCGAAGCCGTACCTCTCAAATTGTTACATTTGTAACAATTTCGACCAAATGTCCGCGTCGGTCGAGGGTCGCCACCAACGTATCCCCGGCGTCGTGCAGCATGATGCCGTGGTCCGTGGTCTCGCAGCCTACGTCGAGGACGAACGCCGCGTGGGCGAGCGCCTTCGCGGCGTCTCGCAGGTGCCCGGTGGCCAGCGCGGCCGTGCAGGCGCGGTCGAGCTCGCGGATCTTTGGTCCGGTCGCCGGCAATTCATCGATGAGGCCGTACACGCTTCGGCTGCCGGGGAAATCGCAAACGTAGTAGGCCTCGACGTAGCCGTTGCCCGCGAGGACCAGCCCGTACAGGTGTGGATCGACGTCCTCTGCGAACACGTGAGGGCAGGCGAGCACGGGGATCTCGATCACGCTGGCGGCGTCGCGCGCCTCGCGGGTCTGGGTGGTGCGTACATCGGGGAGGTTGAGGAAGGGGTTGGCCCACGACCACAGCCAGCTCCCGTCGCCCCACGAGCCGATCATCTCGGCGCGAAACACCTTGCCGCGCAGCTCGAGCTCGCCTTTCAGCGGATCGCACCGCCATCGACCCGGCGCGCCGAGCGTCGCGAGGTGGTCGTCCAGGCGGTTCTGGCGAACCATTCCGAGCACGAGCGAATCCGAAACCGAGCCCCACCAGGCCGCGGGTCCACCGTCGAGCTCGGGCAGCGAGAGGGGGTCGATCAGGTCCGACATCGGTGCATCCTATTCGGGGGGCGCGTAGATGCGCCACGCCCACGGCTTCTCTCCGCCGGACGCGAGCACCGACCACCGCGTGAACACCAGCTCTTCGAGCGGGTTCACGTAGATCACGCGCAGGTCCGATCGAAGCGCGCGCTGGAGCGCGGGCACGAGGACGTCAGGCCCGAAGGGGTTGTACAGGTAGAGGACGAGAGGGCCGTCCGGGAGCGGCTGCCGCGACGCGTCGCCGCGGAAGAAATAGACGGGCGCCTGCCGTCCACCGCGCGCGTCAAATGCAGCGAGGTTCTCCTCAGCGATCTTGTGCAGCATCGCGTCATGCTCTACGCCGATGACGCGGAAGAACGGGCGCTGAGACGCCAGCAGCGCGACGCGGCCCTTGCCGGCGCCCCAGTCGACGAACGTGGTGTTCGGGACGTCGACGTCGAGGGCGTCGAGGGCGGCCGCGACCACGGAAGGGCGCGACGGCTCGTAGTTCCCCCAGTCGAACGCGCTCGTCTCGGTGCCCCACTGCGCGTCGAACGCTACCCCCTCCGGGTGCTTCTCCAGCGTTCGACGGCGTCGGTATTCGTTGACGAGCTCGAACACGTCAGATGTCGAACTTCACGCCCTGAGCGAGGGGGAGATCCTTGCCCCAGTTCATGGTGCAGGTCTGGCGGCGCATGTACGCCTTCCACGAATCCGATCCGGACTCGCGGCCTCCACCCGTCTCTTTCTCGCCGCCGAACGCGCCGCCGATCTCGGCGCCCGATGTGCCGATGTTGATGTTCGCGATGCCGCAGTCGCTGCCGCGGGCCGAAAGGAACGTCTCGGCTGCGCGGAAGCTGTCCGTGAACATCGACGACGACAGGCCCTGCACGACGGCGTTGTTGCGGTCGATGGCGTCGTCCACGTCTTTGAAGCGGAACACGTACAAGATCGGCGCGAACGTCTCTTCGCGCGACATCGCGATCGCCTCGCTGCACGCGACGATCGACGGCTTCACGTAGGTGCCCTTTCCGGCGCCGCCGGGGAGCCGCTCGCCGCCGTACAGCAGCTTGCCGCCCTGCTCCTGGGCAGTCTTCACGGCGTGCTCGTACATGCGCACGGCGTCTTCGTCGATGAGCGGGCCGCACAACACGCCGTCTTCCTGCGGGTTGCCGATCTTGATGCTGCCGTACACCTTGACGAGCCTGGTGAGGAACGTGTCCGCGATGTCTTCGTGGAGGTACAGGCGGCGCGTGCTGGTGCAGCGCTGGCCGGCGGTGCCGACTGCGCCGAACGCGACGGCGCGCAGCGCGAGGTCGAGGTCCGCGTCCTTGTTCACGATGATCGCGTTGTTGCCGCCCAACTCGAGCAGCGAGCGGCCGAGGCGTTCTGCCACGGCCTTGCCGACGATCTTGCCCATGCGCGTGCTGCCGGTGGCGCTGATCAGCGGGAAGCGGTGATCGTGGATCATCGCCTCGCCGACTTCCTTGTCTTCGCCGATGACGAGGCCGAACACTCCGCTGTGGCCGTGCTTCGCGAGCACCTCTTCGCAGATCTTGTGCGTCGCGATGGCGGTGAGCGGCGCCTTGATCGACGGCTTCCAAACCACCGCATCGCCGCACACGAGGCCCAACATCGAGTTCCACGCCCACACGGCGTGCGGGAAGTTGAACGCCGTGATCACGCCGACGAGGCCGAGCGGATGCCACTGCTCGTACATGCGGTGGTTCGGGCGCTCCGAGTGCAGCGTCAGCCCGGCCATGCTGCGCGAGAGGCCGACGGCGTAGTCGCAAACGTCGATGCCTTCCTGCACCTCTCCGAGGCCCTCCGAGAGCAGCTTGCCGACCTCGAGCGTGACGAGGCGACCGAGGTCGTCCTTGTGCGCGCGCAGCGCTTCGGCGATCTGCCGCACGATCTCGCCGCGCTGGGGTGCCGGCACCATGCGCCACTTTACGAACGCCTTCTCGGCGGCCGCGACGACGGTCTCGTAGTCCGCGCGCGACGCGAGTCGAACGCTCGCGATCACGTCTCCCGTGGCGGGGTCGACGCTCGCGACCTCGCGGCCCTTCGTGTCGATGAACGCGCCGGCCGCTGCGCCGGGGTTGCTGGCCACAAGTCCGAGACGGGTGAGGAACGGCTGCATCGATGCCTCCAAGAGAAGCGCCTCATTAACCGGTTCGACGGCACCGCAGCAGAGCGCTCGGCGGTCTCGCGCGGTATCGTCGGGACGTGTTCAACTTCAAACCGCTCGCGGCCGGCACGAGGCTCGGTCCGTACACCCTGGGGGCGCCGCTCGGTTCTGGCGCTTCGGCGGTCGTTTACCGCGCGGTGGACGGCGAGGGGCGCGAGCACGCGGTCAAGGTTCGGCGCAGCGGGGTCGTCTCGCTCGACCGCCGGTTCTTGCGCGAATTCGAGGCGATGCGGGCGCTGCGCCTTCCTGGCGTCGTGCGCGTTTACGAAGCTGGAATTCACGAGGACCTGATCTGGTTCTCGATGGATCTCGTAGACGGAAAGCCGTTCCTCGAGGCCGTCCACATCGACGATGACGTCGCCGGTCGCGTGCGGCGGACGGTCGATTTCGGCCAGCAGATGATGCAGATCCTCGCGAGCCTGCACCTCGCCGGGTTCGTCCATCGCGACGTGAAGCCGTCCAACGTGCTGGTCGGGAGCGACGGTCGCGTTCGGGTGCTGGACTTTGGCATCGCGCGGTTCTTCGGCGATGGCGACAGCACGACCGGGTCCGATAGCGGTCAGGTGCTCGGGACCGTACCGTTCATGGCCCCGGAACAGCTCGCGGGGCTCCCGTTCGACCATCGTGTCGACCTGTTCGCCGCGGGGCTCGTGTTGTACGAGTCGATCGACGGCCAACGCCCGCGACCGAGCACGCCGGTTGGCTGGATCCCCCGGATTTGCCTCGATCGGCTCGTCCCGCTCGCGTGCAAACACAAGGTGGTCCCGCGAAAGCTTTCATCGGTCATCGAGCGTTTGTTGTCGGTGGACCCGGACGATCGACCGGACGCCGCAGCCGCGGCCAACGAGCTTCGCCGTGTCTTCTCGCTCGACGACACGGGCGACTGGCCGAACCCGCGGTGGATCGAGCTCGGCGAGATCCCCGAGCTCGACGGTTGCATCGGCGGCCCCGGGTACGCGCCGGTTCAGATCATCGAGGGAACCATCGGCTCGGGGCGTCGGCGCATCGCCGAGCAGGTACACCGGCAGGGCGTGGTGCAGGGGGTCTGGCCGCTGCACGTCCATTGCCGGATCGACGGCGTCGGCGCTCCGGTTTCCGACCTGATCGCGAAGCTCTTGGCTGCGAGCGACGATGCGGCGTGGCGGCGCCACGTGGTGGGCGACGACGGCGAGCTGTTGCGGCGGATGTGGCCGGCGTTGCCGTTGCCCGGCACGGGCGGATCGGGCCCGCTGCCGCCGATGTCCGAGATCGCACAGGCCGCGGCCCGCTGCCTTTCGCGTGCGAGCGAACGCCGCTCGCTGCTCGTCGTGGTGCACAACCTCGACGAGATCGACGATCTCACGGGGCAGGCGATCTTCCGCGTCGCGGGCAGCGCAGGGGCGAGGCTCGGCCTGTTGCTGCTGCACGAGACCCGGTGGGCCTCGGTGCGATCGCGGCAGCTCGTCGCGAACCTCGCGTCGCGCAACGGGGAGGTTCGGTCGCTCCCACCCATCTCGGAGGCCCACGCCCTCGCGATCGCAGTGGACCTTTGCCCCGGGGCGCCGCCCACGTCCGGGGTGGCAGGGACGCCGCAGCAGGCCGTCGAGGCGGGTCTGCGGGCGCTGGCTGCGTGGCGCGGTGAAGTCTATCCAGAGCCCGACGAGGCGCTGTGGCCGTTGGTGCTGCGTACGTCGGTGCCAGAGGCGGTGCTCGTTCGCGTCGGCAGCGGGGCGGTGCTCAAGGGCCCGCTCGTGCGCCGCGAGGAGGGGAACGTCACGATCGCGGGCGACCACGCGTGGCGGGTCGCGGCGTCCCGACTCGACGACCCCCGCGCCGCGGCCCGCCGCCTCGCGACCGCGTGGGCGACCGAGGATGGTCCGCAGCGCGATCCAGGCGAGGTCGCCTCGCTGTGGCTTCGCGCGGGAGACTTCCTTGCGGCGGCCGGTCCCGTGCTCGCGGCCGCGCGCGAAGCGGAGGCGTTCGGACGGTACGCGGATGCGCGTCGCTGGCTGATCGTGCTCGACGCGCTCACGCCGGATCCTTCTGCCGAGCGCGCGTTCGAGCCGTGGTACGTGCGCGCACAGGTCGTGTTGCGCACCGAGTCGGGCCCCCCGCGCACGGCGTTCGTCGAGGCCGCCGAGCGAGCGGCCCAGACGCCCGAAGACGAGCAGCACGCGAAGATCCTGCGCGCCGAATACGCGCTCCGGAGCGGCGAACTGCGCGCCGCCCTCGTCGCCTCGCTCCGGGTCGCTTCGCCGGCCGTCGCCCTGAACGCCGAGATCGCCGTGCGGGCCCTGCTCGTCGCCACCGAGGCGCGCTTCCTGCTCGGCCACTTCGACGACGCGCGCCGGGAGCTCGAGCGCGCGCGCGTGCTGTTGGCGACCCACGCGGAGCCGCTGCTCGAAGTTCAGGCGTCCAACCTGCTGGGCGACCTGCTCTACCGCACGGGTGACCTCGCGACGTGCAGGAAGCTGCTCCAAGAGACGATCCGCCACGCGGCCGAGACGGGCTACGTCCGGGGAGCCGCGTTCGCGTCGGCGCGCCTCGGCAGCGTGCTGCGCGCGCTCGGAAAGCGGCAGGAAGCCGAACACCAGGTGCGCTCCGCGCGGGACGCGTTCCACGAGACGGCCGATCAGGACCGTGAGGCCGAGGTCGCGCTCGATCTCGCGATGCTGCGTGCTGAGCGAGGTGACGCGGCAGGTGCGCGGCGGCTGGCCGACGACGCGATGCGGCGCGCGCGGGGCAGCACCCACGACGCCGTGGTCGACAAGGCGATGCGCATCGCGCTCGTCGTGGCGACGCTGCGCGCCGACTCGAGCGAGGCGCTCCAGGCGCTCGCCACCGTCGAGGTGAGCCGCGATCCGGAGGCCCCGGCCGCGCTGGTGCGGTGGTGGCGGTCGCGCGGTGACGTCGATCGAGCTCTCCGCGTCGATCCACCGCCGCCCGACACGTGGGGAGCGTCGTTGTGGCGCGTCGAGCGGGCCCGCGCTGCCTTTGGCGCCGGTGATCTCGCAGTGGCCGCTTCCGAGGCCGACTCGGGGCTGCAAGTCGCCACGCGCCGCGGGTTCGCGGAGCTTGCAACCTACGCACGACTCGTCGGTTCGGTTGCGCGCCCCGTCGATGACGAGGTCTGGCGCGCGCTCGTGAGCAAGGCGAGCACGTCGCTGTACACCGAGGTGTTCCTCGGGGCGATCGAGCTTGACGCCCGGCGCATGCACTCCCGCGGCGACCTCGACGGCGCGCGAACCCGCTGGCGAGCGCTCAAGGCGCGCGCGGAAGAGCTCGGCTACGCGCCCGGCGTCGAAGAGGCCGACGGCTGGCTTCGGTAGCTCAGCGCAAGGCGGCCAGTTCCGCCTCGAATCCGGTCACGATCGACTCGGGATCCGGCACGCACCCCGCGTCGGTCATCACCCCCACCACGACGTTTCCCGCGTAGCTGACCAGGCTGATCCCCACCGCCAGGCGGCCCGACTGGGGAACCCAGAACATCAGCCGCGAGACGTCGCAGCCGGCGAGGCTGATCCGCTCGCGCGGACCGGGGACGTTGGTCAACACCGCGCTCGCTTTGGGCGCGAAGAACCCCACCAGCAAACGCTCGAGCACCACCGGGGCGAGCCCCATGCCGTAGAGCAGCCCCATCGCCACGATCGCCTCGGGTGTTCCCTTCACCGCGATCATCTGCTTTTTCACCTTCTCGAGGCGCTCCACCGGGTCGGCGAGGAAGACCGGCAGCGGAAAGATGACGAGCCCGAAGCGGTTGCCAAGCTCGGCGAGCGCCCTCTCCTGGGAACGGAGGTTGACCGGCACCATCGCGTGCAGCTCGACGTTCGGGTCCGCGCGGCGCGTCCCGAGGTAGCGACGGAGCGCTCCCGCCACGCAGGACACCAGCACGTCGTTGATGGTGGCCTCGTGGCGCTGCGCCGCGCTCCGAACCCGTTCGAGCGTGAACGGAGCGGTCCACGCCACGCGCTTCTGCACCGCCAGCGGACCCTTCAGCGGCGTCGTCGGATCCATAGGCGAGGTGATCAGCCCCGCCAGCGAACGGCCGAAGCGCTTCCCAAGCCCGAGCAGGCGCCGAGCCCGCCAGGGCTGGCGCAGGGCCTGCTTCGCTTCCTGCAACGCGCTCACGCTGGGCGTGGGAATCGTCACCCGTGCGTTCCCAGCCGCATCACACAGCGCCATCAACACGTAGAGCAGGGCGAAGCCGTCCGCCAGCGCGTGATGCACCCGGACGATCACCAGGCTGCCGGCGCCGTAGCGGGGGAGGAAGTGGATTCGCCAAAGCGGCTGGTCGCGGTCAAGCGGCTCGCTGATCAGCGTTCCGAGCCACTGCTGAAGCTCGCGCTCGTCGCGCGGGCCGGCATCCACCCGGATCAGGTGGTGGGCGAGGTCGAAACCGGGCGCGCAGGCCCAGCGGGGCGGGCCGAAGTGCCCCGCAGGCTCCACCACGCGCTGCGTGAAGCGCTCGATGCTGAGGAGCCGTTGCCGGACCAGGGCCTCCAACCGCGTGAACTCCAGCGGTGTGGCGAGCTCAACAACCCCACAGACGACCATGAGGTTGTCGTCCCTCTCCATGTGGAGCCAGGCGGCGTCCTCCCCGGATAACGCGGCGTTGGCCATGGCGTCCTCCACCCGCAGGGGGTGCAAGGACCATGCCTATTCGGTGATGCCCGGGATCCGCACGCCGCGCTCCTTGGCGACCTCGATCGCGCGCTCGTAGCCGGCGTCGGCGTGGCGGACGACGCCCATGCCAGGGTCGGCCGTGAGCACGCGGTCCAGTCGGCGCTGCGCGTCCTCTGTTCCATCCGCGACGATGACCATGCCGGCGTGCAGCGAGTAGCCCATGCCGACGCCGCCGCCGTGGTGGAAGCTCACCCACGACGCGCCGTTCACCGCGTTGACCAGCGCGTTCAAGATCGGCCAGTCGGCCACGGCGTCGCTGCCGTCCTTCATCGCCTCCGTCTCACGGTACGGCGACGCCACGCTGCCCGAGTCGAGGTGATCGCGACCGATGACGATCGGCGCCTTTACGAGGCCGTCGCGGACCAGATCGTTGAAGATGCGGCCCGCCTTCGCGCGGTCCCCGTAGCCGAGCCAGCAGATCCGCGCGGGCAGGCCCTGGAACTGCACGCGCTCGCCCGCCATGCGCAGCCATCGGCACAGCGCCTCGTCCTCTGGAAACGCGTTCAGAAGGGCCTGATCCGTGACCGCGATATCGGCCGGGTCGCCGGATAGCGCCACCCAGCGGAACGGCCCTTTGCCTTCGCAGAACAGCGGCCGGATGTACGCGGGTACGAACCCGGGGAAGTCGAACGCGCGTGTGTAGCCGGCGTCCCGCGCGCCCGCGCGCAGGTTGTTGCCGTAGTCGAATACGTGCGCGCCCGCGTCCATGAAGCCGACCATCGCGGCCACATGCTTCGCCATGCTCGCCTTCGCGCCCGCGACGTAGGCCTCGGGGTCGCTCGCGCGCAACGTCGCGGCCTCGTCGAGCGACAGGCCGGACGGGATGTAGCCCCGGAGCGGATCGTGGGCGGACGTCTGGTCGGTGACGAGGTCCGGCTTGAAGCCGCGGCGGAGCAGCTCGGGCAGCACGTCCGCGCAGTTCCCGACGAGGCCGACCGACTTCGCGACCCGCTCGGCGCGGTACTTCTCGACCCGGGCGATCGCGTCGTCGAGGTCGTCCGCGCGCTCGTCGAGGTAGCGCGTGTCGAGGCGGCGCTGCAGCCGGGTGGGATCGACGTCGATCGTGAGCGACACCGCGCCGGCGAGGCTGGCCGCCAACGGCTGCGCGCCGCCCATGCCGCCGAGGCCGCCGGTAAGCACCACGCGACCGGCGAGGTCCGGGTTGTTCCAGTGCGTCCGGCCCGCAGCGACGAATGTCTCGTAGGTGCCCTGCAGGATGCCCTGCGTGCCGATGTAGATCCACGACCCGGCCGTCATCTGGCCGTACATCATGAGACCCTTCTTATCGAGCTCGTCGAAGTGCTCCCACGTCGCCCATCGGCCGACGAGGTTGCTGTTCGCGATCAGCACGCGCGGCGCGTCCCGGTGCGTGCGGAACACCGCGACGGGCTTGCCCGACTGCACGAGCAGCGTCTCGTCGTCATCCAGCGAGCGGAGGGACTTCACGATCCCGTCGAACGCTTCCCACGATCGGGCAGCCTTGCCGTTGCCGCCGTACACGACGAGGTCGTCCGGACGCTCGGCGACGTCCGGATCGAGGTTGTTCATCAACAGCCGCAGGGCGGCTTCCTGAACCCAACCTTTGCAGGAGAGCGCCGTTCCGCGCGGCGCGCGAACCTCACGGCGCATGGACACGCGCCTACCGCTTGTGTTGGTCGGCGTAAGGCGAAACGAACGAGGCCTTCGCCTCTTCCGCGTTCTCGGCGTCATCGGGAAGCGCCTTCAGGAACTTCTCGTATTCGGCGGCCGTGACGTCACCGTGGGCCAGACGCTGGCTCAGGAGGCGGAGGTCGAACTTGGTCTCGTCGTTGTTCGGAGCGGCTTTCGACATGGAACCCTCTGGAAGTTGCCGCAGCCGTCAAGGTGTGCCGAACGAGACGCAGTCTCGAGGCGCTAAGCGCCGGTTCGGAGCGGCCTGACGGCGATCGCGGCAGTAGATCAAGGCGACTGGAACTAAATCTCGGGCGGGAGCTCTTCGTCTTCGATCGGGGCCTGGGCGCGGCGATCGGCCGGCTTCCAGCGATCTTCGGCGAGGACGGCGGACTCGTCGATCTTGAAGCGGTTGGCCGCGATCTCGCGGAGCGCGAGCACGATCTCTTTGTTCTCGTCGTCGCCCGAGACCTTGGGCACAGCGCCCTTGAGCAGCTGCTTCGCGCGCTCGGCGGCCACGAGGACCAGCGAAAAGCGGTTTGGGACGATGTCCAGGCAGTCTTCAACAGTGATGCGCGCCATCGGCACTCCAATCGGAACCCGCTGTGTATCGGCCTGGGCGGGCCGGCGCAAGTGTCGGGGTCGCCGTTCCGGGTTACGGCAAGCCCCTCGCGGAGGAAGCGTGGCCACTGCAGCCCTGACGAAGTGCGCCAAGTGTGGGCAGGAATACCCCTCGGATACGCTCGTGCTCACCGTCGCTGGGCGTGTCTGTTCGTCCTGTGAAGTGGATGCACGGTCGGGGTCTGGCCAGTTTCGTGGCGATCTCTGGCGGATTCTTGTGGGCCCGTTTGTGACCGGTATCGGCACGCTTACGGGCGCGACGTTCGCGTTCGCGTTCGGCACCATGCTACTGCCCGTGTTCTACATCGTGTTCGGCGTCATGGGCCTCGCGTGTGCGTGGCAGGCCGGCACCTGGGGCTTGTGGGAGGTGCTGGATCGCGAGAACGGGCGTCCCGTCTGGGGGGCCAGCGCCATCCTTGCGACGGTGCTCACCGTCGGCTGGGCAGCTGGAATGGTGCTCGTGTCGCTGCTCGTCGTCGTCGGGTACGCGCACTTCTAGTCGTCGGTCGGTTCGTCCTTGTGCGGCACGATCAACACACCGAGGGCGCGCAGGCGGTCGGCGTACGCCGAGTTCCCCGTCGCGAGGAAACGCTCGCAGAGCCACGCCGGGTCGTCGGGTCGGTCGTCCGCGGAGCCCGCCTCCTTTACGTCTTCCACCAGCGCGACGCAGTCCTCGAACCGCACGGCGAGCTCGTGGAACACGGGGCCGAACGCGTCGGAGAACCATCGCTTGAACAGGCGGTCGGCCCGCATATAGGCCGCCGAACCCATCTCCGCGTAGTAGCGGGGCCCCACCGTGCGCCGATCGAAGCTGTCGGCGAAGTAGCCGAGCTGGTAGAGCGACCTGTCCCCGAGCTCGCGGTACCGCCGAGCCTGCTCGGTCGGGGGCGCGTTCGCGGCGTTCAGGTGGAGCTCGGCGAGCGTCACCTCGGGCGACTGAGGGCGGTCCGAGCGCGTGTGTTCGGTGAGCAGGCTGGCGAGGTAGAGGCTCGTCTGGTCCGAGATGCGCACGTTGTGGTCCGCTCGGGCTTCTTGGACGCGGACGTGGAAGTAATCGAACAGGTTGTCTGCTGCGACGACGCGATGGGTCACGACGGTCTCCTGCTCCTGTGGCGGTCGGGTCTTGGTGCTGTCGGCAGAAGTTGGAGGGGGTTGACTTCGAGGCTGGGGTGAATACCCCTCGGCGCGCAAGGGGTTGCAGGTGTCTCCGGGTTCTGTCCGGCGCCGAAATCCCTGTGATCCATCTGGCTCAGCGTACACCGCTGGTCGTCGTCGTCGCAAGGAGTACCGAAAATGAACGTTCGTCCTCTCTATGATCGAATCCTTGTCAAGCGGATGGAAGAAGAGGTCCGCTCCAAGGGCGGCTTGTTCCTGCCCGAGACCGCGAAGGAGAAGCCTGCTGAAGGCCTCGTCGTCGCCATCGGCCAGGGTCGCGTCAGCGAAGCCGGCGAGATCAAGCCCCTGGTCGTCAAGGTCGGCGATCGAGTCGCGTTCGGCAAGTATGCCGGCAACGAGATCAAGGTCGACGGTGAAGACCGCTTGATCCTCCGCGAAGACGAGATCTTCGGCATCATCGAAGCTTGATCGTCGGCCGCTTCGCGGCCTGGCAGGGGCTTTGCCCCCGCACCCCCACCGGGGCGTTGCCCCTGGCCCCCGGCGGGCCCAACACCACTTAGAACGAGGTTTTACAATGGCAGCTAAGGAAATCATCTTCGACGTCGAAGCAAAGAACAAGATCCTCGCGGGCGTCGACACGCTCGCGAACGCGGTCAAAGTCACCCTCGGGCCCGCCGGGCGCAACGTGGTGATCGAGAAGTCCTGGGGCGCGCCGGTCGTCACCAAGGACGGCGTCACCGTGGCCAAGGAGATCGAGCTCGAAGACAAGTTCGAGAACATGGGCGCCCAGATGGTCAAGGAGGTCGCCTCCAAGACGTCCGACGTCGCCGGCGACGGCACCACCACCGCCACCGTCCTCGCGCAGATCATCTTCCGCACGGGCAGCAAGCTCGTCGCGGCCGGTCACTCGCCGATGGACCTGAAGCGCGGCATCGACGCGGCCGTCGAGGCGATCGTCGCCGACCTGAAGACGCTCTCGCGTCCGATCTCGAACAACAAAGAGATCGAGCAGGTCGCCACCATCTCCGCCAACGGCGACAGCGAGATCGGCAAGCGCATCGCGGACGCGATGGACAAGGTCGGCAAGGAAGGCGTGATCACGGTCGAAGAGAACAAGGGCCTCGAGACGACGCTCGAAGTCGTCGAAGGCATGCAGTTCGACCGCGGCTACCTGTCGCCCTACTTCGTCACCGACGGCGATCGCATGGAAGTGGTGTTCGAGAACCCGCTCATCCTCATCCACGAGAAGAAGATCTCGTCGATGCGCGAGCTGCTCAAGCTGCTCGAGAAGGTCGTCGAGCTCGCACGCCCCATCCTGATCATCGCGGAAGACGTCGAAGGCGAGGCCCTCGCCGCGCTCGTCGTCAACAAGCTCCGCAACACGCTGCAGTGCGCGGCCGTCAAGGCCCCGGGCTTCGGCGATCGCCGCAAGGCGATGTTGCAGGACCTTGCCATCCTCACGGGCGGCAAGATGATCGCGGAAGAGCTCGGCGTGAAGCTCGAGAACGTCCAGATCGCGGACCTCGGCTCGGCCAAGCGCGTCGTCATCACCAAGGACAACACGCTGCTCATCGACGGCGCCGGTTCGACCGAAGACATCAAGGCGCGCATCCAGCAGATCAAGCACCAGGTCGACGAGACCACGTCGGACTACGACCGTGAGAAGCTCCAGGAGCGCCTCGCCAAGCTGTCCGGTGGTGTGGCGATCGTGCGCGTCGGCGCGGCCACGGAAGTCGAGATGAAGGAGAAGAAGGCGCGCGTCGAAGACGCGTTGCACGCGACGAAGGCCGCGGTCGAGGAAGGCATCCTCCCCGGTGGCGGTGTCGCCCTCATCCGCGCCGGTCGCGCGCTCGCGGCCGTGAAGGTCACGGCCGAAGAGAAGTTCGGCGTGGACATCATCCGCCGCGCGCTCGAAGAGCCCCTGCGCATGATCGTGTCGAACGCGGGCCTCGAGCCGGCGGTCATCCTCGACAAGGTCGCGAACGGCACGGGCAACTTCGGCTACGACGGTCGCGGCGCCAAGTACGGCGACCTCGTCGAGATGGGCATCATCGACCCCACCAAGGTCACCCGCTCGGCGCTGCAGAACGCGGCCTCGGTCGCGTCCTTGCTCCTCACCACCGAAGCGATGGTCGCCGAGATCCCCGAGAAGAAGTCGGCCGGCGGTCACCCGGGTGGTGGCGGCGGCATGGGCGGCATGGGCGGCATGGGCGGCATGGACATGTAGCAAGTTCGCTTCGGCGGCTTGTTCCAGGACCCCTGGTCGACGCGAGTCGACCGGGGGTTTCTGTTTTTGGCTCCGGGGAGGCGGGCGTGATGCGAGCGCGTAATTTCTCGCAGAGCGCGCGGGAGAATGAGCAGAGAAGCGCAGAGGGGTCTTGAAAATGAGAGCCCTCTGCGAACTCTGCCCAGTCTCTGCGTCTCTGCGAGAAATTACCACGCTCGAAGGCGCATCGAGGCCCTGTCAGAACAGCGTGGGATTCGTCAGGTTCGTGATCGTCGCCCACTTCGTCCGCACAAACGCTGGCCACGCCTTCCCCGTCGCGTGGTGCTTGGCCAGCCACGCCTTCGTCTTCGGGTCGCCCGGATAGCCCGAGCCGAGGTCTCCATGCGCTGTGGCGAGGACCGCGAGCGCGGCGTCGCGGTCGGTCTTTGCGAAGATCGAGGCGGCGCCGACCACCGGATACAGCGCGTCGGCCTTCGGCTCCATGAGCCACTCGGCGGCGTACACCCGCGACTGCAGTCGCGCGACGATCTTGGGAAGCGTGCGGGGGTGGCCGAGCGCGTCGATCACAACCCGATCGGGCTTCCAACGCTCGATCAGCGCGACGATCGCGTCCTCCTCGAGCGTGTTCAGGTTCCCCTCGTCGATGCGGGTCGCCGGGATCGCCACCACCTCGACGGTACCGAGCGTGGCCAGGCGGGCCCGCGCCCGCAGACGTTTTGCGTGAGTGAGCGCCTTGCTGTCGTCGGCGCCTGCGTCGATCAGGCGCTGATCGTCGACGCCGTCGGTGAGGAACGCCCCGACGTACAGCGCGCCCAGCACGCAGCCGCGTCCGGCTTCGTCGATGCCGAGGATTCGCATCCGCCGATCAGGCCTTGTCGAGCGCGGCGAGGACGAGGTCGCGCGCCTGCTGCACGTCGGTCGAGGCGTCGTTCTGGAGCAGGAGCAGGCGCTGGCGCACGAGGTCGGGCCGCGAGAGCGTCTTGCCGAGGGCGCCGAGGCCGCGCACGGCGGCGGCGCGCACGAGCGGGTCGCGGTCGGTCAACACCGCCGCGAGCGCCGTCATGATCGCCATTCCGCGCCCGACCGAACCCATCGCCTCGGCCGCCTCGGCGCGCACGCCGGCGTCCGGGTCCGACAACATGCGCCGGATGCTCGACGCCCACGACGTGATCTCGAGGTGGCGCGCCGCGAGGGCCGCACCCCGGCCAAGCTCGGGGTCGGTTCCGGGGAGGCGCAGGCGTTGGGCGGCGGCGAGCACGAGGTCCCCGGTCTTCTGAAGGTCCGGGATCATGGACGCGCGCTCGTCAGCGGTCGCGCGCGCAAATCGGCGAAGCTGCTCGGCGGCCTCCACCGGGGTGGGCCCACGGGACGCGCTGATCGGCGAGCTCGGCGGGGGCAGCGCAGAAGGCGGCGGTGGCCTGGGGAGGCCGGCGCGGCCGTCGTCGGGCCCGGGGAGCGCCTTCGGGACAGGCAGATCGGCGCCGGCGTGGCTGTCGGCGCGGGAGGCGCGCGTCGCCTCGGCGTCGTGGGCGGCCTGGTAGTTTGCCTGGGCGGTGGCGATCTCGGCCTCGAGCTCGGCCAG
>CANNIZ010000093.1 GCA_947505245.1 Pseudomonadota bacterium | reverse complement strand
CAGCGCGAACAGTTCGTCGTCTTTTCCGTCGCCGGGCTTGCAGCTGAACACCAACGCGACACAAACGATCCAGGACCTCATTCCGCCTCCGCGGCGACTCTATCCGAGACTCGCGGGAGCGAAAATGGGGGGGGGGGGGCAGGACCGTTATTCGCTCTTCGGCTTCGCTCGGCCGACCCGCACGCGGCCTTCCTGAGCGGCCCCACCGAACAGGTCGTCCATGCCGCCACCCGAGCCCGGAAGGGGCGGCGCGCGCTGGACGGGCGGCTTCGGGGCCGTGCTCACCTCTGGCGGAGGCGCCTCTTCGACCCGGGTGGCGCGACGCAGCGGCACGACAGAAGCGGCGCCGAGCTTGTTCAGGGCGCCCTTTGGGAGGTCGAGCTGGGGGATGTTGATCTCCTGCCCGATCTTGAGGTCCTTCGACGACTTCGGCCCGACGGGGGCGATCTTTGCGAGCGCGGGCGGCGCGTGGGACGGGCCCGGCTGCTCGGACGGCCGCGGGGCCGGGGCGGCGGGCGGCGGATCGTTGCGGAACGCGGGCGGCGACTCCTGCGCGGCCTTGGCGGCGGATGGCGGCGCGGCCTTCTGCACGGGCGGCGCGGCCTTCTGAATCGGCTGCGACACCTTTGGCGGTGGCGGCGCTGGAGGCGCCTTGCTCTGGGTGTTCGCCCGCTCCTGCGCGCGCATCCTCCCCGCGGGAGTGGTGGCTGGCGAGTGTTGGATGATCTTCGGCGTGCGATCGAAGTCGGCCGCGCCCTTGCCTGCGGACGCCGGCAACGCGACGCCTGAGTGCGGTGGCGCGGTGCGCGACGGGCCGGGGGACGCGTGTTTTGCGCGCTCGGGGGCCTTTGGCGCCTGCGGGGCGCGGCTCGCAGACGGCGTGTGCTGCTGCGTCGGTGGGCCCTTGGGGTTCTTCTGGGCCGCCTTCTGCTGGATGCGCTCGGAGAGCTCGCGGAATTTTTCGGTGGCGGCTGCCTTGGCGGCTGCCTTGACCGGATCTTCCTCTTCCTGGGCGGCCTTTCCGGACGACGGGGCCTTGGCCTTCGCGGACGCGGGGTTCGGGGCTGGCGACTTCGGCGGCGGAGCGGCCTTTGGGACGCCCTTGCCGGGCGAGACCGGCTTCTTTTCGGCGTGGTCGATGCGCACGAAGCGGCCCGACGCGTAAACGGTGCGGTGCTCGGACTTCGGGAAGTCCGGCGGCAGCGCGTAGGGATCGTCCGCGCCGACCTTCTTCCACAGCTTTGCCGAGTTTCCGCACGGCCGCCGCGCGGTGCGCCAGACCAACATGCGGACCGTGCGCTCGCCCGGCCAGGGCCGGATGGCGAGCTCGCCGGAACGCAGGAGATCGCGCGCGCGTCGATCGTCTGGCGGTTGGTCCAAAGTTGCCCCGAGTGGGGCGGGATTGTACGGAGCTTGGTGGAGTGACGCAATGGACGCGTGGACAACGCTCGAGAGTCGGGGCTTCGTTAAGCAGGTGACGGACCCGGAGACGCTGAAGAAGGCGCTGTCATCGGGGACGGTGACCTACTACGCGGGGTTCGACCCCACCGCCGACAGTCTGCACATCGGGCACATGCTGCCGGTGATGGCGATGGCGCACCTGCAGCGCGCGGGCCACGTGCCGATCGCGGTCGTGGGTGGCGGCACGGCGATGGTGGGCGATCCGTCGGGAAAGACGGAGCTGCGCCAGATGCTGACGTCCGACGACATCGCAAAGAACATGACGGGGATGCGAACGCAGCTGTCGCGGTTTCTCGTGGTGGACGGCGTGCGCGGACACATGATCGACAACGGGGAATGGTTGCTGAAGCTGAACTACATCGCGTTCCTGCGCGACATCGGGCGGCACTTCTCCGTGAACAAGATGCTCACGGCGGACGCGTACAAGCTCCGCCTCGAGAAGGGCCTGTCGTTCATCGAGTTCAACTACCAGCTGCTGCAGGCCTACGACTTCCTCGAGCTGTTCCGGCGGTTCGGCTGCCAGCTGCAGATCGGCGGCGACGACCAGTGGGGGAACATCCTCGCCGGCACCGACCTGATCCGGCGCGTCGACGAAAAAGACGCCTGGGGGCTCACGTTCCCGCTCACCACGACCGCGAGCGGCGCCAAGATGGGCAAGACCGCGGCCGGCGCCGTGTGGCTCGACGCGAACCGCACGCCCGTGTTCGACTTCTTCCAGTACTGGCTGAACGTCGATGACCGCGACGTCGGGCGGTTCCTCAAGCTCTACACGTTCGTCCCGCTCGACGAGATCGCGCGGCTCGAGGCGCTGCAGGGCGCCGACGTGCGCGAGGCGAAGCGGGTGCTCGCGCGCGAGGTGACCACGCTGGTGCACGGCGCCGAAGCGACGGCCGTGGCGGACGCCGCGGGCTCGGCGATGTCGCGCGGGGAGGCGACCGCGGACCTGCCGACGGTGGCTCTGCTCCCGGAGGATCGAACGGTGGTGGACGCGCTCGTGCGCGGCGCGCTGGCGAAGTCCAAGGGTGAGGCCCGGCGCGCGATCGAAGGCGGCGGTGTAACGCTCGGCGGCGAGAAGGTCGTCGAGCGCGAAGCCGCGCTGCCCGACGTTGGCGACGGTCTGGTGCTGAAGGTCGGCAAGAGCCGCGCCGTTCGGCTGGTAAAGTCGGCATGATCCTGCTCGCAGGCACCCCGACGCTGGAGGTCGTGCTCGCGGCCGTGCAGGCGAGCGCGCCTTACCGCGCCGAGCGGCATGACAGCGGCGTTCCGGCGGTCCCCGAGGAAGCCTACCGGACCGCGGCGAGCGGCACCGTCGCGACGGGGCTCGTCGAGGTGCCCGGGGTGGCTGCGCGCAAGGCGTACGGCGTGGGCCTGATCGACGTGGACATCGCGTCGTTGTGGGCGGGCCTGAACGATGAGACGCACCACCCCGGGTACACGTCCACCGGCTACTCGGAGCTGCTCTCCGGGGCCCCGTGCGCGAGCGGGCGGCACGTGTTGCAATTCCTGCCGGTGCCGATGGTGAGCGACCGCTGGTGGATCACCATCCTGACGGCGAACGACAAGATCGGCGCGGACAGCGGCGGAGCGGTGCGCGAGCTGTGGTGGACGAGCAGCACCGACGCTACCGAGGTCACGTCGGTTCGCGGCAAGCAGGCCGTCGCCGACGGAATCCCCGTGGCGTTCACGAAGGGCGCGTGGCTGCTCCTGTCGGTCGACGCGGCCCACACGCTCGTCGAGTACTACGTTTGGAGCGATCCGGGCGGGTCGATCCCGGCGGGCGCGGCGTCCTGGTTCGCCGCTGGCGGCGTGACCGACACGCTCGACGCGATCGCGCGGTTCACCAAGGACGGCAAGTCCCAGTGCCCAAAGGGGTGAGGGACCACCTCGCGCGGCGGTTGGGGCGCGTCGAGGAGCGGCTTCGCGTGCGGCTGCACCAGGCCGCGAACCGTGTGGAGGACGGTGACCCGGTCGCGGTCGGGCTCGCGGAGCTCGGGATCTCCATGCTGAACGTGGTCGACCGGGTCACGGGGTTCCGGGCGCGCGACCGGCGGAACCGAGGCTGATCACGGGCCGGTGAGCGGGTCGCAGTCCTCGTCGACGCCGTTGCCTGCGATCTCGCGTCGGCCGGGGCTGATCGCGTTGGACGCGTCGTTGCAGTCCCCGCCGACCTCGGAGAACCCGTCGCCGTCGTCGTCGGCGTTTGGGGTGCCTTCGTCGATGCGTGCGTCGCAGTTGTTGTCCTTGAAGTCCGGCACTTCCGCCTTCCCGGGGGCGACGGCGGGGTCGGTGTCGTCGCAGTCGCCCTGGGCTTCGGTCTTCCCATCGCCGTCATCGTCGGAGTTCGTGGTGCCTTCGTCGACGAGGCCGTCGCAGTCGTTGTCCTTGCCGTCGGGCAGCTCGGGGGCTCCCGGGTGGCGCGTCGCGTCGGCGTCGTCGCAGTCGCTCCCGCCTTCGGCGTAGCCGTCGAAGTCGCCGTCGGCGCTTCCGTAGTCGATCTGCCCGTCGCAGTTGTCGTCGATGCCGTTCTCACAGGCGCCCTTTGCGTTGTCGCAGTCTTCGACGACAGCGGTGTTTACGGCAGGATCGGCGTCGTTGCAGTCGCCTGTCTGTTCCGTCGTGCCGTCTCCGTCGTCGTCGTAGCGATCCGTGCCCTGGTCGATCTTTCCGTCACAGTCGTCGTCGACGCCGTCCCCGAAGTTGCCTTCGATCGCGCCCGGATTCACGTCATGGTCCCCGTCGTCGCAATCGCCCGTGCACGAGGTGAAGCCGTCTTTGTCGACGTCATAGGCGGACGGGACGCCGTTCTCGCAGTCGTTTACGACGACGGTGACGTCGGCGATGCTCACGTACGCGCCGAGGTCGAGCGTGAGCGCGCCGTGGACCCCATCACCCGCGTCGCTCGCATAGACGACGGTGAGGTCGAACGACTCGCCGACGGGAAGGTCGAGCGGGAACGCGTCTTCGGCGTGGAACCCGGCGACGTCGAAGTTGGCGCCCAGCACGGTGAGCGGGCTGCTGCCTTCGTTGACGACGGTGAGCGCGAGCGAATGGTCCTGTCCGGCGTCGACCTCGCCGAAGTCGAGCAGGCGCGGGTAGACGTTGGCGACGCCGAGGACGGCGTGGGCGCGCACGTCGATGCCGACCTGGGTCTGGTAGCCGTTGTTCACGAGCGTCAACCGCGCGCGGTGCCAGCCGGGCGCGGTCGGCGCGTAGCGCGCGTGCAGATCGATGGCCCCGTCGATCGGCAGGTCGATCGGGAGCTGGGCGTCGTCGAACGAGAAGAAGTCGCCTTCGAGGTTCTGCAGTTCGCTTGACAGGACGGTGAGCGCCTGGCCTGAGGTGTGGACCAGGTGGATGGTGGCGTCGGTCTGGTCGCCGACGACGAGGTCGCCAACATCGACGAGGTCGGGCGACGCAGCCAGCTCACCTTCGATCACGGCGATCTGGGTGTCGTTCTTGCACGCCCCGAGCGCGCCCAGCAGCAGCACGAGCCTACGCATGGCGTGAATGTACCCGAACTGAGGCGGGTTTCCCACTGTGATCGGCGCGTCAGCGCGGCGGACCGAACGGAAGTCCGAGCTGTTCGGGCGGCGGGGGCTCGGTCGCCTTTCGCTTTGGGCGCGCGGGATCGGGTTCGGGGACGGGTTCGGCGGCGGGTTCGGGGACGGGTTCGGCGGCGGGGAGCGTGAGCTCGGGTTGGAGAGGTGGTCGGGTGACGCGGGACCCGGCCGATGCGCTCAACCACCGCTGGAACGCGTCCTTCGGAACGCCGACCTCCTGCATCTCGCCGCGCGCAGGAAAGTGGAGGTACAGGTGCGCGACGGGCTTTCCGGTGGCTCGCTCCACCGCGGCCCGGTACGCCGCCAGCTGACCCGCGTGGTGTCTCACGCGCTCATCGCGTTCGACCGCATCGCCGGGGAACGCCTTGTGATCGACGACGACGTAGCGGTCGCCGAAGTCGAGCAGGAGGTCGATCTCCCCGACCATGACACGTCCGTCGGGCAACACCCAGCGGACGGGCCACTCGCGGAGCCAGCGCGCCTTGCCGAGCCGCGTGGTCACGAAGCGAAACAGCGCGTCGCCGTTCTTTAGCAGGTCGTCGGGCTGGACCATTCCGGCGACGTCGAACGCGGTGATCGCGCGCGACGCGTGGGCGCGCCGGGTCGCGACCGGGGCGGCGGGGTCGTCGCTCAACAGGAACCCGTGGATCGCGTTTCCCACGTCGTCCATCCGCTCGACCGGGGCGTCGATGCGAACGCGGCCCTCCATCGCGAGGGCGCCTTTGACGACGACGGCGCACTGGCCTTCGAGATCGACCGAGGAGGGGTGGACGACCTCAGCGTGACGTGATTCGGGCACGCCGCGGGCGAGGACGTGGGTGCGACGCGGAAGTTCGACCGGCTGGGGAAGCGTGGCGCGCAACGTGCGAACCCTGCACGGGACGCGGGTTCCATCGGCGAGGACGGCGTCCGCCACGTCGTCGCGCGTGCCGACGGCGTCGTAGGGGAGCCGCAGCAACCGTCGGCCGTCCGCGTCTTCGAGCTCACAAAGCCAGCGATCGGCCGGCTTCGTCGTGGTGTCGACCGCGAGGATCAGGCGGTCGCGCGCGCGGGTGAAGCCGACGTACAACAGCCGCACGCGCTCCTCGGCGAGGCGCTGCTCGCGCCGGCGCGCGGCGGGCGTGGCCGCGGCCCGGTGGGCGAGCGTCGTGTTCGCGCGGCCGGGGTACGGGTTCGCCCACCACCGCACGCGGCGACCCGCGAGCGGGCGCGTCGCATCGAACACGTCCGCGGGCTCCACAGCGAGGTCGAACGGCGAGTCGCGTCGTTCCCAATCGAGCGAGCCGAGCACGACGATGCGCCACTCGAGACCCTTCGCGGCGTGCCAGGTGGTGACGGTGACGGCGTCGGGGTCCGACGGCATCGCTTGCTGCGTCCCCATCGCCGCTCGTGCGTCCTTGGCACCCGACGTGCGCTCGGCGCGCTGCTCGAGATCTTCGAGGTGACCGACGAGGCCCGCGACGGTGCACGCGCGTCGCGACAGCGCGCATTCGTCGGCGTAGGTGCGAACTTCGGCGCGCAGCGCTTCGACGTTCGCGAGCCTTCGACCGGCCTCGGGCCACGCCGAGCAGCGCTCGACGACGTCGCAGCTGTGGATGATTCGGTCGAACACCTCGATCGGGTCGAGATCGCGCGCGGTGGTCGCGAGCTCCCGCACGACCTTGACGAGGGCGTCATCGTCGAACGGGATCGACGCGACCGTGGCGCGTTGAAGCCAAGCGTCGGCGTCGAGCGCGCCGCCTCCGCCGAGCCAGGCGAGCTCCATCGCGGGCACGACGGCGTTGGGGTCGGCGACGATACCGAGCGCCGCGCGGACGAGGCGCGCCTCGGTGGTGGTGAGCAGCCCGGAGAGCCGCACCCGCACGGGGATTCCGAACCTCCGCAGCGACTCGGCGACCAGCTCGCAGCCCTTGTTGCTGTACACGAGCACCGCAAAGTCACCGGCGCGCGCAGGTCGCAGCACGCCGTCTTCGACCGGGGTCTGGTCTGCGAGTGACGCGGCGATGCCGCACGCGATGGCCTGGGCCTCCTTTCTTTGGCGGTAGCGGTCGTCGCCGCGCACGCCCCACAGCTCGAGGAACGGCGTGTCGACGAGGCCGGGTGGATCGGTGCGCACGGCGCCGATCGCGACCTGTTCGGGCCGGTGTCCGTGGCGCCCGAGGGCGGGCACAAACAGGTCGCTGGTGAACTTGACGAGCCCGGGTCGCGAGCGCCGCGAGACGGAGAGCACCTCGATCGGCTTTTCGCCGGCGGCCGCGGCGACTGCAGCGCGCATCAGCTCGGGGTCGGCCCCCTGGAAGCTGTAGATCGCCTGCTTGGGATCGCCCACCCACAGCGCGCCGCCGCACACCTCCGCGAGGCGGGTGAGGATCGCGAGCTGGAGCGGCGAGGTGTCCTGGAACTCGTCGACGACGACGAGGTCGACGCGGTGCGCGATCTCGTCTGCGACGTCGTCCTGTTCGAGCAGGTTGAGCGCGCCGACCAGCATGTCGTCGTAGTCGATCGCGCGGTGGGCGCGCTTCTTCTGTTCGTACGCGTCGATCGCGGCCGCAGCGACGCGGAACACGCCGCTCGTGAGCCCCTTCACGTCGTCGTGAAACCGCGGGTGGGTGCGGTGCCGGTCGACGGCTGCGATGAACGCGGGCGAGACCGCGTCGAGCCAGCGCAGCCCGGCGATCTCGGTCGAGAGCGCTTCGAGGTCGCCCCAGGCCGGCCCCGCGTCGCGAAGATCGCGCTGGACGCGGTGCGCGACCTTCAACCGCTCGGTGTCGACCTTGCTGCGGTGGCGGTGGTCATGGGCGGCCACCACGGCTGCGAGGCTGCTGGACAGCGCGTCGGACCAGTCGTCGTGTTCGTCGGCGGAGGCGCCGAGCAGAGCCGCGACCTCTTCGGTGCTGGTGAGGCCACACGCGCGCAGCCCGTCGGCGTCGATACCGTTCGCTCGTGCGTCCCTTACGAGGTCGCGGACGACCGAAACCCATTCGGGCTCTGCGCTCATGCGACGCGCGAGCGCGCCGATCTCGCGATGCTCCTCGACGACGGCGTCGATCGCCTCGCCGAACAGGCGCTGTTTTCCGACCTCGTCGAGCAACACGTGGTCGGGTGACATCCCGGCCTGAAGCGGGAATTCGCGGAGCAGGCGGTCCGAAACGCTGTGGATGGTGCCGAGGTACCCGTCGCCGAGGCGGGTGGCGGCGTCCCAGCGTCCGGTCTGCATCAGCGCGCGTCGGATGCGTCCAGCGAGCTCGGCGGCCGCTCGCCGGGTGTAGGTGATCGCGACCACGCCCTCGGGACGCGCGCGCCCTTCGACGATCGCGCGGACGACCGTCTCGGTGAGGCGGTGCGTCTTTCCGGTGCCGGCGCTCGCGGCGACGAGGGTGATGTTCGAGTCGTTCACGCGAGCACCGGGGCGGTGCACAACACGCGAAAATCGCAGACGTCGCAGGGCGCGGCCTCGAAGCCGGGGAGGGCCGTCCCTACGGCCTCCTGCCACTCCTCGCTGAGGCCGGGTCGGGCTCGCGTCGCGGTGGCTGCGACGAAACCGCGATCGAGGCCCTGCCACCAGTCGCGCCAGATCTGCTGCGCGTGCCCGACGACCTCGTCGGCCGCTGGTCCTGCTGCGGGGATCGCGTCCGGGAAGGCTGCGGGATCGTTGCTGGCGAGCTGGGCGTCGAGGAGATCGTAGATCGCCAACGGAGGTGCACCGAGCGCCCCGCGCACGGCCGCGGCGTACAGCGCCAACGGCCAGGTGGCCCCGCGCTTGAGCTGGTCGATTCGCTCGCCGAGCCGTCCGGTCTTGAAGTCGATCACGGCCCGGCCGCCGTCGGCGCGCCGGACGACGAGGTCCGCGCGGCCCTCCCACGGCAGGCGCGCGAACCCTCCAGCGACGACGACTTCGGAGCCGTCGATCATCCAATCGCCGGAGGCCAACACGTGTGCGAGCCCCGCGGCTGCGTCGACGATGCGGCGTCGCATCGCGTCCCGCTCGAGGCGGGCGCCAGCGCGCGCGAGGGGCGCGGCCTCGGTCTCCACGCGCCGGTCGAACGCGAGACCGATCTCTTGCTGGACGTGCGCGGCAGGGATTGGCTCGTCCGGGTGACCCTCGCTCCAGGTGTTCAGGACCTCGTCCAACAGCCGATGTGCGAACAAGCCGAGGAGGCGGGGGCCCGTGGGCAGTCGGGTAACGTTCGGGCGCCGCCACCGCAGGCGATCGCCGAGGAACCACTGGAGGGGGCACGCCAGCAGGTGCTCGATCTGCGTCGGTGACAGCGGCGTACGGGGGGTGATCGACTTCTGTGGCAGGCGCCACAGGCGGCGGGGCGACACGGCGGACACGACCGGGAGCGGGTCGGCGGCGGGTCGCCAATCGGAGCGTCCTGCGAGCGCGTCCTCAGGTGTGATCGTGATCCGCGACAGGTCGCCGAAGCGCGCGTGGAGCTCGTCTTCGAAGGGGTGCGGCAGGGTGGAGTCGCGTCCGGACGTTCGCCATCGCACCAGCACCAGCCGCTCCCGCGCCGAGCGCACGGCCTGGCGAAAGCCCCAGGCTTCGACGGTCCGCGCCTGCCCGGGCGGAGGTAGCGTGACGCCTGCGTGGCGCACCGCGTCGCGCTCGGCGCGGGTCCAGGGCTCGAACGTCGCGGCGATGCCAACGCCACCGATGAACCCCCACCACATGACCTCGGTCGCGGGTGCGGACACGGACCCGGGCTGCTCGACGAGCGCGGGGCGGCCGACTTCGGGGACCCGCATGGGCCGGTCGACGCCCGAGCCGAGGGCGAGATCGTGGAGCGCGAACAACGCGAGGCGAGGCACCTTCGCGGCGCCCGACAGGCGAAGCATGCGGCTCAGCGCCGACGCTACCGACGCGGCGGAATCCAGCAACGGGTCGGGCTCGAGCGGGCCGACACGGGCCTGCTCGTGGGCCCAGCGCGCGACGTCGTCGCAAACGTCGGCCGCGATCTGCGCCGGCACGCCCTCGTAGGCGTCGTAGACCTCGCCGCCGAACCACCGCTCGATCTCGGCGGCCACGTCGCCCCGGGCGGGAGGGTCCTGTCCGAGGGCGTTCTCGCACGCGATCGCGATCGCGCGTGTCCAGTCGGGTCCACCGATGCCTGGCATCTGTTCGAGGGCGCGGCGCAGGTGGGGGCTCGCCTCGCGCAGCGGACCCGTCGGCAACGACAACAGCTCGGCCGCAGCCGTTGGATCGCGCGGCGCGAACAGCATCGCGAGGCGCAGCGGGAGAACCTGGAGGGCCGAGCGCCACCGGCTCGGATTTGACGGCGCGAGGCGAGGGAGCCCGGCGCGTCCCAGCGCGAGGTCGAGCACGTCGACCTCGGTCGGCGCGATGAGTGCGCGAGAACCCTGGTGATCGCGCATCCATGCGGCGGCCGCGAGCGCTGCCTCCCAGGGCGTCTCGGCTTCGAGTCGAATCAGCGAGCCGTCCCCGCGAAGCTCGCTCCGACCGGCCTCAGACGCGACCCTCGCGAGGTCGGTGAAGCCGAGGACGCGAGGCGTCTCGCGCGGCTTGACCTCGGCGCCGGCGGCGCGAAGCCGTGCACATAGCGTCCGAACGATCGCGGCGTAGTGGTCTTCCGGGGCCATCAGCGTGACCGCGAGCGGGGGCAGGGTCGCGGGCAGGCACGCGAGCGCGCGATGGACGGCGTCGGCCGCACCGGGTGGGAGGTCGGGGAGACGGCGTTCGAGGGTGGCGAGCTCGGCGAGGCGAACGCTCCCGAGCAGGTTCCGGCCGTCCCAGCCAGCGCGTCGAAGGTCATCGCGCAGGCGCAGCAGGTACCGCGCGACCCCCTGGGGATCGGCCTCGCGTGCGGCGGAGTACGTACGGTCTCCGTTGTCGTGTTCCGCGAGGGCCGCGGCGTACCGGGCGACTCGATCGCCGGGAGGCGCTTCGGGGAGCGGATCACCGAACATCGCACACAGGCGGCGCGCGAACGCGTGCTCGCCGCTCGCGACGAAGCCCATGCGCGCCTCGTCCTGCGCGAACGAGAGCGTCCAGGTGTTGCCGTCGGAGATCGGCGACAGGTCGACGTGCAGGGCGTGAGCGGTCATGTGCGCGGGGACCGGCTCACATCTGGGTGGCGAATCCGATCGCCCCGATGAGCACGATCACCATCACCACGACAAAGGTGATCACGACGATCTGGCCCCAGTCGATCTCCCACTCGGCGAGGGCGATCGGCCCCTTGTCGAACGGGACCCACAACAGCTTCTCGCGCAGGACCTTCTGGCCGCAGGTGCAGGTCGCGAAGGCGTAGGTGGCGCCGCAATGGCAGCGCACCTCTTTGTCTTCGGACACGAACCGGTCGGACTTCTTGCACGTGTTGCACGTGAGCCACACGTCGGGGTTCTTGCATACGTCACACACGGCTCGGATGAAGCCGTGCTTGTCGTCGATCGCGGGTGCCTTCGCCATGGGCGAGGGCTAACGCAGTGTCCGGGGCGCTGCGAGCGATCGCACCTCGTGACCGTCACAGCCCGAGGGCGCTCTCGACCTCGCGGCGGGTGGACGCGAACGTGAGGATGTCGAGCGAGAGCCCGAACCGCTGCGGATCGGTGACCGCGGGATAGAGCGCGACGAGCGCGTCGGCCTTGTTCGTCTCGAACGTGCAAAGATCGGCGATCGCCATCGCTTCCAGTGTTGTGAACCGGGTCTCCCGGGCGAGGCGACCGATCACCGCGAGCTTGTCGTCGTCAAACGTCTCGCGCAGCACCATCGCGCGGGCGTCGCCGAACGACACGGCGGGCGCGGGTGGACCCTCACGGAACTCGCCTTCGGCGCTGGACACGAGCCCGTCGACCCGATCGATGCGCGTGAGCAGGTCCGCGCGGACGGCCGGGTCGCGCACGTTTCGCAGGGCGCTCCGCAGGTCGGTGAGCTCCTCGTGGGCTTCGCGCGTGTACGTGAGCGGCCCCCAGTGGGACGCGAACGCGGGGACGGCGATCAGGGCGGCGAATGCGACGAGGAGGGTCTTGCGCATGGGGTCTCCAGGGTTGTGCTGGAGAGACGCGCGGGGCGGTCAGGCATTTGTCACGCGGTGTTTGGGCGCGTCAGCTGATTACTGCTGGACGCGCGACGGCTCCGCCCGCCTGAGCGCCGCAAACGTCGCAGCGTCGCCGCTCGCGCGGGCTCGAAGATCAAGCGCTTCGGGCTGCCAGGCGTCGGTTGCGAGCACCCGATCGGCCGCCCGCACGGCCCCGATCGCGTCCCCGCGAGCGAGCAGCGACTCGCCAAGCGCGACGGTGGCGTAGGCGTCGTCGAGCGTGGCCGCGTAGGTGGGGATCGCCTGCGGGGTGGCTTCGAGCGCCGCCCGGGTGCGGATCCGCGCGGCGACGTCCACGTCTCCGAGGGCGTCTGCCCGCTCAGCGGCCTCGGAGAGGCGGCCGAGGCCGATCAGGAACGCGATCGCGAGGCGCCCGGCCTCGTTCGTCGCCCCGCGCGCGTCGAGGTCTTCGCACAGCGCGAGGGCCTCGTCGTACCGACCGTCATCCTCGCGCAGCGCGATGCGTCGCCGGACGGGCTCGGCCTCGTTTGGAGCGGCCTCCTGCCAGCGCTCCAATAGCTCGTCGTAGTTCGACGACTCGCCGGTGGCCTCCGCGACGCGCACCCGCAGCTCGGCGACGGTCCGCTCGTTCTGGTACCGCTTTCCGAGGCCGTCGAGCACCGCGAGCACCTCGGGGATCTCACGCGCGGCGAGGGCCGCGCGGGCACGCTGCGCGGCGAATCGAGGGTCGTCGGCGGACCGCTCCTGAACGGCGAGCCAGGCGGCGTGGGACTGGGCAGGACGCTCGTTGCGCAGCAGCGCGCTCGCTTCGTCCGCCTTGAAAGCGACCGATTGGGGGCGATCGATCGCTGCGCGCGTGAACGCCTCGCGCGCCAGCCCCCACTCGCCGCGGGCGGCGCGGAACCGCCCGACCATCCACCACGCGAGGGGCATCGCGGGGTCGATGTAGACGGCGCGGGCGATCGGGTCTCGCCGTTCGTCGCCCACGAGCGACTCTGGAACCGCGTTCTTGATTCCGTAGAACACGGCCGCGCTGCGGCCACACACGAGGACTGCGTACGGATCGTTGGAAGCGGGGGTGGCCCAGGTCGCTGCGACCTCGGGGGTCGCCTGGCGGCCGAGCAGCTTTGACGTGCCGGCGATCACGTCGGCCATCGCCGGCCAGGGCGCCTCGCGCGCGCCTTCGAACTCGAGGTTGGTGCAGGTCGCGTCCGGGTCGCAGACGAGCGCGCTGAACTCGACGTGATCGTCGGGTTTTGGCACGAGGCCGAGCTTGATCGTCCAGCGCACCTCGCCGGCGTGGAGCCGCTCGTCGAGCCCGGGCGTAGGCGGAAGGCCCTCGACGTGCGCCGTGACGTCGGGGAGGTCGAGCAGCCCGGCTTCGAAGGTCGCGGTGAACATTCCGGCGACCTCGTCGGACTGCCGGATGCCTGGCCAGACGAAGGGCCGTTCAACGACGATATCGAGGATTTCGCGGTCGGGTGCGACGACCGAAACCGCGGCGGTCGGCGTCACGCCGGGTTGCGACGGGGCGTCGGCCGCCGTACAACTCACGAACGTGAGTACCGAGCCCCAACCGAGCTTCACAAGGCGGGTCGTCGTCCCGGTTCTCCGCGTGATCGTCATCGTCCTCGCTGCAACGTTCGCGCTCGTGGCGTACGGATACTACTGGCTCGATCGGCACGTCCTGTCGACCCTTCCAGAAGATCTGTCCGCGTACCGCGACTATCGGCCGCCCACCGCGTGCCGGGTGTTCGCGGCCGACGGCACCCAGGTGGACCAGTTCTACGTCGAACGGCGCGTCTGGGTGCCGATCGCCGAGCTCGACGACACCACGTGGCAGGCGTTCATCACGGCCGAAGATCGGCGGTTCATGCAGCATCCTGGCGTGGATGTGCAAGGCATCGTCCGGGCGCTGATCGTGAACGCCCTCGCGGGCCACGATCGGCAGGGCGCGTCCACGCTCACGCAGCAGCTCGTGAAGAACCTGATGGTCGGGAAAGAGCGCAGCTACGAGCGAAAATTGAAGGAGGCGATCCTCGCGTACCGGCTCGAACAGGAGCTCTCGAAGACGCAGATCCTCGAGCTGTACGTGAATTTCATCGCGCTCGGGTCTGGAAATTACGGCGTCGAGGCGGCGTCGCAGGACTACTTCGGGATCAGCGCGCGCGATCTGAACGCCGGGCAGGCGGCCGAGCTCGCGGGCCTCGTGCCGGCGCCTTCGCGCTATTCGCCGCGGGCCGACCCGGAGCTCGCCGCGCGCCGTCGCGAGCTGGTGCTCGGCGGAATGGTGGAGGAGGGCTTCCTGACCCCGGAAGACGCGGCGGCGTTCATCGACGCGCCCGTCGTGATCGAGCGCGAGGCGGCGCCGGTGGACAGCGAGGCGGCGGCCTACGTGAGCACGGTGCGACGCGAGGTCCGGCGGGTGTTGGGCTCGGACATCCCGTTCGAGCGCGGCTTGCAGGTGACGACGCCGCTCGACCGCAAGATTCAGGGCGTGGCCGATCAGGCCGTGCGGGAGGCCCTGCTCTCGCATCAGGAGCGCCAGGGGCGGCGGGGGGCCATCCGCCGAATCTCCCCGGACGCGTTCGAGGCCTTCCTCAGGCGCGGAAACGGCCTTCATCGCGGGGAAGGGGACGTGTTGCAGGCACCCGACGAAGGCGCCTGCTTCGAGGCGCTCGTCGGTCCCGAGGCCGACCTCGGCGATCTTCGCGCTGGCGACTTCGGGTTCGGCCTCGTCGACGAAGATCGCGAGGCGCTCGTGCGCGACCCGGAGCCCGAGCAGAAGCCCAAGCCGCTGAAGAAGATGATCCGCGCGGGGGACGTGCTCGACGTGTGTCGCACCGAGAACCCCACCGCAGTGCGGCTCGATCCCCGTCCGTGGAGCGAGGGCGCGGCCGTGGTGATCGAGAACGCGACCGGGCGCGTGCTGGCGCTCGTGGGCGGCTGGGATGTGGGACTCGAGGGGTTCGTGCGCGCGACCCAGGCGCGTCGCCAGCCGGGGTCGAGCTTCAAGCCGTATGTGTACGCCACCGCGCTGCTCGGCGGGCACACGCAGATCGACCCCGTGTTGGACGCGCCGATCTCGCTGCCAGGGGCGTCCGGGGTGTGGTCGCCGAAGAACTACACCAACGACTACGCGGGCCTGTTGCCGATGCGCACGGCGCTGTCGCGGTCGCTCAACACCGTCGCGGTGCGGCTGATCCTGGAGTCCGGCGTGCCTGCGGTGGCTGAGACCGCGCACGCGCTCGGTGTGGCGTCACCGCTGCGCCAGGACCCCACGCTGGCGCTCGGCTCTTCGGAGATCACCCCGATGGATCAGGCCGTCGGCTACGCGTCGATCGCGCGCATGGGCGTGCTGGCCGAGCCGGTGTACCTGGACATCGTGCGCGATGTGAACGGGGACGAGGTCGGGCGCGCGGGCGAGCCCGTGGTGATCGATGGGAAGGTCGTTGCGCGGCTGCCCGGCGGCGATGGGCAGCGCGTCATGCCCGCGGGCGTCGCGTACGAGATGGCCGACATGCTGCGCGAGGTGGTGAAGTCCGGCACCGCCCGCAAGGCGTACGACGCGAAGCGCGATCGCGCTGGAAAGACCGGGACGACCAACGACAACGTCGACGCGTGGTTCGTGGGCTTCACGCCGCGTCACACGGTGGCTGTTTGGATCGGTACCGACGGCACCTCGACGCTCGGGGAGAACGAGACCGGCGGCAAGACCGCGCTCCCGGCGTGGCTCTCGATCGCGGCGGCCCTCGCGGAACCTGAAGGCGAGCGGCTGTCGGTCCCGGCCGAGAGCGTGCTCGTTCTGTGGGACGGGCGGTGGATCGGCCTCGTGCGCGGAGAGGTGCCGGCCAGCGTGTTGCCCGTCGCTCGGTTGGGGGCGGAGCCGCTGCCGGATTTTCCGGGGTCGCCGAAGTAGCGAAACGCCCGGCGGCGGGCGACGGGGCGGGGTACGTTGGGGGGTCTTTGGGGGCTCCCATGAATCGTCGTCGCCTTATCGGTGCGGTCACTGCAACTCCGCTGCTCGCGGGGATCGGGCTCGCCGGGGTGGCGTTCGCGGCGACGCACCGGGCGCAGCACCTGGTCATCACCGAGGTCGGCTTCGACACGGTGGACGAGACGGGCTTTACGTCTGAGTACGTCGAGATCCACAACCCCACGAACGCCCCGATTTCCCTGAACGACGGCGCCGTGCCCGGGACCGCGAACGGAAAGGGGAGCTACTTCCTTTCGGACTCTTCGGTGACGGCAAACCTGCAGTACTGGAACGTGGTGAACGGCTCGCTCGCCGTCGGCGGGAGCACGGACTTCGTCGTTCAGTTTCCTGTGGGCGCGACGATCCCCGCCCATGGCACGCTGGTGATCACGGACGACTCCGACGCCTTCCTGACCGAATTCTTCGGTGGCAGCCTGGCTCGGTTCCAGAATCAGCCCAGCCGCCCGCAGTTGATGGAGTTCACGCAGGACGCTGACACGGTCCCGGACATGCTCATCCGCGCGACGGGCGGGGCAGGCATCCACCTCGGGCTTACAAACGCTGGCGAGAACGTCGTGTTGTTCAACTGGGACGGCGCGTCGGACCTCGTAAAGGACGTCGATATCGCGGTTTATGGGACCCCGACCGCGACGAACACCGGCCCTGCGAAGACGACAGCCACGACGATCGACGGGCCGGATGCGGGTGTCGTCGTGAGCGCCTACCTCGCGGACGCTGGTGTCTACCCGGTTTCTGGTGGTGGCACCGGGGTGGTCGCACGGCGAAGCCTCGTCGAGAAGAACGAGACGGACGTTGGTGGAAACGGGATCACCGGCAGCGACGAGACGTCTGAACTGTTGACGCCCGTGAACGTGAACCCGCTCCGGGACGACCCGTGGATGTCGGCCCCGAACACGGGCCCGTTCACGCCCGGCATGCCGTCTCTCGCGCTCGACTCGCTCGGCGTTGACGCCCTCTCCTGGCTCAGGCCCGCCGCGGTCTCGTCGGCAGACGGCCCCAACGGCACCGCGAGCCCGCTCGATTGGGGCGCGGACGGCACGCTCACCGAGATGTACGTCACGAGCCTCGATGCCGATCGCAACGGTACGAACGAGGCTGTATACGTCGCAATCCGCGGCGACATGTTCGGTGAGCCCGACACCAACGAATCGAACGTGGAGTTGCTGCTCGTGGACGTCAACCCGTACGTGTCCACGGGCGGCGTGCGTCGCCTCATCGCTGCGGGGTCCGACCTGAATGACACCGACCGCACGATCGACGCGGTGATCACCGGAGCGTCGGTGCAGATGGGCCCGAGCGTACCCCTGACAGCGGATTGGGACGCGGCCATCGCGTTCGACAAGCTCCCCGACCTCGCGACCAACCAGGACGTGCTCACCTGGAACGCGCTCGCGCTGGGCTCGCCGACGGCGTTCGTTTCGGTGCCGACGTCGGCGCGGCCCAAGTTCGACGGCAACGTCGACGCGGCGATCTTCCCGGCCGCCGCGGGCACCTCGCACGCGGGCGTCGATCTCTACGAGGCGATCATCCCCACCGCGCTCGGCACGCTCACCGTCACGCACCTCGGGCTCACCGCCGTCACCACCGCGGGGGACGGCGCGAACGCGTCACCCAACACGCTGCCGGAGGGCGCGTACGATTCCACCGCCTCGGCGACGGTGCCGATCGAACGCTTCCTGTGTTGGGACGTCGCCGCGAGCAAGGCGGTCGCGTATTACGTCGACTCCGACAACGACGGCCACGGAAACGCGCCGTCGGCGTACTGCGGGCCCGCGATGGCCGGCGTGGCCGCGGTGGGCGACGACTGCAACGACGGGAACGACAAGGTGTTCCCGGGTGCGGTCGAGATCTGCAACAGCATCGACGACGACTGCGACGCGCTCGTGGACGCGGCCGACTCGGACACCGTGCTGACCACGTT
>CANNIZ010000092.1 GCA_947505245.1 Pseudomonadota bacterium | reverse complement strand
CGCAGCCTTCCGAGGGGTTCGCGACAAGGATCGGCGGGGCGAGCAGCCCGCGCGCATAGACGTCCACGTCGGAGAAGCCGATCAGCTGGTGCCCGTCGGCGTCCTGGCCGAGGTACGACAGGCGAAGGCGGGTTGCCGTAGCCCCTCCGGGCAAGGCGTCCGGGGCCGTCCAGACGACGCGAGCCGCGTGGGCGTCGTCGAAGCGCCCCGTACCGTCCTCCATCGCCCACTCGTTTCGCATCGCGCCGCCGCTCGGCATGTAAGGATGCACCGACGCGATCAGCGTGCCGCCGACCTCCACCGCCGTGCGGTCGAGGACGAGGCCACCCACGATGAGCGGCAGATCCAGCGCAGACGCGCAGGCCTCCGCGGCGTCGGTGCGGCCGTTGCAGTCGTCGTCGACGCCGTTGTCGCAGCGCTCCACCGCGGTGGGGTGAACCGCGTCGTCCGCGTCGTCACAGTCGCGATCGACCTCCGCGAAGCCGTCGCCGTCATCGTCATACGCGTCGGTGTCTTCGTCCACGAGGCCGTCGCAGTCCTGGTCGCGGCTGTCGACCACCTCGGGCGCGCGGGGGTAAACGCCCGCGTCTCCGTCATCACAGTCGCCGTCCAACTCGGACACGCCGTCGCCGTCGTCGTCGCCCGCCTCGGTCTCTTCGTCGATCAAGCCGTCGCAGTCGTTGTCGATCTCGTCGAGGACCTCGGTCGCGAACGGGTAGGTGCCGAGGTCGCCGTCGTCGCAGTCGGCCGGAACGTCTTTGTCGCCGAACCGCCCGCTCCACGGCCAACCATCGCCATCTTCGTCGTCGGCGGGCCAGCTCGCGTTGATGAGCACCGGCAGGCTCGCCTTGCGCGTCGCGCCGAACCCGTCGGTCGCCTGGAGCACGAGGACGTCGGGCCCGAGGTCCAGCGCGGTGACGGGGACCTCGATCACGAACCGGCCAGCGTCCGACGGCGTACACGACGCGATCGCGTCGAAGTCTCGCTGCCAGGCCGAGCGCACGCGGCAAGTAAGGCTCGGAGCGGGCTGATCTGGATCGGCGACGGTGACGTCGAGCGCCAATGGGCCCCACCCCTGGTGGACGTGACCCGGACCCGGGCCATGGATCGCGACGATGGGAAGCGCGTTTCCAGCGTCCGACTCGCGGTTCGCGAACAGGTGAAGTTCGTGCCGAGGCGTGTCCGCGTCGCTCGTGTCGACGATCAGCGTGCAGCGCGCCTCGCCGGGGCCCGCGGGCGAAAACCTGAGCTGGACCACGGACGTGGTGCCGCCGTCCACGAGGCCGCCCTCGGCCGGCGCGTCGGCGATCTGGAAGCCTCCGTCACAATCGGCCGCGAACGAGACGTCCGAGACGGCGAGCGGGCTGTCGCCGCGGTTCTGTATCGTCACGTAGCGGAGCGCCTCGCGGCCCTCCCACACGAAGCCGAAGTCCACCGTGCGCGGGCCGATGATCGCGTCTGGCGTGGCGCCCAGGCCGTGGAGCGGCACGAGGAGGCGGCCACGGTCGGCGTCGCGATGCACCGCAACGTCGGGCCGTGGGTCGGGGTCGGCCTCGTCGGCGGTGGTGATCACGAGCCCGTCGAAGTTGTCGCCCGCGTGGACCGGCGAGAACACCACCTCCACGGGCAGCCGCTCGCCGGGTCCGAGCGCGACGGCGATCCCGTCGTCGGTCGCGTCGGTGTCGGTCGCGTCGGTGTCGGTCGCGTCGGTGTCGTCGGTGTCGGTCGGCGCGGTCGGGTCGATGAAGGTGACCTGAAACGAGCCGCGGTGGCCGTAGGACGCGTCTTCGTCGCTCGCGAGGCCGATGCTCGCGAGCCCGAGCGGCACCTCACCCGTGTTCGCGATCGTCACGATGCGAACCGTTCCAGCGCCACGTGCGCCCGGGCCGAACTCCACGGCGTCCGCGCTGACGGTCAGCTCGGCGGGGCGAAGCTCGGTGAGGGATGTGCCGGCACATGCGAGGAACAGCACCCACATGCGCAGACCCTACAACAAGTGTCCGCTCTTCGCGCGCTTGGTGGCCAGGTAGCGTGCGTTGTGCGGGTTCTCGGCGGTCCGGACAGCCTGCGTGCCGTGAACCACGATGCCGTGGGCCGTGATGCCCTGAATCTTCTTCGGGTTGTTGGTGAGCAAGATGATGCTCTTTACGCCGAGCTCCCGGAGGATGGCGGCGGCGATGTCATACCGGCGAAGGTCGTCGTCGAAGCCGAGGGCGTGGTTCGCTTCGACGGTGTCGAGGCCGGCGTCTTGCAGGGCGTAGGCGCGGATCTTGTTCGCGAGGCCGATCCCACGCCCTTCCTGCCGCAGGTAAACGACGGCGCCGCGGTCGAGCTGGGCGATGCGTTCGAGGGCCGCCTCGAGCTGGTCGCGGCAATCGCACCGGAGGCTCCCCATCACGTCGCCGGTGAGGCATTCGCTGTGCAGCCTCACGGGGACGTCTTCTGCGCCGCGGAGATCGCCTCGGAACACGACGGCGTAGTCCTTTCCGTCGACGCTCTCGAACGCGACGATGCGGAAATCGCCGTACCGGGAAGGGAGCACCGCCTCGCCGGCCCACCGCACGGGTGGGGTCTCGACGGGGACGTTCGGGATGGTGGGCGCGGCGCTCAAGGTCTCACCTCGGCCGACGAGACTAAACACCAACGGCGCGTCGCCAACCTCCCAGGCGCGCCACGCGCGTTGACAGGGGCTCCTTTCGGCGTCACGCTCCGTGAATGCTAGCGCTGCTCATCGCTGCGAGTCAGGCGTCCGAGTTCGTCGAGACCTTCCCGGGACCGGACACGAACGCGTTCCTGCCGCGCGCGGGCTATACGGGTGGTTTTGCAGGTGACCCCTGGCGAATCGTGGGTGGCAAGGTCGGGTCGGCGGTCGACCTCGGCGGGGGTCAGTGGGGAACCGGCCAGGCGATCGACAACTGGCTCGTCCGGTCCGACCGCACGTTTCGCGACTTCACGTACGACGTCACCGTGCAGACGGGCGACAACGACGGCATAGGCGCGGTTTTTCGGTGGGCGGACGCCGACCATTTCTACCTTGTCGTGTTCGCGCGCGGCGACGCTGCGCCGGCCGCTGGCACGGGCGGCTTGCAGACCACCAACGGAGGCTGGCTGTACGCGGTGGAGGACGGCGTCGCGCGGGTGCTCGACTCCACGTCCACGACGATGTCCACGGCGCCCCAGCGGCTGTCGATCGTCGCGCAGGGCCCGTCGATGGAGGTCCGGCTCGATGGCGTGCCGGTGATGTCGGCGGTAGACGCGGCGATCTTGCAAGGCTCGGTCGGGACGTACTGCTACGACAACGGCACGGACGCCGGGTGCTGGTTCGACGACCTGCACGTCGTTGGCACGGACGCGAACGCGGATGCCGACAACGACGGTGTCAAAGAGACCGACGACTGTGACGACGCCGACGCGACGCGGGCGCTGCTCGTTGCATCATGGCAGGACCTGGACCGCGACGGGTTTGGTGACGTCGATGGTGAGCCCGTTATGGGCTGCTCGCTGCCTGACGGCTTCGCGGCGAACGCGCTGGACTGTGACGACAGCGAGAGCGCGACGAACCCGGGCGCGGTCGAGACGTGCAACGCCGTCGACGACGACTGCGACGGCTTGATCGACGACGACGCGGAGGACGCGGCGGCGTGGTTCGAAGACGGCGACGGAGACGGCTGGGGCGACCCGGATCGTTCGTTCGGCGGCTGCGAGGCGCCAGAGGGTGCCGTGTCCGGGGCGTCGGGGTTCGACTGTGACGACGGCGATCCGGCGGTGAACCCGGCCGCCGACGAGGTCTGGTACGACGGCATCGACCAGGACTGTGACGGCGCGGTCGACTGGGATCGCGACGCTGACGGGGTTGTTGGCGCGGATGCCGGCGGTGCTGACTGCGACGACCTGTCGGCGGGCGTGTCCCCGGACGCGGTCGACGTGCCCGACGACGGGATCGATCAGAACTGCAACGGCGCGGATGCCGTCACGTACGCGGGCCGGACGTGCCGCTGCGATGGCGTCGGCGGGGGCGCGTTCGGCTGGAGCCTGGTCGCCGCAGCGGCCCTGGCACGGCGTCGCAGCCGGCGCTGACGGTTGCCGTACCCGCGGGCGGTACGTTTATCGACGTACGTCTGTCGAACCTGTAAGATTGACCGCTAAAATAGCGCGGGGTGGTTGGATGTTTCGAGGCGTGGTGGTCGTACTGGGTCTGTTGGCGAGCGGCGCCGCGCAGGCGAGCCCATCCGAAGCGGCGGGCGTCGGTGGGCTTGACCTCTGGTGGCCCAACGGGCTCGACACCACCGAATATTTCTCGACGGACGTGAACGTGTTCACGAACCCGGGCCTCGCGGACGCGTACCGCGACACCGTGCAGGTCCACCTCGGCCACGCTGGAGGTGGGCCCTTCGAAGGCGCGGGTCTGGCGCCGAGGGGCTTTGGTCTGTTCGCCCTGAACGGGACGATGACGCTCGGCTTCGCGCTCAACCGCGACCCGTCGAGCTTCGGCGAAGCCGCTGCGCTCGGCCCTACGCTCGACGCGTTGATGGACGGCTCGTCGGTGAGCGGTCAGGTCGGTGGGGGGCGGTTCCGCGACCCGGTCTCGCTCGCCGGGCGCGACACCCCCGCGACGGCGGTGGGACTGGCCCCTCCGCTCGATGTGTTCGCTGCGTTCGATACGCCCGTGGGGGCGATCGGCGTGGATCTCTACGCGGGTTTCGGGCAGGCAAGCTCACGCGCAGAGACCCAGACCGACCCCGTCGCCGACGAGTGGACGAGCGTCCAGGAGCGCGCCCGGTCGTCATGGCTTTCGGGCACGGTCGGTTGGGTGGGCGCGTCCGAAAAGGTCGTGCCCGAGGCGTGGGTCGAGTACACCGGCGTGTCGGCGTGGCACGACCAGCTCGCGTTCGCCCCTGCGGCGCGCGGATCCTGGGCCGCGACGGACGAGGTGGTCGATCAGACCGTAGGGCTGAAGGGGACGCGCCGGATCGGGGTCGGCGGCCGCGTCACGATCGTCGGGGAAAAGCTCGATATCGTGCCGGCGATCCAGTTCGATACCGCTTCGGGCGGCACGTTCGCGAATTACCGCCTGATGAACGACGTCGCAGACGCCGTCGAGGGGCCGATCGCGCGCGCCGAGACGGACACGGTCGCGGTCACCACCCACTTCCTTCGCGGGGGGGTCGGACTCACGTACCGCCCCGTGGAGAACCTGCGCGTCGTAGGCACCGCGAGCGGCGGCTACCTCGTCCAACGGCGGGTCTTCGACGACAATGGCGACGTCGACGCGGTGGCCGGAACCGCGCACGAACGGTTCGAAGCGAGCGCTCACGGCGCGTTCCTGCCGCTCGTTTCGCTTGGGGCCGAGTACCTCGCGACCGAACACTTCGGCGTGCGCGGATCGGCCCGCGCCACCACGTTCCTCAACCAGGGCGGGGTCGTGAACGTCGCGGCGTCGGGTGATGAGGCCGCCTCCTGGGCGCTGACCGAGAACGCGATGTTCGCGTCGTCGAGCACGGGGGGCGTCGCTCCCGGGCTCAGCGTGGCGGCTGGCCCGGCGCTGCGGTTCGATCATGTCGCGGTGGACGGTGTGCTCGGCGGGCTCGTCGTCGGCGCCGGCACCGATCTGTTCAGTCGTCTCGATGTCACGTTTGATTGGTGAGGAGGGATAGATGCGCACCTTGACCCTGATTTCTCTCTTGGTGGTCGTCGGCTGCGTGCCTCCGTCGCGGCCAGACGTCGTCCCGGACACGCCGGCCGTGGTGGGGATCGACACCGACCACGACGGCTTGTCCGACGAGGACGAGGTCAATGTTTATGGCACGGATCCCAACGATCCGGACACGGACGGCGGCGGCGCGACCGACGGCGCCGAGGTGCTGGTCGACAAGACCGATCCGACCAACAATAACGACGACATCGTCGTCGACACCGACGGTGACGGGCTGTCGGACGGCGCGGAGATAGCGCTCGGCACGAATCCGAACGTGGCCGACACGGACGGGGACGGCCTGACCGACGGGTACGAGGTGTACGACTCGGAGACGAACCCTTTGCTCGCGGACACGGACGGAGACGGGTTGTCGGACACGCAGGAGATCTCGCTCGACACGGACCCGAACGAGGCCGACACCGACAACGACGGGCTCGACGATGGGGAGGAGGTGAACACGTACGACACCGACCCGAACCAGCGCGACACCGACGACGACGGGCTGGACGACGGCGAGGAGGTCAACGACTTCGGAACCGATCCGACCGAACGTGACACGGACGGCGGAGGCCGCAGCGATGGCTCGGAAGTGGACCGTGGAACGGATCCCCTGGACCCCCAGGACGACTGACACCGCGTCGCGGGTTGTGGCCGATGAATCGACCCTGGGCTAATCGTCGGGGTCCCTCGTCGGGGTGCTTTGATGCTGCGTCAGTGGTTGTTCGTCTTCTCGTTCGTAGTGTCCGCTGCTCCAGCGTGGGCGAGCGGCGTCGCCGTGGTCGATTTCCAGCGCGCCGTCATGGAGACGACGGACGGCAAGGCCGCGCAGGACAAGCTCGACACGATGTATGCGTCGCGGAAGTCCGAGATCGACAAGCTGCGCACGGACCTCGAGAGCGACTTCGCGGACTACCAGGCGCGGCAGATGATCTTGTCGGACGACGCGCGCGCCGAGACCGAAAAGGGCCTCGTCGAAAAGCAGCAGAAGTTCGAGGCCAAATACGGGCAGTACCAGGAGGAGATGCAGAAGACCTACTATGCGCTCCTGCAGGACCTCGACGAGAAGATGCGCATCCTCTGCGAGAAGATCGCGAAGGAGAAGACCTACGACGTGGTGCTCGATCGCGCGGCCGTCGTGTACTCCGGCGGCGCTACGGTCGACATGACGGACGAGCTGATCCGCCGCTACAACGCGATGTCAGCGCTGCCGACGCCAGGTGTCGCTCCCAAGCCTGCGCCCGGGAAGTAGCCCTTGTTGTCGACCGGGGAGATCGCCACCCTGGTGGGCGCAGCTTGTGAAGGACCCGCGGATCGGATGATCAGCGGCGTGGCCGATCTGGAGCGCGCGGGCGCGAGCGATCTGTCGCTCTGCACGGGCGGCCGCTGGCTCGGGCGTCTGGCCGGAACGGGCGCCGGCGCCGTATTGATCGGGGCGGGCGCCCGGGTGCCCGACGGTTGTGTAGCGCTGCGCACGGCCAACCCCCGGGCGGCTTTCGCGCGCGCCGCTGCGGCCCTGCACCCGATGGTGTGGCCCGAGGCGGGCGTCGATCCGCGGGCCGCCGTACACGCGACGTCGGTGGTGACCGGCGCGCGAATCGACGCGTTCGCCGTCGTCGAGGCGGGCGCGACCGTGGGCGAGGGCACGTGGGTGCAGTCGTTCGCTTTTATCGGTCGCGACGCGGTGGTCGGGCGCTCGTGCCGCGTGATGCCAGGCGCGGTGGTGATGGAGGGCTGCACGCTCGGCGATCGTGTGTTCCTGAAGCCCGGTGCGGTCGTGGGTGCGGACGGGTTCGGCTACGCCGTCGACGGCGAGCGCATCGTGAAGGTGCCGCAGTTGGGGACGGTCATCGTCGAAGACGACGTGGAGATCGGCGCAAACGCGTGTGTCGATCGAGCGGCGCTGTACGAGACCCGCGTCGGACGGGGCTCGCGGCTGGACAACCTGGTCCAGATCGCCCACGGCGTGACGGTCGGCGCGAGGTGCCTGCTGGCGGCGTTTTCGGGTGTCGCGGGCGGGGCTACGCTCGGAGACGGCGTCGTGATGGGCGGCCGCGCGGCCGTGATCGACGGCGTCAGCGTCGGCTCGGGCTCGGTGCTCGCGGCGCTCACGTCGGCAGCGCGCGACTTCCCGCCCGGGTCCAAGCTCGGTGGTTCGCCGGCGCGTCCGTACCGCCAATGGTTGCGGGAATTGGCTGCGGTGCGACGCCTGCCAGCCCTTGTACGCGCCGCGGACCGACCTCGGGAGGATGAGTGAACGTCGAGGACATCGAACGCCTGCTGCCACATCGGTTCCCGTTCCGCATGGTGGACCGCGTGGACGATCTCGAGCCCGGCGTGCGCGCTGTGGGCGTGAAATTCGTCAGCGCGGACGAGCCGTGGGCGGCGGGGCACTTCCCCGGTCATCCGATCATGCCGGGCGTGCTGGTCGCGGAGGCGCTCGCTCAGGTGGGCGGGATCGTGGCACTCACCGCGAACCCCGATCGTGCGGGCCAGCCGGTGTACCTGCTCGGGTTCGACAAGCTGCGGTTCCGCAAGCCCGTGCGTCCGGGCGACGAGCTGCGCCTCGCAGTCAGCGTCACGGACAAGCGGCGTAAGATGTGGTTCTTCGAGGGGACCGCGACGGTGAACGGCGAGCGCGTGGCGGACGGGACGTTCCTCGCGACCATCGCAGACTGACGCCGCTGGCGCCGGCGGACCGAGGTCAGGTCACGGTCGCCAGCTGATCACCGACCACAACGTGTAGTCGCTCACGCTCCCGCACGGGGCCTTGTCCACGCCGTTGATCGGGTCTTCGAGGGCGCAGCCGAGGCCGAGGTCGAGGTCGAGGGCGGGGAGGCGGATGATCGGCTGCTCGTCGAGCGCGAACGAGATGCGCGCCCCGGTGACGGTGGTGCCTTTTGGATCGAGTTCGACGGACCCCGTGCGGTAGCGTCGCACGAACACCTCGACGCTTGCGATGTACACAGAGGCGGACATGCGGTCGAACAGCGGGGTGCTGCCGCTGGGCGCGATCATCGGATCCGTCACGCGGTACCACAGCCAGGCGTCCGGTGCCGCTGCGGTTGGGACGCCGCCGAGCACGAACCGATCGAGGGACGAGGGCCCGTCAGCGCCGCCGGTGCCGTAGCCGAACTCGACGTCGCCGTTGGGGCCGAACCCGACCGACCCCTCGGCGAGCACCATGCGCGCGAGGTCATCGCCTGTATAGCCGTAGCGCATGCCGCCGTGCAGGCCGACGTGGACGAGGCCGGTGCGCCCTTCGGACCACCACGCCCACAGCTCGCCGTGGCCGAACCAGCGCGTTCCGAGCGGGTCCCCGGGGAACGGGCGATCGGTGATCGCGCCGACCAAGACGCGCGCTTCGGCCGTCTCGAAGGTCCGCTTCGCCTCCAAGGCCCCTTCGACCCCGTACCGTCCGTGGTCTTCATCGGCCTCGCCGAACGCCCCGACGCGGACGTCCACCGGGAGGCCGCGCCACTCGAACGTGCCGCGCGCCCCGGACGGCGCGTCGATGGCCCAGGTGCGCTGGGCGAGCACCTCCCAGCGGCCGATCGTGTCGCCGAGTCGAAAGCCCAACGACGTGGACGCCGAGCCCTTTCCGGTGCCGGCGCCGGCGAGCACGCGGAGCTCGAGCGGGCCGAATCCGTACGCGTGGGGCTCGACCGGCCCGTCCGCGAACGTGGAAGGTGTCGGCGCGGGCGGCCGGAACGCCGCGGAGCCCGTCGGAGACGGGACATCCGGAAGGGGTTCGCCGTTCGGAACGAAGCGCAGATCATAGCCGTCGGTGCCGTACGCGAGCACGAACAGGCCGTCGTTTGCGGCTTCTACGCCCCAGGTGCCGTCGTGCGAGCGGGTCTGCTGGGCGACAGTGCCGTCGCCGTTGACGCGGTACACGTCGATGAATCCGCCACGACCGAGGCTGGCGACGATGGACCCGTCCGGCGCGAACGTCGCGTCGAAGATGGCGACGTCCGGAGGTAGCGGGACGTCGGCGGCGCTCGTGCCGTCAGCGTGGGCGGTGCGCAGCCGAAAGCCGGCGCCGGAGTTCTCGAGCCACAACACCCGACCGTCGGGCGCGACGCGTGGCCGGTCGACGACGTGGTGTACGGGTGCCTCGTAGAACGGCGTGACGTCGCCGGTGGCGAGATCGAGCTTGACGAGGTCGGTCGCGCCGAACGTCTTCTTGACGGCGATCGCCCACGTGCCGTCGTCTGAGGGGTCTGCGTTGGCGACGTCTTCGTGCCGCGTCACGCGGTGATCGCCCTTTCCGGGCATCCACGTGAACAGGTCGGGGCGGAGCCGTCCGCTCCCGTCGGGCAGGTAGGCGGTGAACAACACGCTCCCATCAGGCAGGTAGCGGGGCCCGTCGGGCGTGCGGTAGCGGTGATGCCGCGTGTGGACGCGCTCGTGGGGCGGCCCCTTCGGCGGTGAGTCGGCCGTGTCGGCCGGGTCGCGCTCGATCAGTTCGGTGGCGTCGAGGCCGGTGGCCTCCTGCGTCTCCGTGTCCACCGCGACGTTCCACACGACGAGCTTCTCACGCTCTCCCTCGGTGATTACGGCGGCGAGCTGCTTTCCGTCGGTCGACACGGTCGGGGTGCTGGCTCCGCGTGTAAGATCGGCGAACCGCTCGCCCACCTGCTCGGGGCGCTCCTGCTCGGCGGTGACCGCGGCCGCGGTGAGTTCGGCGCAGAAGCGGCCGTAGAGGATCTCGGGAGCTTCCCCGAACAGGCCGGTGAACGCGACGTCAAAGCCGCGCTCCTTCTTGGCCGTCATCCGGCCCCACAGCGCGCGCAGGCTGCCAGGACCCTGGCGCGCTTCGAGCCACTCGAGGTACGCGCTGCCGATCAGGTAGGCGTCTCCCATTCCGCCCCAGCGCGCGTTTCCGTCGAGCTCGCCGTACGACGGGAGGCGGCCCTCGCGCGCGAGCGTTCGGAGCGTGAACGCGCGGGCGTCGCCGAACGGGCGGCCGTAGCCGGTGAGGCGGGCTTCAACGACGGTGGCGTAGCCCTCAACGACCCAGCGGGGCGCCTTGCGGGTGATGGGCCCGGTGCCCGTCCACTCGTCGAGCACGTGCACCAGCGGGCTGCGCGACGGCCGCAACAGGTGGACGAGGTGCGTGTTCTCGTGCACGGAGAGGATGTCGTCGAAGCGACCATAGTTTGCGAGGACGCTCTGCGCGTCCGGCGGTGTGGGCCAGAACACCATCCGCGGCGCGTGCAGCATCGGGAACGCGGCGCCGTTCGCCGTGCTCATCGGGTCCTGCACGAGGATTGGCACGCGGCCCGGGGGATCAAATCCGACCTCGGCCACGACGGCGGCGCGCACGCTCTCGAGGTGCTCGGCCATCGGTACCGCCCACGCCTCCGCGGCCTCCGGGTAATGCACGCGGTAGTGCTCGGTGCGGATCGTCCGCCAGGCGTCGTCGGGGGATTGGGCGTAGGCGGACAGGGCGAGGAACGCGATCATGAGCGGCACGATACACCGGGGCGCGATGGACCGCTTCGCTCCGAGACCCTATCGCAGGACCGTCGCCGAACACGCCGTTCGAGCGCTGCTCGTGGAGGTCCCGGCATGGACGCTCGGCCTCGCGCTCGTGCTGGCGGGCCGTGGGGTGGCGGACCAAGTCCTGGGTGGGCTGGTAGTCGTGCTCGCGGTGGGGGCGTTGATCGGGTCGACGTTCGCGGTGAATCGGTGGTCCGCGTGGGACCAGGTCGCGGGGTCCGAGCGGCGACGTGACCGGTTCCGGCGGGACCCCGAGGCTGCGCGGGCGGCCGTGGCCGACCGCGACGCCCCAGACGCGCTTGCGGCGCGCGAGGACGCTGAGGCCGTTCTGGCTGAGGGGATCGCGCGCAAGGCTGCATCGTCGCTGTCCGACGCGGACCTGCACGCATCGCTTCGCGCAGGGGTATGGGCCGACGAGGCCGCTGCGCGGGCCGTTGGCGAGGGGCGTTGGGGCGATGTGCTGGCGCGATCGATCGAGCTGCGCGTGGCGGATGATGCGGAGTGGGTCGTGTGGTGCGCGCGGCTCGACGAGGCGTGGTTCAGGGCGCAGGCGCGCGGCGGCTGAGGCCGACGCCGAAGCCGTACCCGCGCGCCGCCTGGGCGCTCGTCGGCTCGTAGGTGACGCGCGCCTCGATTCCGAGATGCTTGTTCACGTCGTACAAGATCGCCGGGCCGACCGCGAGCCACTCGCGGGAGACGTCGTCATCCACGGGGTTCCAACGGCCGTCGGCCTTCAGCATCAGGTACGCGTCGCCCTGGTGGGTGCCGACGGTGGTTGCGAAGCCCACACCGTCGACGAAGCGTAGATCCACGTCCCAGCCGACGAAAGCCTGGGTGCGGTGGACCCAGCCGACCGCGAGCTCGCCCCACGACTTGCCTTTGGCGGCGCCGCCGAGCGCCCACAGTCCGAGGTCGACCTGGCCGTCGCCGGGCTTCGGGAATTGCTGCTGGTACACCCCTTTGCCGTGTCCGACGTCGTCGTTGGCGTACATCGGCACCTTCGCGTCGAGGGCCAGCGCGACCGGGAACTTCTTGGTGAGCGCGGTCTGGAGCCCAAGACGGGAGTCGCCGAACCGGTACGTGGTGGCGCGGCCGACGCCCGACGCCGTCTCGAACGTGAGCGACCCCATCGTGAACGGCGCCGCGATCGTGAGCTGGAGCGGCCACTGTTTGCACAGGCCAAATTCGCCGTAGAAGCCGCCCTGCAGGCCCAGGTAGCGGCGGTCTGTGTCGACGGGGTTCCCGGTGAGGGGGTTCACGTACACGCGCGGGACGTAGCCGTCGAAGCCTGCGCGCGCGTAGTAGTCGCCCTGGTCGCGGGTCCACGGTCCCGCGAGGGCCGCGGCGATCAGCCACTGGAGCATCAAATTACGGTGATCTCGATCGTCATCGACGCGTCATAGCCGTCGAGCGAGCCGCCGCCCGCGTCGTTCGAGGTCGCACCCGTCGCGGTCGTGCAGCGCGCGATCACCACGTAGTCACCGGGCTCGGCCACCCAGTCGTACCGCCACAGCGCCCACACCCCGGGGCCGTTCTGGTAGGTCAGCTCAGCGTCCAGCCAGGTGACGCCTCCGTCCATGGAGAGCTGCACGCCGGTGATCTCGTCTTCCCCTGCGAACGCGGTGCCGAGGAACACCGCGCCTCCTTCGACGGTGGTGCGCGAGTCGGGCCCGAGCACGAACGTGTTCGCCTTGTACGTCGCGTCGTCGCTCCAGCCGCGGGTCTCCCAGTACCCGGAGAAGTGCTGGTCCACGAGCTCGAGGCGCGTGAGCCACTTCACGTTCTTGGTGCCGTAGCGGCCAGGCGACAGCAGGCGCGCAGGGTAGCCGTGCTCGACGGGGAGGTCCTCGCCGTTCATCTTCCACACCAGCCACATCGGGCGGTCAACGTCGGCGCGCGGGAGCGCCGTTTTGTAGCCTTCTGCGCCGGTCATCACGACCTCGAGAGCGTCGGAGCGCAACACGACACCGAGCTCAGCGAGCAGCTCCGGCAGCGGCAGCCCCGACCAGATCGCGTTGCCGATGGCCGGGTTCGACTCCGACGAGCCGATGCACTCGAGCGTGCGCTCGGTGTCGCGTGGGGTGAGCGAGTCGAGGAAGTCGGCGTCGATGGTGCCGATGACCGTGTCGTTGTCTGCGATCTCGAGCGTCCAGGAATTTCGATCGACGGTGGGGATATCGATCGAGGTGACGTAGAAGTCGCTGTTGGCCGTGATCGGCGACAGGCTCTGCAGCGGGTCGGCGTCCGGCAACACGAGGCGGTCGCAGCCCGCGAGCGCGCGTATGCCCATTAGGGCGGCGCCTCCGCGCAAGAACGCGCGACGATCGACCACCCGAATCGCCATCCCCATGCAGACCCCCCGGGTGTTTGGTCGAACGACCCGCCCGAACGTTACACGGGTCCATGGCCAACGTCTCCAACGAAGCGCGGGAGATCCTCGCGGCGTCCCACGTGATCGACCTGCACCTCGATCTGGAGGTGCCCGTCCGCGTGTACGGGTACGACCCGACGGTGCGCCACGCGACGAGCACGACGGCGCCGCTGTTCTGGGGCCACACCGACTACCCCAAGCTGCGCGAGGCCGGATTCACCGGCGTGGCGTACGATGTGGCGACCAACCCGTTCCGGCCGGCGGGGAACCGCCTCGCGACGACGCTCGCGAACTTCGAGCGAATCCAGCAGCGGGTGGCGGCGAACGCGGACACGCTCGCGCTCGTGACCGATCGCAAGGGCTACGACACTGCGCGGGCCGCGAACCAGCTCGTGTTGTGGCTCGCCGTGCAGGGCGCGAACGCATTCGCGGCCGATCCCACCGTGCTCGACGGGCCCGTGGGTGACCTCGTGCATCGCATCACGCTCATGCACCTCACGAACTCGATGTTCGGCGGCACGAACAGCCCGTACGGCTTCAACAAGGCGATCACCGACGCGGGGCGCGACATGGTGCGCCGCATGAACGCGCGGCACATCCTTGTGGACCTTTCACATTCGAGCAAGGCGACGTTCTGGGGCGCGCTCGAGGTGCATTCGAAGGACCTGCCGCCGATCGTGAGCCACACCGGCGTCGAGGGCGTGCATCGCCACTGGCGGAACGTCGACGACGCGCAGATCAAGGCGATCGCGGACCGCGGCGGCGTCGTCGGGATCATGTTCCAGAGCTCGTTCCTGGAGCCGGTGGTGCTGTTCGGACGCGGCCGGCGCGAGCGGATCTTCGCGCACCTCAAGCATGTCGTCGATCTCGTCGGCGACGAGTTCGCGGGCATCGGCACCGACTATGACGGTGCGATCACGCCGCCCGCGGACCTGCCGGACGTCACGCACTACGTGTTGCTCGTGCAGGACATGCTGGACGGTGGCTGGTCTGCGGAGCGCATCGGGCGCGTGTTGGGCGGGAACTACCTGCGGGTGCTGGCGGCGATCCGGCCTTAGGGCGACGCAAGTCCCCGCGCGCACGGCGCACACTCGGTCGGCGGCGACGCGAGCAACAGCTCCTCAGCCGGCCAGCGCTTGAGCAGGTGCCCGTTCGGCGTGCCGAGGGTCCACGGAACCGGACACGCGCGGCGGTGCTGCACGGTCTGCGCTGCGTTGGCGTTCGCCATGAAGCGGCTCTCGCTGATCGTCCACGGCTCGCGAAAGCTCTGGGCCTCTTCGTCGACGTCTTGCAGGAACGCGCGGGCGTCTTCGGCGTCGACGTGCCTGAGCACGCGGTTGAGCAGGCCCTGCACGTGGTCCCAGCCCGCTTCGGGCACCTCGCCGGCGCGGTCTGCGGCGTGCAGGCGTTCGAGCCCGCCCGCCGTGCGCCGCGAGGCCGGCAACACGCGAAGCATCGTCTGAACGATGCCCGGAAAGGGCGCGATCGAGGTCCCCATCGTGCGCACCGCCGGCTGCGGCGGGCAGCGAATCTCCACCACGCGGGGCTTGGTGGGCGACGAGCAGCCGTCGTGGTGGAACAGCTCGCCCTGGCTCAGCCGCCCCCTACTTCGCGAGCCGCCCACCTGCCGGTAGGGGCCCGGATCGATCACGAGGTTGCGAGCCACCACGAGGCCCTCGGCGTCCACCAGCGCGAAGAAGGCCTCGCGCGTGGCGGGATCGGACAAGATGCCGTCGAGGTAGGGCTCGGGTGGGTCTTGTTGGCCGGGCACACCGATGATCACGAGCCCGAAACCTGCTTTCGGTAGCGTTTGCAGGGTCGTGGTCCCCACGAGCAGGTCGCGATGGAGCGGTTGAACCAAGCGGCGTGGACTCCGGGTGGCGCCTTTTAGCCGGGTCCTGGACGGGTCGCCCGATCCTTTGAATTTCGTGAACGGCAACCTCCAGAGAGCGGCCGTTTGGCGTAGGCTCGAACAATGATCCCTGCATCGCACCACGGTCGCTTCGCCGGTCCCAATCGCCTCTGGTTCATGCCGGGCACGCCCGCTCACGTCTCGGACGGAGCGCTCGTCGTCGCCGCGGACCGTGTTTCCGTGCGCTGGTCCCACGAGGGCGCGCCCAAGGAGGGCGAGATCGTGCTCCGTGGACCCGCCCCGGCGTGCCGCGGTGACTTCACCGACACCTTCCACGCGGCCGGCGGGATGGTGTTCCACGGCCACGTCCAGGGCAGCGAGCTCCGCTTGTACAGCACCTACGCGGCCGGCGATGGATCGCCCGACTGGGGGTGGCGCATCGAGCTCGACTGGTGCGACCCGGATCACTTCACCGTTCGCATGTTCAATGTGCTGCCCGATGGCCGGGAAGCGCTCGCCGTGGAACTGCGCGGCGCCCGGGCGTCCTGACCCGATCAGTCGGGCATGGGTACGACACGGTCGCTGATGGGGGCGGTCGCGTTGGCCAGCAGAGCGGCTTCCCGGTCGCGGGTGAGGGTTGCGACGCGGTAACGGCCGTCGACCTGGCGCGGTGGATCCCCCTGGAGTGTCCGTGCCCACGCGAGCGTGTCGCGCGCGGTGTCGGCGAGCGGGCGAAGCGTGAGGCCGGCCGCGCGAGCCTTGGTGTTGGAGACACACATCGTGCCGGCGTGGTCAGGGTCGCCGCCGACCCACAACGGGAGCTCGCTCCACGGCGCCACGTCGTCGGGCCGCTCCACCCAGCGCAGCCGCGCGCCGCCGCCGACCGCCTCGCGCATCGCATGCAGCGCCTCACCCATCGTCGTCTGGTCGCCGACGGCGTTGAACACGCCGGTCGGACCGCGCTCGGCGAGGTGGACGGCGAACGCGGCGAGGTCGCGCGCGTCGATCACCTGCACCGGCGCGGAGGGCTCGCCGGGCGAGAGGACGTCGCCTCCTTCCGCGAGGCGGACGGGCCAGTACGTGAACCGGCCCGTAGGGTCGTGTGGACCGCCGATCAGCCCAGGCCGGAGCACGACGCCGCCCGCGCGGCCGAGCACGACGCGCTCGCTCGACCCCTTCAAGGCGCCATAGTGCACGAGGTGGTCTTCGCTTTCGACCGGGGCCAGAACGGCGGCGGACTCGTCGGTCGGCCCCGACGTGTCCGCGTACACCGAGATCGACGAGATGAACACGTACCGTTCCGAGGGGAGCGCCGCCGACTGCGCCACCACGCGCGGCACGAAGCCGCAGGTGTCGACGATCGCGTCCCAGCGCGCGGCGGGGAGCGCGTGCAGTCCGCCGTCCCGGTCGAGGTGCACGTGCGGGACGTTCGGGAAGAGCTGCGGCTGCGTGATCCCGCGCGTGACGATCGTGACGTGGTGCCCGGCGGCGAGGGCGGCGTCGACGATGTGCCGCCCGAGAAAGACGGTGCCGCCGAGGATCAGCAGGCGCACGTTACGGCTTCGGCAGCAGGACGTCGCACGGCGTGCCGTGGGGCACGTCGCCGTACACGCCGAGGGGCCCGTAGATGAACGGGCCGTCCTGGATCAGGTCGAGCGGGTACAGCTTGCGCTCGGTCGTGTCCTCGACGTAGCGGACCTCGTCGCCGGTGATCACGAGCCGGCGGGCGCCGTTCGCGGCCGCATACACCCGGCCGAGCGAGTCGGACGCCAGCAGCTTGAGCGGGGCGCGAAGGATCTGTCCGCGCCACCCGACGTACACGCGGTGATCGAGGTCGGTGTCGTCGCCGGTCGCCCGGTCGATGTAGTAGTACACGCCGTACTCGTCGCGGTACAGCGCGACCGCGTTGCGCCGCCAGCGGTATTCATGGAACACGGCGCTCTTCGCGACCGCCTTTGCCTCGGCGGCGGGCAGCTGCCGCAGCGTGCGGCTGACGTCGGCGCACTCCATCGCGTAGGCGCCGTCGCGGAGGCCGAACGACGCTCGGCGATCGGGCGCGCGGAAGTCGAGCGCTGAGACGTCGAACTGGGTGTCCCCCTGGGCTGAAGCGCTCACGATCTGCAGCTGGTACAGGTTCTCTTTGGTGCCGAAGTACACGGTCTCACGCGGCTCGTCGCGGTGAAACGCGATCAGGTTTCCGCTGCCGTCGTCCAGGATCACGAGCTTGTCCGCGACCGCGGAGACGTCTACGACGGGCACCTGCTCGGGCATGTCCGGGGTCGCGTGCGCGCCGATTGGAAACGTGAGCGCGGAGAGCAGGATCAGCCTTCGGAGGGTCATTGCGCGTCCGGGATGCAGCTCAGGGTGGAAGACTGGCAGTCGAGGCGAACCTGCTGGCCTGCGCGGACGACGAGGTTTCCGGCGTGCATGGCAGGGCCGTCATCGAACTTCGCCTCGATCAGGTAGCTCCCTGGCGGCACGTCGCCGGCGGGCAGGGAGGCCCCGTCCGCGGCTCGCAGGTGGACGTCCCGAGCATCGCCGGTGAACGCGACGTGTGCGACACGCGAGGTCGCCGCCGGCGGCGCGGCCGTGACCGGCGGCGCGGCCGTGACCGGTGGCGGGCGGGTGACCGCGATCTCGGGCGTAGGCGTCACCGGAGGCGGCGAGACGGGCAGGGGCGTCGCGGCCGGCGTCGTCGGAGGAGGGGGCGCTACTGGGACCGGAGGTGGTTGGGCCGCGATCGGGGCGGTCACGGG
>CANNIZ010000091.1 GCA_947505245.1 Pseudomonadota bacterium | reverse complement strand
CGCAGCGCTTTGCCTTCGGCTTCAAAGCCGGCGTCGTCGAGCTCACCGATCATCAAACGGAGCTCGAGCTCCTGAAGTTGAAGCTCGCTGGTGCCTTTGCTGTCCAGCACCTTCTGGCGCTCGTCCGACAGCTCGGCGATTACCGCGTCCACGTCCGACGTGAGCGGAAGCACCTCGCTCGCGACGTTCTGGCACTTCTCGGTGTTGTCTTTGATGACCTTTTCAATAACGGCAGGCGCGAACTTCCCTTGTTGGGAGTTCGCCTTGTCGATGAAGGTCTGGTACTTGTCGAACTCATCTACCCGGCCACCGAATTCGGCAAGCAGCGCGGCCCTATCCATGGATCCATCCACCCCGTGAGGCGCGTAATGACTACCGGAATGAACCCGGCGGGTCAAGCATCGGACGTGCCCATTTTCGGGCCTGGGCGTCATCCTTCGGGATCCACCCCGATCCTCAGATGGCAGTTGATCGTACGATCGGGGACCGCCGAGGGCTGCGCTAGACGTCCAGCCCGTCCTGCGAATCGACTTCGTCAAAGCGCGTGTACTGTGCCTGGAAAGCGAGGTTCACGGTGCCGACGGCGCCATTTCGCTGTTTCGCGATGATGACTTCGGCGAGACCTTTCTTCTCGGTCGTCTCCTTGTTGTAGTACTCGTCGCGGTAGATGAACATGATCACGTCCGCGTCCTGCTCGATCGCCCCGGACTCGCGGAGATCTGACAACATCGGGCGCTTGTCGGCGCGCTGCTCGACGGCGCGCGAGAGCTGCGACAGCGCCAGCACGGGGACGTTGAGGTCCCTGGCGATGCCTTTCAGGCCGCGCGAAAGCTCGCTGACCTGCTCCTGGCGCGACGCCCGGCCGTCGTCGGACGACATGAGCTGGAGGTAGTCGAGCACGATCAGGGCGAGATCGCCCTCCTGGGCCTTCAAACGCTGGCACCGCGCGCGGATCTGACCGAGCGTGAGGGCGGGGGTGTCGTCGATGTGGATCGGCGCCTTTCGAAGCTCGGTGTCCGCCTCGACGAGCTTGGACCACTCGCTCTCGTTGAGGTTTCCCGTGCGCATCTTCTCGGCCGGCACGAGGCCCTGGGTCGACAACATGCGGGAGACGAGCGCCTCGCGTCCCATCTCGAGCGAGAAGACAGCCACCGGGCGGCGGTCGATCATCGCGGCGTTTTGCGCGATGTTCAGCGCGAGCGCGGTCTTTCCCATCGACGGGCGGGCCGCGAGGATCAGCAGGTCACCGCCATGGAGGCCGGCGAGCAGCTTGTCCAGGCCAGAAAAGCCGGTGGTGAGGCCCACAACGCCTTGGGGGCTCTTGCTGCGCTCCTCGATCTTGCGCATCTCGCGATCGATGATCTCGCTGATTCGCTCCCACTTTCGACTCGCGGCGCCGCCGCCGAGCTTCATCGCCGACGCGACGGTGTCTTCCAGGAGCCGCGCGGAAGGCTCGGACTGGGCGAACGCGCGATCGACCAACGAGCGCGAGCCTTCGATGAACTGGCGGAGGACTGACTTCTCGCGGATCGTCTGGGCGTAGTGGACGAGGTTCGTCGTCGCAGAGCCCTCTTCGATCAGCGTGAGGATGTAGGTGTGGCCGCCGAAGCTCTCGATGCGTCCGTCGCGCGACACGCGCTCGGGGAGCGTGACGCCGTCGATCGGCTCGTTCTTGCCGTGCATGTCGAGCAGCAGCGAAAACAGCAGCTGGTGCGACGTGCGGAAGAAGTCATCGGCGGCAACGTACTCGGCCGCCTCGCGCAGGCGCTCCGGGTTCACGATCACGCCGCCGAGCAGGGCGCGCTCGAACTCGATGCTGTGGGGGCTTGCGCGATCGTTGTTCGGGTCGTTCACGAAGGACCTCCCCAGTTTCGACAAGACGTAGCCAATCGCAGAGGCACGAACGCCGCGCCGGCGCGGTTAGCGCACGGCACGGCGGTCGGGATGACAGGTCTCGGGACGGAGCTAGCCGCGGATGACGTACACCCGCACGTTCGCCTGCACTTCGCGGTGCAAACGGACGGGCACGGTGAACAGACCGATCGCGCGGATCGGATCCGCGAGATGAATCGCCTTGCGATCGACGACGATGCCTTCGGCGGCGAGCGCCTCGGCGACGTCGCGGTTGGTGACCGCGCCGAACAGCTTCTCGTCTTCACCAGCCTCGCGGCGGATGGTGACGGCCGTCTGCTCGAGCTTGACCCCGAGCTCCTTCGCACCGACGAGCTCCTTCCGACGGATGGCGTCAGCCACCTTCTTCTGGTGCTCGTTCTGCGCGACGCTGCCGTCCGTGGCGGGCACGGCGTAACCGCTGGGGATCAGGTAGTTCCGGCCGTAACCGGCGGCGACCTTCACGATGTCCCCGGCGTCGCCGAGGTTGTGAACTTCTTTCTTCAAAATGATGCGCATGACGCAATTCCTGGAAATGGGTTCCGGGGGCGAACCCTCCGGGGTGGGTGAAACGATTTGCGAAAAAAGGGCAGGCCCTTAGTCGTCGTGCTCGTCCATGTCGCGCTCGTCGTCCAGATCACGCTCGTGATCTTCCGACTCGCCGCGCTCCTTGCGGAGGCGATCCTGCTCGGCCTTGACCTTGCGCTGCTCTTCCGCCTTCGTGAGGCGCGCGGGGATGTCGAGGCACTCACAGATGTGGGTGGTGAGGAAGCGAATGACGCTGTCTTCGTTGCGCATGCGGCGCTCGAGCTCGCTCACGAGCGTGGACGGCGCGAGGTGACCGAGGAGGACGTAGTGGCCCTTCTGGTGCTTGGCGATGGGATACGCGAGCTTGCGCTTGCCCCAGTCGTCGCGGATGAGGATGTGACCACCGGAGGTGGTGACGATGCCCTCGAACTTTTCGACGAGGACAGCGGCGGACGCGTCATCCAGATCTGGACGAAGGATGACGACGGTTTCGTACTCTTGGTGCAACTGCAAAGGTCCCCCTTGGACGAAGGAGAGCCGCTATCGCGGCCCCCGGGAGGGTTCGCACGCGGCATGCGTGCGGCACCGCGGGAAACGCGGCCCCCCCTGGTAACGCTGCCCGTCGTTGGGGGCTACCTTACGCGCGATCCGTGGCGTGCGCGGCGGCGAGTCAGACCTTCGGGCGCTGGTTGATCGTGTTCATCGCGGCGGCCGCGCCTTTGAGGATCACCAGCTCGACGGCGTTGGCGGCCTGCTCGACGAGCCCGTCGAGTTCCAGCTGCTCGGCCTTTGACCAGCCGGTCAGTACGTAGTCGGCCGTGTCCCAGCCCTCGGGCGGCCGGTTCACCCCGAAGCGAACGCGCACGTAGTTCCCGTCTCCGCCGAACTTCGCGCTGATGTCGCGCAGCCCGTTGTGGCCGCCGTGACCCCCGCCGACCTTCACGCGCACCTGCCCGAACGGGATGTCGAGATCGTCATGCACGACGATCACGTCAGCCACGGTGAGCTTGTAGTAGCCGCGCAGCGAGATCGCGGGCTGTCCCGACAGGTTCATGAAGCCCTGCGGCTTCGCAAGCACAACGTCGTGAGCCCCGACGCGCACACGCGCAGTCAGGGCCCCGAACTGAGCTTTGTCGCAGGCCTCCCGGGCGCGCGCCGCGAGGCGATCGGCGACCAGGAATCCGGCGTTGTGGCGCGTGCTCTCGTACTTGCGGCCCGGGTTGCCCAGGCCGATGACGAGCCACACAGGCTACTTCTTGTCTTCCTTCTTGGCGGGGGCTGCAGGCTTCTTGTCGCCACCCTCGGCCTTCTTGTCGCCGGCTGCGGGCGCCGCAGCTGCAGCACCTTCCGCCGTGGCGGCTGCTGCGATGGGCGCCTCGACCAATTCCTTCTGCTTGCCTTCGGCGCGGACGACCGGGAAGTCCTGGTCGTACTTCACCTTGGTGCCGGCGGGCGCGGCGATCTGCGAGACCTTGACGTAGTCGCCGACGTCGAGGGCCGTGACGTCGATGTCGATCGACGCGGGGATCGCGCCGAGCGCGCACTCGATGTCGATCGTGCGACGAACGATCTGCACGCGACCACCGGACGACAGGGCCTTGGCCTTGCCGGACGTGGTGACGGGCACCTCGACGCGGACGGGCGACGCGGCGTCGACCTTGAAGAAGTCGACGTGCTCGATCTTGCGGCTGAGCGGGTGGCGCTGCACTTCGCGGACGAGGCACGTGAGCTTCTGCTTGTTGAAGTCGAGCTCGATCACCGTGTTGCGGTTGTTCGACTTGCGGAAGATCTCGGAGAGCAGGTGCGGATCGACCTGGATGGCCGTGGGGGCCTGGTCCTTTCCGTACAGCACCGCGGGAACCTGACCGGTGGCGCGCACCTTGCGGGAGCCGCTCTTGCCACGGCTGGTGTCACGGGAGGTGGCGACGAGGGACGTTTCCATGTTCAGAATCTCCGGGCGATGTTCAATTGGAGCCGCGCTTAACGTTGCACCTGAGGTCAGTCAATCTCGGCGCCGAGGAACAGGCGGCTGATCGAGTCGTTGAAGTGGATCGCGCGGATGGCGTCTGCGACGACCGAACCTACGCTAAGTACCTTGATTTTTGACGACTTCAGGGCGGTCGCGGAAGGCGGGATCGAGTCCGTCACGACGACGCGTTCGAACACCGACTCGTCGATGCGGGAGACCGCGGGACCGGACAACACGGCGTGGCTCGCGACCGCGTACACGGACGAGGCACCCGCGGCATGCACGGCGGACGCGCCTTTCACGAGGGTTCCCGCGGTGTCGATCATGTCGTCGATCAGGATCGCGCGCTTTCCCTTCACGTCGCCGATGATGTGCATGACTTCAGCTTCGTTGGGCCCGCTGCGGCGTTTGTCGATGATCGCCATCTGCAGGCCGAGGCGCCAGGCGTAGCTGCGGGCGCGCTCCACGCCGCCAGCGTCGGGCGAGACGATGATCGTGTCCTTGGTGGTGAGCTCGTCGCGGATGTGCCGGAGCAGCACCGGTTGCGCGTACAAATTGTCGACCGGGATGTTGAAGAACCCCTGGATCTGACCGGCGTGGAGATCCATCGTGAGGATCCGATCGACCCCGCTGGCTTGGATCAAGTTCGCGACCAGCTTGGCCGTGATGGGGACGCGAGGCGCGACCTTGCGATCCTGCCGCGCGTAGCCGAAGTACGGCATCACGGCGGTGACGCGGTTGGCCGAGGAGCGCTTGCACGCCTCCGCCATGATCAACAGCTCCATCAGGTTGTCGTTCGCCGGAGCGCACGTCGGCTGCAGCAAGAACACGTCGCGTCCGCGCACGTTGTGGCGCAGCTCGACGCGGGTCTCGCCGTCCGAGAACCGCCCGATCAGGGCGTCTCCAAGGGGGACACCGAGGCGCTCGGCGATGCGCTTTGCGAGCGCGGGGTTGCCGTTTCCGCCGAACAACACCATCTCGCCCTGCATCGTGGCCTCCGCGGGCGTTGCTTATCACGCGTGTGTTAATCGCGGCGGCATGGAACTCGGGCGAATCGTCGTGCGTGCTGGTGTTGGCGGTGTTGTCGGCGCGTCGGCGCTCGGGCTCGGGGAGGCGTTCTGGCTCGCGTCGCAGGGCGCTCCGGACGGGGTGGCGCCGCTGTACGCGGTGATCCTGTACGGACTGCTCGGGCTGCCGTTCGGCCTTGCCACAGGCGCGGCGCTCGTTGCGATTCGTCGATGGCTCGTGGTCACGCCGCAGCGGGCCGTCGCGATCGGCGCCGTCGGATCGTTTGCGCCGATGGCCGTGTTCATCCTGCGGTACCTCGCGAACAAGACGTTGTACGGCGAGCTCGGGGTTCCGCTCGTCGGAAACCTCGCGATCCTCGCCGTGGTGACCGCAGTCGCCGTGTTGGTGTTGCTGTTGGTGCCCGCAGCGCTGCGCGGCCTGCTGCGGCGCGTAGACGACGTGAAAGGGGCGCTGTTGGCCGAGGGGTCGCTGGTGGTCGTCGGTGGGGTCGCGCTCGCGTTGCACCCCGTGGCGGATCCGCGATCGTCGTTCGCGCACGGCCAGGTGCTGTCCGAAACGTTGCGCGATCGTCCGAATGTGATCGTGATCCTCGTCGACACGCTGCGCGCGGATCACCTCGGGACGTACGGTGCGGATGGCGCGCGCACGCCGACGATCGACGCCTTGGCCGCCGACTCGGTGGTGTTCGAGAACGCGTTCAGCAATGCGTCGTGGACGCGGGCCTCGTCGGCGTCGCTGTTGTCATCGCGCCTTCCAGCGGGTCACACCGCCGCGCAGAAGGCGTCGCGGCTGCCCGAAGACGTGACGACGTTTTTCGAGGTGCTCCACGGCGGCGGCTACACCACGGGCGCGCTGGTGAACAACATCAACCTCGCGTCGACGTTTGGCTTTAATCAGGGGTTCGATACGTTCCTGTACGAGTCGCCGGCGTACCCGTTCGGCGCGACGGAGAGCGTGTTCGGACTCACGTTCTACAAGGTCGTGCAGAAGGTCGCGGAGAAGGCGGGCGGGCGCAAGGACGTACACACCTACTACCAGCCGGCGGACGTGGTGTTGGGCGATGCGAAGGCCTTCGTCGAGGCGAACGACGGCGCGCGGTGGGCGCTGTTGGTCCACCTGATGGAGCCCCACGATCCGTACTTCGGGCACCCGGTGATCGAGGGCACCGGCGCCGAGGAATACGACGGCACCGGCTTCGCGCGCGCCGAGGTGGAAAAGCCGAAGCTCGAGGACGCCGAGCGACTTCATCACCTTTACCGCAGCGAAGTGGCCTTCCTCGACACGAAGCTCGCGCCGTTCGTGACGTGGCTGAAGGACAGCGGTCACTACGACGACACGTTGATCGTGTTCACGGCGGATCACGGGGAGGAGTTCGCCGAGCACGGCGGGTTCTGGCACGGCACCACGCTTTACGACGAACAGGTTCACGTGCCGCTGATCGTGAAGCAGCCCAGGCAGGTCGACGCGGGCGTGCGCGTTCCCTGGCAGGTGCAGAGCCTCGACGTCGCGCCGAGCGTGGTCGCTGCGGCGGGCCTCGCATCGGATCCGCTTTGGGAGGGCACGCCGGTGCAGCCGCTGATCGGCGCGTGGAAGGCGGTACTGCACCCTCCCCCCGCGCCGCCGATGCCCGAGCCCGCGCCGCCGGTCGTGCCGTCGGACACGTCCCCGGTGCCTGCGGCGGTCGCTCCTGTGGAGGTGCCGCTTCCGTGGACGGCTCCGGGTCCCTGTGACCCCCCCGAGGCGTTGGATCGGCCGGTGTACGCGGAGGAGGACTTCGAAGGGAACCAGGTCTCCGCGATCCGCACGCGCACGTTCAAGTACATCAAGGCGAACGCGGGCAACCCTCGCGGACTACCCGAAGACGCGCTGTTCCACGTCGCAGAAGACGCCGGCGAGCAGCACAACCTCGCGGGGACGCCCTCCCAGGTCTGCGGCAGCTACCCCGACTCGGTGAAGTCGAACCTCGACGAGCAGCTCGGCGCGCGAATCGTGCGCTCGGCTTCGCATGCGACGGGCGCGGCGGAGGTCAAGATCGACGCGGCCGAGTGCGAGCGGCTGAAGTCGCTCGGGTACATGGACCCCGCGACGAACTGCGAGTAGCTGCTCGACGAGCGGCGGCTCACTCCTCGGCGGGGACGGTCGGGGCGGCTGGTGGCGGGAGGTAGGTGATGCGTGCGTTGGCGCGCAGCTCCTTGTCGGCCTTCTTGTGGGCACGCTCCGAGGACTGCTCGCGCAGGACCGCGATGATCGAGTCCTTTTCGGTCTCGAACGTGATCGTCGGGTCCTCCTTCCGCTCGATGAGCTTGATGAGCCAGTACCGCTTGTTCGGGCCCATCAGGATGTGGCTCGTCATGCCGGGCTCGAGGTCGTAGACCACCTCGCGCCAGGGTTCCGGCACCTGGTTCCACCGCAGCCAGCCGGTGTCCCACGGGGTCGTGTCGCCCGTCGGCACGCCCTCGAACCGGTGCGCGGCGACCTGCTCGAACGGCGTCCCCGCGTCGATCTCGGCGCCGAGCGCGCGGATCGTGGTCTCGTCGCGCACGAGGATCTGCCACACGTGGAGCTGGGTTCGGATGTGCGTGGCGTTCGCGTCGAACCACGCGCTCGCCTCGTCGTCGCCCACGTTGCCCGCGTCTCGGGTGGCTTGGAGGTAATACAGGTCGGCGAGGCCCTTGCGCTCGAACGCCTCGACGGCGGCCTTTTTTGCTCGCAGCTCCGCCTGGAAATCCGGGTTGGCCTCGAGGCCCAGCGCGCGAGCCTGCTGGGCCGCGAGCTCCTCGTCGATTGCAGCCTCGAGCGCCTGCCGGGCGCGTTCGGCCGCGGTCCCCGCGTGGGCGGCCACCGGTGGGGGGAGCTGGTCCTGGGTGATGGGCACGTCGTTGACCATGGCCAGCGCGCCCACAGGCGAGGGCGTGGCTTCGGGGGTCGCGTCGGGTGAACCGCACGCGATCGCGCCCAGGGCGGCGAGGAACCAGGGAAAATTGGCGTGCGGCTTCATGGGCTCCTCAAAGGAAAAGGGGCGCCATCTCACGATGGCGCCCCCTAAGGCCTAACGGATCAACCCGTCGGGCACCGCGCGACGTTCGTTACGGCGCGTGGCAGGTATCGCAGGCTTCCTGCTCGTCACCGCTCCAGGCGTCGGCCGGCGTGGGGTCGTACGTCGTGGAACGGAAGTGCGCCGTGGCCGCGTCCGAGTCGTGGCAGCCCATACACGGGATGCGCGCGGGATCCGTCGCCCACGAGCCGCTCGTGGTGCCGCTGGGGTGGCAGACTTCGCAGTTCCGGACGTCCTGCGGGAGCGTGATCTCCCAGTTGCGGCCCTTTACCGTGTCGCCGTTCGAGTAGCCGACCGTCGTCAGCGGGTAGTTCAGCGACGAACCGTAATGGATCGCGTGGACGCGGCGCGAGATCGGGCCAGCGCCCGACCAGGTCGTGCCGGTCGCGTTCTGCGGCATGTAGTCGTGGCAGGCGCCGCACTGGTCCGGGGCCAGGTTGTTGAGCAGCTTCTTGTGCCGCAGCGGGTCGACGATCAGGCCCTGACCGGCTGCGTTCTCGTGGCAGCTCTGGCAGTTCCCGGCGGGCGGAAGCTCTTCGGTCGCCGTCCCCACCTGGAACTTCGCGAACCCGATGGTCGGGCTGCGGTAGTTGTCCGCCTGGCCAGAGACCGCGCTCGCCCCGCCGTCCTTGAACTCGATCGACACGGTGTACGTGCCGGGCGGCAGGTTGTCGACCGGGTCCAACTGGTAGGTGAGCTCGCCCGCCACGCGCGTGACCTTGGGGTCGTTGTTCGCGACCGTGATGCGGCTCGACGTGTTGTTGGTCGGGGTGCTGCCCGTCGGCAGATGCACCGAGACGTCCGTGCCGAAGATCGCGGCGTTGACGAGGCCCGACGGTGTGCCGGTCGCGTTGGGCGTGTTCTGCATGCCGTAGACGAGGCCGAGGTTGCGGCTGCGGATGGACAGCTTGCCGACGTTGGGGCCGGTCGCGAACACCTCGGCGATCGCGCGCGCCTTGAACTTGGCGTCGGCGTTCAGCCAGCCGGCGACGTCGGCTGGCGTGGCTGCGGTCTTCGTCCACGTCGTGGTGGCAGGCACCGCGACGGTGATGTTGCCCGCGAGGTTCACGTCGCCACCGCTCGAGTCGAACGTGAAGACGTCGCGTCCCGCGTCGACCTTGATGATGAGGCTCGCGTTGGCCGCCGAGAGGTCCCACGGGCCGGTGGTGGCGGAGATCTCCTGGGCGCGGGCGGCGCTGGTCAACACAGGGACGCGGTTGCCGCGGGGCCCCTCGACGAACAGGCTGGCGGCCGTGAACTTGCCGTCACCCGGGTTGCAGGCCACGGAGTAGTTGGCGGGCGGCCAGCTCGTCCAGCATCCCTCGGCCACGTCGTCTTCGACGATCGTGGTGTGGTCGATCGGGGCGTTGTTCTTCTTCAGCACGAGGTGGACCACCGGGGACTCACCAGGGACGAAGTAGGCGCCGGCCTTGCCCGTGACCGTGAGAGCGGCGTCGAACTCGGCCACGAGGCGGGCATCACGGCCCTCGAAGTTGTGGCCGTTCTGGATCAACGCGACGTTGGTCGTCGAGGTACCGACGTGGCAGGTGACGCAGCCGGTGTCGTCGAGCTGCGCGCCACCCGGATCGGGGTGGTTGGTGCCGTCGGCGAATTTGACGAGGTCGTGGCAGGAGCCGCACACCGCGCGCGAGGGCTTCTGCTTCCAGTTGTCGACCTGCACCGGGCTGCCCTGGTGGCACTTGGTGCAGTTGGCGGCTTCGCCCGGGAAGTTGATCTTCCACCAGGTGATCGGAGCGTCGCCGTAGCCCCAGATCGTGTAGGGGCGGCGCACGGCGTCGATGCCCTGGATGCCGTTGTCGGCGTTTTCGTTCAGTGCGGTGCCGGGGTTGTCCCACACGATGCCGTCCGCACCGGCGCTGCTCATCAGGGCGCCGCCGGCGTGGATCTTGTGGATCATCACCTTCATGTCGAGCGACTCGCCGCTCTGCGGGTCGAAGGCCGTCGGCACGTGGCAGGTGACGCAGTTCTCGAGCGTGCGGCGATCGCCGCCGTGCCCCTTGAACTCGTCCTTTCCGTGGCACTGGTAGCAGGTGTCGGTGGGCATGATCTCGCGGCGGTCGACGATCGACGTGCCGTCGGGCACGAAGTCCTTCGTGATCGTGCCGGTGGGGCCGCTGTGACCGCCGAGCATGATGCTCACGCGGTGGGTCTTGTTGCGCTCGTAGGTGATGGGCGTCGTACCCATCATCGCGGAGGACAGGTTCGTCGCGAACACGTACGTGTACGAGCCGTCGTGGTGGTTCGTAAGGACGCCGTTGCTCTCTTTGTAGGCTTGGATGGCCGAGGTGCCGTCCGCTGCGGGCCAGCCCTTCGCCACATGCGACCCCGCGGCCGTGGTCTGCGTGCGGTAGATGTAGGGAACCCAGACGCTGGACGGGACGCCCGTGCTGGCGGGGATGAGCTTGGCGATGTTCGCCGAGATCGTGGTGACGTTGAGGACGGGCGCGCCGTCGGCCGCGTCTTCGACGGTGAAGTCCACCGTGACCTTGCCGGCGGCGTCTGCGATCGGGTTCGCGGTGATCGCGACGTCCGCCAGGTACATGCCGTCTCTGACGAGCAGCTCTTCAGCGACGGCCTGCTCGCCGTGGAAGTTCTCGATCGAGAAGTCGCCGCCGTCCAGGCCGTCCGAGCCGTTGGTGACCGTGACGCTCGACCCGTCTTCACAGGCGATCGTCTCGGTGCCGTCGCCGTTGTCGGTCACCGTGCAGGACTTGCCGTTCGTGCCGTCCGTCACCGTGACGGACGTGCCGTCTTCGCACTCGATCGTCTTGGTGCCGTCCGTGTTGTCCTTGACGGTGCACGCGGTGCCGTCCGAACCGTCGCTGCCGTCTGCGCCCGTGGCGCCCGTGGCGCCGTCGGATCCGCTCGTGCCATTTTCAACCGTGTACGAGGACCCGTCCGTGCAGGTGATGGTTCCCGTTCCATCACCGTTGTCGGAGACGGAGCAGCCGGAGCCGTCCGCACCCTTGCACCCGATGAATTGAACACCTGACAAAACAATGACCGCCAGTAAGCTACCGATTCGAGGCTTCATTGGCCCTCCCTAAGGTTTGTCATTTTCCGAAACAACCATGACACGTCCAGGCAAATCTCCCCACTCCGGGAGGTGCAGCGGGGTGTCGCATGGCAAAAAATGCCGCAGTTAACAGATCTTTATGACGTCATCGCAGCGCGTGGATGGGTGGCCGAACCCCGGTCACTCGACGAGCAGTGGCCCGAGCGGGGGCTCCCAGCCCACCGAGCCGACGTCCACGCGGATCGGGCTCGACATCGCCCACGGCGTGTAGCCCCAGATCGGCTGCATGGGCTGGTCACCTTCGGCGACGACCCAGTACGCGGCGTCCTTGTCGGGGGCCAATTCGAACGTCGCGGTGGTGCCTTGGACGGTCTCGACCGCTGTGCCGTCGCGGTAGAGCACCAGGCGGTCGACCACGATCCAGCTCGGCGACTTCGCCTCGACCGTGAGCGTTTGGGGTCCAGACACATCCGAGCCCGGCGGGATCGACTGCGCCAGAAACACGCCACGGGTGACGATGGTGCGCCGGGCGCGGACGGCTTCGATGAGCGCGTCGTTCGTGTACCCGGCGGGATCGGACGTTCCCATGCCGAGGAAGGTCGCGGAGACGCCCTGCGAGCCTTGGTGACCGTGCGCGTCGCTCACCCCTGTGGGGCAGATCGCGTATCCGCGCAGGAACATATCGACGAAGAACGGCAGGTACTCGGTGCTCCCTGCGTTCTCGGCTTCTACCGCGTCGAACGTGTCGGCCCAGAAGTCCGGCTTCTGGATCTCGCCGGGGCGCCAGGAGGCGGCGTTGGCGAGGCCCTTGTCGGTCGGGTGGTTCGACTGCAGGATGAAGTTGCCGTGGCGCTCCCGCAGCAGGGCGAATTCCTCCGTGGTCGAGTCGACGAAGTCCGACCACCACGCCCACGCGCCGTTGTTCGGCTGGTCGAGGGCGACCTCGACCGGGTAGATGTTCATGTGGCCGCGCAGGACGGGGCTCACCTCGTCGGCGACGACCGACCGCATCACGCCATCGAGTCCGAGGGCGGTGACGATCGGGCGGTAGTCGGCGATGCCGTCGTGGTCCGTGCCGAAGTGAAGCTGGACCCCGACCGCGGCCGCGGTGAGGACCCGGTCCTCCATCGAGATGTTCGTGTCCGACGACGGGGACGCGTGGCTGTGCGGGTCGCCGAGCAGGAAGCCGGTGGCTTCGTACGCCTGCGGGAGCGAGACCTCGACGATCAGCTCCTCGCCGGCGACGGCGGTGATCTCGACCTGGTCGATCTCGTAGCGAATGCCGCGGTGGGCGATCAGGTTGTACGTGCCGGGCTCGATGGCGAACCGGACCTCGCCGTCCCGCGCCCAGGCGTCGGCCGCGTAGCCGCTGGGCCGGCTCTGCACGAGGCGACGATCGACTTCTGGATCCGGGGTGATGAACGCGACGCGGGCCTCGAACGGGAGGCCATCTCCGGAGCGGACCACGACGGTGGCGGGCACACCGAGCACGAGAGGATCGCCTGCAGAGGCGACGCCGCGGCCCTCCGCGACAGGTGCGCGATCGTGCTCGGTCGCGAACGCGTCGCCGGTGGCCTGTTGAACGCTCGGAGCGCCGTAGGCGCCGTACGAGGTGTAGCCCTTCGCGTAGTCGGGGAAGCGGCCGGTGGAGCGCCCCACGGCGAGCAGCGCGGGCACCGAGCCTGCCGGGACGCGCGCGGTGAACGTGCCGTCGTCGTGCGTGAACGCGAGCGTGTACGGCTTGTCGGCGATCGACACGTTTACGCGCGCGCCTGCGACCGGACCGTCGGCCGCCGTGACCGTGCCGGACACCTCGTCGTAGGCCTCGCCGCGGCGTTCGAGCAGCGCGTCGGTGATCTCCGCTGGATCGCGACCGATGGCGTACCAGCGCGTCCACGTCGTCGACTCCCCTGGCGCGAGGGTGACGCTGTCGCCGAACGCGGTGGCCATCTGCAGCAGGCTGCCGAGGATGTCCATGTGCGACTCGCGGAGGTCGCCCGAAGGCGCGGCGACGGCGTAGGCGACGTCGTTTTGCATGCCGACCAGCCCCGACCATGAGCGCGTATCGGCTGGTGCTTCGAGCCCCACGCCCGGGTCCCACGCGTCGAGCACCTCGAGGCCACCGAGCAGGAGATCGCCGGGCTGAATCTCGGCTTCGAGATCGGTCGCGGTGATGGTGGTGCGGACCTCGAGCAGGTTCGAGTCGGGCTCGAGGACGTAGTCCGTGGCGAAGTGAACGTGGAGGTCTTGGATGAAGTCCGTGCTCTCCACCACCCCCTGAATCAACGCGAGCGGCGACTCGTGCGCCTCGACGTGAACGATCGCGGGCCCGCCGAGCGCGCCCGACGCGACCACCGAGACCGTGTCCGCTTCGGACAAGCGGCCAAGCCCGTACATGCCCTGCCACTCGTCCACGCCGTCGTGGTTGAGTTGCCCTTCGGGGCGCACGAGATCGGCGTCGATCACCGAGCCTCCCTGCGCGATGTAGTACGAGCCTTGGCGGACGCCCTGGATCACGAACTGGACGCGGCTGTTGTAGATCTTTACGTCGCCGACGTGCCCTTCGGCCGAGATGCCGGCGAACAGCGCGGACTCGTCGGTGATCTCGCCGGCGCGAGCCTCGCCTGCGGGCAGGCGCTCAGCGACGTCGATCGGGGCGTAGGTCTCGTGGCCGCAGGCAGCCAGGAACAGCAGTGACCAACGCGGCATCAGACCCCCAGGACGGTTCCAGGAGCCGGGATTTTACTCGGTCAGGTCGTGCAGCGCATGGCGAAATACCGTCACGTCCACGTCACCCTTGAGGTGGAGGCCGAACTCAAAACGCGAGAACCACTGCACCTGGCCCTTGAAGACCTCGCCTTCGAGCGTGGTGGCTGACACCTCGATGTGCTCGTCCATGTAGCGAAACAGGCGCTTGTCGCTGCAGGTGTAGCGATCCTGCGGCTTGGCGACGGGCGGGAGGGGAGCCTTTTCGAGCGCCTTGTCGAATTTGAGCGTCTTGCGGACCTTCTTGTAGGCGTCTGGCGGTGCGAACGCGGCCTTCACCTGCAACTTGTGCAGGTCTTCGGTGCCGCCCTCTTCGAGCTCGACGCGGACCATGTAGTTGTCGACGAGCAGGATCTTGCCGCTGATTCTCCGCTGACCATGCACGAGAAGCGTGATCGGCGACGCTGCGGCCTGGGCCTCATCCAGCGTCGAGCGGTTGCGGAACTGCGTGCGGTGGTCTTCCAAGCGACGCGCTGCGAGCACGACGTTGAGGTTCGCCTGACCGAGCACGATCTGGGTGGCGAGCGCGCGCGACAGCGTCTGCTTTTCCATCAGGCGGTTCACCGCGTCGCGCTGGGCCATGCGCTGGACGGCTTCGTTCAATCCCATCTTTCCGTAGGCCACCGCGAGGGCCATCTGGATGGGCATACCGTCCTTGACGAGCTTGTCAGCGTGGGCACGGGCGACGATGTCGACCGGACGCTTGGCCCGTTTTGGATCGTCCTTTCCGGCCCGCTGGCCCATGATCTTCTCCATCTGCTTACTTAAGGAACGCGACCGGGGTGGTCAAGCTTTCCCGTGATCTCGGAACCATTGCCACGCGTCGGCGATCGCTTTGTCAAGATCGGTCTGTGCGTGGCCGAGCTCAGCGAGGGCTCGGGCGGACGTGAAGCGGTAATCCTCGAGGGTGCCGTACGCGGCCGACACGGGGTTCACGTCGGGCTCGCGGCCCGTGAGTCGCGTGAACAGGCCGCCGAACGCGCCGACCGTGCGGACGAGAGCGGCAGGCGCAGTGCCGATCGGCGGCCGGGCGCCGACGATGCGCGCGATGCGCGTCCAGGCGTCGAAGTAGCGCAGCTCCTCACCACCGAGGATGTAGCCGCGCCCGCGAGGAGCCTTGTCGAGCGCGCTCACGATGCTGCGCGCGACGTCGCGGACGTCGACGAAGTCGTTGATCCCGGGCGGGGCGAGGCGCGCGCGCCCCTGTGCGACCGCGAGGATCATCGCGCCGGAGGATGGCCGCACGTCCCACGGTCCGAACATGTACGTCGGGTACACGGTGACCGCGTCGAGGCCGTTCGATACGAACTGCGCGACGACCTCGTCGGCCTGGGCCTTGGTGTCCGAGTACGGGTCGTGCATCGCGTGGTTGTTGTATGGGACGGTCTCGTCGGCGGGTCGGTCGGGCAGGCGTCCGAGCGCGGCGACCGAGGACACTACGACGAGGCGCGCGCCGCGATCGGCGGTAGCGGCGCAGATCGAGCGCGTGCCTTCCACGTTGACGCGCACGAGCTGCTCGCGGCCGAGGCGTCCCGCGGTGACCGCGGCCGCGACGTGGACGACGGCGGTGCAGTCCGCGAACGCCGCGCCGAGCGCTGCAGGGCCGTCGGTCACGTCGACGTTGACGCGTTCAAGCGCGAGGTCGGTCAACGCCGACGTGTCCGACCGCGCTCGCACGCCCACGCGCACGTCGCGCCCGGCGGCGAGCAACGCGCGCACCACGTTCGCGCCGAGCAGTCCGGTGGCTCCAGTGACGAAGACCATCGCTCAGAGATCGCGCTTCGCCGCCTGCAGCTTCTCGACCGCCTCGGACGCGCGCACCACGTCGGGGTGCCCTGGCGTGCCCATCGCGGCCTTGCGCAACGACGCGAGCGCCTCCTCCTTGCGGCCTGTCACGCGCAGCAGCGTGCCGAGGTTGTACAGCGCGGCCGGATCGTCGGGGCGGCGCTTCAAGGCCTCGCGGTACTTCGCCTCCGCCTCGATGATCTCGCCGTCGAGGTACAGCGACAGGCCCTCCTGCACGAGTTCATCGGCCTCGTGGACGAACTCGACGTCGAGGAACGCTTTCGCGCCGAGGTTCGCGAAGATCACCAACAGCGGCGAGGCCAAAAAGAACGCCGCGCCTTCACCGGCGAGGAACACGGCGAGCGGCAGCTCAGGGCCGATCTGCTTGCCCTTGTAGGAGAGGCGCACCTTCGTGTAGCGCCCGGCCTGAAACGTCGTGCGGATGCGCTCCTGCATCTTCTTGACCGCGTCTTCGATGTTGGCCGGGTCGATCTCGACGCGGAAACCTTCGAACGGGCTCTTCTTCTTCTCGTCGTCGGCCATTGGAACCTCGCGTTCCTCTTCGATGTAACACCTTCCACCGCTCGCTTTTGATTCCCGCGCGCTGCGCGCGCTCCCCACCCCCCAGCCCCTTCGGGGCGCGCCCCCGCGTGGGGCGCTTCATCGCACCCGGGCGGCGGCTACGCATGGCTAGCCACGCCGCCGACCAGGTGCTGGACGCCTGTTCAGTATTTGCATAGAATCCACGGATGGTCGAGCTTTGCGCGCGAACGAGCTTCTCGCTTCAGGAGGGCGCCTCCACGCCCGAGGAGATGGTCGAACACGCGAAGGCCCTCGGCCTTTCAACGCTCGGCGTCGTCGATCGCGACGGGGTGTACGGCATCCCGCGCGCGTACAAGGCCGCCAAGGACGCCGGCGTCCGGCTCGTCTCCGGCGCCTCGATCACGATCGAGGGCTTGCCGCCCGTGGTCGTGTGGGCGGCGTCCATGGCGGGCTGGTCGAACCTCTGTCGCGCGCTCACGGAGGGCCGCTCGCGGGCCGAGAAGGGGAGCTCCGTGCTGCCGCTCGCATCGCTGTGTTCGCGTTCGAGCGGGCTGTGGGCGGCGATCGGCCCCGGGTGGGAAGCCGCCGACGCGGGCCTGCTCCGCGAGGCGTTCGGCGAGCGGCTCTCCATTCTCGTCTCCCGTCGCTTCGCCCACGACGACGACGCGCGGGCGATCCGCTCCGAGGCTCTCGCCACCGCGCTCGCCGCCCCGCTCCTCGCCACCAACGAGCCGCTGTTTCACGTGGCCGCGCGGCGGCCGATCGCGGACATCCTCGCCTGCGTGCGCGACCACACCACGCTCGACGCCGCCGGGCTTAGGCTCCAGTCAAACGCGAAGCGCGATCTGCTCGGCCCAGAAGCCCTTCGCGCGCGGCTCGGCGAGTGGCCCGAGGCGCTCGCCCGCGCCGATGAGGTCGCGAACGCGTGTACGTTCACCCTCGCTGAGCTCGTGTACGCCTACCCTCGCGAGGTCGTGCCGGACGGAAATACGCCGATCTCCTGGCTGCGGCACCTCACCGAAGAGGGCCTGCGGTGGCGCTACCCCGCCGGGGTGTCGGAGAAGGTGCGGGCCCAGGTCGAGCACGAATTGGCGATCATCACCGAGCTCGACTTCCCCGCGTATTTCCTGACCGTCTACGACGTGGTCCGGTACGCACGCAGCGTCGGCATCCTGTGCCAGGGGCGCGGGAGCGCGGCGAACAGCGCGGTGTGCTTCGCGCTCGGCGTCACCAGCGTCGATCCGGAGCGGCAGTCGATGTTGTTCGAGCGCTTCATCTCGCGCGAGCGCGGTGAGCCGCCCGACATCGACGTCGACTTCGAACACGAGCGGCGCGAGGAGGTGCTCCAGTACGTGTACAACCGCTATGGCCGCGACCGGGCTGCTCTGATCGACGAGGTCATCAGCTACCGCGGCCGCTCGGCGGTGCGCGCCTGCGGCAAGGTGTTCGGGCTGTCGCTCGATCAGGTCGATCGCCTGTCGAAGGGGACGGATCACTGGTCCGGCGGCGTTGGCGCGCGCACGGACGATCTCGTCCGCGAGGCGGGCCTCGACCCCTCCGCCCCCGAGGTCCGCTCCACCCTGCAGTGGGCCGAGG
>CANNIZ010000090.1 GCA_947505245.1 Pseudomonadota bacterium | reverse complement strand
TCCAGCAGGGCGCCAAGCGCGGCGGTGTCCTGCATCACGGCTCGCGCTTCGTCGACGAGGGCGCCGATCCGCGCGAGGTTGCCGTCGATCCGTGGCCTTCGCGCGGCGACGCCGGCCACCATCTGCGCGGTGTCGCCCGCTTTGCCAGAGTCCAACACGACAATGCCCCAGCGCGGCGGGGGGATCACCTCGAGGACCGGCCGTTCGCCGGGCCCGGGCCGCCGGTAGCGCGCGAGGCCCCCGCGGGCGGAAAGCGCGTGGTCGAGCCCGCTCGGGTTGCCGTGAAACACGCGCTCGACGTCCATCGCGCGATCCCACAACGTGTCGGCGTCGAGGGGTTCTCCCGTACGGGCCGCATTGGCGCGGACCAGCGCCACGGCGAGCGCCGCCGAGGATCCCATCCCGCGCCCGATCGGGAGATCGGTGCGGATCTCCACGCCGTAGCCCTCGGCGGGCAGCACGGTGAGGAGCGCACGAGGCAGCCGCGGGTCGTCGATCGTCGCGTCCGATGCGGACGTGGGGCCGGGCCGCGCGATCAGGCGCACGGTGGTGCCTCGATCCACGGCCATCGCGATCGCGGGGTAGCCGTAGACGACGGCGTGTTCGCCGCACAGGATGAGCTTGCCGTGCCCGCGTCCGATCACGCCGAGGGAGTCCGAGTGGCGTCAAACAGGGCGCGAAGGGACTCGACGGACGGCTTGCGCTCGCCCGCGGCGATGGCGTGTACCCAGGCCACGGCGGCCGCGTTGCGGGGCGTTGGGATCCCGTGGCGCAGCCCTCGCTCGACGATCTCGCCGTTGAGGAATCCGACTGCGGGCGTCCGACCGCGCTCGATCGCCTGCAACATGGACGAGCGCAGGTTGCGGTACCTGGCCCCGACCCCGAGCATCAGAGAATGTTTCAGGAACAAGGTGGGTGAACCGAGCGTCGCGCGCCGTTCGACGTCCGTCAGCGCGAGCCAGTCGAGGTCCACCGCCCCGACGACCTTCTCGAGTTGCACGCCCTCGGCGTGCGCGACGGCGACGACCTCGGTGACGATCTCGAGCCCGAGGCGGCGTGCCCACATCAGGCGCATGAGCGGCCCGAGGCGGTCGCCGCCGATGGTGCCGAGGGTGGAGATCGCGCAGTTGATCGCCAGCTTGCTCCACCGGGCGCCGGCGAGGTTGCGGGTGATCTGCACGGGGCCGATGGGCTCGAGCAGGGCTGCGATCTGAGCCAGGCGCGGATCGTCCTGACCATCGTACCGGCCGATCACGAAGCCGCCGTCGCTCGTGCGGTCGTACACACCGGGCTCGACCATGGACCCGCCCCACGCCACGACCGCGCCGATCACGCGCTCCGCACCCACGATCCTGGCGACGCGCTGTTCACACAGGCCGTTCTGGAGCACCAGCATGGTGCCGTCGGACGCGAGGCGATCCACGACCGAACGCGCGGCGTCCTCGACCTGCGGGGGCTGCGTGCACAGGAGGATGACGTCGAACGGCCCGTCTGCGGGACCGACGGCGGTGATTGCACGCCCTGGAACACGGACCTCGGCCTTGCCGCCCACGAGGGGGCCACGGCCTCGAACCCGGTACCCCCGCTCGTTGATGGCAGCGGCGATCTCCGGGTTCGTGGAGAGCGAAACAACGTTAGCGGCAGACCTGTCCGAAGACAAGCCAGCCGCTACGTTTCCGCCGATTCCACCTGCTCCGACGACCAGGAGGGTCGGCGAGGCGCTTGAAATCAGCCCGCCTCGGGCGGACGCATGATGCCACCGATACCGGGGTAGCCTTCCCACGTGCCCTTGCCGACCGCGAGACCCTTCCAGATGCCGAGACCCCAGATCGCGAAGATCAGGATCGAGCAAATGCCGAAGGTGATGGCGGACAGGAACATGTAGATGAAGTACGCTGCGAACCCGAAGATGATCGACTGCACCGCGTGGTACGCGATGTAGGGGGATTCCTTGCCCTTGATCAGATAGATCAGGACGCCGACTCCGCCCATCGTAAAGGCAGAGCCGATGTGGGCATACATCGCCATCTGTTTGTGCTCTTGGGCAATTTCGGGCAATTGAACGTCGGACACTTGGCCTCCTGTTTACGGGCGGAAGCTAACTCTGGATCTTGGAGAAGGGAATGCCCCTCGTGGCTTTGGTGTCAACTGTCGCGTTCGCAGCGGCAGATCCGCGTCCCGAATTGTCAGGCGCGGTTCGGGTCGCGTCGCGCGCGGGGTTCCAGGTCCATTGGACGGACGAGGGCTCGGACGCGCTTCGCGGGGGCGACAACGACGGGGACGGGCGCCCTGACGCGGTTGATCGCGTACTCGGTGCGCTCGAGTCGGCGGATCGGTTCTACCAGGCCGAGGGGTGGAGGGCGGCGCTTCCCGATGATGGTGAAGGCGGTTCGGACGAGATCGACGTGTACCTGCACGCCGTCGACATCAACGGGTACGCGCACCCGATCGATCGCGGCCTCGGTCTCGCGCACGCTTGCTGGATCGAGGTCGACGGCAGCCTCGCGAACGGTGACACGCTGGTGCTCGAGTCGGTCGCGGCGCACGAGTTCCACCACTGCGTCGAGTACGCCTACACGCCGTTCGCCGACAGTTTCATCTACGAGTCCACGGCCACATGGGCGCAGTATCGGGCCGTCTCCGACGACGTGCTCGAGGTGGGCGCGAGCGTGTTGTGGGGGACGAGGCTTCGCGAGCCGGATCGCCGGATCGACGACGTGGGCGGTCGGTTCGAGTACGCAGGCTTCGTGTGGGTGAAATTCTGGAGCGAGTTCGGTGGACGCGATCCGTCGCGGGCGCCCGCGCTCTGGGAGGCGCTTGTCGAGGAAGAGAGCGACTGGCAAGCTGCGCACGAGGCCGAGGCGCAGCGCGTTTGGGGTCGTTCGCTCGACGAGGTGTTCCTCGAGCATGCCGTCTGGAACGGATTCGCGTGCGCCCGCGACGATGGCGCTCATTACGACCCGCTCGTGCATCGCTGCCTGGTCGACTCGGAAGTTCCCGTCGACGAGGTGGTTGCCGACGAGGTCGCGTTCACACACGTTGAGGTGCCGTACACCGCGCTGTACGCGTCTGTGGCCGCCAGCGGAGACGCGCGACCGATCGCTGTCGAGTGCGGCGACCCAGGTCAGGGCGCTCGCGCCGGGCTCGCGCTGGTCGCCCTGGACGCGTCCGGCGTCGCAGGGGAGCAGGTCAGCGCATAAGCGGCCGATGGTGAAGGGCTCTCGCTAAGGCTCGAGGCTGCGCTTGACGAAGCGGGGAGCGCGCTGCTCGTGCATGCGTCAACGGGTCGCGTCGCCGCGATGCAGACGTGCGTGGTAACGCGCGTCGATCCCTTGGAACCCGAGCCCGAAGGCGGCTGCGACACGACGGGGCGACACGGTTTCTTTGCGGCGTTGGGGCTTACGCTCGCGATCCGCAGGCGAGGCGTTTAGACTCTCCTGCCGCGGAGGGGAGTTGTCGGCGACGATTGGCACAGGACCGATGTGGAAGGGAACGCCGCACCCGTCGGGGCGCGCGGAGTACCCGGTTCCATACGTGGCCGGAACGCCGATCGGCGAGTTCCTGCGCGTCGAATCGTTGTTGCGCGTCGCGCCGCATCGGCTGTTCGAGCTGCTCAACAACGTAGGCCCCAAGTGGAAGAGCCGGAAGTGCTGGGCGTGCGGGAACAAGTTCATCCCGGACGGCTCGCGGTGTTGCAGCTACTGCCTGATGCCCTTGCGGGATCTGCGCATGTTGCTGTCGGTCCGGTGGGACTCCGAGACCTACAAGACGTGGGAACAGACGGTCAGCAAGCGCCTCGCCCACTTCGGCCTCGTCACGCCTGTCGCGCTCTATTACCGCGACCAGCGCATGCTCGCGGTGCACCACTTCGACGGTGAGCGCCTGCTGATGGACGAGCCGGCTCCCTGGCCGGCCGAGCGCCTGCTCACGGGGCTGCATTTCCTTTGTACGGTGGTGGCCTACCTGCACGACAACGGCGTGGTGCTGGCCGACTTGACGTCACGCAATGTGCTCGTGATGCCCGACGACACGGTGCGGTTGTTCGATCTGGACGTCCTCGCCGTGCTCGACAACCCGCGTTCGCTCGCCGGTCATCCGAGTCAGCCCGGCCTGCGCATGGCCCGGGCGCTCGCTGAGATCGGCCTGAAGTGGTGTCCACCCGAGTCCCGCGAGCTCCGTGCGGTGTTGCTCGCAGCGCGATCAGGGCGGTACCAGGCGATCCTTCCGCTCGCGCAAGACCTCGAGCAGCTCTACCAGACCGGTGCGGTGCGGCCGGTTGGTTCGCGCGCGGCCGCGATGACGGACATGGGGCTCGTCCGCGAGCACAACGAGGACAATTGGGTTTGGCTGCCGTTCGGGACGGAGGGCGTCGTGTACGCCGTGGCAGACGGCATGGGCGGGCACCACGGCGGTGAGGTCGCGTCGCAGATCGCGTGCGACACGATCGCCGAACAGCTCGCGAACCTGCAGGGCGGGGCTTCGACCGCGCTCGCGAAGGGGCTGCAGCAGGCGTTCGCGCAGGCCAACAAGGCCGTCGTCGCGCAGCAGACGCCGAACCGGCGCATGGGGACGACCCTCGTGGCTGCGGCCGTGCAGGGGCGCGCTGTCGCCGTCGCCAGCACCGGCGACTCCCGCGCCTATCTGCTCCGGAGCGGCAGGCTCGAGCAAATCTCCGTGGACCACACCGTGGGTCAGGAGCTCGTCGAGGCCGGCAAGATCACCCGCGAGGAGATGCGGAACCACCCGCGCGGCAACCTGCTCACGGCGTCGATCGGCGGCGCGGATGATGACCTCGAGGTCGCGATCTGGACGGGCGACCTGCGGCCGGGCGATCGCCTGTTGCTTTGCACCGACGGGCTGTGGGGCGTGGTGTCGGAGCCGGAGATCACGCGCATCCTTACCGCGACGGTGGAGCGCAGGGAAGCGTGTCAGACGCTCGTCAAGGCCGCGATCGACGGTGGCGGTGGCGACAACGTCACCTGCATCGTCGTGGACGGGTAGGCGCCCGCTTGATCCTCGTCACCGGCGCCACGGGCGGTCTCGGCGGCCACGTCGTGCGTGCGCTGCGGCGCCTCGGGCAGCCGGTCCGCGCGCTCGTACGTCGCGGCAGCACGTATTTCTGGCTCAACGATACGGGTTGTTCCTACTTCTTTGCCGATCTTCGCGACCGCGCGTCGTTGCTGCGCGCCTGCTCGGGGATCCGCACGATCGTCGCGTGCTCGGGCGTGGACTACGAGACCCGCGACAACGACCATCAGAAGCTCACCGTCCAGGGCCACGCGAACCTGTGGTCGGCGGCCCGCGAGCGGGGCGTGTTTCGCGCGGTTTACGTGTCGGCGATGGGCGTTGATCGCGGGTACCCGGTGCCGTGGTTCGACGGAAAGCGGCGCGCCGAGCTGTCGCTCGCGGAGTCTGGCCTCGAATGGACGGTGCTCCGTCCGGCGCCGATGACCCGCACGTTCGCTGCGTTGGCGTGGCGCGGTCGGTCGGGGACAACCGTCGCGTGGGGGCCCGGCACGAATCGCGTGTCGCCGATCTCGCCGCGCGATCTTGCTCTGATGGCCGTCATCGCGCTCGATCTTCCAGAGGTTCGCGGGCGGGCGATCGAGGTCGGAGGCCCTACGGTGCTGACGTCGCGCGAAGCGCTCGACCGCGCGTCGATCGCCGTCGGAGGGGGGCGCGTCGTGACGATGCCGTCGTCGGTCGCGCGGGTTTCGGCGCGCCTCGCCCGATCGCTCGGACGGCGTTGGGAGCACCGCCTTTCGCAGCGTGCCCGCTGGTTCACGGACGACTTCATCGTCGATCCTGCGCCACTTCAGCGGCTGTTCGGGCTCGACCTCACGCCGTACGATCAGGCGGTCGCCGAGGATTCCGCCCAGATCGCGTCGCTCGCCGATCCGCGCGCCCGCGACGAGCGCGTCGTGCACCTGAAGTTCGACGCCACCGTGTACGAGCCCGGGCGAGCGCCCCTCGGCGATCTGCCCTCGGGGCCCCTGAGGTACGACGAATGACCCGCGCTCTCGGATTGGCGTACGGCATCTGGTGCCTGGTGGCGGCGAGCACCTGGGCGGCGATCGTCGGGACCATCGGCATCCTGCCGTTCGTGGTGGTGCCTCGCGGTCGCCGCGAGCGGTACACCATGACCACCGGCGTGTTGTGGGCGCGCACCGTGATCGCGGCGATCCTGTTCGCGCGCCCCACGGTCACCGGCGAGGTGGCGCTTCGCGACCCTGCCCGCGGGGCGCTGGTCGTCTCAAATCACCGCTCCTGGCTCGATACGGTGCTGCTCGTCGCGTACACGCGCTCGCAGGGCCTCGGGAAGTCGCAGATCAAGTACATCCCGTTCATCGGGCTGTTCGGCTGGCTGATCGGAGCGGTCTACTTCGACCGCAAGAACCCTGACGCGCGAAAACAGGCGCGGAACGACGTGTTGTGGATGGTCAAACAGGGGAACCGCATCCATGTGTACCCCGAGGGAACGCGCTCGTTGACGTCGGAGGTCGCGGCGAAGGTGCACCTGACGCTTGTGATGGACTGCTGGGAAGCAAAGCTGCCGGTGGTGCCCTGCGCGGTGTGGGGCACCGAACGCACGCTGCCGGCCGATCACACGGCGGTGTACGTCGGGCAGCGCTCGCGCCTGGACATCGGCGTGGCGCTGTACCCGGAGGACTTCCCGGACGCGGGTTCCTTCGCGGACGCCGTGTGGAAGGACGTCGTGGCCCGCGTCGAACGCCTGAAGGTGGAGCCTTAGGGCGTCTTCTCGACGCGCTGCGCGAGGAAGCGGTCGATCCGCCGGTTGATCGTCTCGGGGTGCTCGACGATGGCCGCGTGGCTCGCTTCGGGCAACACGATGAGCTCGCTGTTCGGGATCAGGCGCGCCATCATCTGGCTGCGGTGCAGCGGCGTGAACAGGTCCTTCTCGCCAGCCACCACCAGCGTGGGCACGCGGATCTTGGGCAGGAAGTCCGTGAGGTCGTGGTCGGCCATCAGCTCGACCATGCGCAGGAACACGCGGGTGTCCATGTGGTTGAGGTGGTCGAGGTACATCTCGAGGTCGCGACCGTTGCTGTAGTAGCGGTCGATCATGCCCGACGCGCGGCTCACGGGCAGGGCGAGCGGCGAGGCGTACAGCGGCCGCAGCCAGCGCGTCCCGTTCTTGCCCGTGAAGTCGGCGAGCCTCTTGATCAGCTCGAACAGCGGGCGGGCGCGCGGGCTGTCCATGAACGTGTCCATGGGCTTCGCGAAGGTGCCGAACATCGGGATCAACGCGCGGACGCGTTCGGGGTACTGCTTGGTGAACTCGAGGATGACCTGGCAGCCCATCGAGTGCCCGACGAGGATCGCGGGCCCGAGGGCAAAGCCGACGCGTGCGGACACGGCGTCGAGGACGGTTGCCATGTCGCGGGCGGTGCGCTCGATCGTGAGGTCGGCCGTGGTCGGCTCGTCGGGTAGAGCGGACAGGCCGTGCCCGCGGTAGTCCCACAAGATGACGTGGTACCGCTCTTTGTAGTGCTTCGCGACGTACTTCCAGAAGAACGTGCTGACGCCTACGCCGTTGCAGCACACCATCGGCGGCGCCGTCGGGTCGCCGACGCTGCGCCAGTAGAGCTGCAAGCCGTCGTCCGTGCGGGCAAAGCCCGTACGCATGTCCGAGGGGCGCTCCGGTTCCCGAACGTCCGGGGGGCCGGAAACGCGACCGCCCCGGCTTGTGGCCGAGGCGGTTGAGTTACTGGTGGAGGGTAAGGGATTCGAACCCTCGACCCCCGCATTGCGAACGCGGTGCTCTACCAACTGAGCTAACCCCCCAGAGGGTCTCCCGGACTGCTTAACCGGGGGACCTGAACGTGCAAGCGCGAGTTTCTAGTCCAGGCCGCGGTCTTCAAGATCGTCCTCGTCCAGACCAAGGAAGTGGCCGATCTCATGAAAGACGGTGACGCGAAGCTCTTCGATCATGTGTTCGCGGTTGGACGCAACGCGCTCGAGGTTCTTGCGAAACAGCACGATCGTTGGCGGGAGGGACGACCACGCCTGGCCCGACGAGCGCTCCGCGAGCGATGACCCGGAAAAGAAGCCGAGGATTTCGGCGGGCGGCATGGGCGGCTCGAAGCTCCGGCACACGTCTTCGTCCGGCACGTCTTCGAGCACGATCGCGACCTCGGTGAGGTAGGCCTGGATGGACGGGTGCAGCGTGGTGATCGCCTCGTCCACCACCGCCTCTACCGTCGCGTCATCGAGCGCGACGGGGCGCGGGAACCCCTCCGGATCCAGCAGGTGGGCGCGGTGAAAGTCGCGTGTGGCGCCCCCTTCGTCGCCGCGCCGCTCGCGCAACAGCCCACGCCAGTGGTACGCGTCCGGAAGCAGCGTGTCGGTGCGAATCGCTCGCGTGACGGCGTTGCGGGCTTCCTCGAACCTGAGCTGGTCGAACAGCGCCCCGGCGAGGCCGCACCAGCCAGCCGCATGTGCGGGTTCGGCGTGAATCACCCTCCGGTAGCGCGCCTCTGCCTCGTCCAGCGCTCCAAGATCGCGAGCGCACTCGGCGGAGAGGTAACATGCGTCTACATTGCTGGCGTCGAACGCTAGGATCTGCTCGCATAGCGCCATAGCCTGGACGGCGTCGCCGTCTTCCAGGGCCTGTTCGGCGAGATCAAGGGTGTTTTCCACGTCTGCGTTCGACGGTGGCATCGAGGTCCTTGGGCTAGGCGAGCGCCAACGTCGCGATCAAGTAGACGAGGGCCAACGCGACGAGGAGCGCGAACAGGCCGAGGATGATGTACAGCGCCGTGCGGCTTTTTTCGCTCCCGCGCTCGACCTCGAACGTGACCTCGGCCGAGGCGCCGGCCTCGGTGGTGACCGTGATCGTCGCGCTGCCACCGTCGCGCGGCATGGACTGAGGGTCGATTCGGATGGTGAGTTGATGGTCTTCGTGACCCGCGTCAAGCCGCTGCGGTTGGGCCGTGAGCCATGCGGCGCTGGACGTGACGCGAGCGCTCGGCGGCGGCCTCACGTGAAACAGCAGGAACAGCGGGAGCGTGATCGCCGACTCCATGACCCGCACCTGGCGCGTGGCAGCGCCGCGAATCTCGATATCACCGGCGTTGTCCGGGGCTGCGGGACCGGGGATGATGGACGCCGAGCGGATGGTGACGTGGTCGGGCACGGTGGGCATCGTCGCCCGCCGGCCGATCGGCGCCGAGCCTTCTCCCACGGGGGTGAATTCCTCCGTGCCCCTGCGCAGCGGCTGCGTTGCCCGCTGGCGCACCGGCGGCGCGGTGGGCGCCGCAAGGGAGGACTGGCCGCTCACTTCGGAGCCGGTCTCGCGGTCGCGCGCCGGGGGACCGGTCGAGCGGCGGGAGAGGTCCGCCGGCGTGGATTGCTCGGCGACGCGCGTCCAAGCGGCCTCGAGCTTGGCGACCACGACCTCACCCTGGCCCCGAGGCAACGTTCGCGCCCGCCGCAGGCGGTCATGGTACAGCTCGCGAATCTCTGCGAGCGCCATGTCCCGCCGCGCTCCGAGGACGGCGTAGGGGTCGTCGGGCGCATCTTTGTCGAGCGTCTTGGCAGCCGATGCAGACGGCGGCGGGTCGCGCTCGAGCGTCTTCTGGCCGCTGGTGGGGGTGACGGTGCGGGGCACGCTGGACGGCATCGGAGGCAGGGACGGCTGCCGGTTGCCAGCCGGCAGCTTGGTGCCGGCCTCGTTGATCAGCTTGGAGAGGGTGCCGACGAACGTGTCTTCGCCGATGCCGAGCTGGTCGGCGTTTCGCCGCAGGTAGTCCACCTGCTCGGTCGACAGGTCACCGCCCTTGAGGGCGCTCTTGATCGACATCTCCAGCACGGGGAGGTTCTTGCGCTCGTGTACGTTCGCGAGGTCGCGCGCGTACACCGACGGGTCGACGAGCATCGCCTGAAACGCGGTGTAGTTCTTGATGAACTGCACGGCTTCGGTCTTGTACTTGGGATTGGACTGCATCCCTTGCATGTACTTGCGCTTCCGCTTGAGGGCCTCTTGAGCTTCCTCTGCAGAGCAAGTCGGATTGAGCCCCAGATATTCGAACAGGTCGCCTTTTCCGGCTACCCGACAGAACTCTGTGGCTACCTCCATCTGTCGCGTGTCGATGGGCATTGCCGACTGATCCGTAGCAGACGCGGGTACCATCGGTCAACCTTTCGGCCACATCCGTCAGTCGACGAGCATCTTCCGGGCGTGCTGTCGTGCTGCGTCGACCTCGCTCTTCGACATGCCGCCCTTGAACGTGATGTCCACCTGGCGCGACGTCCCGCTTTGCACGTCTACGACGCGCACCTGAAGGATCTGATCGACGCCGTAGCTGTAGAACACTTCGATCGGGGTGCCTTTGGCGCGCGGAGGGAGGCCGGTGACCTCGACCTTGCCGATCACCGTCACCTCATCGCGGCAGGACCCGAGTCCCTCCGTGACCTCGACCCGCACGGCCGTCATGTTGTCGTACGCGTAGGCGAACCGGCCGCGGAACTCGTGAGGGAGGCGCGTACCTTCGGGGATGAGCTCGACGACGCGCTCCAGACGTTGCTTGTCGAGGACGATGATGCCGAGGGGATGCGTGGTGGCGTCCTCGAACTCCATGTCGTTCAGCGAATTCATCTTGCCCGAGGCGGCGGAGGCGGCGGTTGCGCCGATGCCGCCATCGGCGAGGCCGATCACGGCGCCTCGAGGGGCGGTCGGAGGGGGCGGCGTAGGCTTCGGGGCGGGCGGGGCGCCGCCGTCCTCTTTTGGCTTCTTCACGCCGCGCGCGCGCTCGACGATGCCCTGGCGTTTCGCGATCAGTGCGGGGTGGTTCGGGCGGTGGCGGAACACACCTGCGAGAGCGGCGCCGGTGGCGACACATTCGTCGGGGTTGATGTTGGTGTTCGGGATCTTGCCCGACATTCGCGCGAGCAGCTCGCGGATCATCGGCATGCGCGTCGAGCCGCCGACGAGCAGGATCTCGTCGATGTCTGGCCAGGTGAGGTTGCCCTTCTCGAGCACGATGTTGGACGTGTGCTCACACTGCTCGGCGAGGTCGCGCGTGACCTCTTCGAACAGGCTGCGCTCGACGTTGCTCACCATCCGGTGGCCCTTGTAGTTCACCGGGACGACCGTGCGGTCCTTCGACGACAGCGTGATCTTCGCGTGCAGGCAGCGCTCGTACAGCTCCTGGTAGGCGATCGCGTCGTCGCGGGGGTCGAGCTGGAACTTCTGCAGGAACTCCTCGGCCACGTAGTTCACGAGGCGATCGTCCCAGTCTTTGCCACCGAGCTCGGCGTTGCCGTCCGACGCGATCGTGGACAGCTTCGTGCCTTGGATGGCCATGACGGTGACGTCGAACGTGCCGCCGCCGAGGTCGAACACCATCAGGTTGCGCGACGCACCGAGCTGATCGACGCCGTACGCGATGGCCGCGGCGGTGGGCTCGTTGATGATCGAGAGGACGTTCAGGCCGGCGATGGTGCCGGCTTCGGAGGTGGCGCCGCGCTGGGCGCTGTTGAAGTAGGCGGGGACGGTGACGACGGCGTCCGTGACGTCCTGCCCGAGGATCTCCGACGCGTCGTCTTTCAGCTTGCGCAGCACGAGCGCGGAGATCTCTTGCGGCGTGTAGCTGCGGCCGTAGAACTCCATCGTGAAGTTCTCTTCGCCCATGTGGCGCTTGATGAAGCGCACGACGTTGGCGGGGTCGATGACGACCATCTTGACGGCTTCGTCACCGACGACGCACGCGTCCTGGTCGTAGAAGTGAAGCACCGAGGGCGTGGTGGGCTTGCCCTCCGCGTTCATGATGATCTCGGGCTTGCCGTATTTGTTTACCCAGGACATCGCGGAGAACGTGGTTCCGAGATCGATGCCAAGGACGATGTCGTCATCTGCCATTACTTCTTCCGAGCGCGGTTGATCACGACCTCTTCGGGCCGGAGTAGCCGCTCGCCGCGTGCGAAGCCACGTTTGAGTACCTGGGCGACGCGCTGGTCCAGGTTCTGGTCATCGGTATCTTCGACCTTGACCACCTTGTGAAGCTTGCGGTCGAACGTCTCGCCGGCGTCGATGGGGATCACGTCGCGCCGGTAGAGCGTCTCGAGGAATTCGTCCACCAGGTACTGGAACGAGTCGGCGATGACGTCGGCGCTCATCTCCTGCTTTACCAGGCTCTCCTGGAACCACTGGAGGCTGTCGTGGAACAGGAGGAGGTCGAGGATCAGCGGCTTTTCGGCCTGAAACAGCCAGTCTTCCTTGTACTGGCGCAGCTCTTCGTACAGCGCCTCGAACGCCTTCTCGCGGACCGCGTCGTTGGCGAGGCGGTCTTCGAGCACCTTCTTGATGTCGGCGAGCTGAGCTGCGGTGTCATCGGCCAAGGTCGGTTCCTCGAAGATGGCGAGTTATTGGCGGCGTGCGCTGGTTATTCAGCGGTGAGCGTGGTGGCGAGGTTGATGAACGCCCCCTGAAGCTCGTCGAACTGGCCGCAGAAGTGGAAGTCGGCTGGCTGGCTGGCGAGCCCCATCAGGAAGTCCTGGCTGACCTCGCGCCCAACGCCGATCGTGATGATGCGCGCGCCGCTGGTTCGCAGCTTGTGGATCTCGGCGATCGTGTCGTCCGGATCGTCGGGGTGGCCGTCCGTCATCACGACGAACACGCGCTGTACGCCCGCGCGGGGCCGGAGCAGATCGCGCGCGTCATGGAGACCTTCGCCCATCGGGGTGGAGCCGATCGGGGTGAGCTCGCTGATCGCGCGTTGTGCGCGGGCGACGTCCGAAGTCGGCGTGCAGAACACGCCGCCCGGGAACCCGACCACGGCGATCTGCCGGTTCGGCTGCGCGAGGGTCTTCTCGACGAACGCGAGCGCGGCCTGCTTCGCGGCGGCGATGTTGGCCCCGTACATGCTGCCCGAGCAGTCCATCACGAGCGCGACCTGCATGGGAGCGCGGTTGCTCGCGATGTCTTCCAGCGTCACGTTCCCGGCGGCGAGGCGGTGGGGAAGGATCTGGCCGGTTTGAAGGTCCATGGCTTCGACTTCGACGATGCCGTTCGCGTTGTACTTGAACGTCACGGCGAGCTGGCTCTGGCCGGCCGGTCGGGCAGGGATGCCGTAGAATTCGAAGTGACCGAGGACCGTGCACTCGAGCGGGTTCTCTTCTTCACCCTGCACGAGCCAGAGGTCCATCGTCGTCTGGCCGTCGTAGCTCGTCACGTAGTCATCGCGCGTCTTGTCGGCGGGGATGCGCGTGTTGCGGCTGATGATCTTGGAGTTGTGAAGCTTCGCCTGGTTGTACACGACCATGCCGAGCGCGTGGCTCGTGACGTCGTGGGTGCGGATGTCGATCGGGCTCTCTTCGCCCATCATCGCGGCGAGCTCCATCGACGCGGTGAGGGCCGCGCCCATGGCGATGGCTTCGTCGGGGTTGATGTCCGCCGAGGGTGGGCGGCCGAACACGGCCGTCAACATGTCGCGCACCATCGGCATGCGCGTGCTGCCGCCGGCGAGGAGCACGGTGTCGATCGAGTTGATGTCGACCTTGGACTCTTCGATCACCTGGCGGGTGATGGCCTCGCAGCGGTCCAGCAGGGTCTTGGACGCACCGTCGAACTGCTCCTTCGAGAGCGCGACGCGGATGACCTTGCCCTGGAAGTCGTGAAACAGGTTCACTTTTGGGCGCTTTGACAGGCTGATCTTGGCGGAGACGGCCTTCTCACGCATGTCATGCAGCGAGATCGTGTCGCTGCGCGGATCGATCCCGTGCTTCTTGATGAACTCTTCGGCGACGAAATTGATGATCGCGTCGTCGAAGTCCTTGCCGCCGAGCTGGTGATCGCCCGCGGTGGCGATGACGTTGATCTCGTTGCCGACGAGATCGACCATGGTGACGTCGAACGTGCCGCCGCCGAGGTCGAACACGAGGACGCGCATGTCCTTGCCGAGGTTGTTCAACCCGTAGGCGAACGCCGCGGCCGTAGGCTCGTTGATGAGCTTGAGGACCTTGAGGCCCGCGAGCTCGCCCGCCTTGATCGTGAGGCGGCGCTGGATGTCGTTGAAGTACGCCGGCACCGTAATGACCGCGTACTCGACCTTCTGGCCCAGCTGGAGCTCGGCGTCGTGCCGGAGCTTCTCCAGGATGAGGCCCGAGAGCTCTTCGGCCGTGTATTTACGGCCCTTGTAGTCGAAGTGGTAGGTCTCGTCGCCCATGTGGCGCTTGACGAATTCGACGAATTGGCCGGGGTAGGCGGCCGAGCTTCGGCGCGCGTCCATGCCGATGGAAGGGCCGTCGTCTCCGAACAGGATCACGGACGGCGTGATCCGGTCACCCTCTGCGTTGCAGATGATTTCGGGGACGCCGTGTTGGTTGACCCTGGCCATGGCCGAGAAGGTCGTCCCGAGGTCGATACCGACCGCGACGCTGTCCATGTGCGACTGCTCCTGTTGACTTGGGGCGGAGTATATCAACGCTCCCCATACCGGGTAGGCGGCTGATGCGCGACCTGATCCTTGCTTCGACGAGTCCCTGGCGGCGGCAGATGCTGGAGAGCGCGGGAATCCGCCTGCGGTGTGAATCATCGGGTTTCGATGAGCGGTCCGTCGTCGTGCCCGACGCGGCTGAAATGGCGCTCGTGCTCGCTCGATCGAAGGCGAGGTCCGTGGCGCAACGGTTCCCCGACGCGTGGGTGATAGGTGCCGATCAGGTAGTGACGGACGGTGTCTCCGCGTGGGGCAAGCCGTCTGACCCCGCCGACCATCGCCGGCAGCTGCTGTCGATGCGTGGCAAGTCGCACGAGCTGGTGACTGGTTTTTGCGTGCTCGGACCTGACATTGACGAGTCGGGCGTGGAGCGGACGCGGATGTTCGTGCGCGCGGACGTCGACGAGGCGGAGGTCGACGCGTATGTCGCGTCGGGAGAGGGCAGCGGGTGCGCGGGTGGGTACGCCGTGGAGGGCCGGGGCGTGTTCCTGTTCGAGCGCATCGAGGGCGACTGGTTCAACGTGATCGGGCTGCCGCTGCTGCAGGTGATGACGGTGCTCCGTCGGCACGGTTGGCGCGCCACCCCCGAGCGGGGGTAGGAGGCGCGATGCGAGACGAACTTGCGGACCTCGTCGCGGACGTGCGCGCGCTCCTTGAGGAGGAAGCTGCGCGCGGCGTGCGCGCCGAGCCGCGGGACGTACCCGTGGTCGCGTCGATCACGCCGGCTCCGGCCGCGGAGCCTGCTCGCGCAGCGGCGTCCTCGCAGTGGGCCAAGGTGGCGGCCTCGTCGCGCGCGGCGGCCGATGTCGCGACCGAACGGGGCGCTCCCGGGCTGGTCCGCATCCGGGAAGACCTCGGTGATTGTCGACGCTGCAAGCTCTGCAAAGAGCGTCGCAACATCGTCTACGGCGTGGGAGCGGCCGAGGCGGCGTTGATGGTGGTGGGCGAGGGGCCGGGCCACGATGAAGACCTCAAGGGCGAGCCGTTCGTGGGCGCGGCGGGCCAGATGCTCGACAAGATGCTTTCGGCCGTGGTGGGCCTGGCGCGCGAGCAGGTCTACATCGCCAACGTCGTCAAGTGCCGCCCGCCGGGCAACCGCAACCCGGAGCCTGAAGAGATCGCGGCCTGCCTGCCGTTCCTCGAGCGGCAGATCCTCGCGGTGCGACCGAAGGTGATCCTCGTGCTCGGATCGGTGGCGCTGAAGGCGCTGCTCACGACGCCGTCGGGCATCATGTCGATGCGGGGGCGGTGGCAGTCCTGGCAGGAAATTCCGGTGATGCCGACGTTCCATCCGGCGTATCTGCTGCGAAACCCGGCCGACAAGCGCAAGACGTTCGAGGATCTACAGGAGCTCAAGAAGCGCCTGGACGGCCTCTGATCGTCAGTCTGCGATGGGGCACGCCATCGGGTTGGCCGTGGCAGACGTACACAGGTCGATCGCGAGGCGCGCGTCGGTGTTCGAGGCCAGCGCGTACTCGCCCCAGGTGCGCGCGAGCCGCCCCGCCTGGCGCTGGCTCTGCTGAATCGCGAACGCGGGATCGCGCCCCGGCGTGGTCGTGGGGTCCTTGAGCAGACGCGAAAGCTCGCGGTTGGCGGCCACCGCGCGAATGCCGTGGAGCCGCCACGTTCGCTCGACGTACTCGTGCCCGGTGTAGGCGGCGGCCGTCTCCGTGAGGGCGAGGTTGGTCCAATCGAGCACGTCTTCGAGCTTTGGCGTCTGCGTCGCGAGCGAGCGGCCGAACGACGAAAGCAGCGCGATCGGCGCGGTGCCCGGGGCGAGCACGCGCTCGAAATTGCCGAGGCTGTAGTCGAACGGGGCGCCTCCCGCGAAGTCACGGAATTCGATCGGCTTGAGCGCGACCTCCAGCGCGTCGTGTTTGCCGCCGGGCGAGACCCACTCCATGACCTGGGCCTTGTGGCGCGGGCTCGCGACCACGAGGTGGAGCGTGGTGCCGCGGCTGAACGCGAGCTCGGACGCCTTGAGGTACACCTCGGAGGCTGTCCATTCGCCGTTGAAGGTGTTCACGTTGTGAAGGTCGTTCTCCTCGACGACGCGGACCTGCGCGTCCGGGATCGGATGGCCGGCGACGTCGACGACGTGCACGGTGAGCTCGGTACGATCGGGCGTGAGCCCGTCCAGGAACTGCAGTACGACGTCGATCATGATCCCCTCCGTGGTTAGGAACGCCCCATGGCCCAGATGCATTCATTTCATCGCTTCGAACTTCAGGTAGGCACGGCCGGCTACGAGCGTGTTCAACACGCGCGGTTCGCGGTGATCGGGCTCGGCGGCATCGGCGGCTACGTGGCGGAGGCGCTCGCCCGCAGCGGGGTGGCTCATCTTACCCTCGTCGACTTCGATCGCGTGTGCATCACCAACCTGAACCGTCAGATCCACGCGACGCGAAAGTCGGTGAACCAACCGAAGGCCACCTTGGTGGCGGAGCGTGTGGCGTCCATTCACCCGAAGTGCGACGTGCGCGCGCTGCAGAAGTTCTTCGGTGAAGACACCGCGGACGAGATCCTTGCGCCTGGCTTCGACGTGGTGTTCGACTGCATCGACAACATGACCGCGAAGGTCCAGCTCGTGGAGGCGTGCATCAAGCGCGGGCTCCCGATCGTTTGCGCGTTGGGCGCCGGCGGGCGCATGGACCCGACGCGGGTTCGCGTGACGGACCTCGAGGAGACGCACACCGACCCGTTCGCGCGCATCTTCCGCGATCAGCTTCGGCAGCGGGGAATCGAGCGCGGCGTGACCTGCGTGTGGTCCGACGAGCCGCCGGTCGGCGTCGATCCAGTCGTCCACAGCGGCTTCAAGTGCATCTGCCCGGACAAGAGCGACCTCGAGGTCAACCACTGCGAGACGCGGTTTCAGATTCAGGGAAGCAACGGCTGGATGCCCGCGATCTTCGGTCTGACCATGGCCGGCGTCGCCATCAACGGGGTGTTGGGGCGCAAGATCGAGACGCAGTGGGCCGAGCCGCCCAAGCGCGACAAGCCGAGCCCGAACAAGCCGAGTCGGGCGACGAAGAGGGCGTTGTTGGCGGCGCGGACGAACGGAGTCGTGACGGGACCGACGGACGTCTGACGAACGTCGGCGCTGACGTTCGTCAGTCCGCCAGAGAACGCCGACAATTCGTGGCACGGAGTCTGCTGTGGGCTCGGCCATGACCACACACATCACCATCGCGGCGGAGGGTCGGGCGACGCTGTTCGTGGGGGCGGCGGCGATCACGACGGCGGCGAGGCTCGTCGCTCGGGTCGGCGGCGAACGGCTCGAGCTGTTCGCGATCGTCGATGATCATGTTCATCTGCTCGTGCGAGGGGATGGCGGCGGCGCCGCGAGCGGCATGTCACGTGCGATGAGGGCGGCGGGGGCGGCGGGCCTGCAACACGCGTTTCTCCGCGCGGTCGAGGGGCGGACGCACCACACGTCGCTGATCGGGTACCTGTGCAGGCAGGTCGTAAAACACGGGCTCCGCGAGCATCCAGCGCTGTACGCCGGGACGTGTGCGCCCGACCTGCTCGGGGTACGGGCCCTCGCTGAGTTCGATGCGCGGCGGATCGGGGAGTCGCTGCCGCGGCTCGACGTACGCGCGGAGGCGGCTCGCTCGTGCGGGGTCGGGCCAGGCGCGCTGCGAGCCGCGACAGACGCCGAGATCGCCGCAATTGGGACGGCGCGGCTGTGGGCGATCGCGCGTGGGGCAGGCGGGATCGTGGGGTCGGAGCGGGACTACCACGCGGTCGCAGTGCGTGCGGCGTTCGCGTCGCTCGCGACAGGATCGACGAGCGAGGTCGCGACGGCGACGGGGCTGGGCGACCGGATGGTGCGACGACTCCGATCGACGGAGCCCGACGCCCGGCTCGTGGAGGCGATTCGGCGGCGCGTCGCGCTGTGCGCCTGGCTGGAGGGCCAAACGGACAAAGTGGACAGGATCCCACGGGATCCGGTTCCATCAAAGCCTTCGTGCATCCTGCCATCGCGCGCGGCCACGCCTGCCCACGCTGGGTGCGCCGAGCCAG
>CANNIZ010000089.1 GCA_947505245.1 Pseudomonadota bacterium | reverse complement strand
TGCGCCAATGGTACTGCACGGGCAACCGTGTGGGAGAGTAGGTTATCGCCGGCATTATCTCCAGTCGTCCGCCCCTCGGTGGATGGCACCATGAAGCCCCCGTACGCAAAAGCGTACGGGGGTTTCTGCGTTTCGGGTGCCTCGAGCGCGGCGTGAGCCCGCTGTGTGCGGCAGACCTGGACGACGGACTTTTCAGCCCGCGACCTTTCAGCCCGTGACCTCGACGGCGCCCTGCTCGCGGAGGATCTCGACTGCGGCGTTGAGGGTCTCGTGGATCAACAGGACGACGACGTCGTCGTGGGTGGCGCCGCGCAACGCGACGCGGACGCCGGTGGTCTCGTCGGCGGTGACGTCAATGCGCTGCGCGGGCACGCCGGCCGCCCGCAGCGTGTTCCACATCAGGCGCGGCACCTCGCCGGGCTCGCGGCCGTACAGGCGGTCCGTGACGTCCTTGAGCACGAACCGTTGGGGCGCCAACAGGAGCGCCGTGCGCGCCATGTCGATGATCTCTTCGTCGCGGCGATCGCCGGCCTGGCCGATGAGCAGCGTGCGGTACTTGCGGGGCCAGCCGCGGATGGCCTCGGCGATGCGGCGCACGCCGTCAGGGTTGTGCGCGAAGTCGATCACGGCGAGCGCGCCATTCGGCAGGCGGAACGTGTTCATCCGGCCCGGATTTGCATCGACGGATGGCCGGAAGGTGCGCAGGCCGCGGCTGATGGCCTCGCCGGGCAGACCGACAGCGAGGGCGGCGAGCGTCGCGACGAGCGCGTTCTCGACGTTGTGTTTGGCGGTGCCGCCGAAGGTGATCGGGATGTCCGCGACGGGGACGACGCTGTCACCGAAATGCAGGAAGCTTCCGTCGGACCAGCCGTCAGGCGCCCGGCGGCCGGACAGCGGGCTGCCGTGGAACGTGCGCACGACGATGTCCGGGCGATCCTTCAGGACCTCGGGCAGGACGGCGGCGAGCGGTGCCGAGACCGCGGGGACGATCAGCGTGCCGCCGCGCTTGAGGCCGCGCGCGAGGACGAGCTTGGCGCGCGCCATCGACAGCACGTCGTCGATTCCCCACTCGCCGAGGTGCTCGGGGGTGACGTTGGTGATCGCGGCGACGTCTGCGCCATCGAGCACGAGGCCGCGCCGCAGGATGCCGCCTCGGGCGGTCTCGAGCGCCGCGAACGTGACGCGGGAGTCGCGCAGGACGAGGCGGGCCGCGCCGGGTCCGGTCCAGTCGCCGCGCTCGACGAAATCGTCGCCGATGACGACGCCGTCGCTCGACGTGCGACCGACCGTGTGACCGGCGCACTGCGCGATTCGCGCGAGGAGGCGCGTGGTGGTGGTCTTTCCGTTGGTGCCGGTGATCGTGACGATCGGGATGCCGCGCACCTGCCCGAGCTCGTGGGGCTGGGGAAGCGCGAACGGGCGGAACGAGCGCGCGTGGCGACCGTGCCCGACCGTGACGAGGTCTTCACCCTCGACGACGAGGCCGGGGAACGCGTTGAACAGCGCGCGAAGGGGCGGGTTGCGCAGCCGCTCGATGCGCCGCGCGACGGATTCGAGCTCTTCCACCGCGTCGTGGCTCGTGGCCCACTCGAGCAGATCGACCGCGGGCTCGACGAGGTCGTGGGTGGCTTCGATGCCGACCGAGGCGCCCTTTTGATGAGCGCGAAACACGGGGCTGCCGCCCATGCCAAGGGCCGCGAGCCCCTGCTTGATGCGGTGGATCACGCGCATCGCGTCGTCGTGGTCGACCTCGGCGATGGCGCCGGGGCCGTCGAGGAGGAGGTGTCTGCCGTGGATTGCGCGGGACTGTGACATGGTCAGTTCAGCGTGTCGGGGTCGGCGAGCACGAACGGCGCGATCTCCGCGTCGAACTCGGCGCCCGCTGCGTCGACCATCTGGTACGTGCCGTGCATCGCGCCGAGCGACGTGCCGAGCGGGCAGGCCGACGTGTACTCGAACTTCTGCCCGGGCGCCAGGACCGGTTGCTGGCCGACAACTCCGGGCCCGCGTACATGTTCGACGTGGCCGGTGGCGTCGGTGATCACCCAGTGGCGGCTCTTGAGCTGCACGGTGTCCGAGCCTTCGTTCACGATGGTGACGGTGTACGCGAAGAACCAGGTGTTCTCGCGGGGATCGCTGCGTTCGGGCACGAACACCGGCTCCACGTTGACGCGTACACCTCGGGTGGTGGCTTCGCTCATTGGGCGTCTCCGTCGGCAAGGGGGGGCGCTTCGAGGCCGATATCGATCGTCGCGGCGGCGCCGGCGAGCTCGGTCGGCAGTGTCATCGCGTCGATTCGGGCTGCGAGGCAGTCGACTGAGGGGCCGTCCGGACCCGCCAGCACGGCGCCGTGGCCCTTCGCGTCGACGACGAGCGAAACGGTCGCGCGATCACCCTGTTCGGCGCCCGGAAGGCACGCGACGAGCTCGCCGCCGCGGGCGGAGAGGAGCTCGACGAGGGCCTTGTCGGCGTGCTCACGGACCGGCCCGACGAGCAGGTCGGCGGCAAAATCGAGCGCCTGGGCGCGGTCGAACGTTGCCGGGTCGATCATCGCGAACATTGCGCGGTCGCCGGCGTTCATGCGAATCCACGGGCGCCCGTTGCGGCGGCCGATCGATCCGCTGATCACGATGTCTGCACCGCTGTCGCGCAGCGTTTCGGCGTCTTCGCCGGGAACGCCCTGGACGACGGTGATGCCGGGGACGCCGCTCAGCGCGAGCGCGAGCTCCTGCTCGATGGACGCACGATCTTCGAGCAGCGGGTAGCCCTGCAGTTCGAGCGACTCGAGGCCGACGGAGAGCCCCTTTCCAGCGCGCGCGGTGAGCACGTCCTGGGCTGTGGCCGGCTGGGGACCGAGCCCGGCGGTGTAGAACACCTCGCAAAGGTCGCTGCGCGCGAAGTCGGCGAGGTCCGATGAGCCGGCGCTGGAGCTGTTGCAGGCGACGATCGCGGCAGCGGCCACGACGCGCGGCAGGTACAGGGCCGTCTCGCGGGGGAGGTGGTCGCAGCGGCCTTCGGCGCAGTCGGTCAGTTCGCCGAACGTGTCGCCGGGCTCGACGTCTGCGAGCCAATGCTGAACCGTTCCGACGCCGCCGTTGTACGACATGATCTGCAGCGGCACGACGTACGGGCCCTGCAATTGGGGCCAGCGCGCGGCGTCGTCCAGGTAGTGCAGCGCGGCCGCCGTCGATCGCGCGAGGTCGCGGCGATCGTCTACCGCGCAGGTGGTGATCTGGCAGCCGTTGGCGCCGAGGTACGGGCGCGACGCTTTGTCGCCGAGGAGGTCGCCGGGCGACCAGGGAGCCTCCATTCCGGTGATCGTGCATCCCGAGACGTTCAGGCCATACTCGATGGCGACCTCGGGCAGGAACTGCCAGTGGCCGCCGGCGCAGGCCCGCGAGGTCGCCTCGGCGTGCAGGCGGCTCTCCACGTACGGGATGCCGAGGAAGACGTCAGGCTCGCCCGCCTTTGCGATGGTGGCCCGGAGCGTGGCGGCTTCCCGGCGCGTCCGCTGCGCGCGGATCGGCAGGTTCGTTCGTTGCGCCTCGTCCAGCGCCGCAGACACGAGCGCCGCAAACGCGGGATCCCCCGCGAGCGAAGGCACGAAGCGCGCGATCGCCGCATGGGCGGGTTCGAGCGAACGGACGGAGAGGACCTCGACAATCTCGATCGGGCCTGGCTCGTCAGCGGGGGCTGCAGCGCAGCCCGCCAGCAGGACGAGGCCGGCGACCTTCATGAAACCATGACGGTGCGGACGTGATCCCAGGCAGCATCCGGCTTGCTGCCGAAGGTGGCCGGATACTCCTCGAAGTCCACCAGGACCTCTTCCGCCGCGGCTTTCAGGCCCTCGGCCGTGGCGCCGTAGAAGTACAGCGTGTACGAACCGGCCGTGGTGATGGTGCCGACGAACCGCGCGTGCAGGCGAAGATCGACGACCTTCGCGAGCACGTTGCGCAGATCTTCGAGATCCTCGTCTTCCGAGGTGGTGGAGAGGCCAGAGGAATCAGGGCTTTCGAGCTTCACCGCGATGGTGAGCAGCACGGGCCGCGTGGGGTCGACGGCGGCGGCCGCGCTCGGATCCACGTGAATCTTGGCGGGCTTGCCGCCAACGGTTCCGACCACGTCGTTCCATTGTGTTGGCATGTCGACCTCCGAGCAGGGTCGCGCCTGTAACCCGGCGGGGCGGCAGATGACCAGCACCGCGTTAGTTCCTCGTCATGTCGTTCCTACCGACACTGCTCGGAGCGGTGTGTGTGGCCGTGATGATCGTGTCGGACGCGCAGGGGGCTGCGAAGGGGCGGGCTGCGGCCAAGGTCCTCGCGTCGCTGTGTTTCGTCACTCAGGTGGTCATGAATGGTGCGTCGGGCAACCTCGCGCAGCGTGCAGTCACGCTCGGCCTCGTCGCGTCCCTCGCAGGCGACATTCTGCTGATCTGGCGTGAGAAACGGCCATTTTTGGCAGGCATCGGCGCGTTTCTCGTCGCCCACGTGCTGTACGTCATGGCGTTCGCCTCGCTGGGCTTCGATGCGCGGGCCGCGCTCACTGCGCTCGTCGTGCTCGGCGCGGGAACCGGTGTGTTGGCCTCCCGCTTCGTGCCGCGCGCAGGCTCCCTGGCCCCTGCGGTGTTGGGCTACATCGTCGTGATCACCGTGATGGGCGCGCTCGCGTTCGCGAGCCTGGTAGCGTCGCCGAGCGGTGCCAGGCTGGTCCTGGCGGTCGGAGCGTTGTTGTTCATGGCGTCCGACATCTGCGTCGCGCGTGATCGGTTCGAGCACACCGGCTTCGCGAACCGGGCGACGGGCTGGGTGATGTACTACACCTCCCAGTTCGCGTTCGCGTGGGCGATCGGCTCGGCATGAGGCTGCTGGCGCTGTCGGATCTCCACGTCGGTTACGCGCACAATCGCGACGCGATCGCGGCGATGCCGGCTTCGCCCGATGATTGGCTGATCCTCGGGGGGGACGTCGGTGAGACTTTCGCGCACCTCGAGTGGACGCTCGACACGCTTGGACCTCGGTTTGCGCGCCTGTTGTGGGTGCCCGGCAACCACGAACTCTGGTGTGAGCCGCGCGACGGCAGCGGCGTCGCCGGGGTGGAGCGTTATGCGCGGATGGTGGGCGTTTGCCGGGAACGCGGCGTCCTCACTCCCGAAGATCCCTTCCCCCTCTGGCCCGGCGCGGGACCGCCGACGCGGATCTGCCCGCTGTTCGTCGGCTACGACTATTCGTTTGGACCCGATGGGCTTTCGGCGGCCGAGGTCGTCAAATGGGCGGCAGAGGAGGGCATCCGCTGCACCGACGAATTCTGGCTCAAGCCCGACCCCTACCCGTCGCGCGAGGCGTGGTGTGGCGCCCGGGTGACGTATTCGGAGGCGCGTCTGGATGATGCGGCGCGGGCCGGCGAGCGGTTGGTGCTGATCAACCACTGGCCCCTGCGGCGCGATCTTGTGCGGCTGTACCGGATCCCGAGGTTCATCCCGTGGTGCGGCACGCGCAAGACCGAAGACTGGCACCTTCGCTGGCCGGTGGACGTCGTGGTGAGCGGGCACCTGCACATGCGGTCGACCGATTGGCGCGGCGGCGTGCGGTTCGAAGAGACCGCGCTCGGCTACCCGGCGCACTGGCGCCACGACAAAGGCGCCGAGGGCTATCTACGGACGATCCTGCCGCGGCCCGGGCTGCGGATCGCGGGGGACGCCGGACCGGAGTGGCACCGCTAAAGCGGTACGTAGGGGCGCAGGACCCCGGCGACCTTGCTGGTCAGGCGGTTCCGGCCGCCCGACTTGCTCGCGAACAGCGCCTCGTCCGCCGCCTCGAACAGGGGCTGGGTGCCGGGCGTTGCGGCGGCGCCTGCGCCGGCGACCCCGATCGACACGGAGACCTTGAGGGCCTTTCCCTCCCACAAGAACGATGACTCGTCGATGCGCTTGCGGTACCCCTCGAGCAGGCGCTCGGCCTCCTCGATCGGGGTGTTTGGAAGGAGCACGCAGAACTCCTCGCCGCCGTAGCGGAAGGTGGAGCCCGCGCTGCCTTCGGGAAAACACTCGCGCATCACGCGCGCGGTCTCGGCGAGCACGTGGTCTCCGGCCTTGTGCCCGTACGTGTCGTTGAATTTCTTGAAGTGGTCGATGTCCGTCACGCCGAGGCAGAGAACCTGTTCGGGGGTTCGCTGGGCGAGCAGCCGCTCCAGCCGGGTCTCGAGGTGTCGCGCGTTGAACAGGCCCGTGAGCCGGTCGGTGATCGACGCCGTGTACAACCGCGCCTTGTGCAGGTTGGCGGCTGCCTGGTCCGCGAGCGACAACATCAGGTGCTCGTCGTCCTCGCCGAACCGCGCGAGCGTGTCGAGCACGGTGCCGCCTTCGGCGTCGGGCTTGACCTTGTTGGTGAGCGTCATCACGCCCTGGAGCTCCCCGGCGTAGATCAGAGGCACAGACAAGATGCAGTACACCTCGTTCCTGCCGACCTGAGCGATCTTTGCGCGGTCGTTCGCACGGATCGGTTTGCGAATCTTGGCAGCGCGCCCGGACACGCCCTCGCCGAGGGCGAAGCTCTTCGTCTCGAGCCGACCTTCGTTGATCGCGTCGCGCGTCTGCTTCGGGATGTTTCCCCACACGACCTTGATCTCGAGCCGCTGCGTCTCGGTGTTGAACAGCATCAGGTTGGCCTTCTGCGCGTGCAGGGCCTCGACGGCGCTCGCGAGCGTCTCGATCGTGAGCTGCTTGAAGTCGTTGACGTTGGAGAGCTGCTGGTTGACGTCGTACAACGTGCGGAGGTTCGTCAGGATGCGGCTGTTCTTCTCGTACTTCAGGGTGGAGTCGACGTTGGTGGCGGCGACCGCGGCGATCTCTTGGAGGAACGCGTAGTCCGCCTCGGAGATCTGCGAGCCATCTTCACATTCCCCGAGGGTGAGGATGCCGAGCACCTTCGAGCCGCGCATCAGCGGCACCCACACGTCCGAGCGCAGGATGTCGAGATGCCACTTGCGGAAGGCGGTGTGAAACCGCGGGGCCTTGCGCATGTCGCGCACGGAGAACACGTCGCCCTGGTGGATGAGCTGCCAGATCAGCCCGTGATCGTGGGGGATGCGGAACAGGTAGGTCTCTTCCGACTCCCCGTCGGGGCCCGCGTAGGTGTCGGGAACACCGAAGTAGGCGCGCACCCGGTAGAACATGTCGTCGGGGTCCAGATCGTCGAGGAGCATGACGGTGGACGAGATCGACCCGTAGCGCTCGCGGCACACGGCCATGAACGCCTCGAGCAGCGCGTGCAGGTCGAGGATCTCGGAGAAGCCCTTGCCGGATTGCAGCAGGGCTCGCATCTGGAACACAGTGTTGTCGAGGTGCACGGCCTTCTCGCGGAACAGCTCCCGCTCGGCGCGCATCGCGGCAAGCTCGTCGGTCAGCGCCGTGAGCCTTGCGGGAAGATCTACGTTGTCCGTGGACTTTTGACGTGGGTCGACGAAGGTCATGTGCGTTTTCACCTTCATCTTCATCGGCCTGGAGTGGGGCGGACTTTAGGACCAGCGGTGGAGCGGGTTGGGCCTTTGGCGATGGATTCGCCGCGGACGCGCGCGCCGATGGGAGCCAGCCCCGGCCGATTTCGCGGATTCCGGAGCGAGCCACTTCGAATTTCGCTTTTTGCCGCGCTCCTTTGTGTTGGGGACGAGGCGCGCGAAATTGTTGGCGGGTGTTCGTTGAGGTCGAAGGTGAACGGGCGGAAACGCGAAGTTCGGAGGGGCCGGCTCTGCCGAAAGCGAAATTGGGGCGGGCTGGCTCGGGGCGTGGCATTCGACGGCGCGCGGTTGCGTCGCCCATTCCTTTCACTCGCGCTCGATGACCCACACGTCGGAATCGAACATCGAGTGGCTGAGCGCCAGGTAACGACCATCCGGCGATGGCGTCGGGGAGGCGATCCAACCCGACGGCGCCCACACGTCGACCGGGGGCGAATCGCCGATCGTCGAGCGCAACAACCAGGCATCAGCGACGTTGATCGTGAGCCACCACCCGTCCCGATCGGTGCGGGAGGCGGCGAACTGGGCCAGTTTGAGGACCTCGATGGGCTCGATGGACCCGTCGGCGATGGACACGCGCGTGGCGTCGCCGTTGAGCGTGGTCACGATCACCGCCTGACCGCCGCGCTCGAGGTCCCACCGAACGTCGGCCGACCGCACCTGCACCCGGGCCAGGGGTGAACGCGTCCCGGTGGTCGGGTCGACGTGAGACAACTCCAGCACGTCCGGCAGAAGGGCGGCCTCCACGCAGATGTCGTTCGTCGAGCAACGGATCCGGCGCGTCGCGATCGGACCCATCGGGATGGCGCCGACGGCATCCACGGGGAAGCGCAACGGCGGCTGGTCGAGCTCCCCGAAGAACACGAGGTCATTCCCGATCAACGCCACGGGCCGATCAACACCCTTCGCGATCACGGTGCCCCACCGCTCGGTGGGGTCTTGGACGAGGACGTCGCGACCTTCGTCGGTCGGAACATCGTACACGAGGCGATTGTCCGCGGTCCAGCCGATCAGCCCCTCGCGGCGCTGGTCGTGGGTCAGGGCGACGGGGCCCGACGCGCCCCCCGAAGCGTCGAGCGTAAACAGCTGAACGTCGGCTTTCGTTTCGCTTCCGACCACGACGAGCGTGTGTGCATCGCCCTGCAGGCCCTCCAGGCTGTCAACGGGCAGCGTGGCGATAGGCGAAGGCTTGGAGCCGTCTGTACCGAGCTCGATCAGCTCGACGCTGCCAGGCTTCCCGCTGTGCGCGACGACGAGGCGATTCACCTCCGGCCACAACACCAGCCCAACCCCCGCTCGGAGCCACAGGTCGCGGTCGGTCATCGCGATCTGGGACGAGCCCGTAGCGGTGGACACCAACTCGATTCGGGCCTCGTCATGGGCGAAGGTGATCATCGCGACGCCGTCGCCCGATGGGCTGAACGACGGGGGGCCCACGAACTCGAGCGCCCCGAGGGACCGCAGCAGCCGCGGCGTTCCGCCAACGGCCGGCGCGACGAACACGCCGCTCGACTCGTCCGAGACCCAGGCGATCGACGTTCCATCTGGTGAAACGGCAGGAGCGCGGCCCCGATAGGGGAGGTCGCGTCGGGTCCCGTCCCGGCTGACGACCGCCATCGACTGGTCGAGGTTGCTGACGAGGAACCGATCGCCACCGGGAAACGCCGCGACGTTGGCGGCGTTCGGGCACCCCAGCGACGTGAGGGTCGCCCCACCGACTGCAGACTCCACCACCGCGAGGCCCTCGGACCCCGTGATCACGAACGTCCCGTCTCCGATCCGATCCGCGCTGCTGATGGACACCCCGTCATCGAACGCGGTGATGCGCGTCGGCGCGCCCCATTCGTGGGCCGGCGCAAACCAGAGCCCTGCGGCGACGAGGCCCGCGATGACGACGACTGCGAGCGTGCCGCCTGCTGCTGCAACCCGACGCCGCGGTGGACGAGGAGCCTGCGGTATCGCCGTAGGCGCAGGTTCGGCGGCGGCGACGACGGGTGCGGGCTCGGGCTCGTTCGCCATGCTCGAGGTCCAGGTGCCAGACCCCATGGACGAGCCAGCGTCCGAACCAGGGGTCGTGCCGCCCTCTGAACGGGCGCCCGACGTCCTTTGCGCCAGGGAAGGCCGTGGCGGGGAGGCCGGGCGACCGGGAGGCGCGAGCGGCGGGACTTCGGGCGGATCCGCGGGCAGTTGCTCCAGCGCCTCACCGAGGGCGTCGCGCATCGCTGCGGCCGACGGCCATCGATCCGCGGGGGAGCGGGCCATCGCGCGTTGGACGATCGGAGCCAGCGCCTCGGGAAGCGCCTCGATCCCGGCGACAACGTAGTCCACGGCGGGCGGCTCCAGGCCCGTCAACAGGGCGTACAGCGTCGCCCCGGCTGCATAGACGTCGGCCCGCCCATCGACCGAGGCTGCGGCGCCGTGCTGCTCGGGCGCCATGAAGCCGAGCGTGCCGATCGCAGCCCCTTCTCGCGTCACCCCGCGCGACAGATGGGCGATCCCGAAGTCGGCCACGAGGGTAGTCCCGTCAGCGTCGACGAGCAGGTTGGCCGGCTTGATGTCGCGGTGGACCACCTGCTCGGCGTGCGCTCGTTCCAGCGCGTCGAGCACCGCGCGCATCACCGTCGCGGCCTGTCGGGGTGCGAGGGGCCCGTGGGCCTCGAGGTGGTCCTGAAGCGAGGCCACGGCGAGATCCATGACCATGAACGGCCGGTTGCCATCCACGCCGATGTCGTACACCGCGAGGACGTGGCGATGCCGGAGCCGCGCCATGGTGCGGGCCTCCTGCTCGAACCGGGCGCGCAGCGACGTGCTCGCGGACGCGCTGGGACCGAGCACCTTGATGGCGCGCCAAACCTCGAGGCGCTCGTCCCAGGCCCGAAAGACGCTGGCCATGCCGCCGTGGCCGATACGCGCCACGAGGCGGTACCGCCCCGCGTCGAGCGGAGGGGCGACCTCGACGTCTTCTGGAGGGTTTGGAGCAGTCATCGCAGGCAATCCTATCCCACGCGCCGACGGGGCGACCTTGACGGCATGTGTCGTTGGGCATATTGTTTGGTCAACCAACCAATAATGATTGGTCGTGCGAGGTGTCCGATGACCGCCATCGTGAGTCTTGTGCTTGGAATAGCCGCTTCCGCATTGATGATCGGGGTCGCAGCCCGGCGCGCGTACGTGGTCGCCCAACCCGATGAGTGGCTGTTGTGCGTGCGGAACGGCCGCCTCGCGCACGCGGGCGTGGGGATCTCCGTGTGGCGGCTCCCCGGTGACGTCGTCGTGCGGTTCACGACGACGCTGCAGCGGGTGACGTTCACGGTCGAGGCGCTGTCGTCGGAGCGTCTGGCGGTGTCGATCGACGGGTTCGTGTTGTGGTCGGTGTCGGAGACCGAGCCGTACCAGACCTACCAGCGCCTCGGCGTCGCGAACCTGGAGGCGCCTGCCGCGGACCTCAAGAGCGCGCGGCACCTGCTCACGGGGCCGCAGTACCGGGCGTTTCAGCAGATCCTCGGCGCCACGGTGCAGCGGCTCGCCGCGACGCGTCCGTTGGAGGCGTTGCTCCTGCGGCAGGATGTTTGGGTCGCCGATCTACGCGAAGCGTTCCGAGCGATCGAGAGCGAGGTGGCGATCGCGATTCACCAGGTCGATGTGGTTCGCGTGCGGCCGACCGATGAGGCGCTCGTGAAGCTGCTCGCTGCGAAGGTCGAGGAGCGCGTGCGGAGCGAGGCGGCGGTGGAGCGCGCCGAAGCGCGCCGTACTGAGGCCGAGCGTGAACATGCGCTCCGGCTCGCCGAGATCGAGCGCGAGCGGCAGACGCGAATCCGCGCCGATGAGGCCGCACGGGAGCACGCGCTCGCCGAGGAGGCGCGGAACCTGGAGGTCGCGAAGGCGGTCTCGGAGCGCGAGGAGCTCGCATTGGTCGCGCGACTCGACCGCCTGCGGCGCGAGGCCGAAGCGCAGCGCGATGCCGCCACGGCGATCGCGTCGGCGGAGGAAGGGAAGTCGCAGCCGGTCCGCGATCACGAGCTGTCCCTGCGGGTCGCCGACAAGGTCGGAGAGGCGCTGCGCGGCCTGAAGGAGGCGCGGTGGGTGACAGTGAACGACGAGAACCCCGTCGCGAGCCTCGTCGGACTGTTGAGCTCGGCCAAGGACCTCGCCGCGCCAAAGAAGGCGGCGTGACCGTCAGGTGCACGATCGGATAACGTGGGAGCAGCCATGGCCCGACCCGCGAACACCGCCGTCCGGCGCGAGCAGATCGCCGACGCATTCATCGATGAGCTCGCCGCGTCCGGGTACGACGGCGCGACGATCGCGCGCATCGCATCGCGCGCTGGACTGGCCGCCGGCCTTGTGCATTACCATTTCACGTCGAAGGAGGAGATCCTCCTGCTGGCTGTGGAGCGCCTCGAACAGCGGCTCATCGCGCGGCTGCCGGGTGAAGGCGGCGCGCCGCGAGCCCGGCTGACGGGGGCGATCGACGCGCTGCTCGCGGCGAAGCCGGCGGACACGGTCGCCGTGCGGTCTTGGGTGGTTGTGGGCGCGGAAGCGCTGCGCAAGCCGGAGGTCGCGGAGATCTACGACGCGGCGGTGGGGCGGGTGCGGGGCCGCATCGCAGGTTTCGTAAAAGCCGTGCTCGTGCACGAGAAGCGCGAACAACGCGCCGCCGAGGCGATCGTCACGGTGGTGCTGTGCGCGGCCCACGGCGCGTGGGAGCTCGGCACCGCGACGTCGCAGATCCCGCGGGGCACTGCGGCGACGGCCCTCAACAGCGCGGTTGAAGCGTGGATCGACGCGACGCCGCGCGCGGTCGTCCGCCCATCTCGACGGCGTTGATTCCCGCCGGCTTCGATGCGAATGAATGTCGCCCGTGGTGCGGCGTCTGTCGGCGATGTCGAAGCGTCGGTGGTTCGCGTTGTTGTGCGCACTTTTCGCGGCGGTCGTCGCGAGCGGGATCGCCGACGTGCCGCGGCGCGACGCTTCGCGGGCGAACGACGAGCCTCGGGTGTGCGAGGAATACCTGAATATCAGCGTGGTAGGCGTGCGCGCGTCCAAGGGTGAGCCCTTCATCGACCCGTCCATCGCGCCCCTGTGGAAGTTGCTATCATTCACGGGCTATGCGGGGTTTACGGTGCTCGAACGGGAAACGACCGAGCTGACCGACGGCGACCACCACGAGTTCCAATTTGGGCTGGAGCGCCGGCTTCGCCTTGACCTGCGCGACCACTCCGCGACGGCTGCGCGGGTGCGGATCCGCCTGTATGCGCAAGACGGGCGCAAGCAGCTCGACACCACGGTGGCGATTCGCCGGAACCGAACCTTCATGGTCGCGGGGCCGAAGATCGGCGACGATGTTGTGATCCTGCCCGTGACCGCGATGTGGTGAGGTCGCGTCGATTGGCCGAACCGGCTTGGCCGGGCAAGGGGCTCGCCAATGAAAGGTCAGAGGAACAGGGGCGTCCTGAATGAAATGTGACCCGTCCGCGGCGGAGGGCGAGCTGGTATTTGCGGGCGTTGGTTGGTGGCGGGTCGGGCAGAACCGATGGGCCAGGTTTCATTGGGGGCGGGCCTGGTCGCGGCAGGTTTCATTCGCGGCGGCTTTGCCCCTTCGGCCGTGAATCCCCGGCCCGGGGACGCTCGTGCCGACGGCGGACCGCGCAGCGCGCGGGAATCAGCCGTGCAGCACCGACGTGATCCACGCGTCGAGCGAGAACAGCGCCCACGCGCGGAGGCCGACGCCGGGCTTCTTTCCGATGTCGCGGCGGAGGCCGGTGAGCGCGTCCTTCTTCCACAGGCCGAGCGCGTCGTTTTCGAGGCGGTTGAACCGATCGTCGAAGAACAGGCGACCCGGGCCGGCGAGCCAGGGGTCGAGCGGGGCGGGCATGCCGCGCTTGGGGCGGTTGACGAGCGGCGGCGGGAGCACCCCGTCGAGCATGGCCATGAGCGGCCAGCGCGTGTGCAGCGAGCCGCCGCGCCGCACCTTGGCGTCGCCGGGGAGGGCAGCGGCGCGCTCGAACACTTCGAGATCGAGCAGCGGGAAGCGCACGTCGAGGCCGGCGGCGGCGGCGGTGCGATCGGCCCGCACGAGGCTGCCTTCTTGGAGCCAGGAGCGAAGGAACGCGTGGAGCACGGCGTTGATCGGGTCGGTTTCGAGGCCTTCGTAGAGGGGGCCGAGCACCTGGGCGCGCACGTTCGGTCGGACGAGGGCCTCGTCGCGGAACAGCGCGCTCCGCTCCCGGTTGCCGAACAGGTCGCCACCGCCGAGGCCGAGCGTCTGGCCCCAACGGTCGATCGGGGCAGCGATTCGGCGGCCGCGCTTGGTTCGGTTCAACGTCCCGGCGAGCGCGCGGCGGAGCGGGGCCGGGAGGCGTGAGAACGCGTGCGCGACGCTGAACCAGCTCATGATCTTGTCGAGCATGCCGCCGCCGAACAGCTCCTCGCCGCCGTCGCCAGACAGCACGATGCGCGCGTTCTTGCCGACGGCGCGTGCGAGCAGGAGTTGCAGGAACACGGCCGGGTTTCCCATCGGGTGGCCGAGCGCCAGCACGCCCGGATCGAAGGCGTTGGCGAGGTCTGCGGAGCCGACGACGACCTCGTGGTGCTCGAGACCGAGCAGCTTCGCGACGCGACCTGCGAACGGCGTCTCGGGGTTGGGATCGTCGGCGAAGCCGAGCGTCCACGAGGGCAGCGGGCGTCGGAGCCGTCGGCTCGCGGAGGCGATCGCGGTGGAGCCGAGGCCCCCCGACAGGTACACCGCAGTGGGCACGTTCGGGACGAGCCTGCGTTCGACCGATCGAAGCACGGCCTCCTGCAGGCCCTCGACCAGCGTGGCCTCGTCCGGGCGTTTGGTGCCGACCTTTGCGTACCGTGGCGCCCACCACGTTCGCGTGCGCACCTCGTCGGCGTTCGCGCGCAACGCGCCAGCGGGCTCGACCTGGTGGACGTCGCGCACGAGGGTTCGCGGCGAGTGGACCAGGCGAAACGACAGGTACTCGGCGACGTGCTCGTGGTTCAGTTCGCGCGCCACCCACGGCACACACAGCAACGCAGGGAGCTCGCTCGCGAACGCGAACTTGCTGCCCTGACGCGTCCAGAACAGCGGCCGCGTACCCATGCGGTCGCGCACGAGGTGCAGCGTGGCGTTGTTTCGGTCCCACACGGCGAACGCGAACGATCCGTCGATCTGTTGCACGCAGTCGGGGCCGTAGCGCCGCCAGGCCTCGAGCAGCACGACGGTGTCGGGCACGAGCGGGTCGTCCCAGCCGAACCGCCGCGCGAGATCGAGGTGGCCGAATAGCCAGCCGTCGAGCACGAGCACGAGATCGTCCGTCACCAGCGGCTGGACGCTGCGGTTCGGCACGATCGCCTTGCGACGATGGACCAGCACGACGGGCCCGACCGCGAACGTGCCCTCGCCGTCGGGCCCGCGGTGGCGGAGCTTTTCGCTCATACGCGCCGCCGCCCCGCGATCAGGGGGGTCTCCGCGAAACGCGACGATGCCGCCGATGCCGCCCATGGTGCGTGCTTCCTATCCGCTGTTGGGCGGTGTCGTCGAGCCGATCCGCGGAAACAGCGGGTGGTCGTCGCGATCGGCGTGGCGGGCGCAGTGATCGATCCACGGCGCGTAGTGCTCGGGGTGCCTGCGAAGCCAGGGCTCGAATACCGTGGTGAGGAGGTGATCGCGCACGGAATCGGCGTTCGAACACGGCGCCACGGGTTCGCCGAATACCGCCGTCCAGCCGCGGTCGGCGTCGAGTCGCACGAACGCTGGGACGATGCTCGCGTGTGTGGCGACCGCGAGCCGCCACGGGCCGGTGGCGAGCCACGCGGGCCGGCCGAGGTACCGCACGTTCGCGAACTTTCCGCCGCCCCGGCCATCGTACGCGAGCCCGACCACGCGGTTGTCGGCGAGGTCACGCACCAGCGCTCGCGTGGGGGAGCCGAGGTCGTGAAACCGCACGGGAAGGCGATCTTCGCGGCGTTCGCGGGCGGCGATGCGCGCAGAGTGCGGGCTGTTCGCGCGCTCCGCCGGGGGCAAGCCGCGAAGCGCCACCTGGGTGAAGCGGTACTCGGACAGGCCGAGGCGGGCGATCAGCCCCTTCTGGAAGCCCGCGTGGGGGAACAGCAACGCGACGCCGCGGCCGTTCGCGAGAGCCGCGTCCAGGTTGTGGCGCCCCTCCCAACGCACGACGCCGTCGATGTTGGCGGGCGTCAGGCGGCCCAGCAGAAGCTCCTCGACGGCGACCTGGGCGCCGAGCGCGTTGGCATTGCGCGCGACGTCCCGCGTGATCGCCGTGGGAAACCCGCTCGCTACGGCCCGTTCCAGCCCGCGGCGACGCCGCGCCCACCGCGCTGCCGCGAGGGTGGTGCTCAGGGCCGCGACGACACGTCGATCACGCGGATCTACCGTCGCGTCGAGGGCCAGTTCCAACCAACCGGCGAGCCCATCCGGGCCGAGCGGCGTACATTGTGGGGGGAGATTCGTCATCGGTCCATGAATTATCGCATCCCGCGACGCCTGCCCCTGTTGCTCGTCCTGTTCGTCGCCGGTTGCACCGCCCGTCGTCGGGTCGACGGCGACGTCGTGCGCAACATCGCGTTCATGGGCAACGGGAGCCTCGTCACGCGGCCCTTGTCGGGGCAGACGGACTACCAGCTGCGCTCGCAGCTCTCGGCGCATCCGGCCCCGTTCGGCGCGTTCACCGTGCCGTTGTCGTTCACGGTTGACCTCGAGCCGTTCAAGGCCGATCAGCTGCGGATCGACGCGTACAAGCTCGAGGTCTGGTACGCCAACCACGGCTGGTTCGACGCCCGCGTCGAGGGGTGGGAGATCCGCCGGGTCCGGCGCCAACGGACTCACAAGGCAGGCGTGGTAGACATCGCTGGAGTCCTCGACCCCGGACCGCGATCAAGGGTGCGGTCGTTCGCGATCGAAGGCCTCACCGACACGACGAAGCTCGTCGGTGACGCGATCAAGCGCACGGGGTTCGTACACGCAGGCGACGACTTCGCGCTCCCCTACGTGTTCGATACGCGCGACCTCCTCGTCGAAGAGCTGCGGGACTCGAGCTGGGCGTACGCGACGGTCGCGGTGGACGTGCAGGCTTTTCCAAAGGAACACGCCGTCGATGTTGGCCTCGTCGTCGATCAGGGGCCGCTGTGCCACCTGGGTGAGATCACCGTCGTTGGCAACGAAAAGATCGCCCTCGACGTGATCCTCGACGAGCTCAAGCTCGAGAAGGGAACGCCGTACAAGGTGTCGGTGCTTCGCAAGGGGCAGCGTCAGCTGTTCGACACAGGGCTTTTCTCCTATGTCACCGTCACCCCGGATCTCTCGGACCCGACGCGAAAGGAGATCCCGGTCGAGGTGCGCGTCAGCGAGTCGCTGTTTCGCACGCTCCGCTACGGTGGTGGTTTTGACTGGGACGGCGCGTCCGTCGCGCCGCGCCTCTCCGCGTCCTTTCGGCACGTGAACGCGTTCGGCTCGCTGTGGCGGTTCGACGTCCACGGGGACGTCGGCTTCACGTCGCGCCCCCAGGGTGGCCGCGCGCTCGTCGCGAGCGGCGAGGTGGCCCTTTCCAGGCCGCGCCTCGGCGGCACGAACCGGTTCGGCTTCGTGTCCAAAGTGGGCATCCGGCGCGACCTCCAAAGCCAGCAATTCCCGTACGTGAACCTGTACGCCGAGGGGACGTTCACCTGGCGCGTCACCGACGCGGTCGTGGCCACGTTCGGCCCGCACATCGAGCAGTTCGCGTTCAGCCCCTACGATGGTGCTGCGAAGCTCGCGGCCGGCGTGTTGTTGGGCGAGGGGTCGACCAACCCCTACACGCTCACGACCGTAGACCTGGACGTGGTGTTCGACCACCGCAAGGGCGATCCGTTCTCCCCGTCCCACGGGTGGTTCGCGTCGTTCGGCGTGCGCCAGGCCGTCCCGTTTCAGGTCGACAAGGGGTTCTTCTACACCGAGATCGAGGCCGAGCGCCGGCAGTACTGGACGGTGCCGAACCCCGATCCACTCGTGGCGGACGAGGCCAACCCCAAAGACTCGCCGGGCGCGGTCCGCCGCGGTGCGCGGTGGCTCGAGCGGTTCGTGCTCCCGGAGGTCATCGCGGCGCGCGGTCGCTTCGACCTGCTGCACGCGTGGGACGAGCGCCCGTTGCCGTACCCCGAGCGCGCGTTCCTCGGCGGCGCGACGGACCTGCGCGGCTTCCGCTCCGATCAGGTGGGTCCGTACACGTGCATCTGCCTGTACGAGTCCGCGTCGCGGAGCCGGCTGTTCGACCTCGACCGCCTCTCGACCTCGGCGTGGGACGCGACGCGCCGATTCTTTGGCGCAGACGTGCCGCCGACGGAGGTCGTGGCGCCTGGCGATCCGTTCACCGGGGTGCCCGGCGCCGGGAAGAAGGTCAACCCTTCGTACCTGCCGAAGGGCGCGCCGTTTGCGGGCCTCGTGTCGGTCGAGGGGCGCTACCGTTCGTTGTTCGGGCTGCCGGTCGACGGCGTCGCCTTCTTTGACGCCGGCATGCTGGCCACCGTTCCCGAAGATCTGCTGCACGTGAAGCGCAACCTTCGCCTCGGGTATGGGGCGGGTGTTCGATATTCGTCACCTGTGGGGCCGATCCGGCTCGATCTTGCGTTCCGTCCGCTCTACGCGGAGGACTGGGGGCCGCCGCAGGACGCCTACGTCGGCTGCCAGGTGGACGATCGCGTCCCGCGCAGCTTCGACCTGCTGTCGCTCCCGACCAGCAGCCGTGATCTTGCCACCCGGAACACGCCGTTCGCGTGGAACGTCTTCCTCGGAATCGGCGAGGCGTTCTGATGGCCGACGCGCCGAAAACGCCGGTCGTGCCGAAGCGCTCGTGGTTCCGACGCCTCGTCGCAGTCGCGAGCACGCTGCTGGCGGTGCTCGGAGGGCTCGTCGCGCTGTTGCTGATCGGGGTCGCGGTGTTCGTGATCTGGCTGCGCACCCCGGCGGGGAACCGGTTCC
>CANNIZ010000088.1 GCA_947505245.1 Pseudomonadota bacterium | reverse complement strand
GATCGACTGGCGCGCGGGCTTCTCGTGGTGACCACACGAATCGCGACCGCGTCCGATGTCCCTGCCATCATCGACGACCTCCTCGCCTCCGACATCGTCGCCGTCGACACCGAGTTTCACCCCGAGCGCCGGTACCTGCCGCAGCTGTACCTCGTCCAGATCGCAACCGATCGCGGCGCGTGGTTGTTCGATCCGCTCGAACCGGAGCCGATGCTCGCGATCGGCCCCGCCCTGCTGAAGTGCACCTGGCTCGTGCACAGCGGCTTGTTCGATCTGCGGCTCCTGGAGCGCGCTCTGGGCGGCGTTGCGCGCAACGTGATCGACGTGCAGATCGCCGCCGGGCTCGTCTCGGTGGACTACCCCGCCCCGCTCGGCAGCGTGCTCGCGAAGCACCTCCAGGTCACGGTCGCCAAGGGCGAGACGCTTTCGGATTGGAGCCGCAGGCCGCTTTCGCGCGAACAGCTCGTGTACGCCGCAGAAGACGTGCTCCTGCTCGGCGCGTTGTGGCGCACCCTACGCGCGAAGCTCGAGGCCCTCGGGCGCCTCGAGGTCGCGGCCGCCGCCTTTCAAGACGCCTGGAACTCCGCGATCGACCCGAAGGGCACCGACCTGTGGCGGGAGTTCGGCGGCGCGTCGACGCTCAACGGGCGCGCCGCCGCCACGCTCCGCGACCTCGCAGCCTGGCGGGACGAGACCGCGCGCCTCGAAGACCAGCCTGCGCGCGCGTTCGTGCCCGACGGCGTGTTGATGGAGATGTCCCGTCAGGCGCCCACGAACGTGGCCGTGTTGCAGCGCGATCGTCGCCTGTCGCGCTCCGTCGTAAAGCGCTACGGAGACGCCATCATCGATGTGATCGCCCGCGCCAGCGACTCGCCGATACCGACGATCGCGCAACGCGGTTCCCCCGCCTGGCGCGTCGCGACGCTGCTTGAAGCGACCGCCGAGGCTGGCGGATTCGCCGCGAGCTGGGCCCCGCGCCTGGTCGCGCCCCGGACGCGCCTCGAGGCGCTCGCCGCGACCTCCGCACCCTCGCGCAGCACGATCGCCGAGGTCCTCGGGTGGCGTGACGCGCTCGCCGGGGATCTGCTGTTCGACGCCCTCACCGGTCGGATCGCCCCACACTGGTCGCACGGTGACGTCGTCCTGGGCGTACCACACCCCTGACCGGCCCTCGGCGCTCGGGAATCATCGTCGCGCAAAATATTTTTTTCCGCAGAGTATTCCATCTTATTCCTAGTCTTTTCGTCGCACTGCAAACCCGCCCGCCTCGAGATCGCTTGCAACGCAAAGTGACGCGAGGCACACTAAAGATGTCCGGGCCCTGCGGGTCCGTGTCAAAACGACAAACAATCCCACGAGGGGTGACCACATGATCGCCAAGTTCATTCGCGACGAGAACGGCGCAACGGCCATTGAATACGGCCTCATCGCGGCGCTTATCGCCGTCGTCATCATCGCAGCCCTGACGCTGCTCGGCACCGCGATTTCGGGCAAGTTCTCGACGATCGCTTTGTCCGTCACCAACGCCAGCTAAACCGCCCCTTCGGACGGCCAAGAAGAGGCCGCCGGCTCATGCCGGCGGCTTCTTGCGTTTTGGAATCCCGCTGCCGCGCGGCTCCCGCTTGGCTCGCGCTTGACGACGCGTTAGCCGCGCATCAGCAGCGACAGGCGCAGGCAGTTTGCCGCACGGCTTCACTTCCGACGTCGCAGTTGGTACACTGCCGGACGGATGACGCAGGAGGATCCGCAGAATGGCTCAGAGACAGACAGGTGGGCGGTCGCGGGCGCTGGTGTTCCTCGTCGTTTCTGGAACTGCGGCCTTGCTCGCGGTGGCCGTTCTGTACCGCATCATCCTCGGCTACCAACGCGACCTCGAAGACGCGCAGCGTCCCCCCGAGACGCTCAAGGTCGTCGTGGCCATGGCCAACCTCAACCAGGGCATCACCATCGGCCCCGAAATGGTCAACGTCGCCGAGATCGAACCGGCCTACGTGCCAGACAACGTGTTCCATGACGTGAACGATGTCATCGGCCGGGTGCCCGCCGAACGCATCGTGCAGGGCGAGTACATCCGTATGGAGCGCCTCGCGGATCCAAACGCGGGCATCGGCTTGAACGCCATCATTCCCCGTGGTCAACGCGCCATCTCCATCGGATTGGGCGGCGGGCAGGCCGTTAGCGGCTTCTTGAATCCCGGCAACTACGTCGACATCCTGCTCACCATCCAGAGCGAAAAGCTCGCAGACAAGCGCACCGTCACCATGCTCCAGGCGGTAAAGGTGCTCGCGGTCAACAGCCGCCTGTCGGTTGATGCAGACGAAGGCGTCGGACAAGACGGCACCAGCCATGGCGCGTCGGTGATGGTCGCCCTCACGCCAGAAGACGCCGAAAAGATCACGCACGCCTCCAACGCGGGCTACATCACCTTGACGCTCCGCAACGACGTCGACGTCACGAAGCAGGTGACGCAGGGCGCCCAGGCGGACAAGCTCCTCGGCAAGCAAGAGGAGCAGGTGAAGTTCACGGTTGGAAGCGTCGAGTCAAAGGTGCGGAAGCGGCCCATCATCGTGAAGCCTCCGAACCCGACCCTCACGATCATCAAGGGCACCAACGAGACCACCACGACGGTGGGTCCGAACAAGTAGCGCCCCTTCGCGGTTTACATTCGTTATTTCCATGCGTTGGCAAAGGAGACTCGTTTCATGATGACCATCACGCCTGCCGGCTCCCGCCTGCTCGCCCGCCTATCCGCAGGCCTTTTCATGCTGGCATCCGTCGCGGGGCTCGGCGCTGCGGCGCTCACCCCGGACGCCGCGATCGCTGCAGAACCGCGCGGTGATTGGCTCGACATCGAAGTGGGCAAGAGCGTCGTGATCGAGACGCCCAAGAACGCCACGGCGATCGCCATCACGGACCCCGCCGTCGCGGACATCGTCCCCCTCGCGTCCGCCAACAAGATTCAGGTGCAGGGAAAGTCGGTCGGCACGACGGACCTCATCATCCAGCTCGGGCCTGGGTCCGAGCCAACGCGGTTCGAGATCACCGTCCACACAGACCTTTCGGACCTGATTCGCCGCGTCGGTGAGATCGTCGAAGGCGAGCCGCCACGCGTCTACCCACTCGCGAAGCACATCGTTGTCGATGGTCCGGTGCCGGACCTCGACACGTTGGAGCAGGTGGCGTCCGTCGCACGCGCGTTCGACCCCGAATTCGTCAACCTCATGACCGTACGGGGCGACCACCAGGTCCAACTCGAACTCGTCCTCGCTGAGGTGTCGCGCAACGCGACACGCGAGATCGGCATGACGTGGTCGTTCGCAGACAGCGGCACCGGCCTCGACGTCGAGCTCACGCAGCCCACCACGCCGGGCCGGTCGTTCGGCCTCAATACCGTTTTCGACGACGGTCGCAACATCAACATCGACGCCCAGCTCGACCTGCTCGATGACTACAACCTCGCCAAGTACCTCGCGCAGCCCACGATCACCTGCCTGTCCGGCCAGCAATGCGAGTTCCTGGCGGGCGGCGAGCTGCCCTTCCTTGCAGGGAATGGCCTCTCCTCGAACGTTTCGTTCAAGGAGTACGGCGTCAAGCTCTCGTTCGTGCCCACCATCCTCGCGGGCAACGTCGTCGACTTGCGCGTGCAGATCGAGCTTTCCGAAATCGATCAGTCGGTGGCAATCAGCGGCACGCCAGGCCTCATCTCCCGCAAGACGAAGAGCCACATCCGCGTCGCAAGCGGGCACACGATGGCGATCTCGGGCATGTTGCTCGAGCACACGGCTTACGCGCGGTCCGAAGTTCCCCTGCTCGGGCGCATCCCCGTGGTGGGCACGCTGTTCCGCTACACCAAACACGTGAAAGACGAACGCGAACTGATGATCTTCGTGACGCCGCGCCTGATCCGTCCCCTCGGGCCCGGCGAGGTTCCTGCGTACCCAGGTCAGACGGAAGACAACAATCCGACGGATCTGGAACTGTTCCTCCTTGGTCTCGACCACCGGCCCGGCTCGCGGACGGCCGAGCCCACGGGCGACATTGGCTTGCAACGGTGACGGAGGCGATTCGTGCGTAACGTAGGAACAGGGCGCAGCGCCGCCAGTGTCGTGCTCGTCGGGTTGGACAACGAAGAGATGGGCCACGTCCGCGAAGTACTCGCGGCCGAGGCTCAATTGCCGAACACGTCGGTGTCATTCGGAAACGCGATCGACACCGTCAAGCGGGCGAAGCCTGACGTCGTAATCGTCGGCTTCAACCAGGCCAAAGACGCGGCCCTGGCGCTCGGCCAGGCGTTGCTGAAGGAGCAGACGGGCATCACGCTCGTCGCGCTCAGCAAAAAGAGCGATGCGAACGACATCCTCGCCGCCATGCGCGTCGGGTTCAAGGAATACGTCGTCCTCCCGGACGACGCGAACCGCCTGCGTCAGGCCGTCAAAGGCGCCGCGTACACCTCCTCCGAAACCGAAGAGGAGAAGGGTCAGGTCACGGTCTTCGTCGGCGCGAAGGGCGGCGTCGGTACCACGTTCATCTGCACCCACCTGGCCTCCGAGCTCGCGGCGATCCACAGGGTGCTGTGTATCGACCTCGACTTTGGCGTCGGCGATTGCGCGTCCATGCTCGACGTTCAGCCAAAAGACACCATCGTAGACCTCCTCCCGCGCGCGGACAAGATCGACGAGCGCGTGCTGAACAGCACGGTCGCGGTGCACAAGTCCAAGCTCCACGTGCTGGCGCAGCCGTCCGAGCTGCAGAAGATCGACGACGTGAAGGCCGATGACGTCTACGCTGTCATCAACGCAGCCGCAAAGGCCTACCAGTACGTGATCGTCGACGTCGGCGTGCGTTGGGACGAGCCTGCCGTGCTCGCACTCTCCGTCGCCGACCAGATCGTGCTCGTGACCAGCGCAGACGTCATCAGCGTACGCGACGCCTACCGGCGCCTGAAGCTGTTCGAGCACAACTCGATCGAGAAGGATCGAATCCGGCTCGTCGTGAACCGCTACTCGGCCAACGCGTTCGTGCGCAAGGAAGACATCGAGGCCAACCTCGGCATCAAAGTCACCTGCACGATCGCAGACGATCCCACGACGGTCGACCAAGCCATCAACGAGGGAAAGATGGTGCGGGTGGTGAACAAGAAGAGCGATGTCGCGCGGGACATCTCCCAGCTCGTCGCGATCCTCGCGGATGGCGGAGACGGTTCGGGCGCGCCAGCGGCACCCGAACCTGAAGAAGCGAGCGGCGGATTCTTCGCAAAACTGTTTGGTAGCAAGAAGTAGGGAGCTTGTATGGGTGGCACGCGCCTCATCGATCGCGTTCGCGGGACGCAGGGGAAGTTTCCTGGCGCGCCGGCCGGGCCGCCAGGGGTCCCCGGGGCACGCCCGGACAGTCCCGGTGCGGGCGCCGACTTCCAGCGAGTCAAGCTCGAACTGCAAGATGAGATCATCAACGCGCTCGACTTCGAACAGGTCAGCAGCCAGTCCCGCGAAGAGATCTCAGCCAAGCTTCGTGGCGCGATCACCGAGCGCGTCGAAGCGCGCAACCTTCCGCTCAACCGGATGGAGCGTGAGAAGATCGCCGAGGAGATCCTCGACAACCTCCTCGGCCTGGGGCCACTCGAACAGCTGATCCGGGACCCCGAGGTCAACGAGATCATGGTGAACGGACCGAACACGGTCTACATCGAGCGAAAGGGCAAGCTCGTCCTCACCAACATCAAATTTCAGGACAACAACCACCTGAAAGGCATCATCGACCGCATCGTCTCGGCCGTCGGTCGACGCGTCGACGAGACGGTGCCCATGGTCGACGCGCGCATGATCGACGGTTCGCGATTCAACGCGATCATTCCGCCGCTCGCGATCGACGGTTGCTGTGTCACGATCCGCCGTTTCGGCACGATTCCGATCACCGCAGAGGATCTTGTCGCGCTCGGCACGTGTCCGCGCCCGCTGATGGAGGTCATCCGCGGCGCCGTACGGTCCAAGCTGAACATCATCATCTCGGGCGGTACCGGTTCGGGCAAGACCACCCTGCTCAACGTGATGAGCGCCTTCATCCCCGAAGGCGAGCGCATCATCACGATCGAGGACTCGGCCGAGCTGCAGCTGCAGCAGACGCACGTGATCCGGCTCGAGACCCGACCCGCCAACTTGGAAGGCAAGGGCGAAGTCAACCAGCGGGACCTCGTCAAGAACTGCCTGCGAATGCGGCCGGATCGCATCATCCTCGGCGAGATCCGCGGCGGCGAAGCGATTGACATGCTCACCGCCATGAACACGGGCCACGACGGCTCGCTCGCCACGGTGCATGCGAACGACACCCGCGACGCGCTCGCCCGCTTCGAGACGATGGTCGGCATCGGCATGCCGAACATGGGTGACCGCACCATCCGGGAGACCATCGCCCGCGCCCTCGACATGATCGTCCAGCAGACTCGACTCTCCGATGGTTCGCGTCGGATCACCGCCATCACCGAAGTCACTGGCATGGAAGGGCCTGTCATCACGAGCCAGGACATTTTCTTGTTCGAACAGAAGACCGTCGACGAAAACGGCAAGGTTCGCGGAGCATTTCGCGCAACAGGCATCCGGCCCCGGTTCGCCGGTCGGCTCGCCTCGCACGGAATTCGTCTGGCACCCGAATTGTTCCGCTTCGAGATGGACGTCTAGGAGGCAGTCGTGGAAATCGCAATCGTCCTCGGCATGGCCGTCGTGTTCACCGCATTGATGGCGACCTTCCAGACCTTCTATTGGTCGTATTCCGCTCGCCAGGAGAAGGAGGCCATGGAGCGCCTCCGGCGGCTCTCCGTGCTGTCCGAAGAGCAGGACGGAATGGACGCGAGCGTACTCCGCGCGCGCGCGCGCGACGCCGTCGCGACCGCGCTTGGCTCCCTTGGGGCCCACTTCCAGGACACGATCGAAGCGGCCGACATGAAGCTGGCGGTCGGAAGGCTCGTCGGCCAGATGTTCGTCGCCGGGTTCGGCGCCATGCTGGTATCGGCCTTCTTCCTCGGCATCGGATCTGTCCTCGTGGGCGTGATCGCCTTCTTCATCCCCTACTTCCGAATCCGGTACATCGCTTCGGCCCGGGCTTCCAAGCTCGTACAACAGCTGCCCGAAGCCCTCGACCTGATGGCGCGCTCGCTGCAAGCGGGACTCGGGCTGAACGAGGCGTTTCGCACCTGTGCTGAAGAAATGCCAATGCCGCTCGCTGGCGAATTCGGGCGGGTGTTCGAGGAGGTCCGGTTCGGTCGCGAGTATCGCGACGCGCTGAACAACCTTGTGCGACGCAACCCTTCGACCTTCGACCTGCGACTCTTCGTGTCGTCCGTCCTGCTCGCCCGGGAGACGGGTGGCAATCTGATCGAGATCCTGGAGGCGATCTCGAACACGATCCGCGGGCGGTTCCTTTTCCACGCCAAGGTGGCCGCCATGACGTCAGAGGCCAAATTCTCGGGGCTGATCCTAGGCGGTCTCCCGATCAGCGTCGGTATGCTCGTCGGTGTCTTGAACCCCGAGTACCTGCGGCCCCTCGTCACCGACCCGCTCGGCAACCTGTTCATCGCCCTGTTCGTGTTCCTGTATGCCGTCGGTGGAGGCCTGATGTACTGGGTCTCCCAAATCGAGGTGTGAAATGGGTGAATTCCTGACGAGCCCGCTCGGGCTGTTGCTGATGCTCATCCTGATGCTTGCCGCGTTCGTGGGGCCCGTCGTGGCCTACATGATGCGCCAGGCGCCCGAGAAGTCGGCAAACGAGCGCCTCCGAGAGTTTCAGCCCGACGAGGGCACCTCGATCACGACGGGTCAGCGCGACGAAGCGGTCGACAAGATCGCTGCACGCCTGGCGGCCCTCGCGTCCACGGACGACAAGGACGAGAAGGCCGAGCTGCGAATGAAGATGATCCAGGCTGGCTACACGAGCAAGAACGCCCTCGAGATGATGAACGCCTCCCGCGTGCTCCTCGCCGTCGGCCTGCCCGTGTTGCTGGTTCCGACCGCCGTGGTCACGCTGCTTGGAAAGGGCCTTATCGGTCTTGGCGTGGGCGTCGTGGTGCTCGGCGCCATCGGCTACATCCTGCCGAGCATGATCGTTGACAGCCAGATCTCGAGCCGCCAGAAGCTGCTCATGAACGCGTTCCCCGATGCGCTCGACCTGCTGGTCTCTTCGGTCGAAGCGGGCCTCGGCTTGGACGCCGCCTTCCGCCGGATCGCCGAGGAGATCGAAGGTTCGACCCCTGAGCTGGCGCACGAATTCCAGATGGTCAACCATGAGATCTCGGCCGGGGTCGCACGCCTCGACGCGCTCCACCACCTTCACGAACGCACGGGCGTCGACGAGATCGGTGCGCTCGTGAACATGCTCACCCAGGCCGAGCGCTTTGGAACGTCGATCGCCCGGTCGCTCCGCGTGCACAGCTCGCTCACCCGCCAGAAGCGCATGTCGCGCGCCGAAGAGGAGGCCGCGAAGGTCTCTCCAAAGCTTACGGTCGTCATGATCCTGTTCCTGATGCCCTGCCTGATGATCGTGCTGCTCGGCCCCGCCGCCGTGAGCATCAAGAACAACCTGCTCAAATAATGATTCACGTCCTCACTCTCATCGCGATCTTCGGGCTGCCCTCGGCTCAGGCCGCGCGCGTGCCAAAGGGCGTCGAGGTGGAGCCGCAGCCAATTACGGACACGGCGGGCGGGCGGAACGAGGTGCGCCTGAAGATGGCGGCGATGTTGATCGACGAGGGCCAGACGACCGAGGCGCGGCAGCTGCTCGACGCCGTCATCACCGAGGGTGGCGCCCCGAAGGGCGAGATCGACCTCCTTCAGGGACGCGCGCTCGCGTACGAAGGCCTCTCGGGCGCCGCGCTCGAGCGCCTCGAGGCCGCGAGGAAGGCCATGCCACGAGACCCGCGCCCGCTGCGCGCGATCGGTCTCGTGAAGGCCGACACCGCCCACGTAGACGAGGCGCTCCTCGCGTTCGAACGCGCGACCCAGCTGGACGACTCCGACGCGCCGACGTGGAACAACTACGGCTTCCTGCTCATGAGCGCCTCGCGCTACGAAGAGGCCACAAGCGCGCTGGAACGCGCGTTGACCCTCGATGGCACCGTGCCCCGATACCGACGCAACCTCGGGTTCGCGCTCGCGGCCCTCGGTCGCGACCGTGAGGCCCTCGCCGCGTTTCGAGGCGCGGGGCCCGAAGCTGAGGCCCAAACAGACTTCGCGCTCGCGTCCGAGATGAAGGGCGACACCGCCAAGGCTCTCGAGCACTACCGTGCCGCGCTCAGCGCAGACGATTCCAATGATGCGGCCCTTGAAGGGCTTGCAAGACTCTCAACTCCAGTCGAGGAGACCCCATGAAGCTCGGAATGAAGGCGCTGGTTGCTGGACTGCTACTCGCAGGTTGCTCGGAGCCGCGGCACCTCACGTACGATTTTGGCCGCAGCTACAGCAGCGCGTTCGTCGCGCAGGCCGACCTGACCCGCCCCTCGGCGGCCACCGAGCAGTACCAGCTGTACGGCATCGAGGGCGTGAAGATCCGCCTGCTCGTGCAGGAAGCCGTCGCCGAGCAGAAGTCGGGCACGCTGACGCTGGGCGGCAACTAGGAGGGACGTAGGCGTCACCCGGATGGCGCCGCGTCGCCCGTCCGCAGCCCTCGTGCTGGGTGTGCTTTCGGGCTGCCTGGCGGCCGTGGCTGTGCTGCCAACGGCGATCCCGCTGCGTTGGCGCCTCGGTGAGGCCGAGAGCACGGTCGCCGAAGGGCACGTCACGCGCGCGGTCGAGCTCGCGGAGGTAATCCAGCAATTCGAAGTCTCGACCCTGCCGGGCACCACGCAACGGCTCGGCGTGGACTTTCTGCGGGTCCGCGAGCAAGGACTGGTCACGTACCAGGAGGGCGTCCCCGGCGCGCCCTTGTTCGCCTGCGAAACTGGAAATCGCGTGGCCTGGACCAGCGACGCGGACGGGCGAGCGTGGGCCTACCGTTGCTCGGTCCATGACGGACGCGAGACCGTCGCCGCGTGGATGCCGAGCGGAGGCGTCGCCAAGCAGGTGCCGTACCTCGTGTTCTCGCTCGCCACGATCGTGGGCATCGTCACGGCCCTCGGCGTCCTGCGGCTCCTGCGGCCCCTGTCGCGAATGTCCAGCGCGATCGCGCGAGTCGGGGCCGGTGAGCGCGGCGTCCGCGTAGGTTCGACCGGGTTCGTCGAGCTCGATGAGCTCGTACTACGGCTCAACGAGGCAGCGCGCGCCATGGAGGATCGCGAGGACGCGATCCTTGGCCGCATCAAGGCGGTCCAGGAGATGGCGCGCATGGTCGCCCACGAGGTCAGGAACCCGCTCCAGAGCCTGGAGCTGCTTACGAGCCTGATCGCCGCCGAAGACGACGGCTTGGAACGCCACGAGCTCGCGAAGGCGATCCACGCGGAGATCCGGGCCCTCGACATGGTGGTCACACGGGTGCTTCGGGAAGGGGCGTCCCAGGCGAGCCCGCGGATCACCCTGCACCGGATCTCGCAGAAGCTGCGCCCGGTCATCGACCAGGTGCTCGCGCTGCGCCGGCCCGAGGCGAAGCTGCACGGCGTGATCGTAGAGACGGGCACGCTCGCCGACGTCACCGCCGACATCGACGCCGCCCTGCTCGGCCGCTCGATCGAGAACCTGGTCCTGAACGCGATGCAGGCGATGCGATCGCGCGACGGCCGAATCCAGGTCTCGGTCGAGCTCGAGCCCGAACACTTCGTCCTGCTCGTGGATGACAACGGCCCAGGTGTAGACCCCGCGCTCGGGGACCACGTCTTCGAACCTAACGTCACCGGGCGTACGGGCGGGACGGGTCTTGGCCTCGCGCTGGTGCGGGAGGTGATTCAATCACACGGTGGTACGATCGCCCACGAGCGATCGCCGCTCGGAGGGGCCCGATTCGTGGCCCGAATACCGCTGAGGTTCGACGGTGGCAAAGGTCCTGAACGTCCTGATCGTGGATGACAACCGCTCGGCCGCCGACGCGCTCGCTCGCGTGCTCCGACGCGACGGCGACACCGTCGAGGCCATGTACGACGGCGCCAACGCGATCGAGCGAATCCGCGCCGCGCCGCCCGATCTTGTGCTGACGGACCTGAAGATGGAGCCTGTCGATGGCCTCGCCGTGCTGCGCGCAGCGCGCGAGATGCGGCCTCCCGTCGAGGTGATCGTGTTCACCGCGTTCGGTGGGGTAGACATCGCCGTGAAGGCGATGCGGCTCGGCGCCCGCGACTTCCTCACCAAGCCGGTCACGGTGGAACAGGTCGCGCAACGCCTCGACGCGCTCCGCGACCGCACGGCGACGCCGCCGATGCCGACCGACACGTTCGTGGCGGAGTCGTCGCGGGCGAAAGAGCTCCACGCACAGCTGGTACGCGCGGCCACGGTGCCGTCGCCCGTGTGGATCCAGGGCGAGCTCGGCGCGGGGCGCGGCTATTGCGCCCACACGCTGCACCAACTCGGCCGCTCGGACGAGCCGTTCACCGTCCGAGACCTCGGGCGGGACGCCCCCTGGCCCGAACGGGGCACGGTCCTCCTCGCGAACGTCGACGACCTCCCCGACGCCCTCCAGCGATCGCTCTATCGTGCGCTCGCGAGCGTTCCTCCTGGCGTGCGGGTGGTGTCCACCGCGGGTACGGACAGCCAGCGGCTCATCGCCGAGGGACGCCTCCGACCCGAGCTGTTCTATGCGTTGTCCGTCATCGTGGTGAGCGTTCCTCCGCTCAGAAACCGGACCGAAGACGTCCTGTTGCTGTTGCGGCAGGCGATCGACGCGCGCTGCGCCCGCTACGGCCGCACCCGACCCGAGATCCCGCCCGAGGTCGCGGAACGCCTCGCGACGCACGCGTGGCCGGGCAACGTGCGCGAGCTGCTCAACCTCGCCGAGCGCGTCGTGGTGATGGGCCCCGACGCCTGGGCGTTCGAGGTCGTCGACGCGCCCACCGAGGGCATGCCGCGCCTCGAGCCCGGCTTTGATCTCGCGGTTTACCTTGAGGGCATCGAACGTCGCATCCTGGTCGCGGCCCTCCAGATGGTCGGGGGCGATCGAAACCGCGCGGGACGTCTCCTCGGTGTGGAGCGGAATACGCTTCGCTACAAGCTCAACAAGTACGGCCTGTTGGACTCGTAGAAGCGCCCCGCCGCTACGGGCAGACCGCGTCCGCATAAGGCTCGGTCGCCGTCGCCGAAGCCCAGCAGGACACCGCGCCGAACGCATAGTCCGGGCTGCGAAGGTCGCCTGACTGGTCCGGCGCGACGTGCACCCACAGGTCTTCCAGTCGCGAAGCGTCGTGGTAGCCGACGTACGCGTCCCCATCGTCCTGGTAGGCGTACGCGAGCACGTCGCCGGCGTTGTCACCCGACGTCGCCGCGATGCCGAATTCAGAGTTCCCGGCGCCGTCGTCCACCCACTCGACCACGCCCGCGACGTTGCCGTAGACGTCGTACAGATCCCACCAGCCGATCCTCTTGTCGGCCGACACGAAGCCGTTGAACCAGCGCGTGTTGTTGTACGCGCCGTCGGTGCTGGAGAGCCGCATCTCGGCGATCCAACCGACGCCGACCCACGCGACCACGAACGTGCCGGACACCGTGCGAATCCCGTCGCTGACGGCGTTGGTGGCGACCCACGAGTTGTTTCCGAGCGGAACGACCAGGCCGCGCGAGGTGATGCCGATCGCGGCCGCGGGCGGGGCGATCACCAGGCCCGTGATCAGGTCGGCGGCGCCAGCCATTGCGACGCCCTGGAGCACGTTGTTGAACGTGGCGCGCGGAACCTCGGACGAAAGCGAGCCGACCTCGGCCGCGCTGTCGATGTCGAGCAGCGCGCCGCGCCCAGCCCCGGCGAGGTCCAGCGGAAGCCCTGGCGGGGCCTGGTCGGCGTCGATGGCACCTGAAAGGGCAGCCGCGCGGTCGACGACGTCGACCTCGCCGTCGGACGTCGCCGCGAGGTCGGCCAACGCGGGCGGGAGCACCTCCGCGTCCTCGTTCGCGGGACCGCCGCTACCGCAGGCGATCGCGAACGCGACGGGTACCAACAAACCGAGCCGGGTCGCCTTCATGTCGTCCTCCGAAGGGTTGGACCCACGAAGGGTACCCGACGGAAAGCCGAGCGGTGCAACTATGCGCCCAGTAGGGTTTCAACGAAGGAATAGACCCGGTCCAACGCGGCAGGCAGGCCAGAGGCGTCCTTGCCGCCCGCCTGGGCCATCTCGGGCTTGCCGCCGCCGCGGCCACCGACGAGGGGCGCAATCTCGCCGATCAGCTTGCCCGCGTGCACCCGCTTGCCGGCGAGGTCCGACGACACGCCAGCGACCAGCACCACGCCATCGGCGTTGCGCGACGCGAGCACGACGACGCAGCTGCCGAGCTGATCGCGCAGGCTATCGGCCTGGGCGCGGAGATCCCCTTCGACTTCGAGGGCGAGCACCTTCACGCCGTTGATGACGCGCGCCTGACCGGCGAGATCGCCAGCCGCGGCCTTTGCGGCTTCGCGCTTGAACACGTCGAGCGCCTTCTCGAGCGCCTTGCGCTCGTCCTGAAGCTTTCCGATCGCCTCGACGAGCCCCGCCGGAGACGTCTTGAGCGCGTTGGCAGCGCGGTTGAGCGCGTCGACCTGCGCGTTGACCCAGGAGATGGCCCCCTCGCCCGTCTGCGCTTCCAGGCGACGCACGCCAGCGGCGATGCCGGACTCGGACAACACGCGGAACAGGCCGATGTCGCCGGTGCGTGAGACGTGGGTGCCGCCGCACAATTCGACCGAGAACCCGGGGACGGCGACGACGCGCACCCGGTCGTCGTACTTCTCGCCGAACAGGGCCATGGCGCCCTTCGCCTTCGCGGCGTCGAGGTCGTCGACGGTGGTGTCTACACCCGTGTTGACGAGGATCTCGCGGTTGACGATGCGCTCGACCTCGGAGAGCTCGGCCGCGGTCATCGGCTTGTGGTGCGCGAAGTCGAAGCGCAGGCGCTCGGGACCGACGAGCGAGCCCTTCTGGGAGACGTGTTCACCCAGCACCTGGCGCAGGGCCGCGTGCAGCAGGTGGGTGCCGGTGTGGTTGCGTCGGACGCGCGACCGACGGGCGACGTCGACCTCGGTGCGCACGGTGTCGCCGACGCCGATCGAGCCGACCTTGATCTCACCCTGGTGCAACACGAGGCCCTGGGCGCGGGTGCTGTCCGTGACGGCGAAGCCGTTGGTGCCGGTGATGATCTGACCCTCGTCGCCGACCTGACCGCCGCTCTCGCCGTAGAACGGGGTGCGATCGAGCACGAGCACCCCGCGCTCACCGACCTCGAGCCGTTCGACGCGCTCGGAGGTGATCGCGTCGCCTTCCTTCGTCTGGCGCAGGATCGCCTGCACCGTGCCGAGGTCGGCGTGCGACTCGTAGCCGCTGAAGTGGGTGGGACCGAGCTCCTTGGCGAGCTCCATCCACAAGCCCGCGACGGCCTCCACGCCGGAGCCCTTCCAGGCCTTGCGCCCGCGCGCCTTCTGCTCCTCCATCCGCGCCTCGAAGGCGGGCTCGTCCACCAGCACGCCCTGCTCTTCGCAGATCAGGCGCGTGAGATCGATCGGGAAGCCGAACGTGTCCGACAGCTGGAACGCGACGTCGCCATGCAGGGTGCCGCCGCGGCCGGTCTTGGAGATCGCCTCGTCCAACAGCTTGTTCCCGCGCGACAGCGTGCTGCGGAACCGGTCCTCTTCAGACCGCACGATCTCCTCGATGAACCGCTGGCGCTCCTGCACCTCGGGGTACGCGTCGCCGAACTCGCGGCCGACCTCCTCCGTCATGTGGTGCATGAACCCCTTGTCCATGCCGATCTTCACGCCGAACCGGATGGCGCGACGCATGATGCGGCGCAGCACGTAGCCGCGGCCTTCGTTGCTCGGCATGACGCCGTCGGCGACGAGGAACGCGGTGGCGCGCGCGTGATCGGCGATGACGCGGAGCGCCGTGTCCGATTCGCCGTCGCGGTGGTACGCGACACCCGACTCCTGCGACGCGCGGCGGATCAGCGCCTGGAACGCGTCGGTGTCGTAGTTGTTGAACACGCCCTGCTTCACGGCGGCGACACGCTCGAGGCCGCTGCCCGTGTCGATCGAGGGCCGGGGCAGGTCGAACCGGCCGTTCGCGGTCTGCTCGTACTGCATGAACACGAGGTTCCAGATCTCGACGTAGCGCTCGTTGCCCGTCGCAGGTCCGCCCGTCTCCGAGCTGATCGACGGACCGTGATCGTAATGGATCTCCGAGCAGGGGCCGCAGGGTCCCGTGTCGCCCATCGACCAGAAGTTCTCGGACACGCCGAGGCGCTGGATACGCGCGTCGGGCACGCCGATGCGGCGCCAGATCTCGTAGGCCTGATCATCATCCGTGAAGATCGTGATCCACAGGCGGTTCGCGTCGATCGCGAGGTCGCCGGTGAGCAGCTCCCACGCCATGGGGATGGCGTCGGACTTGAAGTAGTCGCCGAACGAGAAGTTCCCGAGCATCTCGAAGAACGTGTGGTGGCGCGCGGTGCGGCCGACGTTCTCGAGGTCGTTGTGCTTGCCGGACACGCGCAGGCACTTCTGCACGGTGGTGGCGCGCGTGTAGTCGCGCTTTTCGCGGCCGGTGAACACGTCCTTGAACTGCACCATGCCGGCGTTCACGAAGAACAGCGTCGGATCGTCGTGCGGCACGAGCGACGAGCTCGGCACCACCGCGTGGCCGTGGCCTTGAAAGTAGGAAAGGAACCGGCTGCGGATTTCCTTGGACTTCACACTCCCTCCATCCGTGGGGCTCTATCCCGTGCCGCGCACGACGGGTTACGCCAACGCCCGGAGGATTCGCCATGGCCCGCGTACGCATCCTGTCGAGCAGCGTGAGCAACGGTCGTATCGATCGCCTGAACGTCGAGATGCACGGCATCCCCGCGCGCGAGATCGATCGCGACACCGCCGTTCAGTGGATGAAAGATGGCCACACGTTCGTCCCGGTCGTCAACGGCCAGGAAGCGAACGCGCTGCACCTCGTGGAAGGCCCCGACGACGCCTGGTACCTGCGCACCGACGGCGCGTCCGTCGCCCAAGACGCCCTGCCCGGATGACGACGCGACGCGACCTGCTCAGCTTCGCCGCAGCAGCGTTGTTCGTTCCGGAAGCGGCGTTCGCCGACGATCGCCCGTGCCACCCACCGCGGTACGACCGGTGGACCGCGCGACGGGAGCGGCGCTGGCCCGAACGCCTCGGCACGAGCGGGTTCGTCAGCTATTACGGAGAGGCGTTCAAGTTCGACGGCGCGATCAACACGCCTCGAACGAGCTCCCCGTCCTGCAACGTGTGGGGGGCGGAAGCCACGACGCTGGACGACCGCGGCTCGATCCGCAGCCACCTGGAAGACCTCGAGGAGTCCGGCGGGCGCTCGACCGACTGCCACGTGTGGCCGAGCGAGACCGCCGATGACCTCGAAGCGAACGTCGCGAGCATCAAGGCGCAGCTCAAAGCCACGTGCCCCGTCGCCGCAAAGCCTGCGCCGGTGCGGTTCATCGCGGTGGGGTCGCATCACTCGTCCTCGGACGTGTACACGCGGGTGGACGACGTTCCGACCGTGATGGTGCGGATCGACGGCGTCAACCAGATCGTCCTTGCACGCCCGGAGTGGAAGCCCGGGTTCGCGGAGTTCCGCGACGAGCAGCTTTCGCTCGGGTACACGCCCGCGTTCGCGCTGGTGGGCGCGGGCCTGCACGTTTGCGAGCTGAACGAGACGCTGTGGGACCTCGGCCTCGCGCTCGAAACCCAAGGAAGCTTCGACGGGCAGACGATCGCGGGCGCGATCTCGACGGGCACCCACGGGGCTGGCTCGAGAAACGGCGCGATCTGCGACTCGGTCGAGGCGGTGATCGTGGTCACCTGCCTGCAGGACCCGACCGGAGCGGCGTCTTGGGAGATCCTTCAGGTCGAGCCGGACCCTGACGACGCGATCTCCGACGCAACCCGATTCGAGCCCCAGCGCGGCGGCGAGCGGTGGCGACTCGTGCAGGACAGCGGGCTGTTCGAGGCCCTGCTCGTCGGCTTCGGCACCCTCGGCGTCATCGTCGGGTACGTGTTCCGCGTGCGGCCGGCGTACTTCCTGCGCGAGCTGCGCGTCGGGCGGCCGTGGAGCGAGGTGAAAGCGAACCTGGTGGACCGCGCAACCCAGCCCGCCACCGGCTTCCGCGACCTCGGCTGGCGCTACGAGCTCGCCGTGAGCCCCACCGCCGTCACGGGACTCTCCGAGTGGGTGTGCACCGAGGTGTACCGGGACGCGTGGACGTACGACCTCGACTACCTCTCCGAGGTGCGGGACATCCCACAGAAGTGGGCCGGCGGCGTCACGCGCAACGTGAACCTCGGCGGATCCCTCGGAAACACCATCGCCCAGGCCGCAAACGACGCGCTCGTACGCGGAAAGCGCGTCGGATTCTTCGCGGACCGCGCGTACCGCGTGCTCAAGCTCGGCCAGGGTGAGTTCATCCAGGCGTGGGGCTGCGAATTCATGGTCCCCGCCGAACGCGGCGCCGAGCTGATCCAGTGGATCTGCGACGAAAACCCCCAGCGCGGCGAGCTCAAGCGCGGACACCGCCGCGGGACTCGGCTGCTCAACCCGTACGGCGTTCGGTTCTGCCGCGGCCGGAAGGGCTTCCTTTCGCCGACGCGACGCGTCCGCGACGGTGTGGCGGAGCTGACCTGCACGGTCGAGATCACGGAGACCGTGAAGGACGACGACGTCAAGAACACGCAGCACCGCGAGAACGGCAAGCCGTCCAGCAAGGCGATCGTCGAGTCGTGGGCCGACGACTACGTCGAGAGGTTCGGCGCCGATGCGCGGCTGCACTGGGGGCAGATCCAGGGGAGCTTCGGCCCCGACCAGCTCGCAGCGACCTACCCACAGGACGACATCGACCGCTGGTTCGACGCGTTCCGAACGCTCAACCCGTTCGGGCTGTTCGACACGAAGGCTGCCAAGCGGCTCGGCTTCGTCGATCGGCGCGACGGCGGCAGCTTTCCGCCCGTCACTTACCGCGGCCTTTGATATGCTTTTTGGAGAGGGCCCCATGCACGCGCGCGCCGTGACCCGCTTCACGCCCGAGGAGTACCTCGCGTTCGAATCGGGCAGCCTGGAGAAACACGAGTTCTACGACGGACAGATCCTCGCGATGTCCGGCGGAACGGGTCGGCATGCGTTCGTGTCTGCGAACGCTTCGCGCGCGCTCGGGAACGCCCTGAAGGGGCGCCCGTGCATCGTGTTTTCGTCGGACATGCGCGTGCTCGTGCAGGCGTCCGGCCTGTACACCTACCCCGACGTGTCGGTTGCTTGCGGTCCGAAGCTGGTCGGCAAGGAAGAAGCCACGACGCTGCTGAATCCCGTTGTGCTCGTCGAGGTGCTCTCCAAGGGCACCGCCGAGTACGACCGCACCGAGAAGGTCGAGCACTACAAGAAGATCCCCTCGCTGAAGGCCGTCCTGTTGGTCGACGTCACGGCGCGCACTGTGGAGCTCGTCGCGCGCACCGCGCGGTCCTGGCGCCGCAAGACGTACGAAGCCGACGGCTCCTTCGACGTGCCCGGCATCGACGTCGCGGTGGTCGTTGCCGACCTGTTCGAGGGCATCGACCTGGTCCCAGACAAGCCTTCCTAGCGAGCGAGGCCCCCACGTCGGGAACGTGATACCTTCCGCGCCCCTT
>CANNIZ010000087.1 GCA_947505245.1 Pseudomonadota bacterium | reverse complement strand
CTACGCGGACGCGGGGGCTTGTGAGCGGGCGGTCGCGCCAAAATAAAGCGGCGCCCCAAAGGGCGCCGGTCACTCGCTTTCGTCTGCCCGCGTGGCGCGCTTAGAGGTGGAGCAGTCGACCGATCAGGCCGGTTTCGCCGACGGTCATCAGCACGGGAGCCAACACGAGCGCGACCACGCTCATCAGCTTGATGAGGATGTTCAGCGAGGGGCCCGCGGTGTCCTTGAACGGGTCGCCGACCGTGTCGCCGACGACGGCCGCCTTGTGCGCGTCGGACCCCTTCGGGTGCACCGTGCCGTCGAGCATGGTGTAGCCGGGGCCTTCGAAGGACTTTTTCGCGTTATCCCACGCGCCGCCAGCGTTGGCCATGAAGATCGCCATCATCACGCCGGTGACGGTGCAACCGGCCAGCAGGCCGGCGAGCGCCTCAGCCCCAAAGCCCACGCCGATGACCACCGGGGAGACGACGGCCATGACGCCGGGAAGCACCATACGCTTGAGGGCCGCCGCGGTGGAGATGTCCACGCACTTTGCAGTGTCGGGGAGCGCGTTGCCCTCGAGCAGGCCGGGGATCTCGCGGAACTGGCGACGAACCTCTTCGATCATCTCCATTGCGGCCTCGCCGACGGCGCGCATCGCCATGGACGAGAACAGGAACGGCAACATGCCGCCGATGAACATGCCTGACATGACGAGGGGCTTGCCGATATCGATGCCGCCGATGCCGGTCTGCTGTGCGAAGGCGGCGAACAACGCGAGCGCGGTGAGCGCGGCCGAACCGATCGCGAAGCCCTTTCCGATGGCGGCGGTGGTGTTGCCGACGGCGTCGAGCGTGTCGGTTCGCTCGCGCACTTCCTTCGCCTGGTGCGACATCTCGGCGATGCCACCGGCGTTGTCGGCGATGGGGCCGTAGGCGTCCACGGCGACCTGGATGCCGGTGGTGGAGAGCATGCCGAGCGCGGCGACGGCGACGCCGTACAGGCCAGCGACGGCGTTGGAGGAGATGACGCCCGCGGCGATCGCGAGGATCGGGAGCGCGGTGGACTCCATGCCCACCGCGAGGCCGGCGATGACCACCGTGGCGGCGCCGGTCTTGCTCTGCTCGGCGATGCTCATGACCGGGCGATTGCCCGTGGAGCAGTAGTACGACGCGATCATACCGACGAGCACGCCCGAGATGAGGCCGAACACGGTGGCGAGGCCGACGTGCCACCACAGGACGATCGGGGCCGTCGCGGAGGTCTGCAGGCCCGCGGCCGGCCACACGGCGTACGCGATGCCGAACGTGGCGATCGCCATCACCCCCGCGGCGCCGAACGCGCCGGCGTCGAGCGCCTTCTGCGGGTTCCCGCCTTCCGGCGTGCGCACGACGAACGTGCCGAGGATCGCGGAGACGATGCCGGCGGCGGCGATGTACAGCGGGAGCACGATCGGCCCGAACTCGCCCTGCGCTGACGCCGTGTACCCGAGGCCGAGCACCATGGTGCCGACGATGGCGCCGACGTACGACTCGAACAGGTCGGCGCCCATTCCGGCCACGTCGCCGACGTTGTCGCCGACGTTATCGGCGATGACCGCCGGGTTGCGCGGGTCGTCTTCGGGCAGGCCGGCTTCGACCTTGCCGACCAGGTCAGCGCCGACGTCGGCGGCCTTGGTATAGATGCCGCCGCCGACCCGCGCGAACAGCGCGATCGAGGAGGCGCCCATCGAGAACCCAGTGATCGTGTTGAGCACCGTCTGCATGGCGCTGAGGTCGTTGCCCCGGAACAGCACCTGGGTGAACAGCAGGTACAGCGACCCCAGCCCGAACAGGGCGAGGCCGACGACGCTCATTCCCATGACCGAACCGCCGGCAAACGCGACGTCCAGCGCGGGTCCGAGGCCCTTGCGCGCCGCCGCCGTGGTGCGGACGTTGGCGTTGGTGGCGGTGCGCATACCGAAGTAGCCGGACAGTGCGGAGGCACCCGCACCAGCGGCGAACGCCAGCGCGATGATCGGGCTCTGGTGCGTTGCGGTGTTGGTGTTGATCACGCCCAGAATGACCGCGACGATGACGACGAACACGGCGAGCACCTTGTACTCGCGCGCCAGAAACGCCATCGCTCCCGTCTGGATGAGCTTGGCGATCTCCTGCATCTTTGCGTCGCCGGGGTCTTGCCGGTACACCCAAGAGGCTTGGTAGTACGCGAAGGCCAGGGCGAGGAGCCCTGCCGCCGGGATCACGAGAAGGATCGGGTTCATGGGGACCAGGGGAGCGGGTTGTTCGCGCCGCCTATCCGATGGGCCCGTCGTGCGAAGACGACCGCAAAGAAATGTGCCTGCTACCTAAGGATGCAGGGCGCGCGCCGTCTGCCCGACGCGCGCGCCACCAACTTCTACAGGCCCGTCAGGTCCGCGTTAGCCGGCGCGGAGACCCGCCTGGCGTACGGAGTGGCCGAGGATCGCGCTCCGCACTATCTGAACGGTCGGAGGCGGGTTGTTGACGTTCGTTCTATTCGCGTGCAGCGGTGGGAGCGACGAGGTTCGCTACGAGACGGCCGAGGTCGACAAAGGCGACGTCGTCTCGAAGGTTACCGCGAGCGGGACGCTGTCGGCGTTGGTCACGGTGCAGATCGGCTCGCAGGTGTCCGGTCGTCTCGAAGAGATCGCGGTGGATTTCAACGCCCCCGTACACCAGGGCGACCTGCTCGCACGCATCGACCCGCGCATGTTCGAGAGCAGCCTCGAGCAGGCCGAGGCGAACCTCAAGGCCGCCAGGAGCCGCCTCGCGAGCGCCAAGGCGCGTGCCCTGGACGCGGGTCGAAAGGCGGAGCGCGCGGCGGGGCTGTTCGAGAAGAGCGTCGTGTCGAAGGCGGACGCGGACAGCGCCGAAGCGGAGCACGTGGTGGCCGACGCGGACGTGCTCTCCGCCGAGAGTGCTGTCGCGCAGGCCCAGGCGGGAGTGCACCAGGCCGAGCTCAACCTCGCGTACACGGAGATCGTCTCGCCGATCGACGGCGTCGTGATCTCGCGCAACGTTGACGTCGGGCAGACGGTGGCCGCGTCATTCCAGTCGCCCGTGTTGTTCACGATCGCGCAGGACCTCGCGCGAATGCAGGTGCAGGCGAGCGTGTCCGAGGCGGACGTCGGCAAGCTCGCGGAGGGGCGTCCGGCCTCGTTCAGCGTAGACGCGTGGCCCGAGCGGAAGTTCGAAGGGGTGATCTCGCAGGTGCGCTATGCCCCTCAGGTGCTGTCGAACGTCGTGACCTACCAGGTCATGGTGGACGTCGAGAACCCGGAGCGCGTGTTGCGCCCGGGCATGACGGCGAACGTCACGTTCGAGGTCGAGCGCCGCGACGGCGTGATCCGCGTACCGAACGCCGCCCTGCGGTACGTACCGCCCGACGCGGAGAAGAAGAAGCCCACCGACGGCATGCGCACGGTGTGGGTGCTCGATGGTGGATCGCCCGTGCCGGTGCCGATCAAGGCTGGCATCACCGACGGCAGCTTCACCGAGGTCGCGGGCGGCGCGCTCGCGCCCGGAGCCGCGATCATCACGGACAGCACGGGTGGGGCAGCGCCGGCCTCCGGGGGGTCGCCGTTCACGCCGATGGGCGGCGGTGGTCGGCGGCGTTGAGCGCGCCCCCGCCCGGCCCGGCGTTGATCGCGGTTCGCGGCCTGGTTCGCGTCTACCGGTCCGGCGATGTGGACCTTCGCGCGCTTGACGGGGTGGACCTCGAAATCCACGAGGGCGAATTCGTCGCGATCATGGGCACCTCCGGGTCGGGCAAGTCGACGTTGCTCACCCTGTTGGGTGGCCTGGACCGGGCGACGTCGGGCACCTACCACCTCGCTGGGGAGGACGTCACGACGCTGTCGAAGAACCGCCTCGCGGCCGTTCGAAACAAGCTGATCGGGTTCGTGTTCCAGAGCTTTCACTTGCTGGCCCGCACGTCCGCGGTGGAGAACGTGGAATTGCCGCTGATCTACGCGGGCGTTCGCGCTGCCGAACGTCGGAAGCGCGCGCTCGCGGCGCTGGAGCAGGTCGGGCTGTCGGGGCGCGCGCACCACACACCCGCCCAGCTCTCCGGCGGGCAGCAGCAGCGGGTCGCGATCGCGCGGGCCCTGGTGAACGGGCCACGTCTGTTGCTCGCGGACGAGCCCACGGGGAACCTCGACAGCCGGACGAGCCTCGAGGTGATGGCGCTGTTGCAGGGCCTTCATCGCGCCGGTCACACGGTGGTGCTGGTGACGCACGAGCACGACATCGCCGCGCATGCTTCCCGGGTGATCGTGATGAAGGACGGAAAGATCGTGAAGGACGAGGTCCAGGAGCCCGTGCAGGCCGTGGTGCCGCCATGACGCTGCGGGGCTCGCCATGAATTTGCGCGAGACGATCCGTGTCGCCGTACGAGCACTCGGGCGCAACAAGACCCGCGCGTTCCTGACGGCGCTCGGGGTGATCATCGGCGTCGCGAGTGTGATCTCGATGGTGGCGATCGGGGAGGGGGCGAAGGCGCAGGTCGAGCAGGCGTTCGCGTCCATGGGCAGCAACCTGCTCGTCGTGCGCTCGGGTTCCTCGTCGAGCGGTGGCCATCGCGGCGGCGCGGGCAGCCTGCCTACGCTGAAATGGGATGACCTTCGCGCCATCGCAGACCCGAGCCAGGTGCCTGCCGCGAAACACGTCGCGGTCGAGCTGCGAGCGTCGGGGACGATCCAGTCCGAAGACGCGAACTGGCAGACGACGATCTACGGGACGTCGCCCGAATACTTCGTGATCAAGGACTGGGACCCCGTCTCGGGGACGCTGTTCGGTCGGTCCGACGTCGACGGCGGGCGCAAGGTCGTGGTGCTCGGTCAGACGGTCGCCAAGGAGCTGTTCGGGCTTTCCGATCCCGTGGGCAGCATCGTGCGCATCAAGGGCGTTCCGTTCGAGGTTGGCGCGGTGCTCGAAGCGAAGGGCCAGTCCGCGATGGGCAACGACGTCGATGACGCGGCGATCATCCCGTCGAGCACGTTCCAGGCGCGCATCCAGGCGGGGCTCGCGCCCTACGTGAACGGGACGATCTACGTGGGCGCCGGTTCCCCTGAAGGGGTCTCGCGCGCCGAGAAGCAGATCGACGCGCTGCTTCGCGATCGGCACCGCATCGGCCAGGGTGAGGAGGCCGACTTCACGATCCGCAACCTCACCGAGATGGCGGCGGCCTCGCAGCAGGGGACGGCCACGCTCACATCGCTGCTCGCGGCGATCGCGGCGGTTTCGCTCCTCGTCGGCGGCATCGGAATCATGAACATCATGCTCGTCAGCGTCACCGAGCGCACGCGCGAGATCGGCCTTCGCATGGCGGTGGGCGCTCGCCCGCGGGACGTGCTGCTCCAGTTCCTCGTCGAGGCGATCGTCCTCTCGTTCGGAGGCGGCGCCGTAGGCGTGATGCTCGGCGTGTTCGGCGCCTGGCGCCTGTCGGCGTCGTTCGGCTGGCCGATGCTAATCCAGCCGCGCGTCGTGCTGATGAGCGTCGGCACGAGCGCGCTCGTCGGCGTGGTGTTCGGGCTTTATCCGGCGTGGAAGGCGTCGCGCCTCGACCCGATCACGGCGCTGCGGACGGAGTGATCCGGGTCGCGTCGAAGCCGCCGTCCGAGTCGTCGATCCATGTGTAGTCGACCTGTTTGCCGTCGACGAGCACGAACGAAGGCCGCCAGCCGGGCCGCCGCGACCACCAGAACGCGCCGCCCCACAACGTGGCTGCCTCGGCCGCCATGAACCCGAGGGCTGCGGAAAGCACGGCCTGCGCGGCCCCTCCGAGGTGGTGTGAAAGCAGCAGCGCTTGCAGCGCCTCCCGGGCCCCTTCGCCGGCGATGGTGGGGCTGAACAGCGTGCCGAGGATCTGGATCAGGCTGCCGAACACGACGGGCAGGAAGTCCACATCGACCACACCGATCGCCTTCGCGGTGAAGAAGTACACCATCGCGGTGGTGAAGTGCGTGACGAACTTCGCGAGCAACGCGCCAAGCAGCAGGCCCGTGTTGCCCTCGTAGGCGGCGACGGCGTCGGTGAACCGCTCGACGTGGCGGCGCGCGAAGCCCGGCACGACCGTCCCGAACACGGTCATCGACCGGCGCAGCCAGGCCGGTCGTACGAGACCGAGCACGACGGTACCGGTGATTCCGAGCGAAAGCAGGCCGATGAGCCCGGTGAGGAGCCCCGCGCGAGGCCCCGCGACGCCTGCGAGCACGACGTAGCCGGCGGGCAACGCGAGCAGCAGCCCCGTGAACAGCCCGGCGATGCCGATGAACTTCTCGAGGGCCTTTGCCGTGATCGCGCGGTGCCACTCGTTGCTGTAGCGACCCGCTTCGTACAACGTGTAGCCGTCGAGGCCGATCGTCGACGGCATGAACGTTCCGATGAACCTTCCGATCAGGAACGACGTCATCCCCTGCTGCCAGAACGGAAACCGCAATCCCTGGCCGCGAAGCAACAACTGCCAGCCGTAGCAGGAGCTCACCACGCCGATGAGCTTCACGAAGGTGGCCACCAGCGACCACGCGACGAACGGACCGGGATCGACGTTGTCGACATAGTCCGCGATCGCGCGACCGATTCGGACGCGGCCTACGCCGCTGTGGCCTTCGACCTTCGCGCTGGAACCGTCGCGGTCAGCCGCGATGTACAGCAGATCCCCCTCGACGGCGAAACCCTGCTCACCGGGTTTGAGCGCCTCGACCGCCGCCTTCGAAGGCAGATGTGGGAGCGAGACCCCGGCGAGTTGAACCTGCGTCACCTCGCCGTCGATCGGCGCGAACGAGACGCGGCCGTCACGGTTCCACGTGCTGACCTCGTGACCGAGCAGCAGCCAGAAGCCCGCGATCGTGAGCGCGAGCTTCCCTGCCGTCGTGACGACGTTGCGCGTTCGCTTTGAGAGGCGGAACCAGGGGTCGAGAAGTCCCATGGCGCCCTGCTAACGCGATGGCGCTTCCGCGAGCGCGCCGGGCTCGTCCACGGCGCCTCCACGGTGGAGGTCACACGCCTTGCCTGGAACCGCGCCGACCGGGAACAGCTCGGTGTACCGCGTGGGGCACGACTCGCGCGCCGGACGCTCGCTCTGCGGGCACACGGCGGCGCCGATCACCCCTTCGGGCAGGCGGAAGTTCGCGTCGTTCGGCCCCGCCGCGACGATGAACCTGGCCCACGTGGGAAGTGCGGCGCGGCTGCCGGAAAGCCCGATGTTCGCACCCTTGTCGCGACCCACCCACACAGCGGCGACGAGGTCGGGCGTGAAGCCCACCATCCACGCGTCGCGGTAGTCGTTGGTGGTGCCCGTCTTCGCCCCCACCGCGCCGGTGACACCGTACTCGCGGGCTCGGGCGCCGGTTCCGTCGGTGATGACACCCCTGAGGATGCTCGTCGCCAGGGCCGCTGCGCGGGCGCTCGCCACCGGCGTCAACGTCGGCTCGAAATCGAGGATCTCTGCGCCGTTCGGGCCCGCGATGCCCTGCACGAGCCAAGGCTCGGCGACGGTGCCGCCGGCAGGGAACACGGTGTACGAGCCGGCGAGCTGCATCGGCGTCGCTGGGAACGCGCCGAGGGCGACGGACGGCCAGTTCGTGGCGCGCGAGAGCCCCGAGCCGCGGAGCGCCTGTTGCGTCTGCTCGAGCCCGAGCTGCTCGGAGAGCCGAATCGCCGGGATGTTGTACGACGCCTCGATCGCGGTGCGGATCGTGACGTCGCCGTGAAATACGCCATCGTAGTTCTCGGGCCGCCAGGTCTTCCCGTCGATGGTGCGCGCGATCGGCGAGTCGTCGAGGTGCGACAGCGGTGTGAGCGTCGCGTCCGCGTCGAACGCGGCGAGCAACACCAACGGCTTGGCCGTCGAGCCCACCTCGCGCCACGCGTCTGTCGCGCGATCGAACGGACTCTTGATGTAGTTTCGGCCGCCAACGAGGGCCTTCACCGCCCCTTCCGGGCTCAACGCGACGAGCGCGGCTTCGGCGCCCTTCGACTTCGGGAACGCGCCCTCGACCTCGGCCATCCCGTCGAACAGGGCGCGCTCGCCTGCCCGCTGCAGCAGCGGGTCGATCGTCGTGTAGATCGCGAACCCGCCCGTCGCGAGGGCGCCGTCACCGAGCGCATGTTCCGAGAAGGCCACCGCTTCGTCGACGGCCCACGGGGCGCGCCGGACGGCGCCAGGCAGCACGCCGTCGATCACGAGCTCGCGTGACTTCTCGGCGGCGGCGACGTCCATCGTCACCGCCCCTTGGGCGAGCATTCGATCGAGCGCGAGATCGCGCCGCTTCCGGGCTTCGTCGGCGTGCTTGAGCGGGGAGTATGCGTTCGGAGACGAGATCACGCCTGCGATCGTCGCGGCTTCACCGACGTCGAGAGAGGCCGCGGACACGCCGAACCACGCCCGCGACGCCTGTTCGACGCCGTACAGCGGCACGCCGCCCGCCTGCCCCAGGTAGACCTCGTTCAAGTAGAGCTCGAGGATCTCGTCCTTTGAAAGCCGCTGCTCGAGCGCCACCGCGAAGAACGCCTCGCGGACCTTCCGCTGGAGCGTTCGATCGGGCGAAAGGAACAGGTTCTTTGCGAGCTGCTGCGTGAGCGTCGAGCCGCCCTGCATCTCGCGGCCGCGCAGGTTGTTGCCTACCGCCCGCAGCACGCCGACGGGATCGACGCCGGGGTGTTGCCGAAAACGGCCGTCTTCCACAGCGACGACGGCCTTGCCGAGCCAGGGGGACATCGCGCTCAGCGCGACGTGGGCGCGTCGGGTCTCTGGATCACCGATGGTGGCGAGCACGGTCGGGCGCAGCGTGACGCGGTCGCCGGGCTCTACCGACGCGACCGTTCCTGCGTCGGATGTGATGATCGTCGCGTGGGACGCGGGGACCTCGAACCCGGGGCCGGTCATCGCCGCCGTCCAAACGTCCAAGCGGGAGCCGATCGTCGAGAACTGGCCGTCATGTTCGACGCGCTGGACGTGCTCGTAGCCGCCCGCCATCAGCTCGCCCGCGAGATCGGCGAGGGTCGCCTGCTGCCCCTCGCGGACCGTGAGCGGCGCCGACCAGACGACGGAGGGGCGCGCGGTGGGCGGGTGGGCGAGGTAGCTCTCAACGTCCGTCTTTGCGCGCCCGTAGAGGACGGCGCCTACCGCGACGGCGCCGACTGTGGCTCCGCCGAGCCAGGTCGCCGCTTCGCGTACCAGCCAGCTGCGCGGGTTGCTGGCGGGCGCCTTGGCCTTTCGAGGCGCCTTGCGAGCCGGCCTGGCCTTCGCTTTCTTTGGCGCGTCGGACTTGCTCGTCGCCTCGGCGACAGAGCTCTTCGGCTCTTTTTTTGTGGGCATTTTTGGGGTGCTTGGGGCGGGGAGTGCGGGGAGGGCAACGGGATCGTATGTCGCCGTGCGCCGCCTGCGCAAGGGCTGTGTTAGGGTTCAGGTGATTTGGAACCTCGACCCTGAAGCGGGGTCAGAGGCCGTGGAGGGTGAGCCAATGGCCGAAGCGAAGAAGGCGGTTGTCGCAGAGGGTGGTGTCGGCGGTGGCACGCGCGCGCTCGCGTTCCTGGTGTTGGCGCTGGTCGCGGGCGCAGCGGCCACGATCCTCATCTATCAAGTCATTCAAAGCTACACGGCGCGCATCGCCGAGGCGCGGCAGCCTGAACAGACGCAGATGGTGATCATCGCGTCGGGAGAGCTGTTTCCAGGGCTGCAGATCACCGAGACGGACATCATCGGCATCCAGGTGCCGCTCAAGCTCGTTCCCGCGGGCTCGTTCTCGTCGGCGGATCTCGTCGTCGGCGCCATCCCGCGCGAACGCATCCTCCCGAACGAGTTCATCCTGCCGGACCGCCTCGCTGACGCCGAGTCGGGCGTCGGTTTGAACGCGTTGGTTCCGGCCGGTATGCGCGCTGTCTCGCTGAACCTCGGCGACACGAAGTCGCTCTCGGGGTTCCTCGTGGCTGGCAACCGCGTGGACGTGCTCGTGAGCATCACGGACGCCGATTCGGGCAAGCTCGAGACGCTCACGGCGCTACAGACCGTTCCCGTCCTGGCCGTAAACAGCCAGATGTTCAAGAACGACAAGCAGCGGCGCGAAGAGGCGGCGCGAGCAGCGGAAGGTGGCAACGCGCCGGAGAAGAAGGAGGCCCGTCGCCTCGGTTCGGCACCCTCGGTCACGCTCGCGGTCACACCCGAACAGGCGGAGATCCTCGTTCACGCAGCCCAGATCGGCAACATCACGCTCGCGCTGCGTAGCGACGGCGACATCGAGCAGCTCACGTCCATGGGCACGAATACGACGGATATCCTCGGCGAAAACGAGCCCGTGGTCGAGGCGCCCAAGGTCGGCCCCAAGCCGAAGCCAAGGCCGGTCGAGAAGAAGCCGGAAGGCGTCACGCTGCAGATCATCCGGGCCGGCAGCGTCACCACGCGTACGTACGAACTGCCGGGCGCAACCCCCAAGTAGTTGCGCGTCGTCGTCGCGCACAACTGGCACCTGTCGCTCGATCCCTACGCCGCCGTCGAGGGAAAGCCCTATCCGCCCCTCGGTACGGCGATCCTGGCCGCGATGCTTCGGGAGCGAGGCCACGAGGTCGTGTTCCACGACGCCACGTTCGCGGACGGTCCCGAAGCGTTCGCCGGCGTGCTCGACGCGGTTCGGCCTGACCGCGCCCTGATCGTGGCGGACCACTTCCTCGTCCCGCAAAAGATGTGCCTCGACGCCCAACGTCGCGGAGCGTTCGCGATGCTTTCGGGCGCTCGCACCCGAAAGATTCCGGTGTTGATCGCCGGGCCCGACGCGTCGGATCGCGCCCACGAGTACCTGGCCGCCGGAGCGGACGTCGTGGTGCGCGGGGAGCCCGACGCGTCCGCGTTGGCATGGGCGGACGGCGCGGAGGCGGCCTCGCTGCCGGGGGCGGTGGTGCCGGGTGGTGCCGTCGGCGACGTCGCGCGGCCGATGACGGACCTCGGCGGCCTGCCGTCGCCTGCGTGGGACCTGCTTGATCTCCGCCCGTACGCAGACACCTGGCGACGCGTCCACGGCGCCTGGGAGGCGCCTGTCTCTGCGTCGCGTGGCTGCCCGTATCGGTGCAATTGGTGCGCCAAGCCGATCTGGGGCAGGCGAATCGCGTTGCGGCCCGTCGCGGACGTGCTGGCGGACGTGGCGCAACTCGAGCGCGCGGGGGTCGATCGGATCTGGTTTGCCGACGACATCTTCGGCATCAAGCCGGCGTGGCTGCGCGACTTCCGCGATGCGGTGCGCGCCCGCGGGGGGATGCCGCCGTTCCGCTGCCTTTCGCGCGCCGATCTGCTCGCGAAGCCGGGCGCCATCGATCTCCTCGCCGAGGCCGGGTGCGCCGAGGTCTGGATGGGGGCCGAGTCGGGCAGCCAGCGCGTGCTGGACGCGATGGACAAGGACCAGGACGTCGCCGAGATCGAGGTCGCCGTCCGCGGACTCCGCGCCCGTGGCGTCCGCGTCGGGCTGTTCCTGCAGCTGGGCTACCCGGGCGAGCGGGTCGAGGACGTGCAGCAGACGTTCGCGATGATTCGCCGCCTGCGGCCCGACGAGATCGGCATCAGCGTCACGTTGCCGCTGCCCGGCACGCCGTTCTACGAGCGCGTGAAGGACAGGCTCCTCGCGGAGAGCTGGGACAGCACCATGGACTGCCGCCTGCTGTTTCAGGCCACCTACCCGCAGCCGTTCTACGACGCCGCGCGCGAGGTCCTGCGCCGCGAGCACGCGGTGGCGATGGCCGGGCGCGCCGCGGTCAGGTTGATGTCCGGTGAGCGTGGACCGAAGGGCCGCCGCCACGACCTTCGTCGCGTGGCAGCGGCCCCGCTCCACGCCGCGCGGGTGCCTTTCGAGCACCTCCGCGTGGCGTGGTGGGCGACCTCAGAGCGTTGACGGGCAGATCACCGTGGTCGTCGCGCCGACGTTCTTGCCGACGGGGGTGGTGCTGTCGTCGACGGAGATCAGGAACAGCGCCATCTGCCGCTTCTCGGCCGCGGTCGGGTTGAAGTTGGATCCGAGCGCCTGGTAGTGCGTGATGAACGTCGAATCGAGCACCTCCTCGAGCGTCCGTGCGTTGCCGGCGTGGAAATACGGAGCGCCCGCTCCCAGGCCGATCAGCGCGGGCGGGCTCATCCCGTTTGCGCCGAACGCCACCAGCGTCATGTCCTCTTTGCGCTCGCTCACGTCGGGTCCACCGGCGACTTCGATGCCATCGGTGCCGGTCGCTGGGAACGTGCCGACGGCGCGTAGCGCGCACTGGATCGAGTTGCTCCCTCGAATCGCGGCGGGCGCCGCGGCGGCTGGCGGGTTGAGCACGGCCGGAAGTGCCGTCACGCCCGACCCGCGCGTGTACGTGGTCGTCTCGATCGGGCCGCCCGCCAGGGTCTTTGCCTGCGACGGGACGTAGAACCGCTCGGAGATGGTCCACATCGGGCCGCCGTGGCAGCCGTTGCAGCCGTTCGTCGAGAACATCGTCGCACCGGCCGTCACGTCCGCCGCGAACGCGGACAGGTTCGGTTTGTGCGGCGCGCGGATGGTGCGCACGTACGCGTCGATGTCGTTCCAGTCGGTGAGCGACGACTGCACCGTGCCGAGCGTGGTGCCATCGGCGAGGGTGCCCGGCACGCCGGCGTTGATCACGTCCATCGTCGAGCCGAACAGCTTGCTCTGCTGCGACGTCGTCTTCGCCTGGCCGGCGAGGGCCGTGCCTTCGATGATGATTCGATCCGTCGCGGCCAGCGGCGTTGACGTCGTGTGCACGAGCCCACCGACGCCACCCGAAACGCCGCGCGTGTTGTCTTCGAAGTCTGCGACCTCGTCCAGGATCGCCGCCCAGTTGAACAGGCGCTGAAGCTGCTGGCCCGCGTTCGCTGGGTCCTCAGCGAAGCTGCCTTCCAACGACGTGGTCTGGCGCGGCCCGTTCGGGAAGTACCAGGTGACGTTGTCGCCGAGGCCGAACGGGTGGCAGCTCTCGCAGCTGTTCCAACCCTGGCCCTTGCGGGACCACCGGCCCTTCCCGGTGACGAAGAACTTGCGGCCCTTGTTGCGGGTGGCCTCGGCCCCGGCGGGCACGGCCGCGGCGGAGGGGATGGCGCTCGTCACGGTCTGGGTGGAGAGGTCGACGAACGCGAGCGTGCGCGAATTCTCGTTCAGCACGACGGCGCGGGTGTTCGTGGTGTTGCTCGTCGCGATGCCGATCGGCAGCGCGCTTGCGGGCGCGAGCTCGATGAAGTTCGCGGTCGAGCTGCCAACCCGCTGGAACGAGCCGTCTGCCGTGTACGCCGCGCGGAACACGCCGTCCGAGCCGTACCCGGTGACGTACGCGGCGTTCGTGTTGAACGCGAACGCGAGGCCGTTCGGGATGAGCGGGTAGCGGCGCGTGTTGTCGTCGGCGACCGCGCCGGTGGTGTACAGCTCGTCGAACTTCTTCGACAGCAGCAGACGCTTGCCAGGGACCTCGATCGGCGTGGTCGCGACGGCGTCGATCGTCCAGATCGCCGAGTGGATCTTCGTCTTGTTGTTCGCGTCGCCGGCGGGCGCGCCGGCGGGGCCGCGCGGCGAGGCACAGATGCCGGTCACGTAGACACGACCGCCGTTCTCGACCGCCGTGTACAGCTGGTTCGGGAAGCAGCCGGTGACCGCGCTGTTGCTGTCGACGAAGCCGGTGTCTGCGACGGGCTCGAGCGTGAGCGTGTTCACGACCTCACCGGTGGTGCTCCACCAGTAGACGAGGCCCTGACGGCCGACGTCGAAGTAGCTGTCGCCGAGCGTTGCGAAGTCGGCGGACGGCAGATCCTGCGAGTAGAATTCGGTGACGAACACGCGCTCGGTAGCGCCTTCGCCGACGACGCTTACGCCGTACGGGTGGGCGAGGCCAGGCCGCGAGGTGGTGACGGACGAGCCGAGCACGCCGCTCGCGATCAGCGCCGCGTTCAGGTCGATCACGTGGTCCACGGTCATGAGGTCGGCGTCGATCACGCTGACGGTGCCTGCGTTCCAGTTCGTGACGTAAAGCCACTCACCATCTTCCGAGATGGCGATCCCCGAGGGCTCGGCATCCACCGTCGCGCGTGTCGCGAACACCGAGGGTACCGCGCGGAGCTCATCAATCCGGATGACCTGCCCCGAGTTGCGCAGCACGACGTAGGCCGTGTCGTCGTCGTTTCCGATCACGGCGGCCCAGGGCTGGGCGCCCGGCACCGCGATGGTGTGGGCGAGCGTGCCGGTCGGCCCGAGCGCGTTCATGAGGTCCAGGTCGAACACCGTGATCTCCCCCGCCGTGCGGTTGCACGCGACGGCCACCGCGTCGTCTGAGGTGATCGCGACGGCACCGCCTTCATTTCCCGACACGAGGCGATCGATCGGCACGTCGGACGTGTCGATCGCGGTGTCGGTGTCAACGGACGTGTCGGTATGGACCGCCGTGTCCGTGTCGACCGCCGTGTCCGTGTGAACCGCTGTGTCGGTGTCCGCGTCGGTGTCCGCGTCGGTGTCCGCGTCGGTGTCGGCGTCGGTGTCCGCGTCAGTGTCCGACGTGTCCACGCCCGTCTCTTCGTCCTTGGTGCAGCCGACCGCTGCGAACATCGCCAGAATTGCCAGTGTGCTCGTACGCATTTCCCCTCCTCCACGTGGTTCGGGAGCAGGTTTACATCCGTCAAATGACGGAGTCGTCCGGAAGGCAAGAATTGAATTGTTCGTGGGAGGCGAACAATCAGCTGGAAGACGGTGCGGCGGCCCCTGCGTTGGCGCCCGTCATCCCTGTGAGGCGAGCCTCAAATGTGGCGATCGTTCCGAGCGCGCGCGCGCGTTCAAGCGCCGGGTTGCGCGCAAGCTTGCGGAACGTGTCCAGCCCTCGCTTTGCGACCTTTCGGAGCGGCGACGCGTAGTCGCTCGTCGCGAACTCTGCGACGCGCGGGTCGATCAGCGCGCGCAGCAGCGGGTGAGGGAAGCGTCCCGTGCGGGCGAGGAACAGCAGCGTGTTCGTGTAGCTGTCGTGCCGCTCGGAGTACATCCGGTCGTAGATCTCGTCCTTCTCGTCCACGACCAGCCCGTCGCGAACAGCGAGCGTATGCAAGGAAGTACCAGGATAGTAGATGACCGAGAACACCTGCAGGCGGTACGGCTTCGGTAGCTCGGCGATGAGCCGCAGCGTGTCGAGCTTGTCCTCCATCGTCTCGTACGCGAGGTCGTACACGAGGTCGTACTGCGGAGGCGCCGTGCGGTCCGCGTACTTCGCGATGATCCGCGCGGACTGCAGGATCTTGTCGTTGCCCATCGTACTGCGCTTGAACAGCTTCTGGATCCGCTTGCTGCCGTGCTCCACGCCCATCTGGATGCACATCAGCCCGGCATCCACGAGGGCGGCATACTTCTCTTCGGTGATCGTGCCGGGGCTGCCGAGCAGGTAGAACGGCAGGCCGATGCGCTTCTTGTACTCGGCGCAGAACTTGAGCAGGTCCGGCAGCGGGCGCCCGAAGAAGCTGTCGTCGCTGAACCAGAAGAAGTTGATGAACGGGTACGTCTCGCGCACCTGTTCGAGCTCGACCATCACGTGTTCGACGGAGCGGTAGCGCACGTACCGCTGCCGCTTGTAAAGGTCGCGGTAGAAGCTGTTTCCGCAGTACGTACACGCGTGCGGACAGCCGCGGCCCGTCATCGTCTGGTACCCGATCTTCCCGAACATGCGCGAGATCGTGCCGTTCGTGAGGTACCGCTTGAGCAGGTCCTTGGTGACGGGGCGGATGCCGCCCTCGAACAGCACGTACTGGTCGTCCAGACCGAAGTCGGGCGCCGGGTAGTCGTCGAGCTCCTGCTCGAGCGAGCCCGGCGGGTTGCGGACCACGCTCGCGCCGTCTTTCCACACGAGGCCCTTGATCGCGTGAAGGTCGGGGTCGTTGGCCTCGAGCTTCGTGCAAAGGTCGACGATCAGGTCCTCGGCGTCGCCGATCGCGACGTAATCCGCGTGGTGGATGCACTCGTCCGGCCGCACGGACGGGTGGAACCCGCCCCAGATCACCTTCTTCCCGAGCCGCTTGCAGGCCGCTGTGAGCTGCCGGGCCGAGTCGAAGTAGTGCGTCATCAGCGTGATTCCGACCAGATCGCAGTCGGCGATCAAACCTTCGAATTCGGCGATGACCGCGTCGGAATACCGCTTCTCGGTCATCGTCCCGTGAAACGACTCCCCGTCACCCGCGAAGTCCGGAAGGCAGAGCACCTTCGTGTGCCAGCCGTGTTGCTTGAGCACCGCTGACAGCGTTCGCAGGCCGTAGTTCGTGATGTCGGGGTACGGGCTGACGAGTGCTACGCGCAGGGACTTCAACGGACCTCCGGACCCACTAGTATGCACGGATTCTGGCGATCCGCCCAGCGGCTCGGGTTGGAGCCAGCCACCTCGAATTTCGCGATCCGTGGAGCGAGCCACTTCGGGTTTCGTTTTCAGCGGTAGGGGCCACCCTCGGGCTCGTCGCCTGACGCGTGAACGCCGGCAAATTCTGCGGGGCGCGGCGCCGCGGAGACAGATGGACGTCGTTTGCGAAATCCGAGCCCGCTCGGTCGCGCGTTCGCGAAGTCCAGATGGGCTGGCTACCCGCTGCGACGTCAGTCGACGCCCGGCGCCCGGAACGGGTTCGTGACGTCGCCGGCGTCGCCTTTGGGCACGGGCGGGCGCGTGTACGGCGCGGCGGCGGCCACCCAGGCGTTGACGTCGGAAACGAACGCTGCGACCTGCTCGGGGCCCCCGAGGACGCGTTTGGGTACGATCCAGGCCGAGGCGGGCCCGTTGAAGACGAACAGGTGCGCCTCGTCGTCGACGATCTCGGTGACTGTGGCCCACGAGCCGCGCATCAGCGAACGGCCGCGGTAGACGACGCCGTCAGGCCGCGCGCGCAGGCGGATCGGCCCCTCGTCGTGGCCCGCGCGACGCCACAGCTGCCAGACCCGGAAGCGGACGAGCCAGGGGCGCCCGTACGGCGTGCTCACTGCGGCGCCGATGGCGAACACGAGCGTGAACACCAGCGCGAAGTAGCCTACGAAGGGGATCAACAGGAGCGATCCACCCGCGAGCGCCAACAGCACGCGCACCGTCCGGCGCAGGCGCTCGGGGGGCTCCTGGCGGTTCATGAACCAGCGGTTGAGCGCGACGAGATCGTCGTAGGGCGACAGGTAGGTCAGGTCGTACGTATAGGGACCGTCGTCTTCGGGCTCGGGAAGCGGCGCGGGTGCGCGGCGTCCTGCGTTCAGGGCGTCGCGGAATGCGCGCTCAGAGGCCCTGTCTGCGAACGCCCGTCGCGGCACGAGCAGCTTTGTCGCGTGCCCTACGGGGAAGGTGAGCGAGGACCGGGTCAGGCTTGGCTTTCCGACGAGCGGCCACGCGTGGAGGACCTGTTCGGCGCCCTTCATCTCGATGCCGTCAGGCCGTGCCATGATCGTCAGCGTCGAGCCGTGGAGGGGCCGGGCGCGCAGCTGCGCCAGCACGGCGGATCGCGTCTGGAACCACGTCAACGCGAAGAAGGGCAACCCGAACAACAGGCCCGCACCCATCACGAGCAACAGACCGGTGGCGGCCTTCGTCGCCACGCCGGCGATCACCCCGATCAAAGCGAGCCACGCGAGCGTCAACCCCGCCTGCCGAACCGCGTTGTCCCAGGCGAACGCGAGCTGGTCCTCGTCGGTCAGCGCATACGTCACTGTCGGGAACCGCTCGCTCACGGCTCCGCGCGGCGATCTTCCCGCTTCTTCGCGCGCGACGCCTGCTTCTCTTCCTTGTGGACTTCGCGGGCCGCGCGCAGGAAGTCCCGCATCAAATGACGATCATCGCGGGTGTCGTCCACCAGCGTGTAGTGCAGCTCGAGCTCGGCGCCGCCCTTGCGGGTGACGTTGACGGTGAAGTCCTCGTCGCTGCGCAGCGCGAAGTACGCGCCGATCGCCTGCATGATCGTGGAGATCGTGCGCGTGTTGACGGCGTGGATGACGTCCCCGGACCGGAAACCCGTCTCCCACAACACGCCGCACCGCTTCAACCCGACCTTGAAGCCGTCGGCCTCGCCGGCGCCGTCTTTATGCGTGACCACGTACGTGGCGACCGTCTCGAATTCCAGCGGGTGGGACGCGTAGTACTCGACGAGCGAGCGCTGAACGACCCAGTGACCGGGCTCGACCTCGGCGACCGCGGGGTTGTCTTCGGTGCAGGGCGGCTTCGCGGCGGGCTTTGGCTTTGCGCTCTTCGGCCGGGCGCGGTGCGAGACCATGCGGCGCCCGACCCGCTCCGATGCGTCGGCCAGGCCGTCGTTGTCTTCGCCGTCTGCGAGGGCGTCCTCGGGAGCGCCGTCTTCGGGGTCGTCGACGGCCGGATCGGGCTCGGCGCCGAAGCCCTGCTCGAGAAAGGCGAGGGGATCGATCACCGCGATGGGGCTTGGGACGCCGCCTTCGACGGGCGGCAGCGCGCTAACGACCTTCGGCGCGAGGTCGGCGACGGTGGCGGCGGGCGTCGGCTTTGGCGGAAGCTCGGCCTTGGGTGCTGCCTTCGACTTGGAGAGCACAGCGACCTGCGGCGCCCGCACGGGGATGGGATCCCACGCCTCTTCTTCAGGTTCGCCGTCGTCTTCGTCGCCCGCGTATACATCGGGCTTCACGTCACCCGGGAGGCCGCGCGTGACGGTGAGGAGCCAGGGCACACCCGTGATCGAGCCGATCGCGAGCGAAAACGCGATCGAGGCGGCGACTTCGAATGGCGTGCGCAGGTGCAGGGCTCCTCCCCCCCAGCCGGAACAGACACGTTCGGTGGGGTCTTCGTTCCCATTTTAGTCGCTACGGCGCGATTGCACACCGAAACGCGCTTGCACCCGATTTCAAACACGCGGACAGCACGGCCTCAGGCTCGTCGGAGATGGCGAGCACCACGCCGCCGCCACCCGCGCCGGCGAGCTTGGCGCCCGCGGCCCCGGAGCGCCGCGCAAGCGCGACGAGCGCGTCGAGATCGGGCG
>CANNIZ010000086.1 GCA_947505245.1 Pseudomonadota bacterium | reverse complement strand
CTCATCGAGCACGGGCATCGCGCGGGCGCGCACGTCGGCGCCCACTCCCGCGCGCGCCATGACGCCGTCCAGGAACACGCTCGCCCGCTTGTTGTCGGGCGTTGCCGCGATGTCCGGCGTATCCATCGCCGCCCACTGCCCGTGCTCCCCCGTGATGAGCGCGTCGACGGACACAGCCCCGCCGGCGGCGTCGACCACGGCTTGCACGTTGCTCCAGTCCGGATGGACGAGCACGCCGCCCGCATCGAACAGGACACACGCGGTTGAGATGGGGAGCGACGGACGGTTCCGCACGGTTACACCTCGACCATGGACGTAGCGCTCCCGACCGAGGTCGTCACCACCTGGCAACACGTACAGCCGTGGCTTGCACGTCCGGACGTGCAGACCCTGCTCGTCATCGTCGGGGTCGGCGCGGGCCGCGTCCTCGCGACCTGGCGACTCCGCCGCATGGCGTTCCCGATCGTGGAAGACCGCCGCCGCCTGGTCGTCGGCGTTCGCAACGTCGCCCTGCTCGTGCTGATCGGCGCGCTGATCGTCGTGTGGAACGAGGTCATCCAGAGCCTGCTGCTGTCGGTCGTCGCCATCGCCGCGGCCCTCGTGCTCGCGACGAAGGAATTCCTCCTGTGCATCTCGGGCGCCGTGTGGCGCACGGCGTCGCGCGCCTTCGACGTCGGCGATCGCATCGAGGTCAGCGGGTACCGCGGCGACGTGATCGATCACGGCCTGCTCGCCACCACGCTCCTCGAGGTGGGTCCCGGCGAACACACCAACCAGGCGTCGGGCCGCGCGATCGTGCTCCCGAACAGCGTGTTCCTCACCCACCCGATGGTGAACGAGACGTTCACGGACGCCTACGTGCTGCATCCCTTCGAGATCAAAGTGCCGCGCGACATCGAGTGGAAGAAGGCCGAGCGCGTGCTCCTCGAGGCCGCAACCGCAGAATGTGCGCCTTTTCTCGAGGACGCCAAGGCCTCGCTCGCCAAACAGATCGCGCGGCACTCGCTCCCCAACCTCGGCCTCGACCCGCGCGTGTCGATTGAACTGTCCGACCCCACAAAGATCGGCCTCCTCGTCCGCGTCCCCGTCCCCGTGCGGCAGAAGAGCAAGATCGAGCAGGCGATCCTTCGCCGCTTCCTCGAAGGCACCCTCCCGGAAATCTCCGATCGTGCTACGATCGAGTCCCCTCCTCCTCCGCCCGACGCCCCGCCCCCCACGCCCCGGTAATCCCCCGTGAAGGACATCCTGAAGCTTCGCTCGGTAACGCCGCTGTTGCCGCTCTCGCTCGCCGTGCTCATCGCCGTCTCGAGCTCGTATGCAGCCCCGCCCGCATCCGACGCCTCGACCACGATCGCGCCGCCCGCGGCCGCTGTTGAATACCGCACCGGAAAAGGCGATCGACCGATCTACCGACAGCCGACCGCCACCGGTGCGCTGCGCGGTCGCCTCGAAGGCAACGAGCCCTTCGCCGTGCTCGAGCACGTGACAGGCACGGGCTGCAAGGACTGGGGCCGGCTCGCGTCGAGCGGCTACACCTGCCTCGACGGCACCGTAACGACCGACGCCCACCCGGCGCCGCTACCGCGCATGGCGAAATTCGACTCGCCTACCCCCGACGAGTACTTTCGCTACATCGCAACGAAGCGCTATGACAGGCTCCCTGCCGAGCTGTCCGAGGCGCTCACCCCGAACATCTACGGCCGACCGTACCGTTCCTGGAAAGGCAACACCTACGCGTCCATCGCAGCGTGGGAGAAGAATGCCGCGCCCACAGGCCGTCTTTCACGCGATCGAAAGCACCACTTCAGCCAGGCCGTCGACACAGCGCGCGGGCAGGTTCTGGTCCGCGAAGACGGCAGCGTCGTGCCCGTCGACGATTTGTACGTGTACCCCGTCACGCGCCATCACGGCCGCGAGCTTTCGTCGGACCCGATGCCGGAAGGCCTGTGGCCGGCGTGGGCGATCAAGTACGAAGGCGCCCAGGTCCACACGGCCCCCTCGGCCGACTCGCCTGTCCGCGCGCTGCTGCCGCACCACGCGCCGATCGCCATCAAGCAGCAGCCCGCCGACCCGACCGGGCACTGGTGGGAGATCCCCGACGGCCTGGGAGCTGGGGTCCCCGGCTACGTCGAAGACACCGAGAACATCCGGCACCCCGCGCCTCGCGCCGATCGACCTTCCGGCATCGCGGACGACGAAGTGTGGGTCGACGTCGACCTCGCTCAGCAGGTGCTGCACGTGATGCGCGGCGACACGCTCACGTACGTCACCATGGTCGCGACGGGCAAGGAAGGCCACAGCACGCCGAAGGGAACGTATCGGCTGATGTCCAAGGCGGTGGGCTGGGACATGGCCTCCCGGCCGAACGCCGCCGAGGCGTACTACGTCGAAGACGTGCCGTGGACGATGCACTTCCGGCCGATGTACGCGCTGCACGGCGCCTACTGGCATTGGGGCTTCGGCCGCGTCGCGTCGCACGGGTGCGTGAACCTCGCGCCGATCGACGCGAAGTACGTGTTCGACCACGCCTCCCCGGCGCTCCCCGAGGGCTGGCGCGAGGTGTACCCCACCGCCGAAGACCCCGGCACCGTCATCCGCGTCCGCCTCGGCGACGCGGCCGTCCCCGACAAGCGCGGCGCGTTCAACAAGGGCGACGAGCCGGTGGACCTCGGACCGCTCGTCGGCGACTCGACGGAGCCGCCGGGCTAAGCCCCGCGGATGATTCTGCTGCTCGCTGCGTGCAACCCAACCGAGACCGACACCGAAGCGCCCGAGGCCCCGTGGACGGCTCCCGATCAGCGCGGACCCTACGCCGCCGGCGTGACCACGCTCGACTTCACGGACGCGCGCGGAAAGGCGCTCACGGTCGAGGTCTGGTACCCCGCGGCCCCCGCCGACGGCGACGAGCCCGACCGCTACGCCGAGTTCCCGGTCACCCGGAACGCGTACCGGGAAGCGCCCGCCGTGCCAGGTCCGTGGCCCCTTGTCGCGTTCTCGCACGGAAACGCCGGCATCCGGTGGCAGTCGATCTTCCTCACCGAACACCTCGCCGAGCACGGGTTCGTCGTCGTCTCGCCGGACCACAACTTCAACACCTTCCTCGACTATGACGACACGAAGACCGTGGACGTGCTGCTCGAGCGGCCGGGGGACGTCGCAGCGGCGGTCGACGCGATCGTCGCGCGGTCGACGGACGGTGATCCACTTCTCGGCGGCACCGTCACCGGCGATCGCTACGCGATGGTCGGCCACAGCTTTGGCGGCTGGACCACGATGGTCGTCGCGGGTGGCCTCGTGGATCTTGCCGGCTACAACGCGCACTGCGCTTCGTCCAACGACGCGCTGTGCGGAATCGTCGGCGACCTGCCCGTCGACGCGACGCTGCCCTCGCCCGATCCGCGGGCGGTGCTCGCGATCCCGATGGCGCCGTGCGGCTGGTACACGATGGGCAGCTTCGGGCCAGCGTCGCTCGCGCCGTCGCTGTACCTCGGCGGTGGCCTGGACACGACCTGCCCGATGGCCACGGAGGTCCACCCCGCGTTCGAACATTCGCCGGCCCCGAAGATCGAGGCCGTATTGCCGCTCGCCGGGCACTTCGCGTTCTCAGACCTTTGCACCCTCGCGCCTACGATGAGCCCGGAATGCGACGAACAGGACGCTGGCTACGGCGTGATCGCCGACGAGCAGCTCGCGGTCCAGACCGTGGTCACCGCCTTCCTCGGCACCCGACTCGCTGAAGACGAGCGCTATGCGCCCTGGCTCGGCGACGATCGCCCACCCGCCTTCACGTGGACCGCCGAGTGACGGCCGGCCAGCCCCAAAAGGCCGAGGCCCGCGAGCACGCCAAGCCCGGACAGCGGAAGGGAGCCTTTGACGGGCTCGGGAGGGCGGTTGCCCTGAGTGCAAACGACGCGCGCGACGCCAGCCCCGCAGCCGATCTCCTCGCCAGGCGCGAGCGCCGAGCAGTCCGCGGACGAGCCTGGCAGCGTGACACACAGGTCGTAGGCGTCGCCCTTGCACACGCGCGACGGCACACACGCCCCCGCCACGGCCTTCTTTCCGCAGTAAAGGTGCATCGAGCCCAACACGACGCCGTCAGAGCCGGTCACCAGACGCTCGCAGACGTGCCTCGGGGTCCGCTTCGCGACGTCCTTGCAGAACCCCACGTCCGCACCTTGCGGGACGAAGCAGGTGTCGACGGCTGCGTCCAGCCCGCACACGGTGGAGGCCACACACGCCTCGGGCGGCGCTTCGAACGTGAACTCCGGGATGCTGATGTCCGCAAACGCGGCCGAAGCGAGCAGCGACCACATCGCGACCTCCACGCGGAGCCTACCCTATGATCGCCCGTAAACGGTTCGGACAACACTTCCTCACGAGGCCCGACATCGTCGCGCGCATCGTCCGTGCGGCAGGCGTAAGCCCCGGGGATCGCGTGCTCGAGATCGGCCCGGGACGGGGGATCCTGACCGACGCGCTGCTCGCTGCCGGCGCCAACCTTACCGCCGTCGAGATCGATCGCGATCTTGCGGCCGACCTGCGCGTCTCGCGCCCCGAACTGCACCTCGTCGAGGGGGACGCGGGTCGGATGGACCTCGCAGCCCTCGTCGGCCCCGGCGCACGGATGGTCGCGAACCTGCCTTACAACGTCGGGACCGGCATCGTGATGGACTCATTGGACCTCGGGTTCCGCTCGATCACGGTCATGCTGCAGAAGGAGGTCGTGCTGCGGATGCTCGCCGAGCCAGACAGCGAACATTACGGCGCGATCTCGGTCCGCGTCGCGTCGCGCGCGACCGGTCGGGTGGAGTTCATCCTCCCCCCCGGCGCGTTCAACCCGCCGCCGAAGGTCGATTCGGCCGTCGTCACGCTGTTGCCGCACGCCTCGCCGCAGGTCGGCGCCGCGGACGTGCGCACGTTCGACGCGGTCGTGCGCGCCGCGTTCGCGCAGCGTCGCAAGATGATCCTCAACAGCCTTTCGTCCATGTACGACCGTGAGAAGGTCGCTGCCGCGCTCGTGTCGGCTGGTGTGGCCCCGACGAGTCGGGCCGAGACGCTCGATCTTGCGGCGTTTCAGGCCATCGCGGCCGCAGTGGCCGCCGGAGCCAAGGCGGGATAGATCGCGGCGCTTCTGGGGAGCCTAGATGCGCATCCTGTCGTGCGGAATCACCGACGTCGGCCTCAAGCGCGGTCACAACGAGGATAACTACCTCATCAACGAAGAGTTGAACCTCTTCGTCGTGGCCGACGGCATGGGTGGGCACGCCGGCGGCGAGTTCGCCTCCGCGATCTGCGTGAACACCGTCGAAGAGGTGGTCACCGCGCTCGAGACCGGCGGCCCCGCCGCGGTCATCGAAGGCCCGATCATCGCGGGTCGCGTCAGCAACCCGGACCCCGTCACCCCAACAGACGACCCGATCGAGCTCTCGCGCGAGAAGCTGCGCTACGCGATTCAGCTCGCCGGGCGACGCATCTACGCAAAAGCCCAGGAGATGCAGGAATACCATGGCATGGGTACCACCGCGGTCGCGTTGCTGATCGAGAACGGCAACGCGATCATCGCGCACGTCGGCGACAGCCGCCTGTACACCGTGCGCGGCAACAAGCCCGAGCAGCTCACGGACGACCACTCCCTCGTGTTCCAGAAGGTCAAAGAGGGCCTGATCACGGCCGAACAGGCGAAGACGCACCGCATGCGCAACGTGATCACCCGCTCGCTCGGCTACCAGGAAGACGTCGAGGTCGACGTGCAGGTGCGCGCGCTCCGCCGCGGCGATCGGTTCCTGCTGTGCAGCGATGGCCTGTCCGGTCACGTCGAGCTGATCGAGATCGGCGACGTGCTCGACAAGTCGAGCCCGCAAGACGCCGCCCGGCGCCTGATCGAGCTCGCCTGTGAGCGCGGTGGGGAAGACAACATCACCGTCGTCATCGCGCGCGTCGAAGAAACGTAAGCGCGCCCGTAGAGTAGGGCGTGCTTGACGCGATGCCCGCCGTGTTCATCATCCCTGGAACGCACCTTCACCTTTGGCCGACCTTCGGTCGGCAACCCGAGCGAGTTCACGATGTTCGACAGCCTGAGTCGCCTCGCCAAAATGGTCTTCGGCGACGCCAACGAGCGCGAGATCAAGCGCCTCCGGCCGACGGTCGCCCGGATCAACGAACTCGAACCCTCCTTCGTTGCGCTCGATGACACAGCGCTGCGCGCGAAGACGGCCGAGTTCCGCCTCCGGCTCGAGAAGGGCGAGAAGCTCGACGCGATCGTACCCGAGGCGTTCGCCGCCGTCCGCGAAGCCAGCAAGCGCAGCCTCGGCATGCGCCCGTTCGACAGCCAGCTGCTCGGTGGGCTGGTCCTGCACTCCGGCCGCATCGCAGAGATGCGCACCGGTGAAGGCAAGACGCTCGTAGCGACCCTGCCCACGTACACGAACGCGCTGCTCGGAAAGGGCGTCCACCTCGTCACGGTCAACGACTACCTCGCCGCCCGCGACGCCGAGTGGATGGGCCGCGTGTACCGCTTCCTCGGAATGAGCGTCGGCGTCATCTTGTCGAACGAACGCCAGGATCAGGTGAAGCGCGCGGCGTATGCGTCGGACATCACGTACGGCACGAACAACGAGTTCGGCTTCGACTACCTGCGCGACAACATGAAGTTCAGCCTGGAAGACTACGTCCAGCGCGGGCACTTCTACGGCATCGTCGACGAAGTCGACTCGATCCTGATCGACGAGGCGCGCACCCCGCTCATCATCACCACCCAGGCGGAAGCCTCGATCGAGCTCTACACGCTGATCGACAACGTGATCCCGTTGCTCCAGAACGAGCGCGACTTCACGGTGGATGAGAAGTCGAAGTCCGCTTCGCTCACCGACGAGGGCATCGCGAACGTCGAAGGCAAGCTTGGAATCGACAACCTGTACGACATGCGCAGCCAGGAGGTCCTGCATCACGTGATGCAGTCCCTGAAGGCGCATCACCTCTACAAGCGCGACAAGGACTACGTCGTCGAGAACGGCAAGGTCGTGATCGTGGACGAGTTCCGCGGACGCAAGATGGAAGGCCGACGCTGGTCGGACGGGCTGCATCAGGCCATCGAAGCGAAAGAGAAGGTCACGATCGAGAAGGAATCGCAGGTCTCCGCCACGATCACGTTCCAGAACTACTTCCGCATGTACGAGAAGCTCTCGGGAATGACCGGCACCGCCGAGACGGAAGCCCCCGAGTTCTCGAGCATCTACAAGCTCGAAACCGTCGTGATCCCTACGAACCGGGAAGTGCAGCGCATCGATCAAGAAGACATCGTCTTCAAGACGAAGATGGAGAAGCGCCGCGCCGTCATCAAGGACATCGTCGAGAACCACGGCAAGGGGCGTCCAATCCTCGTCGGCACCACGAGCGTGCAGGAGTCCGAGGTCCTCTCCGAGCTGTTGCGTCGCCAGAACATCCCGCACGAGGTGCTCAACGCGAAGCAGCACGCGCGCGAAGCCGTGATCATCGCGCAGGCCGGCCGCAAGGGCGCGGTCGTGATCTCCACGAACATGGCCGGTCGCGGCACGGACATCCGCCTCGGCGGCAACGCCGAAGAGATGGCCAAACACGACGTCGACCCGAAGCGCGATCCGGACGGCTACGCGGCCGCGCTCGAGCGCCACACCGCCCAGTGCCTCGTCGAATTCGAAGAGGTCAAGGCCGCCGGGGGACTTCACATCGTCGGCACCGAACGCCACGAGTCCCGCCGCATCGACAACCAGCTCCGCGGCCGCGCCGGACGCCAGGGCGATCCCGGCTCGTCGCGGTTCTTCTTGTCCCTCGAAGACGACCTGTTGCGGCTGTTTGGCAGCGACAAGATCACGGTGTGGATGGAGCGCATGGGGCTCAAGGACGACGAGCCCATCGAGCACCGATGGATCACGGCGTCGATCGAGAATGCGCAGAAGAAGGTCGAGGGCGTCCACTTCCAGTCGCGCAAGAACCTGCTCGAATACGACGACGTGATGAACTACCAGCGCAAGGGCGTCTACGAGCTGCGCAAGCGCGCGCTCGCCGGCGACGGCATCGTGGAGATGACCGACGAGTGCGTGGTGAACGTGGTCACGGACATCATGGACGAGTGCTGCGGCGAAGGCATCCACCCCGAGCACTGGACCGTGGCGGACATCCGCGAGCGGCTCGAGCGCGTGTTCGGCATCAAGTGGACGGACACGGACAACGAGATCCGCGACCACTCCCGCGCTGAAATCGAGGAGCGAATCACGCGCGAGACGCGCGAGAAGGTGATGGCCAAGATCGCGCTCCTCGGCGAAGACGTGTTCGCCGCGTGCTCCCGGACGCTGCTGCTCGAGGTCACCGACCAGGGCTGGAAGGACCACCTCCTCGCGATCGATCGCCTGCGCCAGGGCGTCGGCCTCCGCGGCTACGGGCAGCGCAACCCGCTGCTCGAGTACAAGAAGGAGGCGTTCCACATGTTCCTGCTCATGGCGGCCGTCCGCGATGAGACCGTGTTGCAGCGCATGATCGCGCTCGATCCAGACGTCGCCCGGCGCCTCGCCGCGACGACGAACAAGGGCCTCGCCCTGCAGCTCGCGCAGATGGCCGGCCGCCCGGCGGCGCTGGCTCAGGGCTTCCAGCCGATCCCGCGTCCCGCGGCCCAGGGCATCCCGATGATCCCCGCGCCACCCGTGAACCTGCCGCAGATCCCGCCGCCCGCGCCGCAGCCGCGTCCCGAAGAGGTGCGCCCGCCGCAGCCCGGGGACGAGGCGCGCGCGTATGCGGCCGCCATGAACGTGCGCCGCAACGATCCGTGCCCGTGCGGGTCGGGACAAAAGTTCAAGAAGTGCTGCGGCGCCGGCGTGGTCGACGAGCTGCCCTCGGCGACGCCCGCACCTGCACCTGCGTCGACGGAACCGCCTCCCGTTTAGCCCGCCAGGCGCACGCCCAAGCGGACCACCATCAGGCGCCCATCAAACGGGCGATCGAAGGGCACGTCGACGGCCAGGTCGAGCCACGTGCCCTCCTCGTGCCAGCCGGCCCCCAGCGAGGCCGCGTGCCACTGGTAGCGACCGTCCCAGTGCCAGCCACCGAACACAGCGGCTCCGCCGAATTTGCGCTCGAAGCCAGCTGCCATGTCGAGCGGCGACCCGTCTCCGTCCACCACCCGGTAGGACGCGTCGACCTCGAAACCGCCGAGGTCCTCGCCGCCCAACCACACACCCGCGCCGACCCGCGCAGGATGTTCCGCCGACTTGAGCGGCAGGAGGTCGCGCCCTGTCAGCCCGAACGCGACGCTCTCGGAAGGGCGCGCGGCGAACCCGACGCTGACGTCGCCATCCGGGGTCGACCCGAGGCGCTCGTGTTTCAGGAGCTGGAAGGAACCGCCAATGCCGAACGAGATCTTCCGCTCGGCGAGCGGCACCGCGACCGACAGATCGACGTCGTGTCCGCGCTGGTGGTTGGTCGGCGTGGCACCGTCCACGACCCAGCCCGGGAGCTCGCTGTCCGTCAACGGCGGGTTCGTGAGCGTGTAGTGGTACCCGACGCCGAGTGCGATCTTGGGCACCGTGTGGCTGTCCACCGCCGAGAAGCCTGCGCCGAGCGCGCGCCCGCCCGCGAGGGCTTCGACCTGCGCGTCGTACCGCTCGGACAGGCCGCTCGTGGCGGGGTTGTACAGCCGCGCGTCGTTGCTGCGCGGGTTCGCGCTCACCGCTCCGCCCTGGCCCGCAGCGTAAGGTCCCATCGCATCATCAGACGCTCCCGCCGAAGCGGGAACGACCAGAACCAGCAAGAACACGTTGCGGAACGCCATCGCGTCGAGTAGTAGTGCGGCCCCTGCCCCACGGCAAACACGGAGCGCACTACCATGCAGGCCGAGCGCCTCGACTTCTTCAAGAAGATGCTGACTGAACGACGCGACGCGCTTTTGCGCGAGGCAGGCGCGGAATTGCGTGCCCTGGTCGACCCTCGGGAGGCGGCTCCTGACGCGCTCGACGCCGCAGTCGAAGAGACCGATCGCGACTTCTCGCTTCGCCTCCAAGACCGCGAACGCAAGCTGCTGCACAAGATCGAAGAGGCCGTGCTCCGAATTCAATCGGGCGACTACGGCACCTGTGAAGCGTGTGGAGCGGAGATCGACGAGCGCCGCCTGATGGCCCGTCCCGTCGCCACGCAATGCATCGACTGCCAGACCGAAGCCGAGCAGATGGAGCCGCGGCGACGCGCGTTCTAGCGGTGAAGTTGCTTCCCTCGTTGACGCCGCACTACGCTCGCGTCGCCGTCGCAAAGCAACTCGATCAGCTGCTGACGTACGCGATCCCTGAGGTGCTCGTCCCGGACCTTCGCCCGGGGCACGTCGTGCTCGTACCGCTCGGAAAAGGCGGCGCGAGCGAGACCGCCTACGTCATCGACTTCACCGACACGATCGACTTCGACCTCGACAAGCTCAAGCCGATCACGCGCCTCGTCGATCCCGAGCCCGCGTTCGACGCGCGGCAGCTCGGGTTCTTCCAGTGGATCGCGGATTACTACCTCGCCCCGCTCGGCATGGTCATCCACACCGCGCTCCCTCGCGAGGTACAGGCGCGCGTCGTCCGCGTCGCCGAGCCCACCGACGCCGGACTCGAGGCCCTGTCGACGTCGGGCCTGGAAGGGCCTCTCGCGACCGTGCTGCGCGAGATCGTGTCGCGCCCCGGGCTGACGAAGAGGGGCCTCGTGAAGCGCCTCTCCGACATCGTCGAAGACCCCGACAAGGCGCTCGATGCGTTGACCCGGCGCAAGCTCGTGGAGTGGGGCGGGCGCGAGGTGAACGAGTCGCGCGGAACGATCCGCACCGCGACGCTCACGATGGACGCAGAGGCCGCCCGGCGGGCGGTGCCGCGTTCGAAGCGGCTCGCGGCCGTGCTCGACGCGCTGATCCGCCTGGGGGGTACCGCGGACGTTCCGGCGCTGACCGCCGAGCAGGGCGCCGGCACGTCGACCGCGCTGCGCACGCTCGCGGAGCGCGGCGTGGTGCGAATGGGCGAGCGCGAGAACCGCGATCCGCTCGACGGCGGGACGCTGCCAGCTGCAAAACACGCGCCCGTGCTGAACGCGGATCAGCAGGCCGCCCTCGCCGCGATCACCGCGCCCGGCGCGGACGGGACGTTCCTGTTGTGGGGCGTGACCGGCTCCGGCAAGACCGAGGTGTTCCTCGGCGCCGCGAAACACGCGCTGGACGTCGGTCGGCAGGTGCTCGTGCTGGTGCCCGAGATCGGCCTCACGCCGCTGCTCGTCGGCCGGTTCCGCGCGCGGTTCGGCGATCGCGTCGCGGTCCTGCACTCCGGGCTCACTGGCGCCGAGCGGCTCGCGCAGTGGCGTCGGATCCGCTCCGGCGAAGCGGACGTCGCGGTCGGCGCGCGGTCCGCGCTGTTCGCGCCGTTCAAGGATCTCGGGCTCGTCGTGGTCGACGAGGAGCACGACGACTCCTACAAGCAGGACGACGGCGTGCGGTACTCCGCCCGCGATCTCGCCGTGGTCCTCGGGCGTACGCACAAGTGCCCCGTGGTGCTCGCGTCGGCGACGCCATCCCTCGAGACCTGGTACAACGCGGAGCTCGGCCGGTACAAGCGCCTTCGCCTGCCGAACCGCGCGACGCCAGCCGCGATCCCGAAGGTCGAGGCGTTCGATCTCACCGCGTTGGAGGTGCCGGAGGGCACCGAACGTCCGCTGTTCCACCCGTCTGTCGTCCAGGCGATGCGCGACGGCCTCGCCGACAACGGCAAGGTGATCGTGCTGTACAACCGCCGCGGCTACGCGACGCTGGTGCAATGCACGTCCTGCGGCGGCACCTACGAGTGCCCGAATTGCGGCGTGACGATGATCCTTCATCGCAAGGCGGGGCTCGTCGCGTGCCACTACTGCGGCCTGAAACGGCCGTACGACGGCAAGTGCCCGCGGGAGGGCAAGGCCACGATGGAGGAGCTCGGCAAGGGCACCGAGCGCGTCGAAGAGGTGCTCGCGGAGCTTTTCCCCGGCGTACCCGTCGCGCGAATGGACGCCGACACCACGGCCGTACGCGGATCCCACCATCGCCTGCTCGAGGACTTCCGCGAGGGTCGCGCCCGCATCCTCGTCGGCACGCAGATCGTCGCGAAGGGGCACGACTTCCCCGACGTGCGCTGCGCCGTCGTCGTGAGCGCCGATCACGGCTTCCGAATGCCGGACTTCCGCGCGGCGGAGCGCACCTGGGCGCTGCTCGTGCAGGTGTCCGGGCGCGCCGGGCGCGGCGACAAGCCCGGTCGCGTGCTGCTTCAGACGTGGACACCCGATCACTACGTGATGTCCCACCTCTCCGAGCCCGACGGCTTCTACGCGCAGGAGGCCCGCCTTCGCAAAACGCTTGGCTACCCGCCGTTCACGCGCCTCGTCCTGCTGCGCATCGAGGGCATCGAACGCAACGATGTTCAGGACGCCGGGCACGCCATCGCCAGGGGCCTTCGGCGACTCACCAGCGAGCACAAGGGCGTGGACGTCCTGGGACCCTCGGCTGCCGCGATGCCGCGCCTGGTGGGCCGCTGGCGCTGGCAGATCGTGCTGCGCGGCAAAGACCCCAAGGTGTTCCGCGCGTTCCTCGACCAGGCGAAGCGCGTCTGGCGCGAGCCGTTCAAGGGGATCCGCATCATCGCGGACGTCGATCCGCGCCACTTGATGTAGGGGCGTGCCCCCTCCGGGCACCTCACGCGATCGCGCATCGCGCATCGCGCATCGCGCATCGCGCATCGCGCATCGCGCATCGCGCATCGCGCCCCGCCGCACCGCGCGCACCGCACCGCGCCGGCGGCAAAATCCTCCGACACGTTCGATCCTGTCGAGACTTCTTGCCGCTCCACGCCCGTTCAAGCGGTCAGCTCGGCAACGGCCATCGACATGACCCGTTCATCCCGCGCGATCTAGCCGCGCAACCCACGAAATCCGGCAAAAGTCCCCGACACGATCGATCGTGTCCCCATTTCTTGCCGTAGCCTCGTGAAATGTCCGACCTCCGCATCGTAAACGTCACCGCCGACCTCGCCGACCGCTGCGCGGCCCTCGAGAGCCTGTGCTTCCCGCTCGCCGACCCCGACTACCTGGTCAAGGCCGCCGACGTCCGCACCTACGCGCGCAAGTTCCCACAGGGCTTCTTCGTCATGCTCGACGGGGATCGCGTCGTCGCCCAGGCCGCCGGGCTGCTCGTGAACTTCGACTTCGACCACCCGCAGCACACCGTGCTCGACATCTGCGGCGCGGACGGGAGCCTGCCGGCCCATCGCGACGACGGCGAGTGGTACTACGGCACCGACATCGCCGTGCTTCCCGAGTTTCGCGGACGCGGCCTTGGCAAGCAGCTGTATGACCTGCGCAAGGATCTCGTCCGCCGCCTCGGCCTGCGCGGGATCGTCGCCGGGTCGCACATCGAGGGCTTCGCGCACCACAAGCACGCGATGACCGCCGAGGAGTACGTCGAACGCGTCGTCCGCGGCGAGCTCCGCGACCCCACCCTCTCGTTCCAACTCGCCAACGGGTTCCGCGCGTTGGGGGTCCTTCGCGGGTACATCATCGAGCCCGAGATCGACTCCTGCGCCGCCCTCATCGTCTGGGACAACGTCGTCTCCACTCCCTGACCCTCGCGCGCGGCGCGTCCTCGACGCTTCCGCCGGAGGAGGTCGGCCCGCTTACGCGCGCCAAACCGGCGATGGCGTCCCACGAGGTCGCTCGGCGCTTGTTTGCCCTCGCATTCGCATGCGTCCGCTGGCGTTGTCTCGGGCCGCGCCGCTGCGGGACTGCGGCGGACGCACGCTCACGCGAGGGTCGCTTTTCGGCCCTGCCTGGCGATTCCAGGGTCGAAAAGGCGAAAAGCCCGCGGGTCTTTCGAACCGCGGGCCTTCCGATTTACGTGTGTACGACGACTACTCGTCGTCGCTCTTGCGCTTCTCGGCGATCATCGCTTCGGTCGTGAGCAGCAGGCCCGCGACGGACGCCGCGTTCACGAGCGCCGTGCGCGTGACCTTGGTGGGGTCGATGACACCGAACTCGAACATGTCGCCAAACACGTTCGTAGCGCCGTTCCAGCCGTAGGCGTCCTTGCCTTCGCGCACCTTGTGCACGATGATCGACGCGTCTTCACCGGCGTTCTCGGCGATGCAGCGAAGGGGAGCCTCGCAGGCCTCGCGGATGATCTGCACGCCGAACTGGGCGTCGCCTTCGAGCTTGATCGCCTCGAGCGCCTTCTGGGCGCGGATGAGCGCGACACCGCCGCCGGGGACGATGCCCTCTTCCGCCGCCGCGCGCGTCGCGTTCAACGCGTCTTCCACGCGCGCCTTCTTCTCCTTCATCTCCATCTCGGTGGCCGCGCCGACGTGGATGACGGCAACGCCGCCGATCAGCTTCGCGAGGCGCTCCTGGAGCTTCTCACGATCGTAGTCGGACGTGGTGTCTTCGATCTGGGTGCGGATCTGCTTCACGCGAGCGTTGATGTCCTTCTTCGAGCCCGCGCCACCGACCAGCGTGGTGGTGTCCTTCGCGATCACGATGCGCTCGGCCGAACCGAGGTCTTCCATCTTGACGCTGTCGAGCTTGATGCCGAGGTCTTCCATGACCGGCTTGGCGCCGGTGAGGACCGCGATGTCCTGCAGCATGGCCTTGCGGCGATCGCCGAAGCCAGGAGCCTTGACGGCCACGACCTGCAGCGTCTTGCGGAGGCTGTTGACGACGAGGGTGGCGAGGGCCTCACCTTCGATGTCTTCCGCGATGATCAGCAGCGGGCGGTGCGCCTCGGCGACCTTCTCGAGCAGCGGGAGCAGATCCTTCATCGAGGAGATCTTCTTCTCGTTGACGAGGATGAGCGGCTTCTCGAGGACGGCTTCCATGCGGTCCTGGTCGGTGCAGAAGTACGGCGACAGGTAGCCGCGGTCGAACTGCATGCCTTCGACGATGTCCGACGTGGTCTCGAGGCCCTTGGCCTCTTCCACCGTGATGACGCCTTCCTTGCCGACCTTGTCCATCGCGTTCGCGAGGATGCGGCCGATCTCGGTGTCGCCGTTCGCGGAGATGGTACCGACCTGGGCGATCTCCTTCTCCTGGTTGCAGGGACGCGAGACCTTCTTGAGCTCGGCGACGACGACTTCGACGGCCTTGTCGATGCCGCGCTTGATGTCCATCGGGTTCGCGCCGGCCGCGACCAGCTTGCTGCCCGACGTGAAGATGGCTTCGGCGAGCACGGTGGCCGTGGTGGTTCCGTCACCGGCCACGTCGGACGTCTTGGAGGCGACCTCCTTGACCATCTGGGCGCCCATGTTCTGGAAGCGGTCCTTGAGCTCGATCTCCTTGGCGACGGTGACGCCGTCCTTGGTGATCAGCGGCGAGCCGAAGCTCTTCTGCAGGACGACGTTGCGACCCTTCGGGCCGAGCGTGACCTTGACGGCCCGCGCGAGCGCGGCGACGCCGACGAGGACTTCGCCGCGGCTGGTTTCACGAAAATGGATTTCTTTGGCGGCCATGGATGACTCCGAACGAAAGGAAAAGGATTGAGAAGCGGGGAGAGCCAGAGACTAGCGGTCGACCACCGCGAGGATGTCTTCTTCCCGGAGGATGATGTGATCTTCGCCATCGAGCTTGATCTCATCGCCGGCGTACTTGCCGAACAGGACCGTGTCGCCCGCCTTCACGGTGAGCGGGTGCACGGCGTTGTTCTTGCTGATGCGACCGTTGCCGACGGCGACGACCAGGGCCTGCTGGGGCTTCTCCTTCGCCGTCTCGGGGAGGTACAGACCACCCGAGGTGCGCTCTTCGGCGGACAGACGCTTGACGAGAACGCGATCGTACAGCGGACGGAAGTTGGCCATGACATCTCCTGAGGTCGCCCTGAGGGCATTTAGTTGAAGACTGAACCGAAGCGGCCGCTGGCTTAGGCACCCGGGGGGCCTCCGTCAAGGTGTGGCGGACACTTCCCTCGGGGTCCCGCCCGTCGTAGAACGATCCAGAGGTGTGCATGCTCATCGGATGGATCGCCAGCGCGTTCGCGGGCGAATGTCCCCAGGACCCCGCGGCAGTCGGTGCGCTCGTCGAGTCCGCACGCACAGCGGCGGAAGCCGATCGCGCAGCAGCCTGGTACGCCGCCGCCCCTTGCCTCGAAAAGGTCGGCCAGAAGCACCTCGCAGCCCGGGCGTGGGCCCGCGGCATCGAAGCGGACGGAAAGCGCGTCGGCGCGCAAGACGCTCTCACCGCCCTCGGCGCCCTCGCACGCGACAGCGGCAACGACACCGCCGTGATTGCCGTCGCCTCGTTCCTGCCCGAGACCCTGCGTTCACCTGAAGTCGCGGGCCTGCTCGATCTCGCCGCCGCGCGCGATCTCACCGTCGCCGGCTCACGACTCGAGGCCATGGAGCGCCTGAAAAAGGTCGCCCCTGGATCGCCCGCGTACGTTGAAGCCCGGTATCGGCTCGGTCGCCTGGACTGGGAGCTCGGCAAGGCCGACGACGCCCGGACCGCCTTCGGCGAGGCCCGCGCCGCTGAACTCGCGGTGACAGACGCGTTCGTGGCCGACCAGGTCGACCGGTGGAAGGGCCTGTCGCGGATCGCCCTCGCCCACCTCGCCGCCGACGGCGACCCGAAGGCCGCCGAGGTGATCCTCGACTCGGACGACCTGGGTCCGGTGCTACCGGACGACTGGAGTCGCGCCTGGCTGGCGTCCAACGCGAGCGAGCGCCGCGCGTTCGTCGCCGCGGAGACGGCCCGTACTCCACCGCCCTTCCTTCCCGACTCGCCGCTGCTGCTGGCAGGCACCTGGCTCAAGGATCGCGCGCAGGCGGCGACGATCGTGGGGTCATTCGAGACCTCCTGGGGCCCCGTCCGCGCCGCGTTGGACGGCTTCCTGAACACGTGGCAGAACAAGCCGACGGACGCGTGGACCGCGTGGCGCGCGGCACCCGCGAACCCGTCCCTGCAATCGGACCTCGCGATGAACGCGCGCGTCGCCGCCTACAGCCGGGATCTCGGCCTGGTCGCGCTCGAAGACCAGGCGCTGCCGGCGGCGTGGAGCCCGGCGCTACGGACCTGGGCGCGCGGCGAGCTCGCGAAGGTACGCGCGGAGACGACGCCCCGAGCGGGTCGCGCGCTGGTCGGAGCGCTGCAGAACCGCCAGGAGCGCCTGTACACGCTCACGTCGCAGACGAAGAAGCTCGGCGCCGAGATCCTGCCGTCGGCCGCGGATGACGCCGAGTCGCTTCGCCCGCTGCAAAAGCCGCTGTCGTTCCTTTCGACCGACTGGGGCCTGTAGACCGCCGACTACCGCGACTTGTCCGGCCACGCCGGCTGCGCGGGCACGATCACGGGCTCCTTCACGAGCTGTTCGAGCAACATGCGAACGGCCGTGTCGAGCTGGGTGTCCCCACCGTCGAAGGTCGCGCGCGGGAGGTTGTCCACCACCACGTCGGGCTCCACGCCGCGGCCCTCGATCAGCCACGTGCCTTCGGGCCCGTACACGCCGTACTCGGCGGCGGTGGCGATGCCCCCGTCGACGAGCACATTGCTCGATGACAGCCAGATCTCGCCGCCCCAGGTGCGCGTTCCGACGACCTTGCCGAGCCCGAGGCGGCGGAAGCCCTCGGCGAACGCCTCGCCATCGGACCCGGTGTTCGCGTCGCACAACACGATCAGGTGGCCCCGGAACGCGTACTGCGGGTTCCAGTCGGTGGGCTCGCCATCGCGCTGGCTCCAGTACATCCACGGCTTCACCGCGAGCCGGCGCAGGATCCAGCTGTCGATGCTGCCGCCACCGTTGTGGCGCACGTCTACGATCAGCGCCTCACGGTCGAACACCGGGAGGTAGGCCGCGGTCCACGCCGCGATGTCTTCGGCGCCCATCGCGCGCAGGTGGATGTAGCCGATGCGGCCGTTCCCCGCGGTCTCCACGCGCGCGCGGCGGGTCTCCTCCCAGGAGGTGTACCGCTGCGACCACGCGTCCCACGGGTCGATCGGCACCACGACGACGTCGCGTTCAGGCGCCGGCTTGCGGCCCTTCTCCGGCGGGAGCCCGCGCACGTGCAGCAGCACCTGCTCGCCGGCCTTGCCGCGCAGCAGCTCAGCGGTGTCCGACACGGAGAGCGACGGTACGCCATCGATCGCGGTGATCAGCTCGCCGACGGCCACCTCGGATCCTGGCACCGCCAGCGGGGGCCGCTCCGCGGGCCGATCGGGATCAAATTTCGGCAGCGACGTCACCCGCCACCCGCCCGCGGCCTCGTCGCGCGCGAGCGAAGCACCGAGCGTCGCGGGGGTGACGAAGTCGTTCCCGAGGCGCGCATCTCCCCCGTAGACGAACGTGTGCAGCGCGGACAGCTCGCTCACCATCTGCGCGACGAGGTCCGAGAGCTCGCTGCGGTCCCGGACGCGCGCCACGAGCGGGCGGTACCTCTCGCGGATCGCCGTCCAGTCCACCCCGTGCATACCCGGATCGTAGAAGTAGTCGCGCTCGAGCCGCCACGACTCCTCGAACATCTGGCGCCACTCCTCGCGAGGGTCGACGACGAATTCCCAGCTGGAGAGATCGACGGCGGCATCGGACAGATCCGCGCCTTCCTCGGCGCCGGCGTCGAGCAGGTAGGGGCCGTCCGCGCCCACGACGAGGAGCGTGCTCAGGTCCGCGGAGAGCTCGTAGTCGTCGACCCCCTCCACGAGCGTCTCCGCCTCGACGTCGAGTCGACCGATCGAAGCGGCCATCAGGTCCCCGGAGGACTCCGGATCGGCCGACTGCACCCAGTAGATCCGCTCGTCGCCGACGGTGAGATGGCCCATGTTCGCGGGCGGCACCGGCACACGGAGGATTCGATCGGCGAGGCCCTCCGCGTCGATCGTCACGCGCACAGGGGCTTCGTCAGCCTCCTTCCGTTGCTTGCGCGTCCGCTTCTTCGCGTCGTCTTTGTCGACGGGAAGCACCTCGACGAAGTCCTCGGGGTGGAGCTCGTCCACGGGGGCGTAGGGCGATCGGGCCCCGGCGCGCAGCGCGATCG
>CANNIZ010000085.1 GCA_947505245.1 Pseudomonadota bacterium | reverse complement strand
GGTCGTCATGGGGCTCGGCAACCGGCCGATCGCACCGCGGACCCCCACCCAGCGACGCTACGTCGACGCGCTTCGCCGGTCCGAGGTGGTTTTCGGCGTCGGGCCCGCCGGGACGGGAAAGACCTACCTCGCCGTCGCGATGGCCGCTGCGGCGCTCCTTCGCGGCGACGTACGCCGAATCATCCTCACGCGCCCCGCGGTAGAGGCGGGAGAAAAGCTCGGGTTTCTACCCGGTGATCTCTCGGAGAAGATCGACCCGTACCTCCGCCCGCTGTTCGACGCGCTCGGGGAGATGGTCCCGCCAGACCGGCTCGCGCGGATGATGGAGAAGCGCGCCATCGAGGTGGCGCCGCTCGCGTTCATGCGCGGCCGCACGCTGTCCGACGCGTACATCATCCTGGATGAGGCGCAAAACACGACGGTCGAGCAGATGAAGATGTTCCTCACGCGCCTCGGGGAGCGGTCGCGCATGGTCGTCACCGGAGACGTGACGCAGATCGACCTTCCAACCCACCGAACCAGCGGGCTCGTCGACGCCCTTCAGGTCTTGGCCGACGTTCCCCTGATCGACGTCGTGCGCTTCGACGCGAAGGACATCGTGCGGCATCGACTCGTCTCTGCGATCGTGGAGGCGTATGAGCGGCGCTAGCCCGGACTCGACGCGGCGCGCGCCGACGGAGGAGCCTCCGTCGCGCTGGCTTCGCTTCTGGGGCTCGCCGGCCGCGCTCGTCGTCCTTGTCGGCCTTACGGCGATGTTGACGGGCCTTTGTACGGTGCATCTCGGCGGGCTCGACTTCGGGGACGACCTCGCGGTCGGTGAGGTAGCGCCGCGCACGGTTCGTGCGATGCACACCTTCTCGTATACGGACTTCGCCGCCCGCGACTCAGCCTCCGCGATGGCTCGGGAAGCGGTCGCTCCGGTGTACGCATACCGGCGCGACCTCTCCGGGGAGCTCGAGACGCGGATCAGCGACGCGTTTGAGGCTGGTCGGGCGCGGGTCGCGCGCCCAGAAGCGTCTTCCACGCCCGTCGACGGGTTTCGTGACGCGCTGGGACTGCACCTTCCGGACGGCGACCTCGCGGCGCTCTCTGAGGTGGGCTTCGCGCCTGCGGCTGAGGCGCTCGCGAAGCGGCTCGTCGGCCGGGCGATGTCCGGGTACGTGATCGCCGACCGCGACGACCTTCCCGCTGAGGGCGTCGGCATCGTTGTGCTCGAGTTGTCTGCCGACGGGGTCGACGAGCAGCCGCTCGCCGCGCGTACGCAGATCCGAACGCCGAGCGAGGCGCGCGAGCAGATCACGATGGAGCTGCTCGAGGCGCGCGCTCCGAGCGAGCCATGGGTAGACGCGGCCACGGCGGTGGCGCGCGCGTCGGTGCGTCCGAACCTGGCGTACGACGCGAGGGAGACGCTCGAACGGCAGCTGCGGGCCGCCGCGGCGGTGCGGACCGACGTCGTCACGGTCAAGCGAGGTGCCATCCTGTTTCGCCAGGGCGACATCATCGACGCGACCGACATCTCCGAGTACAAGGCGCTCGGGGCGACCGCGACTTCTCGAGGGCCGTGGTCCGAGTGGGCCGCGTCGAGCGGCTTCCTCGCGCTCCTGTTCACGGTCCTGTGGAGCTACGGGAACGCCCGCCTGACGGACTTCTCGACGCGCGCTCGCGATGCTGCCGCGGCCGGGGTGCTGCTCGTCGGCACGGCGCTCGGCGCGCGGTCGATCGTCGAGATGTCAGACGGGATCGTCGCGCTGGTCGGGCTCGATTTGCAGCCCCAGAGCGTATGGTTCGTCGTCCCGGTGGCGGGCGCCGCCATGCTCGTGCGGCTGCTGCTCGGTCCCTCGTGGGCCGTGTTGTTCACGATCGCAGCGTCGACTGCGTGCGGTCTCGTCATGGATCTGAAGGCGTTGCACGTCCTTTACTTCGTGATCTCCGGCCTGGTTGGCGCCTCTGCGGTGGAGCACACCCGCGAGCGAATGTCGGTGTTGTGGGCGGGAGGCTTCACCGCGCTGGTCGGTGCGCTCGCGGCGCTGCTTGCGCATCTCGTCGATCTGCTCGTCGTTGGCGGGGACGTCGGGCTCGACCTCACCATCCGACCCGTGTGGTCCATGGCGTTCGCGGCGGGCGGCGGGCTGTTGTCGGCGTTCGTGGCGCTCGGCTTGTTGCCGCTGTTCGAGACCGCCGGCTTCGTCACCGACTACCGCATGCTCGAGCTCGCGAACCTCAACCATCCGCTGCTGCGCCAGCTCATGTTGCGCGCGCCTGGCAGCTACCACCACAGCGTGATCGTCGGCACGCTCGCCGAAGCCGGCTGCGAGGCGATCGGCGCGAACGCGCTGCAAGCTCGGGTCGCGTCGTACTTTCACGACGTCGGCAAGGCGAACAAGCCGCAGTACTTCGTCGAGAACCAGCGCGGCGTCGCGAACCGCCACGACACGATGGACCCGTATGTGTCGGCCCGCGTCATCATCGGGCACGTCGTGGACGGCGGGAAGATGGCCCGTGAGCACAAGCTCCCGAAGCCGATCGTCGACAACATCAACATGCACCACGGCACCGGCATCCTTCAGTACTTCTACGACCGCGCTGTCCAGGAGGCCCACGGGAGGCCCGTGGACGAGGGGCAGTTCCGGTACCCGGGGCCCAAGCCAGACACGCGCGAGGCGGGCGTGATCATGCTCGCGGACAAGGTCGAGGCGGCCACGCGTACCATCCGCGAGCCCTCGGAAGAGGCCTTCCGGGCTATGATCCACCAGATCATCAACTCGGTCATGGCGGACAACCAGTTCGAGAAGTGCCCGCTCACGTTCCATGAGATCTCAGTGGTCGCCGATACGTTCGTCACGGTGCTGCTCGGCATCCACCACCAGCGCGTCGAGTACCCGCAGACGGCCGCGATCTCGCGGGGGACGGCAGCGTCGCGCGCGGAAACGGTCCTGACGCCCTCGGCGGACGACTCTGGGGTGCGCCGCAAGGGCAGCGTGATCACGCTCGAGTTGCCGCCGCCCAAGCGCGCGGATGTCGCGCGGACGGGTACGGACGACAACGTTGGCGAGCGTGAAGAAGACGTGACCGACCCCGACACAGACTACGAGTCGCTGCAGAACCTTCCAAAGGGGACGAAGTGAGCGTGGATGTCACGGTGATCGACGGTTTGGAATACGACGCGGACCCGGTGGTCCGCGACGGCGAGCGGGTGCTGGAGGCGTTCGGCCTCGCTGAATGTGAGCTTTCCGTCCTGCTTTGTGACGACGCCACCATCCATCCGCTCAACCTGGATTGGCGTGGCAAGGATCGCCCCACCGATGTCCTGTCGTTCTCGCAGTGCGCCGCGCGCCCCGAACCTGGGGCCTCCGAGATGCTCGGCGACGTCATCATCAGCTTGGAGACGGCCACGGCTCAGGCCGAGAGCCGCGGACATCCGCTCGCGCACGAGGTGCGTGTGCTCCTCGTACACGGGATCTGCCACCTGCTGGGCTACGATCACGAGCGGGACGACGAGGCCGAAGTGATGGAAGCCCGCGAGCGCGAATTGCTAGTCGGGCTAGGCTGGCGTTGAATGGGCGCGGCCCCTCGGCCGTCCAAGAACCAGGGGACCCAAAGGCATGGCCGTGCATGAAAGTGAACGCGACGCTGATGCTGAGCTCCTCCGCGCGGTAAAAGCCGGTGACGCGACGGCCTACCGCGGCATCGTCGAAAAGTACCAGAGCCGCGTGTACGCGATGGTCTACGGCATGGTTCGCAACCGCGAAGACGCGCGCGACATCACACAGGACGCGTTCGTAAAGGCATACCACAACCTCGATAGTTTCCGGCTCGAGTCCAGCTTTTACACCTGGATGTACCGCATCGCGATGAACCTCGCGATCGACTTCCTGCGAAAGCGCACGCGCCAAAAGACGACGTCCTTCGAGGAAGAAGTGGCGACCCGCGACGGGGACGGTGGCATCGCCGACCTTCACCACGGCGATGACCCGCGCCGGACGCTCGAGCGAAAGCAGCTGAACAAGCGGATCATGGACGCGGTAGACGAGCTTCCCGCCGATCAGAAACAAGCCATCCTGCTCCGCGAGCTCGAAGGGCTTTCGTACAAGGAGATCGCCGACATCATGGAGATCCCCGAGGGCACGGTGATGTCGCGGTTGTTCTATGCCCGGAAGAAGCTTCAGAAGGTGCTCGCCAACGAACGGTGAATGGACGGCCCTCCCGGCACGTCAACCACACGACTGGACGAAACTGGACCATCTGGAGCCTCACCAAAATGGAAATGGACTCGCTGGAACGCAGAATCGCTCGACTCGACGCAGGTGACGCGTCTGAGCTCGACGCCGTTCGCGCGGGCTTGCTGCGCATGGAGCGTGAAAACCCGCTCCCGCTGGCCGAACTGGTGCGAGAAGGCGCCGGCCCGGTGGAGCTCGTCGAGGTTGTTGAGTTTGCCTTGCAGCCGGGGGACGGACTGCTACGGGCAGCCCTGTTCGAAGAAGCCGGCGAGGTGGACCTCGTCGGCGACATCTTCTCGGCGATCGCTGCGACGTTGCCGGTGCGCGAGGCCGTCCGCGCTGAGCTGTTCGGGTCGGTGCCGATCGCGGAGGCCGTCCGCGCCGAAGCGGGCGACGTCGATGTGGTCGACCCGGTGTTGGCCGCCGCCGGCCTCGCCGAGCCGTTTGGCGTTCCGGTCGCGGAGGCCGTCCGCGCCTGCGCCGGTGCGGTCGACGTCACCGATGACGTGATGGGCCTGCTCACCGAGGGCTGGATCTCCGCGTTGCTCGACCGCGAGCTTGCGGGAGACGAGCACACCCGCGCGCTCGGGCGGCTTTCGGGCCATGCGACCGCGGGCCTGCAGATGACGGTGTTCGCGGATGTCGGCCGCGCCCTGCGCGCGTCGATCGCCGCCGAAGCGGGCCCCGCTCCGTCGCTGTGGCACGGTGTGGCCGCGGGCATCGGCATCGCAGACGCCGAAGCGGTTCCCGGCTACGACGGCGCGTTGGTCGCTGACGCGATCCGCAGCGAAGCTGGCACGGTAGACGTCACCGCGGCCGTGATGGCGCGGGTGAAGCAGAGCGCCATCGCGCCGGTGGGCGAGGTCCCGGCTCCCGCCAACACGCGATTCGCGTGGGGCGCCATGATGCTCGCGGCGGTGGTGATTCTTAGCGTCGTCGGGGCCAATGCGCTGTTTGGTGCCGCTGGCGACGGGTTCCCCGAGCGGTCCGTGCCCGTGGCTCAGCTCGACTTCGCGAGCCCGGACGAGATCACGATCGACGACCTGGAGTATGGTGCTGATGCGTTCGTTCAGGTGATCACCACGGAAGGGGACGACGCGGCTACCATCATCTGGATCGAGGGGGAGACGCTGTGAACACGTTCGGGGAGCGCGCGTACCGCCACCTGCGCCTCGCGGTGCTGGTCGTGGCTGTCGCGCTTCCGGGGATGGCGTTCGCGCAGGGGCGCCCGCCCGATCCGCCGATCACCGCGCCCGTCGCCGGGCCGGTCTCCGTCGATGTCATGTGCGTGAAGGCCACGAAGACCAACGATCGCGTCGATCCCGAACTGAAGCCGCTCATCAAGCAGCTGTCGTTCACGAGCTACACGGGTTTTGATCTCATCTCCCACAACGCCGACACGCTCGCGGTGGGCGAGGAGGCCACGTTCGCCATCGAAGGAGGGCGGCGCCTCAAGGTGCAGCTCATCGATCGGGACGAGACGGCCGCGCGTCTGCGGCTGCGCTTGTTCGGCGCGGACGGCACCAAGGTGCTCGACACCACGGTGGCGGTTCACCGCAACCGCACGTTCATGGTCGCGGGCCCGAAGGTCGGCGAAGACGTGCTGATCATCCCGGTTACAGCGAAGTACTAGCGCGCCTGCGGCTTGCCTAGCCTGACGACCCGTGGCTGTGCGACGGTCGGAACAGGATCGCGCGGTGCACGGAGCGGCGCTGGAACGTGCTGATCGCGGGCACCGCGAACGGCGCCACCGCTACGAGCGGCAGGAGCGCGCCGGTGGGCGGCCGGACGTCGCTCGCGGACTGCAAGAGCCAGCCACGCCCGCCGCCGAGGCCGAGCAGCAGCTTCACGCCGAGGACGAGCGTCTCGACGCCGTCGACCGCGAGCTTCGCGCGGCCGATCTCGGTGTTCACCAGGCGAAGGTCGTCGAGCACGCCCGCCGGTGCGGCGTCGATCAGGCTCACCATGCCCGCGAGCGTGGTGCTGCCCGTGGGCGTGAATGCCCGCATCCACGCGAAGTGCTCCGCGAAGCGCGCCGTGGCAACGGGGAGGGGCGCCTTCGACGCCAGCAGAAACGCGGCCGCGACCTCCGCCTCGTCGGTGTCGCCACCGGCGGTGAGGATCGCGGTGACGAGCCCGGATAGCGGGGCGACCTCGACGGCGGCGTCGGCGATGATGAACGCGGTGGCCCCGCGCTGAGTGAACGGCCGCGCGCGCTGGACGCGCTCGAACAGCGCGTTCCGGTCCGTTTCGAGCGTTCGCCAGCCGATCGTCGCGCAGTCGATCGCGTCGTCGTCATCTCTCGCCAGCGGGCGCACGGTGGCGAGGAACGCCTCGAACTGGTTGATCGAGCCGCCGGAGAGGACGAGCTGCTCGGCGATGACGCCGACGTCCCGCTGCAGCCCCACGCTCGTGCGAAGCCCCGTCACGACCTCGATCCATCGCGTGCCGAGCGCGGTTGCGTCGAGCGATTCCACGCAGCCCAGGCCAATGGCGGCGGTTCGGCAGTGGGCCTCTTCGACCCACGGCACCGCGGGCGACGTCTTCGTCAGGATGTTTGAGGCCTTCGTGACGACCGCGGCGATTGCGCTCCTCAGGCGCGTCATCTCCGCCTGAAACGCTTCGAGCGGCACGCCGTAAAGCCGGTCGGCGCGCGTCGTGAGCTCACCGAGCAGATCGCGGCCCTGAAACGTAAGCGTCCAGGGCGTCGTGGTCGCCGGAGTCGCGAGCACCTTTGTGCGCGCGGCGCGGATCGCCCACTCGAGGTCGCGAAGGTCGACGTCGAGCTTGGCGAGCTCGGCCGGGGTGACGGAGCCAGCCAGCGTGCGGAGGGCTGCCTGCTTCTCGGTGAGCGAGCGCAACGCCGCTCGTGCCTCGTCACCGGCGCCTGCGCTGTTCGAGGTGCCGCGCGCGACGAGGTTCTGGCGCGCCAGCGTGTCGAGCGTGGGCTCGTCGGCGGCGGTCGTCGTGCCCGCTTCGACGCGAGCGAGCAAAGCAGCGATGGTGTTGCAGTCCACGGGCACCTCGGGTCAGGCGTCGATCAGGCGCAACCGAACGGTGTGTTCGGGTGTACATGCGGGTCTTACGAGCAGGTCGAGATCGTTTCCGTCGCGCGCCACGGCGACGATCGGATCGTCGGCGAGGGCGAGCTCGACGCGCAACGCGACGTCGCTGCGGCGGTCAGGCGCGCCTCGTGGAGCTCCGACGAGGCGCTCGCGGGCGCTGACGAGCGCGTCGACGGCGAACAGCCACTCGTAGAGCTTGCGGTCGAACTGCTCGCGGATCCGCTCGTCCAGCGTGCGGTCTCTGACGCCGAGCCAGTCCAGGCCCTCGAGATCGGCGAAGCAAAGCGCCCCGTCGGGCGCCACGAGCGCGTCCTTGTCGAGCCAGACGTCGTCGAACCACAGCCCCTGAAGCCCCTGTTCGGTGGGCCGTAGCGAGCGCGCGAACAGGGTCAGCAGGGCGAGCCCGCTCTTGATGAACCGGTCGATGAACGCGTCGAGGGCTTCGCCGTCGGTCACCCCGAAGGCCCGCAGCGCGTCGGAGGGATCGGGCCCGAGCGCGAGGTCCGAGCCGTGGTACAGGCGCACGTTCGATGGCACCAGGCGAAGCTCCTGGACGAACGGCCCGTGAAAGCGACGGTAACGGTGCGACCCGTGCGCCGCGTCGGGGAGGGTCGCCACCGCGATCGTCGGGCACAACTGCAGGTTCGGGAACGCGCCGGACGCGAACGCAGCCGAGACGCGCGCGGCCTGCCGTGCGTTCGCGACGCCCTGAGCGCCCCAGGGCGCCTCACCGAGCCAGGATTCGTCGGAGAACAAGCGCCGCTCGTGGTCGTCGTGGGCGTCCGCGCCGAACGGCCGCGTGCGCGCGCCGACGCCCTTCACGCTGAGCGACCATCGACGGCCGCACCAAACGACGTTTCGCTCGGGAACGATGGCGCTGCGATTGCCGTCTGCGACCGCCGGCTCCCCCTCGCGCGCGGGGATGAACGCGAGGTCCCTGACCTGCAGCTGTTCGACGATGGCGTCGAAGCCGGGCGTCACCTCGAACGCGGGTGCGGACACCGCGCGAAGGTGCTCGAGCGGGCGCCCGACGATGCAGGTCGCGTCGGTCATCGCCGGACGACGGCCCGTTCGATGCGGAGCTCGTCCGTGGTCTCGACGAACATGATCCCGGACTCGGCAAAACCGACCTCGCGCGCGATGTGCAACGAGGCAGGCGCTGTCTCGGAGATCTCGCTGATCACGTCGGTGGCTCCGAGCGACTTGAGGGCCGCGAGGCGCGCGCGGACGAGCTCCTTGCCGATGCCTTTGTCGCGGTGTTTTGGACGGACGGCGAGCCCGTGCAGGCGCCCGTGTTCCCCGCACAACGTCGCCACCCCGAAGCCGACGATGACGTTGTCGACGCGCGCGACGAACACGAGGTCGCTCGACGCCAGCGTGACGCCCATCCAACTCGTGGCGACGAGCTTCGGATGGACCTCCTTGAGGCAAGCGACAAGTTCTGCGAGGTCGGCGAGCCTGGCCTGCGTGACGAGAGCCGTATCGTACGCGAGGTCGGGGATCGCGGTGAGGCGCATCACCTTGAACGTCTCGTACACGTTGAACGCGTTGCGCTCGCCGTCCTTGTGGCGCGTCTCGGAGAAGAAGTCGTTGCCACCGATCCACCGGAGCAGCGCCTTCGCCACCGTCGTGTCGGGCGCGAACAACGTGCCGAGCGAGGTCTCGCGGTCCGCCAACGCGACGCCGACGAGGGAGTCACCTCCTGCGGTGGCGAGCGCCACGACGTCGCCTGCGGCCAGGGCCTTTGTGATGAAGTCTTCGAGGAACGGGGCGAACGTCTGCGTCGCGAGCGGGTGCGAGAACCGGGTGACCTCGATCGCCGACGTCGCCCTCTTGATCGCGACTTTGCCATAGGCCGCGGTGGCGACGCTCGTCGGCGGTTGGATCAGGCGGTACACGGCGTAGGCCACTGTGCCGAGGATGAGCACCGTCAGCAGCACGGGGCCGACGAGGAGGGCGACCGTGAACACCAGGGCGAGGGCGGTTTCCATGAGCGACGGCGGCGGCGGGGTCGGCGCCGGCGCGAAGCTCGCGTCCGTGAGCGTCAGCTTCTCGGTCATCACGAACGTCCCGGACTCGCCCTGGATCGTCCCCTCGTCGCGCTCCTCGCGCGCCTGTTTCACGATGAAGCCGGTCTGCTGATCGAACCATGACGTCTCGGTCCAGGTCGTGGCCATGTACCCGTACGTGTCGTTTCGGCGGCCCGACCCCGTCGAGGTGCAGCGGATCGCAGGGCGATCGCCGGCCGGTGTTGAAACGGGCTCGACGAGGTCGACGTGGCAGGGCTGGTCCAGGAGTTGGACGTCGTCGCCGACCTGCACGGTCGTGGCGATTCGAAACCACGGCGCCAACGTGGCGGGGTCGACGCCGTTCCATTCCGCGTCGTCGAGGTCGATGATGGTGCTCGTATACCGCCACGTCATGGGGCTGTAGGTGACGTACCGGTTCGTCACGCCGTCGTCGGGCGGCTCGCTCGAGCTCGTGTACGACCACTCGTAGTGGGCGTAGACGTCGACCCCCGGGAAACCGTCGCTGACGCTGTACCGGCCCGTCGAGCGCGTCTGGTCCGTGTAGCCCGCGTACGTGCCCGTGCCCGACCCGACGTCACGCGTGAACGCGTACTCGAACCAGACGGGGTCGCCGGCGTATGCGGCCACTGACAATACGAGCAGGGTCATGGCGCCTCCGCGCGGACGCTACCACTGCTGGGCGAAGCGGAGGTTCCACTGGGGGACACGTGGAACGTCAAAGCCGCTCGTCGCGATGGGCAAGCCAACCGTCACGCCGATCATCGCTGGGTCGACACCCAACCAATCTCCGGTCGCGGCGGCGCCCGCCGTCACGCCGATCGCCCCCAAATTTGGTGCGAGGGCGCCCGCTTCGGCGCCGGCCGTGAGCTGCAACTCGGTCGCCCACAGCACCTGCGGCACGACCGGAACCGACGCGCCCCGCAGCAACGCGAAGCGCCACTCGGCGTGGGCGATGGCGCTCAGGTCCCCGAGCGCGGCGGTTGGGGGAACGCTCAGCAGTCCCTCCTCGCCGCCGAGCGACAGGCGCTCGTGGGCGACGTCGCTCGCAGAGGCTGCGGCAGCCACCTCGGCCGCGAAGGCGTGCCGAGGACCTGGCGACGCGACGAAACCCGCCGACGCGCGTCCGGTGATCCACGTGAGGTCATCGCCGAGCACGCGGCCCGCTTCGAGTCGAGCGGCGAGGCGCGCGCCAGACAGCGGGAAGATCGCGTCCTCGCGGGTGTCGTGTCGCCACGACACGGCCCCGGCGAGCGCGTACCGGTGGTCTGGGTCAACGGGTACATAGCGCGGATCGAAGCGGCGAAACCCGATCGACCCGGCGACGCGCTCGGTGTGACGCAGACCGTCGATCGCGCGACCGAACTGCCACGCCCCGCCGAGGTCGATGGCGGGGAGGGCCGTGCGATCGGCCGACACCGCTGCGAACGCGCGCAGGTGGGTGTCCTGGCTGCGTCGCAGCGTCCCCATCACGTTCGCGACGACGACGCCGTCGACCGGATCGATCGTCCAGACTCCGCCCGAAACCGTGCCGGACGCGCGCGCCGGCCAGGCGTCGTCTGCGCGGTGGACGAGCGGCAGGTGCCCGTCCGGGTCCACCCGCACGCGGCGAGCCTCGCCGAGGGGCTGCTCGAACGTCTCGCCGGGGCGGAGCACGTGGGCGGAGCGGGCGCCGTCGACGGCGATCGTCACCACCTCCGGCGCGCCGGGCACGTCGTCCCGGGTGACCGTGTAGGTGCCTGCGGCGCGATCGACGCCGAGTGTGAGGTCGTGCGCGCGCGGCCACGGGCGAGCGAGCAGGTAGAACGTGGGCGCCAGATCGTACAGCGCGCCCATCTCCGGGCTCCCCAACCGGGACATCGCCCTCCAGACGATGTCGGTTACGAGCGGGCCTTCGAGCGCCTCGAGCTGGCTGACGGCGGACGTCGCCGGTTCGCGGGGCCACCATCGCTCCACGAGATCGTCGCGGAGTGGATCGCTCGGCAGCGTGCGGCCCAGCACGTCGCCGTAGAACGGCAGCGTCTGGTCGTAGAGCATGGCCTCGAATTGGGGGGTGAACGCGCCGAGCTTCAGGATGCGCGAGGCGGTGAGGCCCGGCAGGGCGCGCTCGTAGCGGCGCGTGAGCGCAGCGGCGGCGAGGTCGCGCCACTCGGGGATCTCAACCTCGAGCGCGGACGCGATCACGGCGCGTACGACGGCGGGACGGTGGAAGCGAACCAGCGGCGGCGCGACGCGAAACGCGCGATCGCTCACGTAGGCGAGCCCAGGCCCGGAACGCGCGAGTCGCCTGCGGAGCGGGGCCTCCACGACCGCGGCGTGCCAGTCGAGGGCGTCCGGCCGCGCCCGCGAGACCTCGGTGGCGAGCTCGCGGGTGAGGCGGTGGCGCGGGGCGCCACGCGTGACGAGGTCGAGCGCGAGGTGGTCCTCGCGGATCGGCGTCACGACGCCTTTTGGGACCACGGCGAGGGAGGCGCGTTCGGCGGTGCCGGTCCACCGGAGCGCGTTGGTGCCTGCGACGTCCCCGAGCGCCCCAGCGGTGCCCGCGGGGAGTGCGATCTGCACGTTCCAGTCTACGACCCGTAGCCGCGCGACTTCGCCGGGTGTGTCGGCGAACAGCGGTGTCGGATACCACGCCCCGTTCGCGAACAGGCCGTGCGCGCTGGTCCCCACGTCCTCCCAGCGGCGCGGCATCGTCGTCGTGAACGTCCAGGTGTCTTCGTCGAGCCGCTCGAACGCGATCGCGCCTCGCTCGGCGCGCCCGGATGACACCCGCATCCGGGTCTGATCGTCGGTCGGCAAGGGGAGATCGGCGAGCGGATCGACCAGCTCGAAGGGCTGGTCCGAGTCTACGGTGATCGTGCCGGCGATCGCTCGAAGGTGCGGATCGACGGTGGCGTCGATCGTGACGGCCGCGTCGGCCCACGGGAGGTCCAGCGTGGGAATGCTAGTATTGCCAGCCCATGCCGAGCGTGAGGCTGGCGATGCTTCCGGGCGCGTAGCTGCCGATCGCGCGGAACAACACGGTGCCGTTCACGAGCTGGAACCCGCCCGAGAATTGTGGCTGCCAGATGGCCGGGAGCGAGTTGTCGTGCCGCGACGCGCCGATGGGGAGGGCGCCCGTGGCCTGCGCGACGCTGTCGGAGATCGACGGATACGCCGCGATGCGGACGATCGAAGCGTCGAGCAGCGGCTGGAACACGGCGTTGTTGATGCCGGGGAACGAGCCGAACGCGAACCCCGAACCGAACGTGACGCCCGCGTCCGCGGCGCCGAGCTCGATCTCGTCGTTTCCGACGAAGCCGGCGTAGCCAAAGTGCAGAGAGATGTCCGGGTACGGCTTGTAGCCTTCGATCAGGCCGATCCGACCCCAACCGCCGAACACGCCCTGGTGGCTGACGCCGATCCAGCCGCCGGACGCGCCGAGCTCCATCGACAGGGGCAGGCCCTTGCGCGCGCTGACCTGGGGCACGAACAGGTAGGAATTTGCGATGTCTTCGTCGACATCGGCGCGCTGCCACGGGCCCGGGCCGCCGTCCGCGCCCGTCTGGCTGATGAACGCGAACGTGTTCGAAAACGAGAGGTCAAAGCCCGAGGCTCCGAGCGTTTTTGTCGGATACAGCGGCTTGTTCGAGACCATGGTGCCGAGCTCACGAATGAGCTGCTGGTAGTCGTCGGACATGTCGACGGTGACGCGCTGGCCGCCATGGTCGACCATGCCGCTCACCGTGAGGTCGTCGTTCACCGCGTAGGCCGCGAGCGCGTACGTCAGCGCAGTCATCCCGTCTCCTTCATCGGTGGGAGGTTAGCATAGCTCTCACCTGACCGGAGCCGTTTTGCCGGAGTCGCCGTACCGCTGGCTGCATCGTCTCGGCTCGGGCTCGGCCGGAGCGGTGTGGGCGGCTGAGCGCGACGGGCGGTTGGTCGCGGTCAAGGTCCTCCACAACAACAACCAGCCTGCAATGGCTGAGACGCTCCGGCGCGAGATGGCGATCGGTCCGATCATCGCGAACCATCCGAACGTGGTCGCGGTCCGTCGCGTCGAGGAGGTGGGCGGGACGGTGCACCTCGAGATGGACCTCGTCCCGGGGCCGAGCCTCGCGCAGGTGCTCGAGGGGCGGATCGCCGCGCGGCGCGGCGCAGTTCCGACGTCGATCGCGGTCGCGTGGGCGATCGAGGTGCTCGACGCGCTCGCGTTCGTGGGGCGCGCGGTTGCGCCAAGGGACCCGCGCAGCTTCTGTCACCGCGACATCAAGCCGGCGAATCTGCTGCTCGATCCGAGCGGCAAGGTCCGCGTCACCGATTTTGGCGTCGCGCGGGCCACCGCCGAGCTCGGATTTCAGACCACCGCCACCGGCATCGTGAAGGGGAGCCCGCGGTTCATGGCGCCCGAGGTGATCACCGAGCGCGCGCCGGACGCGCGGGCCGATCAATTCTCGACGGCCGCGGTGCTGTTCGAGCTGATCACCGGCATGGCGCTGTACGAGGGTCGCGACCTCCCCGCGGTGATCCTGCTCGCGGTCAACGCCGACGTAGAACGCCGCTTGAAGCTGCTCCGCGGCTCCCCCGAGCTCGCGGCCGTGTTGCGTCGGATGTTGGCGAAATCGGCGGACGACCGGTTTCCGTCACCTGATGCCGCCGCCGCCGCCCTGTCGGCGCTGCGCATCGAGGGCCCCGACATTCGCGAGCTGCTCGACGAGTTCATGGCCTACCGCAACGAGGGGGAGGACCTGCAACCCGACTCGGACCCTGGTCAGTCGACGCGCGAGCTGTTGCTCGACGAACCCGAGGACACCGACTCCGGCGCGCGTCGTCGGCCAATGTTCAGCGGTGGAGCCAGCACGGTCGACGTACATCACCGCGGAAACGCCCTTCCCACCTTTCTTCCAGCGGACGAGCAGCCCACGCGAACGTCGATGGGAGCGGTGGTTGGCTTTGGAGAGGGCCACGACGTAACGTCCGAGCTCGCCGAGGCGACGCCCGCGCTCGATGAGCTCCCCGGGCCGCCGCTGACGATGCGTCCGGGAACTCAGAGCGAGCCGACCGCCGAGCCGACGCCGCGCCCGGAGGATCACAAGACAGAGACCCCCGACGCGCTGCGCCTTGGGCCTTCTGCGGCGCGCCCGGAGCCGCTCGTGCAGCGGCGGCTCACGATCCCGAAGCCGAGAGGCAGCGCGGACGATGTGCCTACGGCCGTCATGTCGGTCGGCGCGCTCGGGAACGCGAGCGAATTGCCGACGCAGGTGATGCGGGCCGGAGACATCGACGCGGAGCTTCGCCGGCTCGCAGCAGACGTGTCGACCGTCGAGGCGCCGGGCGTGAAGGTGGCGCCTCGTGCAGTCGTCACGCGAGCTCCGGCGTCCACCGCTCCGGCCTACGAGACGTGGCTGGTGGTCGGCGCGAGCGCGGTGTTCGTGATCGCTACCGGAGGGACGTTCGGCGTCGTGCTCGTCGGGCTGTGGTTGAGCTCGCGGTAGGTGCGGTTACTTCATCACGAAGGAGGTCGATTTGTTCGGTGATCAGGCGAATCCCTACGGTGTGTTCGCGTTGTGGTACGCCGAAGCGACGCGGGCAGAGGTGGACACGCCGGACGCGATGGCGCTCGCGACGGTGGGCGCCGACGGCGCGCCGAGCGTGCGGATGGTGCTGATGAAGGCGCTTTCGCCGGACGAGGGCCTGCAGTTCTTCACCAACCTCGGCAGTCGAAAGGCCTCGAACGTCAATGGGAACGGTCGAGCTGCGGTGGTGTTCCATTGGAAGTCGCTCTCGCGGCAGGTCGTCGTCGAGGGGCCGGTTTCCGCGGTGTCCGACCAGGTGTCCGACGCCTACTTTGCGACCCGGCCTCGCGGGAGCCAGCTCGGGGCGTGGGCGAGCACCCAGGGCGCGCCGCTCGCGGATCGGTCGACGCTCGAGGTGCGACTGGACGGAGCGCAAGAGCGGTTTCGCGATCTTCCTGTGCCGCGGCCGCCATTCTGGGGTGGCTTTCGGATCGATCCGGTTCGCTTTGAATTCTGGCAGGGTCGCTCGGATCGGCTCCACGAGCGGGTCGAATTTCGCCGCGTGGGCGATGACTGGCAGCGCGGGATGCTGTTCCCGTAGGCTCGGTCCCGTGGCGCTTAGAAGACGAGGATCGTCGCGCCGACCGACAAGCCCGCGCCGGTGCCGAGCAGCGCGACGCGCATCCCCCGTTGAAGACGCCCGTCCGCGTGGGCGATCGCGAGCGCCATCGGGATGCTCGCGGCGATGCAGTTCCCGTACTCGGCGATGATCGAGACGACGCGTTCGTCGGGGATGCCGAAGATGCGCAGGACCCGCAGACCCGGACCGGACGCCTGATGCGGGACGAACAGGTCGATGTCGCCGATCGCGAGCCCCGCGTCTGCGAGAGCGCCTTGGAACACGGGCGCGCCGAGCTTGGCGGTGAGCTTGAACAGCCGTGGACCATCCATGGTGAACAGCCCGTCTTCGAGCCGGGTGTTCGGGTCGGCCGGGTGCTTTCGAACGCCGGCGGCCTCGATTCGCGCGAGCTCGGCGCCCTCGGGATGGGTGGCCATGCGGCACGCGAGGATGCATGAGGGCTCCCCTTCGGCGGAGCGCTCGAAGATCGCGGCCGCAGCGCCGTCACCGAGCAGAGAGGCGCTCTCGGGCTCCGTGAAGCGGCGGCTGGAAGCAGGCATCTCGGCCGACACGACCGCGACGCGGCGGTAGCGGCCTGCGGTGATCAGCGACGCAGCGACGTCGGTGGCTGCGAGGAACGAAAGGCACGTGGCATGTACGGAGAACCCGGGAATGCCGGAGAGACCGAGCTCCCGGAGGATGAACGTGGACGTGTCGGGGATGGCCTGCCGCACGCTCGTGGACGCGGAGAGGAGCAGGTCGGGCGGGGGGCCGTCGCCCAGGGCGGCGCGTAGGGCCTTGGCGCCCAGCTGTTCGAGCGGCTCCTCGCTGATGTGCCGGTTCGCGACGCCCGTGTGCGTTCGGATCCAGTCCCCGGTCACCCCGAGGCGAGGCGCGAGATCGTCGGCCGTCTCTACGCGGGGTGGCGCGTAGAACCCGGTGGAAGCGATGCGGACGCGGTGGATCACGTCCTCACCTTAACCGCGTGGGAACCGTTTCGCGGCGGCGATCGGGTAGCCGGCGCGCTCGAACGCCACGGGGAGGTGTTTTGCCGCGGCTTCTCGGCTGGAGCGCGTCCCGTCCAACGCGCGAAGGAACGCGCGTGCGGCGGCCCCGTCCTCCCCGAGGGCGAGCCGTACGGTGCCGAGGTGTTCGAACAACAGCGGCGCGAGATCGTCGTCTTCGGGCCGCAGCGCGCGCACGGCGGCCTCCCACAGATCGGCCGCGGCGCGACGATCACCGGTCGCATGCTTCGCGAGCGCGGCCTCGTGGTGCGCCAGAGAGGCCTCCCGACCGCGGGGTGCGGGGGCTGGCGCAGGCAGCGTGCGCGTCTCGATCTCGGGCTCGCTCGTATAGGAAAACGCGTGCTTCGCGCCGCGCGTGGTGAGCGTTCCCGCCCAGCGCCACTCGGACGTCGGCTCGTCGAACCGCACGGCCACGTCGAGCGTGTCGCCGTCGTCGACGTCGAACACCGGCACGGGGAACAGGTACTGGCCCCAGTGCGTCTCGTGGCCGGGTCCGGTGTGAAGCGTGATGCCGGGCGCGAGGTCGGCCTCGAACCAGCCCGCCAACGCCTGCAGCCTGCCCCGCTTGAGGACGAAGCGCAGATCACCCTCGAAGGGGCCGATGCGATGGGGCGGATCGAGCGTCGCGTACAGGCTCGCGTCCCCGAGCAGTCCCTCGGGTGTGAGCGCGGCGGCCCAGCCCGAGTTCGCGAGGAGCGGCAGCGCAGCGGAGAGGTCAAGGCCGCAGAAGCCAGTTGAAAACACCTCCCAGGGGCGCAGCTTGCAGGCCGCTGGCGCAAGGAACATCCGGATCTTCGAGGGCGCGAACCGACCACCCGGGGCGAGCCAGCGGCCGGCGTTTCGGGCGGCGGCGAGCATGCCGTCGTCGACGACGAACCGGCCCATGAAGTCGGAGATCACGAGGTCGACGGGCTCAACGGGCTCCATCGTCTCGGCGTCCGCCTGGTGAAAGCGGATCTGCGCGTCCAAGCCGTTTGCGCGCGCGAGCGCCTGGGCGACGCGGATGATCGGTGTGGACTCGACCGCGTGGACGATCGCCCCCTGACGCGCGGCGAGCAGGCTCAACACGCCGGTGCCGCACCCGAGGTCGAGCACGCGCATTCCGGGCCGAACGAGCGCGCGGATCGCCCGCTCGTAGGCGTCGGTGCGAAACGGGTCCTCGAGCAGCTGGTGGTGGTACTCGAGGCCGGCCCAGTGGCCGTGATCGACGGCGCCTTTTGGGCGTTCGTGGCTCAAACGACGGCCGCGACAGGGACGGGAACTGCGGTGCTGGGCAGGCGCGGTCCGATCGCGGGGAGGCCGCGGCGGGCGAGCAGTTGGGGCCCGAACAGCTTGCGCGCGAACCACCCCTGCACGCGCGACACGCCGCACCAGAAGCGCAGATCGAGCAGGCGGAACCGCTGCAGCGTGACGCACACCCAGGCCGCGAACGCGCCGTAAAGGCAGAACACGCGGAAGAACTGCCACGGAAGGAACCAGCGGAACTCGGGGTAACGGCCGTGGAGGAGGAACAGCTTCCGAAACGGCGGGAACAGCGTGGAGAAGTCGAACCCGAGGCTCGCGGCGTGCGCGTAGATGTCCAGCGACAGCGGGCTGATCGCCGTCATGCCGCGGTAGATGTTCGGGTTGAGCGCGAAGCGGAGGCCGCGCAGACCCTGGTACTGCCGCGCCACCTCGCGGGTGACGATCCAGTTCACCGCCATGTGCGCGGCCTCGTCGCGGGTCACGCGCTCGACGAAGGCGTCGAACGCCGGGCTGCGGAGCCCCGCGTGGGTTTGCAGGAACGGGATCGTGCCGGCGTCGAGGAAGGTCTCGAATACGGGGGTCGCGACCGCGACGAGCAGGCTGTCGGCGTCCACACGCGCGTCGATGCGGTCGAACTGATCGAGCACGAGCGTGTTTCCGAGGCCAGGCGCGGCGAGCGTGCCCTGGTGAAGAGCCAGCACCTTGCGCAGGCCGTCAGCGTGCCGCGTCTCCTCGTCTGCGAACAGGCCGTACAGGCGCTTCAGATCGTCCGAACACGCGGCCCTCTCGAGGAGCCGGAAGTTCATTCCAGCGATCTCCTCGATGTAGATCACATCGTTCAACAGGCGCTCCATGCGGCTGTCGAGCGGGGCGAGGGGCCCCTCGGGCCACGCGACGTCGCTGAGCTTCCACTGGTGGGCTTCGACGCGCGTTCGCAGCGCGCTGATCGCGCGCACGTCGGCGTCGCGGGTGACGTTGATCAGCGAACCGAACCGGCCCCACCAGGGCTCGGTGTCTGCCCGAATTCCCCAGTGGACGACGCCCGCCGCGAACGCGCCCACGATGAAGCCGGACGGCAGGTCCCACAGGTAGTGCTGCTTCGTGGTGAGCGTGGTGATCGTGACCACCACAGCCCAGAGTATTGGAAGAGCCCGCGTCCACCGCTTTGTCAGGAACGCCTGCCAAGTGAGGCCGAGGCTCCACGCGAGCGCGACGTGTTGTGACGGGAAGCAGTTCTCCGCCGTGTCGCTTTCGCGCAGATCCGCGAATTCGGCGATCGTCTTCGTCGCGAGCCAGTCAAGCCACGAGTCGCCGGTCGGGTAGGGCGGCAGCGGGTACAATTCGCGCGGGTACGTCGTTGGCATGAACGCGAAGAACACCCAGCAGATGCAGGCCGCGAGGGACACCGCAAAGTACAGGCGCCGGGCCGACAGCCGATCCGGGGATTGCAGGAATGCTACCAACGCCGCGTACGACGCGGTCCCGTACGGCCAGATCGTCCAGTACAGGAACGGCACGGCCTCGTCGAAGCGCGTGAGCGGCAGCAGCTGCGCGTAGCCGTAGGGGTGCAGCTTCGTGAGGCCGTAG
>CANNIZ010000084.1 GCA_947505245.1 Pseudomonadota bacterium | reverse complement strand
GCTATCGCGCTCGCCTTTTCGGCAGCCGTGTACCTTCGCCGCGTCACCTTCACATCGCTCGACATCGCGTCCTCCTGCCGACGACGCGCCCCGAACACCTGTCCGGAGTTTCACGCCGCTATGGCAGGGTCAGGGTGCGGCAAGCACATGTAGGCCTGCTGTTCGCCAGCGTCGCGCTGGCCCGATTCGTGTTTGAGTCCGCCCTGTACGGGTACGCCGTAACGATCTCGTTGATGGTCGCACATGGCCTCCTGGCCTACACGATCGTGACCGCATCGGGAGGCGCGCAACGCCGGATGCTCGCCGCGCAGGTCGCCGGCGGCTTCGCCTTGGTTGTGCTGCTCCCCCCGCCCCTCATGCGGGTGGGTTGGGCCGTGCTCCCCCTCGGTCTCTCTGAATCTGGTGGCGACCTGCTGAACGGGCTCGCGATCGCTGCGCCCTTCGTCGGGTTCGCTGCGCTCGGAAATCGCTTCCTCGCGCCCGGCGTCGGCCCCGGCGCGGATCTGCCGGAGCCCCTTCGGGAGAGCGGTGAGGCGCTCCGCGCCTTCGTGACGTGGAGCCGCGTGCGGTCGATCGCGCTCGTGACCGTGGTTGGTCTGTCGGTCGCGTCCGTGCTCGGCCGCAGCGGCGGCGAGGGCCTGCGCGGGGTGTTGATTCCGCTCGCGCTCGTCGCGCTCGGCTCGGGCCCCCTGTTGTTGCATGCGCTGGTGCGACTGCGGCGCACGCCCGAGGGTTCGGACGTGCGGGGACCGGCGACGGTTGCGCTCGTGCTCCTGGTCATCCACGGGATCTGCGACGCGCCCTGGATCCTGTTCTCGTTCGTCGCGAGCCGGGGCTCCCTGTCGTCGGGCGATATGGCGCCGCTGCCGTTCATGGCCGTGCTGACGGTGCTGACGGCGTGCCTCGTCGACAGCGCGGTGGCGCTGGCCGCGGTCCGCCTCGGGCGCGCGCTCGAGGTCGTCGTCCCAGCGGGGGCCATCCACGCGCTGATCTGGGCGTCGTCGTTCGGCGGCTGGTTCCTCGCGGGAGGCGTGTTGTTCGTGGTCGGAGCCGACAACGAGCTCTTCACGTTCGCGGTGGGTACGATCGTCCTCGCGGTCGGCCTGGGGGGCAATGCCCTCGCTCAGCAGCACATGCTCCGGGCGACCCGGCTCGGATAGCCCCACTCCACGACGCCCATCTACGGTGACGACTCCACGGGTCGGCATCGCGAGGGCTCTTGGCGCCGTCTGCACGCGACGCCGTCGCGAACCCGCTGCGAGCAACCTGTACAGGACCTGTGCAGGCGTTTCGCTGACCAAAAGGGCGACCCGTTCGAGGTCCCCCAGGGTCCATGGGCGGGTCGCCTCCAACGGCGGCAGGAATTCTGCCATGCTAGCTGCCGAACGGGGAGGCCTCGGTGAAATCTGCCGGTTTGGGTGAGCTCCCCAGAGGCGCCAGCCGCGACGGCGGGCCTCCGCGGCCGGTGTTCGCGGTTTGGGAGCTCACGCTGCGCTGCGATCAGCGCTGCGGTCACTGCGGTTCGCGCGCAGGCCCTCCCCGTCCGAACGAGCTCTCCACCGATGAGGTCCTCGACGTCGCACGAGCGCTCGCGCGGCTCGGCTGCCGGGAGTGCACGTTGATCGGCGGTGAGGCCTACCTGCGCGCGGACCTCCCGCTCGTGGTCGCCGAGCTTGCGCGCCTCGGCGTCCGCGTCGGTTTGCAGACCGGGGGCCGCGCGTTCGACACGGAGCGCGCGTTGGCGCTGCGCGACGCGGGGCTGGACACGGTGGGTGTCTCGGTCGACGGCCCCGAGGCTGTTCACGACGTCCTGCGCGGCTGGAGAGGCTCGTATTCCGCAGCGATGCGCGCCATCGAGGCGTCCGTCGCGGCGGGGCTCGTCACCACGTCGAACCTCCAGGTCAACCGGCTCAACGTCGACCACCTCCGGGCCGTATTCGACGCGCTACGCGATCGTCGCGTCGCCGCGTGGCAGGTCCAGCTTACCGTCGCGATGGGCAACGCCGCCGATCGTCCCGAATGGATCCTCGAGCCGGCCCAGGTCATCGACGTGATCGACGCGCTGGCGGGACTCCAGGCCGAAGCCGCCGCGCGACCCCGCCCGTGGGAGTCCGACCGCTTCTACATCTGGGCTGGAAACAACCTCGGCTACTTCGGTCCCCACGAGGCGACGCTGCGCTCGGTGCCAGGTCTCGGCGTCAGCCATTACTCCGGGTGCAAAGCGGGGATCCACGTGGTTGGAATCGAGGCAGACGGGACCGTAAAGGGCTGTCCGTCGCTGCCGACGGGGCCGTACGCCGGCGGCAACGTGCGCGAGGCCTCCCTGGACGACCTCTGGGCAAACGCAGACGCGCTGCGGTTCGCGCGCGAGCGGACCACAGAGGAGCTGTGGGGCTTCTGCCGCACCTGCGCCTATGCGGACGTCTGCCGGGGCGGGTGTTCGTTCACCGCCCATGCCACTTTGGGCAAGCGCGGGAACAACCCGTTCTGCTACCACCGCGCGGCCACGCTGCGTCATCAGGGGCTGCGCGAGCGGCTCGTCCTTCGCGACAAAGCTCCCGGACTGCCGTTCGACTTCGGTCGGTTCGACCTCGTCGAGGAGCCGAGGGAGCCGCCCTCAGGGGGAAGCGCAGCCGGGTGAGCCCACCTCGGCACATAGCTGTTCGGCCTGACCCGCCGCCTTGCCAGCCGGTAGCGCCACCGCGCCCCACTCGCGGGCGAGGCCGAGCATCCGAGCGCGCGCCGACGCGATCGCCTCGGGAGGGACGGCGTTCACGCCCTGGGCGTCCACCGCGGCTTGCCAGAGCGCGCGACCGGCCTTCGCTCGCAGCGCGTGCAGCGCATAGACACGCGAGGTCAGCGTGTCCCCGGTCCACGCGTCGCGATGGGTCAATGTTAGGTCGGCCCAAACGATCACCTGCTCAGCGTCCGCCGCTCCCCGCTTGCCCAAGTAGACCGCGTACTTGAAGGTCAGGTTCGGGTCGTCCGTGCCGACGTCCTGGAAGTGCCGACGAAGCAGCCGCGCCCAGTCCGACGTGTCGCCCTTCGAATAGGCGTTGGTGATCAACAGAGCGGACACAGGGGGCCGGCTCGCGGCGTCTTCCTCGTACTTCTTCTCGAGGCAGACGACGTCCGCGGGGGTGAGCTTGCCGAGCATCGCCGTCGGTTCGAAGCGGCTCAGGTCCGTGCAATCTTCGTGCTGGTCGGGCATCCCGTCGGGGTAGGTAGGCCGCGGGCCGGGGTAGGTGGGCGGCGGGCCATAGACGGCAGCCGCCGGCTCAGAAGCGTGTGCCGGGCCGACCGCCAGCCCCAGCGCCAGGATCAGCGTCCCCACCGCCCCGCGGCCCATTCGGGCGGAGCAGCCAGGGCAAGCGTGGCCATTCGTGGACGGGACGGGCGTTCCGCAGCTGGGGCATAAGGGCAACATCAAGCGAGGGTACGTCGGGGCGCCCGGCAATACCACCCCCCTCGACGGCCGCAAAGCGCACGTACGCCACCGAAGCCGCCCCGGCCCGCTCCCGCCACGCCGATGGCGGCTCGCCGACCATCCCAGCCGTCGGGGACCTCCAGTTGCGCACCGCGCAGAACCTGGACCAAGAGCACGTCAGCGAGCCGGTCGATCACGGCGTTTGCGCCCGCGAGCCCGGGACCAGGACGGCTGGCAAGGTCCGAGGCAGGAGCTCCTGGCACGCGCGGTAGACTCGAAACGTCCCATAGAGGAGGCGCGTGGCCTCGCCATCGCCCCCGAGCAGCACACAAGGCAGGCCTTCTACGCTCGCCCGAGGGGCCGTGGCGATTGCGACTGCGCGGCGGTGTCGGGCGTCGGCCACCACGTGCGCGTGCCCATGCGGCATCACCAACACGTCCCCAGGGCACCTCCTGCCCGTCGACGGTCACGATGCCCGATACCCGACCGGTCGCCGGCGACGCCGCGCGGATGGCGTGGTTGCGCGCGTGCCTGTCCGAGGCCGAGGTCGTACACAACTTGACGGCGCTGTGGCCGGATGCTTGGTGCTTCGTGGATGGCCGCCGTGAAGACGTCCAGCGTTGCACTCACGTTGGAAGGACGATGCGCGAGGGCACCGCGACCCTCTTAGCGAATTTGATGGATCACGAGCGACGCACCGACCGCGCGCGTGCCGCCGGCGATGGGTGTGATGGTTAGCGGGACTGCGTTTCCGATCGGGTTCCGGACCGTCAGGATGGAGTTGGGCGCCGTGGTGACGATCAGCACGTCGTTCGCGATCTGCGACGCACCGGTCGAGCGGCCCGCCAGGGTGTCCGCCCGTTCGGTCGGGCCGCCGCCGTCATCCACACCGAGTACCAGCTGGCCCGCCTCGGCGACGCTGACCTGCCAGGACACCTCGTAGACGCCGACTGCGGGCAGGACAAACTCGCTTGGGCTGATGCGGGCGATCCCGTCGGACGCCCCATTGCAGACCGCGTCCGTGCCGCTCGCAGAGGTGTACTCCACGCCGCCGTTCGGGCAGTCCACCGTGGGGCCGATCGAGGCGCCGAACACGGATTCACCGGCGACGCCGGCGGCTCCCGGGACGCCAGTGGCGCCGATCAGGCCCCGCGGGCCAGCAGGGCCAGTCGTCCCCTGAATCCCTGCCTGCCCCTGCAAGCCTGCCTCCCCCTGCAAGCCGGCCTCTCCCGCCAACCCTGGACTGCCCGGGGGGCCCGCGATTCCCGCGTTCCCAGGCGCGCCGGTCGCTCCCCGCAAGCCTTCCGAGCCCGCTGGGCCAGGGATCCCGGCCGCCCCAGCGACGCCAGGGGCTCCCGCGACGCCAGGCGCGCCGATCAGGCCTCGCGATCCGGGGGCGCCCTGCGCCCCTGCGACGCCCTGGGCGCCGTCCGCACCGGCGAAGCCCTGAGCGCCGTCCGCACCGGCCTCCCCAGCGACGCCGGGCTCGCCTGCCGTCCCAGGGATGCCCTCCGCGCCGTCGGAGCCCGTTGGCCCGGCGATCCCATCACACACGTAGTCGACGCCGCTCGCCGAGGTGTAGGCGACGCCGCCGTTGACGCAGTTCGTGCCTGCGTCCTCGGTCTCACCGTAGACGGACTCCCCGTCAGCGCCCATCAGGCCCGTCTCGTCGAGCGTGTCGGAATCGGGGTTGCAGGCAATCAAGAGAACGAGCGGAAATAGTACGTTTCTCACGTGGCTCCAATCGACCTGCCGGTCGTGCCCGCGGACAGCAGGCACAGGAAAGCGACGCAAGGTTCGTGCCATTCGCGGGCATGTGAACGCCGGCTGGGACCGGGACGTGCGCGCGGTAGCGGCCGCGCTCCCGCTGGGCCAGGATGAGCGCGCGCTGCTCGATCACGTCGGCTGAGTCAGCGGGCGGGGGCCGGCCGTTCGACGAACCACGCGGCCGCCGCGAACGCGAGGTAGATCGACTGGGACATGGCCGAGAGAGCGTAGATCGAGGGCGGCAGCGGCACGACGAACGTCTGCAACGTCTTCCCGACGATCAGCGCCGCGGCGAGTCCCCACACCCGCGGGTTCCGGAGCAGGGCGCGCGCTCGCGGCGACCAGTCCTATCTCGAACAGCCAGGCCGCGATGGGCCAGGTCCACAGGGCAAACCCGACGCACGGCCCGGTCTCGGGCCGATGGTCGTGGCCGACGAGGGGCTTGCGGGCTGCGACGTGGGTACGTACGAACTGCTGATCAGCGGGTGGGCGATCGACCCGGCTGGGGATCCGACGCCGCTGTTCCGGTCGGCCCGCAACGTGCTGCCGCCGGGCCCATCGGGCGTGGTGTGGAGCCTCGACGAGGGCTTTGGGCTGTGGCGGGTGGACGCGACGCAATGGCTGGAGTGAGGCCGCGATCGGCCCGCCGGAATCGGGAGCGATGCGCCGCGTGAGCCTTTCCCTTCGCTGACGCGCGCGATGGGCGCGGATCGCATGCGCGCGGTTCGACAGCCTCGGAGGAGGCGGGGGGATGGCGGTGATCGTGTTCAACGCCCGCATCGTGTTCGCCGTGCTCTTCGCCGCATGTGCCCCTCCGAGTTTGCGATGAGCGAAGGCGCTGAAGCCGTGGTCGTAGTCGGGTGGGCGTCCGACGATCCCGGCGACCTCGCCGGCTGCGAGGTGCTCGACAGCAGGGTCGTCGACGGTGAAACGCTCGGCCTCGACGGCGTCGAGCGGACCGACCCCGCGCCGGCCGGCCCGCGCGCTACCCGCCGCGCATTTGCGGCCGCCGCGCTGGGCCCTCCGTGACAGGACCCGGTCGACAGCGCTTCTGGATGGGGTGATTACGGGGAGCCATCTGTGCCCTTCGTCCCCGTCCGACGGGGTACTGGAGATCGAATGCTTCACGCGCTCATCGTCGTCCTGCCCCTCCCGCTCGCACTCTTCGGCTGTGGGCCGAGGACTCCCACCGAGCCCGCTCCGGCCTCGCCTTCGGAGGCCCCCGCGCGTCCCCCCGAGCCCGGGTTGCTGCCCGGCGTGGCCGTGCTCACCACGCCGCCGATGACCGGACCGATCCTGCTCCACGCGTCCGAGAGCGCGCTGATCGCCTTTGACACGGCCACCGGGGCGTCGGTGGTCCTCGATCCCACGGCCGGCAGCTACAGCCGGGGCGTCGGCGGGCGTAACGGCGAGGCGTGGGTCAAGGCGAACGACGGGGCGCTGCGGATCCGCCGCGACGGCGACCACCTGCAGGTCGACCGTTTCTCCGGCGATTTCAGGGCCGTGTCCGACGACGGGAAGCGGGTATTCCTCGTATGCCCGAGCGGGTCTGGCATGTGCGTCGCCACGGTGGACGGGATGGCGCTGCTGAACCCGAAGTACGTCGAGACGGGCCTGGAGATGCCCACCGTCGTGGCCTTCCCGCGGGCGGATCTGCTCGTGGTCTACGACTTCAGCGGGGACATGGTCGTGAATGCCGGGGATCCGGCGGTCGATGTCGAGTTCCGGAGGATTGCAAGGGCAAAGAAGGCCGATAATGGCGCATTCATGTCGGCGGACGGGGCCGCCGTCGGCTGGCTCGAGTCGGTTGACGACACGCACGGTCGCCTCACCTGGGCGCCTGTCGTCGAGGGGGGCACCGCTCCGGCGTCCATGGTCATCGAGACGGCGTACGCGTCGAACTGCGTCACCGCGGTGGGCGCGACGCTGTGCACGCGCAAGCTCGAGGACGGCATGCGCATCGTGGCGCTCGACCCGTCCACCGGGAAGCTCACGGAGCTGGCCACCGACGCCCTGCTGCCGGACCCCGTGCCCTCCCCGGACGGCAAGCAGATCGCCTATGCGGCGGAGGAAGGAGGAAAGAACCACGTCTTCCTCGTGCCGATCACCGGCGGTGCGCGGACGAGCGTCGCGAGCGGCGACGTGTGGGCCGTGGCCTGGGTCAAGTAGGATTCGCGGAGGCTGCTGCGCGTCACCCGGAAGGCCTTCGAACCGTCGTTCTACAACCGTGATGAGAACGTGATGATCGTGGTCGTCGCCAACCGCACCGTCACCGCTGACGAGCTCGCGATGGCCGTGCCGGACGGGGTCAAGCGCGTCCAGGATCGCGAGGGCTCTTAGCGCCGCTGCACGCGACGCGATCGCTCGCCCGCTGCGAGCGACCTGTACAGGATACGACGCGGAGTTTGAGCCGAAATAGCGGCGTTGCTCGAAGACACCGGCGGCCAACCGACGCGGGTTCGAATCCGGATCGGAAAGGCCAGCCGAAAACCGGCCGGCAACCTGCTATTTACAACACGGCTGGTGTTCCCGCGGGGAAACGTGGGATACGCTGGAAAGGCGGCTTTTCGTCGAATCGGCCGCGCCGCTAACGGCTAATCGGCGCTAATCCTGTACAGGACCTGTACAGCCGCTTCGCTGACGAAAAGGGCGACTCGTTCGAGGTCGTCCACCACTTGACGGGATTCAACTCGTTTGCGTCAGGCCAGACGCCGCTCTATCGGACACCTCCAGGCCGGAATGCCCGGGATGTCCAATAGGGAATTGCGTAAAAACGCCAACTATGCCGATCTCTGCGACATGGCTATTGGCCACGGGTATCACCCTGTCCGATAGACGCCGCGTGATACCGACGCCATCGCCGTTCACCTTCGCCGACGACCCTCCCCTCCACGACAAGCCCCTGGAGCGCGCGCTGGAGCGTCTTGCCGGGCAGTTCGGGAGCGATCCGCCGGTGCACGTCGCTGCTCGACGAGTTCGGGTAGCGCTCCAGATCCTCCAGGATCAACGCTCGTAGACGGTGCGGTTCGATGCGCGTGAGGGTGGTACGGCGATCGAGGCCCGCCGAGCGAAGGAGGCCAGGATGGACGAAGTACCTGGTGGCCTTCGTTCGGCCGGTCTGTTCGACGAGCCCGAACTCGATGAGCCGATCCATCCAGCCCTTCAGTGACGCGGGGTCGGGGAGCTCGAGCTTTGCCGCCAGCTCGACGGCGGTGAGGCCCTCCCCCTGGGCGAGCATGCCGAGCGCGATGCGCTCGCGCTGGGTGAGGTTGTAGCGCTGGTCGGCGTCGGCGAGCAGGCGGATGACGGCGGGTTGGACGACGCGACGAGGCACCGTGACGTGCACGGAATCGGTCCCCTCGAAGGTGACGGGCGCCGTTCGGCCGGTGGTGAGCAGCCGTTCGTACATCAGGTCAAAGCCGCTGCCCTCGCGCTCCATCAGCGCGAGGTCGTGGAAGATGCGCGCCAGGCCGTCGTTGCGGCGTCGGCTCGCGTGCAGGATGTTCTTCGGCGTCACGCCGAGGGGAAGTCGCCCCGGGTTCACGACCTCGAGGCGATCGGGATGCAGGTTCAGGAAGAGGTCGCCGCGCTGGGTGTACGGGCGATGGACGAGCGCGTTGACGAGGAGCTCGCGGACGACGACCTCCTCGAACGCCGGAACTTGCCTGCGGAACATGCCCTCGGGCAGCTCGTAGGTCTCCCGGAAGTCAGGAACCTCGCGCCACACGGCGTTGATGAGTTCGATGGGTGAGAGGGCGTGGTCGTCCCAGACGAACTTGCCGATCTTGGTGCCGCGCTCGTCGTACCGGATCGCCTGCACGATCGGCGCTGATCCGAGGCGCGCGCGATCCGACGGCGAGCCGAGGAGCAGCACGCCGAGGTTCGTGAGCAGGGCTCCGCTGGCGAGCCCGTAGTGGTCGAGGAGCTCGTCGTCCGACTTCTCCTTCACGAAGAGCTTCACGCGATCGGAGGCTCGAAGTGCGATTGAGAAGGCCGCACACTTGGCGGCGTCCGCATGCGAGCGCGGCACGGCGAGCGCCGTCATCGACTCCCACGGCGCGGACGGTCGCTCGCTCGCGAGCCGCAACACGTCGTCCCCGACGATGGGCTGACAGGCGTCGCCGACCCGCAGGAAGTACCGTCCCTGGTTGGTCGATGCGACGCTGTGCCCACGGGGGATGTTGACGATCACGTACTCGCCGCCGTTACCAGCGGTCGCGCGCTCGGGTACCACCGATACGTTGACGGTGAGCTCGCCGATGCGCTTTCGGATGGTGTCCACGAGGGTCGGTTCTACGCGCTGATCAGCCGGGGGCTCGACGCAGCCGTCTTCGATGCCGATCAACAGCCGTCCACCAGCACCATTGGAAAAGGCGACGCAGTCCTGCGCGAGCGAGGCGAAATCGGCGGACTTGCCGGTGACGACGCGCAGGGACTTCCGGTCGAAGTGTTCGTTCTCGTCGGTCACGGCGCCCCTCCAGCCGAGCCCCCGAAGGATAGCACCGAGGCATTTCGCCCGAGGGCCGCCCGCTGCGAGCGACCAGTACAGGATACGACGCCGCGGGTGAGCCGAAATAGCGGCGTAGCTCGCAGACACCGGCGGCCAACCGCCGCGGGTTCGATTCCCGGATCGGAACGGCCGGCCGAAAATCAGCCAGCAACCTACAATTTACAACACAGTTGGTGTTCCCACGGGGAATCGAACCCCGGTTTGCGCCGTGAGAGGGCGCCGTCCTAGCCGCTAGACGATGGGAACTCACAACCGGTTTTCAAAGGACCTCGAACTTAGGAAGATCGAGTGTTGGGGCGCCAGGACTCGAACCTAGACTAGCGGAGTCAGAATCCGATGTGCTGCCAATTACACTACGCCCCAGCAAAGCCGCCGGCACCTTAACCGGCCCTGGCAGTGTGTCAACGAAGCTCGGGGTCGGGAAACTGATCGACGTACAGGCTGTAGGTTTCGAGTCGCGCGTTTGTGTCCCGGAACCAGGACTCTTCGCGCAACTTCGCGGTGTCGGCGAGATCGCGGCCCTGCTTGAACAGCTTTGGATCGCCGACGTCGACGGCTTCGGCGATGTCGCGGTAGCCGTCCGCCCGGGTGCTCCAGATCGCGGCGAGATCTTTGTGGGCCTCGAGCCAATCCGGCGGCGCGTTGAGCGCAGCCGCTTCATCGCGCAGGTGCTCGGCGAGGGGGACGATGTCCGCGCTCCAGGCCTGGTAGGTGTCTTTGGGTTGTGCCTTCGCGTCGTGAACGGCGCCGGCCTGCACGAGGAGTCGCTCGGCGACGAGCCCGTTCTCGAGCAGCAGTGGATCCAGATCCACGAGGTACTGGCGCGCGGCGAGGGCTTGGGGATTTGGCTGGCATGAGGCCAGGACCAGGAGTGAGATGAACATTGCGGGCGCGAGCATACACCGTGGCGGGCGCGCAGTCGCAACGCTAACGGAACCGGGGAGGCCAGATGCGGATCGTGGTATCGCAATTGCCGGACGCGGGGCGGACGATCCTCGTCCAGGGTGACTGGGCGATCGCTGCGGCGAAGCAGGCGCTGGACGCGGAGCCGAAGCAGCTTTCCGGCACGCTCACGCTCGAACGTCACCTCGACATGGACGACAAAGAAGACGGTCGCGTCGTGGTCACTGGCCACATCGCGGTGTCGGCCAGTCGGGAGTGCGAGCGGTGCGCCGAGGATCTCGAGCTCGTCGTCGATGCCGACGTCGACCTGATGTACGCGCCGACGGTCAAGGACGAGGAGCCCGAAGGCGACGAGGTGAAGCGGGAACAGGAGGACGACGACGACGACATCCTCCCCGTCCATGAAGACGACGGCTGGTACCAGGACGACGTGCTCGAACTCGGTGACGTCCTGTGTGAAGCGATCTCGCTCGAGCTCGGACCGCGCATCGTGTGTGTCGACGTCGCCTCCTGCGATCGTAGGACCGCCGAACTTCTTGCGAGCAAGGGCACTTCCGGTAATCCCGGCCATCCAGCGTTCGCAAAGCTCAAGGGTCTCGGTTAGTCAGGCGGCTCCGGAGGATGTCATGGCGGTTCCCAAGAAGCGGACTTCGCGGTCGCGACGCGGCCAGCGCCGCTCACACGACGCACTTAAGATCACGGCCGCAACCGAAGCGTGCGCGGGCTGTGGTGAGCTGAAGCTGCGCCACAACGTGTGCGCGAACTGCGGCCAGTACAAGGGCAAGCAGGTCGGTCCCAAGGCTGAAGAGGCCAAGCCGTAGCTGGAGGCCGTTTGGCTCCGCTAAAGACGCAGACCGCACCGGTCGCGGTCGACGCCATGGGCGGAGACCACGCGCCGGATGCGGCTGTTCACGGTGCTGTCCTGGCAGCCGGTCAAGGCATCGACGTCGTGCTCGTGGGCGACGAGGTGCGGCTGCGCGCGTTGCTTCCCCGTGGATCATCGATGGTGATCGTCCACGCGCCCGATGTGGTGGGGATGGACGAGGGCGCCGTCGCGGCCGTGCGGAAGAAGCCCGATTCGTCGCTTCGCCGCGCCATGGCGCTGGTGAAGTCCGGCCAGGCGTGCGCGGTCATGTCGTGCGGCAACACGGGCGCCGTGCTCGTCGCGTCGGTGCTCGACCTCGGCGTGCGGCCGGGCATCGAGCGTCCCGCGATAGCGACGTTGCTGCCGCGCAGCGACGGCGGCATGCTCGTGTTGCTCGATGCGGGCGCGAACGTGGACTGCCGACCGGAGATGCTCGCGAGCTTCGCGCTGCTCGGGGCTGAATTCGCGAAGTCGCAGGGCATGGCGACGCCGCGGATCGGCTTGCTCGCGAACGGCGAAGAGGAGTCGAAAGGAAACGCGCAGGGACGCGCCGCGTTGCCGCTGATCCGGGCGCTGCCGCTCCTGGTGGTGGGGAACGTGGAGCCCCACGCCGCGATGGCCGGCGCCTGTGATGTGCTTGTGTGCGACGGGTTCGTCGGCAACGTGTTGTTGAAGGGCGTAGAGGCGGCCGCCGAGACGGTCGTGCACCTGCTGCGCGACGAGATCCGTCGCAACCCGTCTGCGCGGTTCGGGGCCTGGCTCACGTCACGCGCGTTCGGAAGGTTTCGGAAGCGCGTTCAGTGGCAGGCCTACGGCGGCGGCGTGTTGTTGGGCGTCGAGGGGACGGTGGTCGTCGGGCATGGGCGCGCGAACGCCGAGGCTGTCGCAGCAGCGATTCGAACCGCGCGGGATGCCGCGGCAGGCCGGTCTACGCCCGCAACCCCGATGTGATGCACGTGGGGGTTGCGGCGATTCCCACGCGGTATATATTGCCAGCCCTCGCAGCAAAACGTGCTGCGGAACCGTGGATAAACGCCAATCTCTGCCTCCCGTCTTGATGGGAGGCCGCCCAAGGCGGCGAATTTTTCGGAGCCATTGATGTCGAACGACGAAGTCGCGCAGAAGGTCATGGACATCATCGCCGAGAGCCTCGGTGTGAAGCGGAACGAGGTCGCGCCTGCGGCGTCGTTCATTACGGACCTCAACGCGGACTCGCTCGACATCGTCGAGCTCGTGATGGCGATCGAGAAGGAATTCGACATCGAAATTCCTGACGACGAAGCGGAGAAGATCCGCACCGTTCAGGACGCGATCGACTACATCGTCGCGCACGTCAAGTAGCCGACGGATCCCGCGTCATGCGCCGTGTCGTCGTCACGGGGCTCGGCACGGTCAACCCGTGCGGCGCCGACGTGGCGTCCACGTGGGACGCGTTGGTCGCTGGGCGCTGTGGAATCACGGTTGTCACCCGGTTCGACACGTCGGGCCTGCCCGCCCGGTGTGCGGGTGAGGTGAAGGCGTTCGATGGCGCAGCCCGCATCGGCGCCCGCGAGATCCGACGCCTCGGGTTGTTTATGCAGTACGCGATCGTCGCGTGTGACGAGGCGCTGGAAGACGCGGGCTACGCGCTCGACGGCGCGCGTCCCGAGGCTGACCGCTTCGGTGTCTACGTCGGCACCGGAATCGGCGGGTTCCCCGAGATCGTCGAGAGCGCCAGGGTCCTCGCGGAAGAAGGGATCGAGGCGCTGTCTGCGTTCTTCATCCCGAAGGCGCTAAACAACCTCGCCACCGGCCAGGTCGCGATCCGCTGGAACGCGCGCGGTCCGAGCCTGTCGTTGAGCACCGCGTGTGCGGTGGGCAACCACTCGATCGGCGAGGCCTATCGCTGCATCGCCTGGGGAGACGCCGACGTGATCGTCGCCGGCGGCGCGGAGGCTGCGCTCACGCCGCTCGGGTTCGGCGGGTTCATGGCGATGAAGGCGCTGTCGAAGCAGTCCGACCCGACGCTCGCGTCGCGCCCGTTCGACCGGGATCGCGACGGGTTCGTGATGGGCGAGGGGGCCGGCGTCGTCGTACTGGAGGCGCTCGAGACGGCGCTCGCGCGCGGCGCGAAGATCTACGCCGAGCTCGCGGGCTACGGCCTGACGACGGATGCCCACCACATCACGGCGCCGTCGCCAGGCGGTGAGGGCGCTGGGCGCGCGATGGCCGCGGCCATGCGCCACGCGGGACTTCGCCCCGAAGACATCGACTACATCAACGCCCACGGCACCAGCACGCCAGCCAACGATCCGAACGAGACGGCGGCCATCCGTCGCGTGTTCGGCGCGTCCGCGAACCGCGTCGCCGTGAGCAGCACCAAGGGCGCGACGGGTCACCTGCTCGGCGCGGCCGGCGGTGTCGAGGCGGTAGCGACCTCGCTCGCGGTGTACCACGGCATCGCGCCGCCGACCGTCGGCCTCGCGACGCCGGATCCCGATTGCGATTTGGACTACGTCCCCGGAGAGGCGCGCCGCCTTCCGATTCGAGCGGCGCTGTCAAACGCGTTCGGGTTTGGCGGGACCAATGCGGCCCTCGTGTTCAAGCGGTGGGAGGGGTCATGAAGATCGCGATCGGATCGGATCACGCCGGCCTCGTCCTGAAGGCCGCGATCGTCGCGCGCCTGCGGGCGACCGGGCACGAGGTCGATGACCTCGGAACGCTCACGGCCGACTCATGCGACTTCCCGGTGTACGCGAAGGCCGTCGCGAACGGCGTCGTGAGCGGGGCCTACACGCGCGGCGTATTGGTGTGCGGCACCGGCCAGGGCATGGCGATGACCGCGAATCGCGTCCCGGGCGTGCGCGCGGCGGTGGTCGCGGACACGTTCTCGGCGCGGATGACGGCGGCTCACAACGACTGCAACGTGTTGTGCCTCGGCGCACGCGTCGTCGGCGAGGGCCTCGCGCTCGACATCGTCGACGCCTGGATGGCGACGCCGTTCGAGGGCGGCCGCCACGCGCGCCGCGTCGCGATGATCGAAACAACCTGAAGACGCCGCGCCCGCGGCTGTTACTTCGCCCGGGGCTACTTCTTGACGTTGGCTGAGAACATGCCGCCGGTGAGCGCGTCCACGTTCGCGGTGAGCTCCATCAGGCGCAGCTGATCGATGACCTGGCCGCGCAGATCGACCTTCGAGTTGAGCAGCGTGTCGACCTGCAGGCGACGGCGCTCGAAGTAGACCGTGGTCACCTCGGACATCACCTTGTCGCGCAGCTTCACGACGTCTTGCACCTCGGAGAGGACGCGGATGCGCTCGCTCGACATGATCAGATCCGCGAGCTGCCACTCGACCGTGCCCTTGATGTAGTTGCCCTTGTCTTCGTTGGCGCCCGAGAGGATCGCGCCGACGGGCTCGCCTGGCTGATCGATGAAGCCGTCTTCCGCGTAGTACTTGTAGTCGTAGCCCGAGCCGTAGTCGTCCCGGTACTCGACCTTCACGGTCGGGAGCGCGCCAAACAGCCGCGACTCGCGCATCCACCGGTCCACCAGGGTGGGGCTGGTGCGGGCGTAGTCGTCGGCCCAGCGCTGCACGTCCTGCACGGACGGCTCGTTGGCGAACTCGGCGAGCACGTCGTCCGCGTTCCCATAGGTGCGACCGGATCCCATCGGCGCCGTGACGTCCGGCAACGTCCGCGTCGACGCGAGCGTGAACGTCGATACGGTGCCCTTGCGCAGCGCGTCGAGGACCTCGCCGTCGAGGTTCGGCAACACGCGGAGCTCCTCGACCGACGCGATGCCGCCGCGCGACTCGCGCAGGTGGATCACGGCGGCCGCGTCTTCGGCGCTGACGCCCGGGATGGTCGCGAGCTCGTCGGCGGTGGCGGTCTGGATGGGCAGCTTGCCGTCGGCGGCGAGCACCACAGCGGACAGGAGTACGAGCATGATCAAATCTCCGTAGCGTCGAGTTTATAGCTGGAAACGGTGCCGCCGGTGAGCGCGTCGAGGCGGGCTTCGGTCTCGAGGATGTCGAGCTCGAGGCGAACACGCTCGATGAGGCCAGCATCGCGGAGCACGCCACGCTCGAGCACGAGCGTCTGGCGAGCGTGGTAGAGGTCCCGCACCTCGCGGGCGACGTCCCACACGTGCTCGTTGCGGCTCACCTGGAACCCGATGTTCGAGGCGACGGTGCCGTCGGTGTAGGTGTCGTCGATGTAGGGGTCGAAGTCGACGTTCTGGCGCGTGCGGCCGTATTCCCACTGCGCGACGACCTTGGCGTAGGAGACCGGCTTCCGATCGGTGAAGTTCTCGGCAGGATCCGCTCGCCCGCTGCGGCCGTCGCTCAGCTCCTGGTAGAAGATGATGCCGACGTTTGGGAGCAGGCCGGCGAGTTGCCGGTTGCCAAGGGCCGTCTGGACGATGCCGGACCGCTGGAGGGCCGCGTCGACGAGGGCGTCTACAGGAATCCACGGCGCGGCCATGGCGAGGGGCGCGCCCCGCGGCTCGAGGCGCGCGAGCCCATCGGGACCCGCGGCGAACATCTGCCCCGAAACGGAAACGAGGGCGCCGAGCGCGCGCGTCGTGAGGCCCGAAACGATCGGCGCCCAGGAAGAGCCGTCGTCGAGCGTCTCTGCGGGGCCATCGGTGCCGGACGCGATCACGTGGCCGGGCGCGAGGAGCGCCAAGGTCCGCACGCCGCGCGGTCCCGCCGGCAGGGCGTGTACGGGCAGGGCGTCGAGATCGTAGGCGCGGACGCCGTCGTCAGAGCCGAGCCAGACGCGCTCGCTCGCGGGGTCGGTGGCGATCGCGGTGTACACGCCGCGCGCGGCGACGTCCCACGACAAGCCGTCTTCGGACCGCATCCAGCCGGCCGTCGTCGCCGCGTGGAGCCCCGTCCAGTCGACCGCGAGATCATCGACGGAGGTGCCGACGAGGGATCGCCTGGCACCAACCCAATCGCGAACATCGTCGGCGATGCGGACGCCGTCGGAGCCGCCGGCGACCCAGCCATCGGGCCCGAGGATCAAGGCGTGAACGGGGAAGTCGAGCGCCTGGTGCCAGGTGGTGCCGAGATCGTCGGACCACGCGAGCCCGTCGTCGCGTCCGACGAGCAGAATGCCTTCCGCCGTGAACCAGATGTGCGGCAGCGCGTCGGCACCGCCGCCGTCCGTGAACAGGCGCGCCTCTTGGGACGCGGTGCGCGCTGCGTCCGTCGCGTCGGCGGCAGCGGCGTTGGTGGCGTCGTCGAGCGACTCCCCGGCCGAGACGGCGTCCGACCAGGTCGACGGGTCTTCGGGGTCTTCCGCAACACCGGACTCGCGGGCGTTGTCGAGCGCGTCCTGCGCGTCATCCGCGGTGCCGTGGTCACCGGCGGTGAGCGATGGCCCGCGGACACGCTTGTACGGCGTGCCATGCACGCTCACCCACACCGCGCCGTCGCGCGTGACGATCGCGACGGTGTCGTGCTCGCTCGGGAGCACCGCGACGTCCGTGAGGTCGCGCGTGACGGCGTTGCGATCGCGTACCCACGTCCACGTCGCGCGAGGCCCCGGCGGCACGTCTCCCTCGCCCAACGGAACGCCGTCGGGAACGCGCGCATCGGCAGACGACGCGAGCGCACACAAGAGAAGGGAGCTGACGAACCGGCGCATCGCGCGCACGTTAGCGCAAGTCCGGCGTTCACCGAAAGGCCCGTTTACGTTAGTCTGCTCGGATGAACGTGTTCGAGGCCGCCGCCGTCGCGATCCGCACCGGGCGCAAGGCTGCGCTCGCCACCGTTTTGGCGCGGGAGGGTTCGGCGCCGCGGCACGCCGGGGCGCGAATGCTCGTCTGGTCCGACGCGAGCATCGTCGGAACGATCGGGGGCGGCGAGGTAGAGCGCCGCGTCATCGAACAGGCGCTGCAGGTGATCGTGTCGGGGCGACCTGTGTTGTGGTCGGCTCACCTCACGCGCGACCTCGGAATGTGTTGTGGAGGCGCGATGGAGGTGTTTGTGGAGCCCTTGTCGGTGCGCGAGCCGTTCGTGATCTTCGGAGCCGGGCACGTCGCTCACGCAGTGGCGCCGCTGCTCGCAGGGCTCGACTTCGCGGTGACGGTGGTCGACGAGCGCGAAGACCTCGCGACGAGCGAGCGGTTTCCCGGATGTGCGCTGGTGTGCGATGACACGCTCGCGTTCGCGCGCCGGCACCCGGGAGGTGCGGACACGTGGTTCCTCGTGGTGACCCACGATCACGCCCTTGATCAGGACCTGTGCGAGGTGCTGCTTCCCAAGGCTTCTGCCTGGGCAGGAATGATCGGGAGCCGCTCCAAGGCCACCAAGTTCCGCCTTCGACTGCGAAACGCTGGCCTGCCGGATGACGTGCTCGCGCGGCTTCGCTCGCCCGTCGGCCTCGACATCGGCGCCGAGACGCCCGCGGAGATCGCGGTGTCGATCGCGTCCGAGGTGATCCGCGCTCGGCGGGGTCTGTCGCGTCCCCCGATGCCGTTGAGCGAGCGCTGAGCTCTACTCGAGCCCAAGATGGTGCTTGAGCAGCTCGAGGAGCGCGTCGAGCTTGAGAGGCTTCTCGACGAAGCCGTCGAACTTGACCTCTTGGATCCGCGCGTCGACGGCTGGATCGCGGTACGCCGTGCACGCGATGACCGGGATGTGGCGCGTCTCGGGGTCTCCGCGCAGCCGACGATGGACTTCGAAGCCGTCCATGTCGGGCATCAGGATGTCCATCAGTACGATGTCTGGCTTGAAGCGCGCGACGGTGTAGCCAGCCTGGAAGCCGGACTGCGCGACCTCGACCTCGAAGCCGCCCTTCAACACGAGGTAATCGCGGACCATGTCCGAGAAGTCGGCCTCATCGTCTACGACGAGGACCTTCTTGCTCGAACCCACGCTCTGCTCGAGGAAGTCGCGCGACAGGGGGTAGTCGTTCTCTCGCGCGAACGACAACAGGTCGTTCCGGGCGATGCGACGGTGCCCGCCGGGCGTGCGGTGCGCAACGAGCAGACCGCTGTTTACCCAGTTCACCACGGTTGGTAGCGAGACGCCCAGGTACTTCGCCACCTGGTAGGTGGTGTAGTACGTCGGGCCGGCGAGCTGGTTCTTGCGGCGGGGCATTCTTTTCTAATTAACTCACGTGCCGTTGGTTTGCCATCCGTCAGCCGAGCCCTTTGCCGATGTCGCGAACCCGCTCCACGAGGTCTTTCATGCGCTCGATCTGTCGCCGCATCGCGTTCAGCGAACGCTCTTGATCCGTGTTTGGAGCGCCGTACAGGCCCGTCTCCAGGATCTCGCACTGGCCGGATAGGATCGCCAGCGCACCACGCATGTCGTGCATCAGGCGTCGGCGTTCGGCGTCGGATGCGGCGTCGTCCATGTCAGTCCATGATTCGGAAGCGGAAGAACGTCTCTCCGATGATGATCTCCTCACCGCCGAACAGGCGCCGCTCGGTGATGAGCTCGCCGTTCACGAGCGAGCCGTTCGCCGATTTGTTGTCTTCGATGTAGAAGTTCGGACCACGGCGGTACAGCTTGCAGTGGTAGCGCGAAACCTTCGAGTCGTTCTTGACCTGGATGTCGTTGTCGCGGCCGCGCCCGAGCGTCATCGTGTCCCCATTGAAGGGGTAGATCTGCTCTTCGGCCGTGCCTTCCTGGTACAGCAGCACGGCGCGACGGAATTCATCGCCGCCAGCCGCAGCTTCGGGTTCGGAGGCAACGGCGTCGTCGTCGCCGAGGATGTCGATCTCGTTCTTCTCGATCGCCGCGGCCCGCCCGCGAGGCTTGTCGTCTTCCTCTTCTTCCTCTTCTTCCTCCTCCTCTTCGTCTTCCTCTTCTTCTGCTGCGGCGAACGGCTCGTCGTCGCCCAGCACCGACGAAAGATCGTCCGAGATCTCGGAGTCGGCCGACTTGGCCTTCGCGGCGGGCTTCTCGTCTTCCTCTTCGTCGGCCGCAAAGGCTTCGACTTCGTCGGCCTCTTCGTCTGCTGTGGGCGTCGTCGCCCGGCGTTCGGCCGCGGTCTTCTGTTCGTCCGGCGCCTTTGGAGCCTCGGACTCTTTCTTCTTCTTCGTCGGCTTCTGGGGGGCCAGGACGCCGGACTTCTCGCCAAGCGCGAGCCAACGGGCCATCAGGGCCTTGAACTGGTCGAGCTCGACGTCGAAGACCTGAACGCGAGAGTCCACCGACGCGATCGCCTCGCGCAGCGCTTTGCCTTCGGCT